>NZ_JASHHD010000001.1:0-322768 GCF_047459985.1 Streptococcus mitis
ATAAAGTCAAAATCAACTTTTGAATCAACTTGTCGAAGAAAGTGATCTTTTGGGACCAATTCGTCTATTGTATAGAAACCATATTGCTTACGATTATAATCAGGTTTTTCTTTGTGAAACATAGGGATTACCTCACAACTCTTCTTACCTCTATTATACGACTTTACACAAAGAAAAGCCCTTAGAAACTTGTGTTCTAAGGACTTTGTCTTCAATCTGAAGCCTTTCGGCTTCCCTTCTTACAAGACTTTTGCTGAAGTACGAGTGATTTCTTCGACTTGAATATTCTCTGATTCAAATTTTTGCTTTAAGGATGACAAATCAACTGAACCATCAATTTGAACTTCGATAATCACCTTACCATCTTTTCGTGGAATATTAACTGTATGGGAAATATTCAAATTTTCTTCTACAATCAAAGAAACAATCTTTCCGAGTACACCAACTTCATTCTCCGTAACAAAGCGCACACGAATTCCTTCTTCACCGTAACCAGCAATTTCAAGAAAGGCTTGGAAAACGTCACGGTCTGTAATAACACCATAGACTTGATGGTTATCTACGACAGGAAGAATACCAATCTTGTTCTTTAACATCAGATAAGTTGCATCTTCTAGACTAGCATAACCTGAAACAGTAACAACGTCACGAATCATGACATCTTTTACTTTGGTCTTATTTAGAAGATAGTTCATCTCATAGATAGAAAGACTTGTTGCTTTTGATGGACTAGCTTGTGCAATGGTTCCCTCAGTTACCAAACCAACCAATTGATCATTTTCGATAACAGGCAAGCGGTGCAACCCTTGCTCTCTCATCAAATCTGCTGCATGAGATACTGTTGTATCTGGACTAATATACACTACCTTGCGGGTCATAAAATCTTTAACTGCCATGAGACTTCTCCTTTTCTATTCTTATCCCTATTATACAATCTTTTTGTAAATCTATCAAACGCTTACATTTCTTTTTCAAAATTCAGAAAAGTATGAATAAGCTAGCAAAAAGAGCTCTGAAATCGAGCTCCGTGAATGAAGGTAAGATACCTTTCATTCGATTTTTTCAATTATTAGAAATTAAGCTTTCAATGTAGATGCAAATTTGTTTGCAATCTCCATCTGCCGACTAAAAAGGTCCACAGAACCGTAATGATGATTACTTCGTAATCTCCATCTGCAACCTAAACTAGTCTCCCAGACTGTCTGAAGATTACTTGAGTAATCTTTATCTACCGACTAAAAAAGTCCCTCGGACTATGCGAAGATTGCTTTGCAATCTCCATCTGCCGGCTAAAACAATCCACTGGATTGTTTTAGCCACCCAGATATGCTTTTCTGACTTCTTCTGATGAGGCGAGTTCTTTTCCTGTTCCTGATAGGACGATTTTTCCTGTTTCCAGTACATAGCCTCGGTCAGAGATTGCGAGTGCTTTATTAGCGTTTTGTTCAATCAAGAGGACAGTTGTCCCTTGTTTCTGGATATCTTGAATGATATCAAAAATCTCTTGGATAAAGATTGGGGCAAGTCCCATTGATGGTTCGTCTAAAAGAAGGAGTTTAGGTGTTGACATGAGGGCACGACCCATAGCAAGCATTTGTTGCTCACCACCTGAAAGAGTTGCTGCATCTTGGTTCTTCCGTTCTTCAAGACGAGGAAAGCGTGAGAAAACCTTCTTCAAGTTAGCTTGATTCTCTTCACGATTTTTCTTTAAGAAAGCTCCCATTTCAAGATTTTCCATAACAGTCAAACCAGGGAAGACGTGGCGTCCTTCTGGTACTTGTGAAAGACCACCTGCTACAATCTTCTGAGCTGGCATTTTTTGGATTTCTTGACCTAAAAATTCAATCTTTCCTGAACTCGGTCTAACCAAACCAGACAAGGTACGGAGAATGGTTGTCTTACCTGCACCATTGGCACCTATAAGGGAAACTACTTCTCCTTCATTCACTTCAAAGCTTACATCACGGACTGCTTGGATCATACCGTAATGCACAGAAAGATTTTCAACTTTTAACATAGACATTAGGCTTCACCTCCTAGATAAGCTTCGATAACGCGTTTATTGGTCTTAATTTCGTCTGGAGTTCCTTGAGCAATTAAACGACCATATTCAAGTACGTAGATACGTTCTGTTACTTCCATGACCAGATTCATATCGTGCTCAATCAACATGATTGTAATCTTAAATTCATCTTTGATACGACGAATTAACTCAGTCAATTCAGCTGTTTCCTGTGGGTTCATACCTGCTGCTGGTTCATCTAAAAAGAGAATTTTAGGTTCCGTAGCAAGGGCACGAACAATTTCCAAACGACGTTGCTGTCCGTAGGCAAGGTTTTTAGCAAGAGTCTCTGCATCACCATCTAAATCAAAGATTTTCAGCAACTCCAAAGCTTTAGCCTTTAATTCTTTTTCACTCTTATAAAAAGCTGGTAAGCGTAAAAAACTAGCAAAAACATGTTGTTTGTGATGGTTGCCAAAAGCAATCAAAACATTGTCCAAAACTGTTAAATCTTTAAAGAGACGAATATTTTGGAAAGTACGTCCAAGTCCTAAAGAGGCAATCTTATAAGGTGACTTTCCATTCAAAAGGTGACCATCTAGGGTAACTGTTCCCTCACTTGGTTCATAAACACCGGTCAAAAGGTTGAAAAGAGTGGTTTTCCCAGCTCCGTTTGGACCAATTAATCCAACCAATTCCCCTTCGTTCAATTCAAGAGTCACATCTCCAACAGCTGTTAGACCGCCAAAATGTTTGGTTAACTGTTTTACTTCAAGTAATGCCATTAGTTTTGTTCCTCCTTCTTAGATTTTTTAAAGAAACGTGATAGGCTCAATTCCCATGTTCCAAGGAGTCCACCTGGTCTGAAAATCATTACCAATACCAAGGCCAAAGCGTAAATAATCATACGAACGCTAGCAACATCTTGGAGAAGCATATTCAAAATTCCAAGAACAATAGCCGAAACAATGGCACCTGTAATTGAACCAAGGCCTCCAAATACAACAATGATCAAAACGTTGATTGAGTTGATGAAAGTATAATCTTTCGGTACAACTGAACCGATAAACCCTGCCTGAAGTGATCCTGCAATACTTGCAGTAATAGCACCAAAGACAAAGGCGATGATTTTAATTTTAGTCGTATTAACCCCAACTGACTCAGCAGCGATTTCATCCTCACGAACAGAAAGGGTTGAACGCCCAATTGGACTACGCAAGAAGTTCAAGGTTGCAATAGTTGTAATTACGACAAAGAAGTAAACCATTTGCCAAGTTGTAAAATTAGGAATTCCCAAGATACCTGCCGCACCGTTTGTAAGACTTCCACCATTGATGATAAAGATACGGATAATTTCAGAAACACCAAGAGTCGCTACCGCAAGATAGTCACCCTTCAAGCGCAAGGTTGGAATTCCGACAAGCAAGGCAACTGCTCCTGAAAGTAAGGCCCCTACAAGCATGGCTACAAAGAAGGCACCGTAAGTTGGTGATTTAGAACCAATAATAGCAGCAGCATAGGCACCAATCGCCATGAAACCAGCATGCCCAAGTGAGAATTGTCCTGAAAAACCAACAATTAGGTTAAGACCAACAGCCAGAATAATATTAATTCCAATTTGTTGTAAAATCTGTACATAGAATAGATTGAGTACTCCAACTGAAACCAATACACTAATCAAGCCATAGCCAGCTAGCAAAAGGAGTAACCATAGAATATTAACTTTTAAATTTTCTTTCATCGTTTACACCTTCTCTTTCACATTTTTACCAAGAATACCAGCTGGTCGGACAATCAAGATCAACAATAAGATTCCATAAACAATGGCATCACGGAAGTCTGACATTCCAAAGGCTGTCGCAAAGGTTTCCAATAGACCAATCACAAAGCCACCAAGAGCCGCGCCAGGAATAATTCCGATACCACCAAGTACAGCGGCAACGAAAGACTTAAGACCTGGAGTAACCCCCATTAAAGGCTCAAGAGAGTTATAATAGAGGGCAATCAGAACACCAGCTGCACCCGCAAGAGCTGAACCCAAAGCAAAGGTAAAGCTGATAGTACGGTTTACATTGATCCCCATCAATTGTGCTGCATCGCTATCTACGGATACTGCACGCATGGCTTTCCCCATCTTAGTCTTTTGGACAATGACTTGTAATAAAATCATCAAAATCAAGGAAATGGCCAAAATCATTAACTGCACATTTGTTAGGCTAATTGGTCCCAAATCATATCGAACTGTTTGAATCGCTTGAGGAAAAGCACGAGTATTGGCACCAACCAGATAGACCATTCCATACTCAAGTAGGAAGGAAACCCCAATAGCTGTAATCAAAACAGCAATACGAGTTGAGTGGCGCAAAGGTCGGTAAGCAAGGAACTCAATCACGACACCAAGGATGGCTGTCGCTAGCATAGCTACAATTAGCGCTACAAAGAAATTCATTTGGAAAGAATTAATCAAGAAATAACCAATAAAGGCTCCCATCATATAAATATCACCGTGGGCGAAGTTGATGAGCTTGATAATTCCGTAAACCATGGTATATCCTAGGGCTAACAGTGCGTAAACACTACCTAGAATCAAACCATTTACGAGTTGTTGGAGCATAAGATTCACTCTTTCTATTTATAATCTTAGAGGGGCGTCCCTCACTTTTTGATAGGTTCTTAAACATCGAAACAGGGAGTGAGTCAGAGGCTCATTCCCTATTTCAATATTTTTCTATTATGGTTTTACAACTTCTGCTGCTTCAACCTTACCATTGTTCATGGTCATCATGTAAGCAGTTTTGACTGTGTTGTGGTCTGCATCGAAGCTTGTTTGACCAGTTACACCTTCAAAGTCTTTTGTTTTAGCAAGGTTGTCCTTGATCTCACCTGAGTTTTTAGCACCTTTTGCTGCGTTTGCTACAAGGTAAACTGAGTCATAAGCAAGAGCTGCAAATGTTGAAGGATCTTCGTTATACTTTGCACGGTAAGCTTCAAGGAAGGCTTTTGCTTTAGGTGAAACTTCTACAGTAGTTGAGAAGCCTGAGATAAAGTAGATGTTTGATGCTTTTTCAGGAGTTGCTTGTTGCACAAACTCTTCACCGTTGAATCCATCACCACCAACGATTGGTTTGTCAATTCCCATACCACGCGCTTGGTTTACAATTTTACCAGCTTCAGTGTAGTAACCTGGTAATACGATCGCATCAAAGTCTTTATCTTTGATTTTTGTCAAAGCTGCTTGGAAGTCTGTGTCACCTGCTACGAAAGTTTCATCTGCAACGATTTCGCCTTTGTAAGCTTCACGGAAAGCTTTGGCAATACCTTTAGCATAGTCACTGGCATTGTCAGTGTAAAGAACAACTTTCTTAGCGTTTAATTTTTCAGAAACATAGTTTGCGATAATCTTTCCTTGGAAGCTATCTTGGAAAGTTCCGATAAAGAGGTAATCTTGACCTTTAGTCAATCCATCTTGAGTCGCACTTGGTGAAATCAATGGAACACCTGCTTTTGTAGCATTAGCTACCGCAGCTGCAGTTGCACCAGATGTCGCAGGTCCTACGATTGCTGATACTTTAGATTGAGTTACAAGGTTAGTTGTTACTGAAGCCGCCTCAGCAGTTTCAGACTTGTTATCTTTATCAACTACTTCGATTTTTTTTCCATCGATACCACCTGCGGCATTGATTTCATCAACGGCAAGTTGGGCACCTTTTTGTTCAGATGTACCGTAGGCTGCTACGGCACCAGTTTCCTCGAAGTTAAATCCGATTTTGATTGTCTTTTCATCTACTGAGTTACCAGCAGCGTTTGACGCTCCAGATTTCACTTCTCCACAGGCTGCAAGAAGTGCTACACTTGCAAGCGCCACAAACGATAGGGCAAATTTTTTCTTCATTTTTTATCTCCTTATTTCTTAAATAAATAGCATGTTAAGAATATACCGAATTATCAGAAAATTGTCAACACTTTTTTTGTATTTTTTAAATGATTGCGTTTTCCTCTCTATAAAGATTGCCCACAAAGGGTGTTTCCAATTCTTGGATATGACAAACTCTAACTTTTTTGATAAATCTTTCCTTGCTCAAGCGCCCGACCAATTGCTCCACTTCTTGAGTTGGAACATAGAGTTGTAAGTAACGATGTTTCTTGGAATGATAGGTAATATCTCCATAATCCTGCAGTTTTTTTGCATCACGATTATAGTAAAGATAGATAATCAAGCCAGATCGATTGACTTTTTCAAACATGATAAATCCTCTTTCTAAGAAATCTCTCCCTATTATACCAAAAAAAGCAAACCCAGTCGAGTTTGCCTTCTTTAATCATTAGTTCAATGAATTGTTGGCCATGATTTCATCAATGAAGCCATATTCAAGTGTTTCTTGGGCACTCATCCAGTTATCACGTTCTGCATCCGCATGGACTTTTTCGATTGACTGACCTGAATTTTCAGCCAAGATTTTTTCCAAGGTATTACGAGTTTTGAGCAAGTGTTCTGCAGCGATCGCCATATCGGTTTGTTGAGTACCACCACCTGTACCACCCATTGGTTGGTGAATCATATACTCTGCATTTGGAAGCATGAAACGTTTGCCTTTGGCTCCACTTGATGCGATGACTGTTCCCATAGATGCAGCCATTCCCATAACGATGGTTTGGACATCTGCCTTAATAAAGTTCATGGTATCAACGATTGCCAAACCAGCTGAAACAGAACCACCAGGTGTATTGACATAAAGGTAAATATCTTTTGTACTATCTTGAGCATCCAAGAAGAGCAACTGAGCAATAACAGAGTTAGCCATATTGTCTTCAACTGGACCTGTCAGCATAATGATGCGGTCTTTTAAAAGACGTGAGTAAATATCGTATGAACGTTCTCCACGGCTTGTTTGTTCAATAACTACAGGAATCATTTATTTCTCCTTTTGAATTTTAATTTTGTTGGTCAAATGACTGAAGATAAGACTATTATAATATCTTGGTCAAAAAAGGTCAAATTTTTGCTCTGTTTTCATTAGACAGAAACAAAAATTTAACCTCCTTTCGTGACTGGAAATTCTTTTCCAAGTCATTCTTCTTTTCGATCTTATTTCGTACCGAACAAGCGATCTCCAGCATCTCCAAGACCTGGAACGATATAACCGTGTTCGTTCAAGCGTTCATCCAAGGCTGCTGTAAAGATTTCTACATCTGGATGAGCTTCTTGTAGGGCTTTGACACCTTCTGGTGCAGATACAAGGCAGACAAATTTAATATTTGATGCACCACGTTTTTTAAGTGAGTCAACGGCCAAAATTGCTGAGCCACCTGTTGCCAACATTGGATCCACTACAAAAATTTGACGTTGGTCGATATCTTCAGGCAATTTTACCAAGTACTCAACTGGTTGAAGTGTTTCTTCATCACGGTACATACCGATGTGACCAACTTTAGCAGCTGGAACCAAGCTCAAGAGTCCATCAACCATCCCGATACCTGCGCGCAAGATTGGAACAATGGCCAATTTCTTACCTGCCAATTGTTTTTGAACTGTTTTTGTAATTGGTGTTTCGATTTCTACATCTTCTAGTGGAAGATCACGAAGTACTTCATACCCCATCAACATTGCAATCTCATTTACTAGCTCACGGAAAGCTTTTGTAGAAGTATCTGTACGACGCAAGATTGACAATTTGTGTTGAATCAGTGGGTGATTAATAACTTCAATTTTTCCCATTTTTGGAATTCCTTCTTTCAATTTATTCTTCTTATTATACCAAAAAATGGTTTAAAAATCTTTCTGAACCATTTATTTTTGATAATTTTTATACTCAATGAAAATCAAAGAGCAAACTAGGAAGCTAGCCGCAGGCTGCTCAAAGCACTGCTTTGAGGTTGTAGATAAGACTGACGAAGTCAGCTCAAAACACTGCTTTGAGGTTGTAGATAAGACTGACGAAGTCAGCTCAAAACACTGTTTTGAGGTTGTAAACAAGACTGACCAAGTCAGTAACCATATATCAACAGTAAGGCGACTCTGACGTAGTTTGAAGAGATTTTAGAAGAGTATTACATTAAATCTGCCTCTTTAAGAGCGGCCTGTACTGTCTCAAGTGGTAAATGGGTCAATTCTGTTCCCTTTTCTTGGTAAAGGTATTGGGCATAGTCGTCCATTCGGTACTGGTTGATATAAACCACGCGCTTGCAACCGACCTGAAGCAATTGTTTTGTACAGTTTAGACATGGAAAGTGCGTCACATAGGCTGTAAAACCTTTGGGAACACCACGTTCTGCACCTTGTAGAATGGCATTAACCTCGGCGTGAAGAGTGCGAACACAATGACCTTCAATGACCAGACATTCGTGGTCAATACAATGCTCAGTCCCTGATACCGAACCATTATAACCGGTTGAA
The DNA here is from genome assembly GCF_047459985.1 of Streptococcus mitis. GTDB lineage: Bacteria > Bacillota > Bacilli > Lactobacillales > Streptococcaceae > Streptococcus > Streptococcus mitis_DZ. The sequence goes on from NZ_JASHHD010000001.1 coordinate 8,397, forward strand.
ATAACCTTATTATCCTTTACCAGAATCGCGCCCACTTTGGCACGTTTACAAGTGGAACGATTGGCAATTAGTAGGGCTTGGGCTGCAAAATACTCATCCCAGGCTAGTCTTTTTTCAGTCATATCTTTTCTCCTTTTTCTCTATTTTTTAAAAAATGGTAACCGTAAATCTGCAATCTTTTCAGCAGGCACCTTCATACCATCCTTGATCCATTTTAGGAGGACTGAGACGATGGCCGAGCTCCAGAAGGAATGCAGATAAGAGCTGACACCTTTTGATTTTCCATGGTATTTTTCCAGAAACTCCTGCATAGCTTGGACAAAGATTTTTTCCAGATGGTAATCCAAGGCTAGTTGAATCACTCTGGCTTCCTTCCTTGCCTCCCGGAAAAGATGAACCCAGACCAGATAAAGATCTGTTTTTAAATCATAATGATGCAACTGTTCCATGATATTGTGGACAGTTCGTTTAAAGACGCTCTCTAAAATCTCCTCTTTGGAATCATAATTACGATAAAAGGCCGCACGCGAAACGCCTGCCCGTTTGACCAATTCAGAAATACTAATCTTGGTCAAGTCCTTTTTTTCCAAGAGCTGCAAGAGGGCTGTTTCTATGGCTTCTCTGGTTAATAAGTTGGATTCTTGGTTTGATTTTCTTAGATTTTCAAGAGATTTTTCAGAGATTCTACGTTCAGACATAACATTTTCTTTCTACTTGTCACAACAGACGGATGAGGCTTTTGTTTCAAGGGTTTTCATGATATAATTGTAAAAAAAGACAGAACCTTTGTCAATGTATAACTGACAAAGATGGAGAATTTCTATGACTTGGAAGATTATTGCTGACTCTGGTTGTGATTATCGTCAACTGCCAACACCAGCTATTGACACGACATTTGTAAGTGTTCCCTTAACCATTCAAGTAGCTGATCAGGTCTTTATTGATGATGCCAGTCTTGATATTGACCAAATGATGGAAACCATGTATGCAACTGCAGAAGCTTCAAAATCAGCTTGTCCAAGCCCAGATGATTATTTACGAGCATTTGAAGGAGCCAAAAACATTTTCTTAGTAACCATCACCGGTACTCTTTCTGGCAGTCACAATAGTGCTCAACTGGCCAAGAATATCTATCTGGAAGATCATCCTGATACTAAGATTCATGTGATTGATAGTTTGTCTGCTGGTGGGGAAGTTGACTTGCTCGTAGAAAAATTAAATGACTTGATTGACCAGGGCTTATCTTTTGATGAAGTGGTTGAAGCTATCACAGCTTATCAAGAAAAAACTAAGTTGCTCTTTGTCCTAGCTAAAGTCGATAACTTGGTTAAAAACGGCCGTTTGAGCAAGCTTATCGGTACAGTCGTTGGTCTTCTCAACATCCGTATGGTCGGAGAAGCTAGTGAAACTGGAACTCTCGAATTGCTACAAAAAGCAAGAGGACCAAAGAAATCAATTCAGGCAGCCTATGATGAGTTGATAAAAGCTGGATATGCTGGTGGGCGTATTGTCATGGCCCAACGCAATAACGAAAAATGTTGTCAACAGCTCTCAGACCGAATCCGCGAAACCTTCCCACATGCGGATATCAAAATTCTACCAACTTCTGGTCTCTGTAGTTTCTATGCAGAAGATGGTGGTTTGCTGATGGGATATGAAATTGATTAATTGCATTCTTGACAAGAGGTGACTTCATCTCTTGTTTTTTTGTGGTACAATAGAGCTATGAAACATTTTGATACTATTATCATCGGTGGGGGACCTGCCGGTATGATGGCTACGATTTCCAGTAGCTTTTATGGACAGAAAACCCTCCTCATCGAAAAAAATCGGAAACTTGGAAAAAAATTAGCTGGGACTGGTGGAGGACGCTGCAATGTAACTAACAACGGAACTCTAGATGACCTACTAGCTGGAATCCCTGGAAATGGTCGCTTTCTATACAGTGTCTTTTCCCAGTTTGATAACCATGATATTATTAACTTCTTTACAGAAAATGGTGTTAAACTTAAAGTAGAAGACCATGGCCGTGTCTTTCCGGCCAGCGACAAATCACGAACCATTATCGAGGCCTTGGAAAAGAAAATCACTGAGCTAGGTGGCCAAGTTCTTACTCAAACAGAAGTTGTTTCGGTTAAAAAGGTAGATGACCAGTTTGTCCTTAAGTCAGCTGACCAAACCTTCACTTGTGAGAAACTCATTGTCACAACTGGCGGAAAATCCTATCCTTCCACTGGTTCGACTGGTTTTGGACATGAGATTGCCCGTCATTTTAAGCATACCATTACCGAACTTGAGGCTGCTGAAAGTCCATTATTGACGGATTTTCCACACAAAGCGCTTCAAGGAATTTCTCTGGACGATGTGACACTAAGTTATGGCAAGCATATCATCACTCATGATCTGCTCTTTACCCACTTTGGTTTGTCTGGCCCTGCTGCTCTGCGTATGTCTAGTTTTGTCAAGGGTGGGGAAATTCTCTCACTGGATGTTTTGCCTCAACTTTCTGAAAAGGACTTGGTTGTATTTCTCGAAGAAAACCGTGAAAAATCCTTGAAAAATGCTTTAAAAATGTTGCTTCCAGAACGCTTGGCAGAATTTTTTGTGCAAGGCTATCCTGAAAAAGTCAAACAACTGACTGAAAAGGAACGAGAACAACTTATCCAGTCTATCAAGGCCCTCAAAATCCCTGTGACTGGCAAAATGTCCCTTGCCAAATCCTTTGTTACCAAGGGTGGAGTTAGTCTCAAGGAAATCAATCCTAAAACTCTGGAAAGTAAGCTGGTACCCGGACTCCACTTTGCAGGCGAAGTCATGGACATCAATGCCCACACAGGTGGCTTTAACATCACTTCTGCCCTCTGTACTGGCTGGGTGGCAGGAAGTCTACATTATGATTAAAAACTCTATAGTAGAAAAATCGGAAGAATACTCCTCCGATTTTATTTTGTCTGAGTTTGGACATAGTGGGCAATGACATCTGATGTGTACTGGGCGGTTCCTGGTCTAAATTTGTCAATATTTGCTTTAAACTCAGGGTTATAGACATATCCTTTGCCGATATGACCGAATACCTCAACAGAACAATCAAATCCATAAGTACGGATGGCTTGCAAGAGCTTGGCTGCTTGCTCTTGGTTTTCAGTTGCTGTTGCAGGTAAACCAGCTTGAAGATTTTGTGCCAAAGTTCGAAAAACTTGGTTGAAAGCAGCCGTAGCTTCATCTTCGTGACCTTTTTGGCGTTCGAGAGCTTGATCCATGACTTCTTGACCATATTTTTCTACCGCTTCTTGGTGGTATTTTTGATGGTCTTGGTAGTTAAATCCTGCGAATTTTTCTTGAATGCTCATTTCTCTTTCTCCTTTTTGTTCTTGAATGGTTTTTTGCAAGGTGGAAATCAAGCTATCCAGATGTTGCCTTTCTCGAGTCAAATAGTCCAACTGTCTGGTCAAGTGAGGTAACAAATCTGATCTATCTTCCTTTAGTAGCTCTGCTATTTTTTCTAAAGAAAAACCTAGATATTTGTAGTACAGAATGACCTGAAGGCGTTCCAAATCTTCTTTACTGTAGATTCGATAGCCGTTTTCTGACTTTAAGGGGACCAGAAGACCTATCTTGTCGTAGTGGTGCAAGGTCTTAACAGAGACACCTGAAAGCTGCGCAGCTTCTTTTATATGATACATGATTTCCTCCTTACATTGATAGTATACCCCCTCCCCATAGGTCAGAGTCAAGCGTTTTTGTGAGATTTTTTAAACTTTTTGAGGAAGGTGTGAAAGCTTGAAAATGGTTTTCTTGACAGACCTTAGAAAACATGATAGGATAGTCAAGTCTATCAATCAAAAGAAACGCTCAGTTTGAGTACTGAGAAGGCTATTTGCCAAGGGCAGTGGCTTTTTCTTTTGTAACACTAATTTTAGGAGTTTAACTATGTCTGAAAAATCGCAATGGGGTTCTAAACTGGGCTTTATCCTAGCATCTGCTGGTTCAGCCATCGGGCTTGGTGCCGTTTGGAAATTCCCCTACATGACTGCTGCTAATGGTGGTGGAGGCTTTTTACTGGTCTTTCTCATCTCCACTATTTTAATCGGTTTCCCACTTCTCCTTGCTGAATTTGCCCTTGGCCGAAGCGCTGGTGTCTCTGGAATTAAAACCTTTGGAAAACTCGGCAAAAATAGCAAGTATAACTTTATCGGTTGGATTGGTGCCTTTGCCCTCTTTATCCTCTTATCTTTCTACAGTGTTATTGGAGGATGGATTCTAGTTTATTTGGGTATTGAGTTTGGAAAATTGTTCCAGCTTGGTGTAACTAGTGATTACGCTCAGTTATTTTCTTCCATCATTTCAAATCCAGTCATTGCCCTAGGAGCTCAAGCAGCCTTTATCCTGTTGAATATCTTTATTGTATCACGTGGGGTTCAAAAAGGGATTGAAAGAGCATCTAAGGTTATGATGCCCCTGCTCTTTATCATCTTTGTTGTCATCATCGGGCGCTCTCTCAGTTTGCCAAATGCAATGGAAGGCGTTCTCTACTTCCTCAAACCAGACTTTTCAAAACTAACCAGTGCTGGCCTCCTCTATGCTCTGGGACAATCTTTCTTTGCCCTCTCACTAGGAGTTACAGCCATGCTGACCTATGCTTCTTACTTGGATAAGAAAACCAATCTAGTCCAGTCAGGTCTTTCCATTGTAGCCATGAATATCTCGGTATCCATTATGGCAGGGTTAGCTATTTTCCCAGCTATGTCAGCCTTTAATATCCAGTCTGAAGGAGGACCAAGCTTACTCTTTATCGTCTTGCCTCAACTCTTTGACATGATGCCTTTTGGAACCATTTTCTACATCCTCTTCCTCTTGCTCTTCCTCTTTGCGACGGTCACTTCTTCTGTCGTGATGCTGGAAATTAATGTAGGGAATATCACCAATCAGGACAACAGCAAACGTGCCAAGTGGAGTGTGATTTTAGGAATCTTGACCTTTGTCTTTGGAATTCCTTCAGCCCTATCTTACGGTGTCATGGCGGATGTTCACATCTTTGGGAAGACCTTCTTTGACGCTATGGACTTCTTGGTTTCCAATCTCCTCATGCCATTTGGAGCTCTCTGCCTTTCACTCTTTACAGGCTACATCTTCAAAAAGGCTCTTGCCCTGGAGGAACTCCATCTCGATGAAACAGCATGGAAACAGGGACTTTTCCAAGTCTGGCTCTTCCTTCTTCGTTTCATCATCCCCATCATCATCATTGTGGTCTTTATCGCCCAATTTATGTAATCAAAAAGGACTTGAGTAATGAACTCAGGCCCTTTCTTTTTTATGGATGACTAACAATCAATTCCAAACCTTGCCCTTCTAGGGTCCAAGATTCAACATCACTTGGTAGGATAAAGTGGCTGCCTTTTTGGATCGGATAGTTTTTTCCGTCAACAGTCAGTTGACCTTGGCCAGTTAAGACACTCAACAAGCTGTAGTCAGCTGTCTTTTCGAAGTCAACTTTTCCATCGATTTCCCACTTGTAAACTGCGAAGAAATCATTGGATACAAGGAGAGTGGAACGCAAATCATCTGCTTTGACAGTCACAGGACGGCTATTAGCAGGCTCACCAATGTTCAAGACATCGATAGATTTTTCAAGGTGAAGTTCACGCAAGTTGCCTTTATCGTCCTTGCGGTCAAAGTCATAGACACGGTAGGTGGTATCGCTAGACTGTTGCGTTTCAAGGATTAAGATACCTGCACCGATAGCGTGCATGGTTCCGCTTGGTACATAGAAAAAATCTCCAGCCTTGACAGGAACTTTTGTTAATAGACCATCCCAGTCTTTAGCTTCGATTTGCTGACGGAGTTCTTCTTTTGACTTGGCATTATGACCGTAGATAATCTCTGATCCTTCATCCGCTGCAATGATGTACCAGCACTCTGTTTTCCCAAGTTCGCCTTCATGCTCGAGTCCATATGCATCGTCTGGGTGAACTTGCACACTGAGCCAGTCGTTGGCATCGAGAATTTTGGTCAAAAGTGGAAATACAGGTTCTGGACGGTTGCCAAACAATTCACGGTGTTCCGCATACAAAGTAGCTAGGTCTGTTCCCTCAAAACGACCATTAGCCACCTTTGAAACGCCATTTTGATGAGCTGAGATTGCCCAATATTCTCCGATTTTTTCACTTGGGATGTCGTAGCCAAACTCATCACGTAGCTTGGTTCCACCCCAAATTTTTTCTTGCATAACTGATTGTAAAAATAATGGTTCTGACATATTGATCTCCTGTCTGATTTTTCTCCCCTCATTATAGCAAAAAGCTCCATCTAATTGAACTCTTTTTCCTATTATATAAAGTAGAGAGAAGATTTTATAAAAATAGTGAATAAATCCCTTCTTATGCTGTAACTTTTGTTGGCGATCAAACTCCACTATGTCCTATTTCATACGATAAAAATCAAGTACTAAACCAGCAGGACCTTTAACTAATAAAGACTCTGTTCCCCAATCGGTTACAGCTGGGCCATTTAAAATCTGGATACCAAGATCTTGCAACCGTTGGTAGTTCTGCTCTATATTCTCAATCTCAATGTGAAGAATGATTCCTGACTGAAAATCCTCCAAAGGAATCAAATGATTTTGTGATAACATGAGACAGTGACTGCCAATCGTAAACTGAGCAAAATTGTCGTCAACATAATCAGCTTTTTTATCCAAAATACACTCTAAGTCGGCACAGACTTGAGGAATATTTGAAACGATGATATCTAATTGATTTAAATTCATTTACTCTCCTCTAAAAAAGACCGGATTGCTCCGATCTTTTCAAGTTTCTCTCTATGAAAATCAAAGAATAAACAAGGCAGAACCAAGTTTGATGGCAAATCTTTGCTCATCAAACTACGAAAAATCCTTTGGGACTTTTTCTAGGCTCCGCACTAGATTCCATCATTGAAAATTAAGGTTTCAATGATGGAATCGTTGGCAGTAACCTAATAAAGAAGTCTATAAATTTATCTTTGATTTTCGACGAGAGGAATTATTTAATTGCTCGTGATTGCAATCCTTCTTCTTCCAAGAAGAGACGGAATGGTACAAGCTCTTCAGCTTCGTATTTTTCCTTGAAGGCTTTGATAGCTTCTTCTGAGTGAAGTTTTGGATCCAATTCAAGTACTTCTACTGGAAGTGGACGATGTTGAGAGATGCGAGCATCGATCACAACAGTTTTACCTTCTTTATTGAGTTTCACAGCTTCTGCAACAACAGCATCGATGTCTTCGATACGGTCAACTGTAAATCCTACAGCACCTTGCGCTTCAGCGATTTTCGCATAGTCAGCATTAGGGAAGTCACAACCAAACAAGTGTTTGTTTGTGTCTTCGTATTTGTCCTTGATGAAGGCATATTTACCATTTGAGAAGACAACGTTGATAACTGGAAGGTCGTATTGAACGTTTGTGATAACGTCTGGGTAGCACATGTTGAATGCACCGTCACCCATGATGTTCCATACTTGGCGATCTGGATTGTCTTTCTTAGCAGCGATACCACCAGGAAGGGCAATACCCATTGTCGCAAAGAGTGGAGATGTACGCCACATGTTCTTAGGTGTCATGTGAAGGTGACGAGTAGATGTTTGAGTAGTGTCACCTACGTCGATTGAATAGATAGCGTCTTGATCAGCATGTTTGTTAATTGCATTGTAAACTTGGTACAATTGCAATTCACCCTCAGTTTTACCTTCGAGTTTGTTCATGTAATCACGCCAGTTTTGGTTGTTCTTCACGTTTGCACGCCACCATGGAGTAGACTCAACAGCGTTTACTTTATCAAGGATAGCTTTAGCTGCTTGACCTGCATCACCAAGGATTGAAGCGTCAAGAGCATGACGTTTACCAAGTTTGTAAGGGTCGATATCTACTTGGATGAATTTTTCAGTGTTCTTGAATGCTTCGTAAACTTCTGCAAATGGGAAGTTTGAACCAAGGAAAAGAACTGTGTCTGCTTCGAAGACTACTTCGTTGGCTGGTTTCCAACCAACACGGTAAGCAGAACCTGTCAAACCTTCGTAGTTCCATTCGAAAGCTTCGAAGTTTTTACCAGTTGTGATGATTGGTGCTTTGATTTTACGTGACAATTCAGTAATCACTTCACCAGCTTTAACACCACCGTAACCAGCATAGATAACTGGACGTTCAGCATTGTTCAAGATTTCAACAGCTTTGTCGATTTCAACTTCGTTCAAAGCAGGAGCGATAAATGAACGCTCGTATGAACCTGATCCATAGTAAGAGTTTTCGTCGATTTCTTGGAAACCGAAGTTTACTGGAATTTCAACGACAGCTGGACCTTTTTTAGAAACGGCAGCACGGCAAGCTTCGTCGATTACTTTTGGTAATTGTTCTGCGTAAGCTACACGTTTGTTGTATACAGCGATACCGTTGTACATTGGGTTTTGGTTTAGCTCTTGGAAGGCATCCATGTTCAATTCATTAACTGGACGTGATCCAAGGATAGCAAGGAATGGAGTGTTATCCATAGCTGCATCGTAAACACCGTTGATCAAGTGAGTTGCACCAGGTCCACCTGAACCAACTGCAACACCGATAGAACCGCCAAATTTAGCTTGCATAACCGCTGCAAGAGCACCTGTTTCTTCGTGGCGAACTTGCAAGAAACGGATATCTTTGTCTTCAGCCAAAGCGTCCATAAGTGAGCTAAGTGTTCCTGATGGGATACCGTAGATAGTATCTACGCCCCATGTTTTCAATACGTTGAGCATTGCTGCAGATGCAGTAATTTTCCCTTGAGTCATAATGATAACTCTCCTTCAAATATTTTTAAATCTACTAAAAAAGGTTTCATATAATTTTTGAAAACGTTTCAGCAAATTTTTACTCTACTAATTTATCACATTTATTTTGACTTTACTAAGAATCTGCTCAGAAGTTTTTATTCTCTATTACAGTACAGTTTGAAAACGTTTTTAGTTTCTGTTTTATAATAATACTCAATGAAAATCAAAGAGCAAACTAGGAAGCTAGCCGCAGGCTGTACTTGAGTACGGTAAGGCGACGCTGACGTGGTTTGAATTTGATTTTCGAAGAGTATAAAAAGCGAGCAAGCCCGCTTTTAATCTATTTTACTAAAGTTTAGTAAGAGTGAACTAGTCAGAACAGATACAGAACTAAAGGCCATGGCTAGACCTGCCAGTTCTGGGTTGAGGGCCAGTCCAACACCTGAAAAGACTCCTGCTGCTATCGGAATTCCGACGACATTGTAGATAAAGGCCCAGAAAAGATTGAGCAGAATACGATGAAAGGTTTTCTTACTTATGTCAAAGGCACGAACCACCCCTAAGAGGTTATTGGTTGTTAACACCAAATCTGCTGACTCGATAGCGATATCCGTTCCAGCACCCATGGCAATTCCCACATCTGCTACACTGAGGGCTGGCGCATCATTAATACCGTCCCCAACAAAGGCTACTTTACCAGCCGCTTGTAGCTTATGGATTTCATGGGCTTTTTCTTCTGGTAGGACGCCTGCAATGACCTCTTCGATTCCGATTTGATCTGCAATAGCACGCGCCACACCTGCGTTGTCTCCTGTCAGCATGACTGTTTTAAGACCACGTTTTTTTAACTGACTGATGGCTAGCTTAGCATTTTCCTTGGGAATATCTTGCAAAGCAAGCAAGCCTTTGATTTCATTGTCCACAGCCAAGAAAACAACTGTCTTAGCTTCTTTTTCTAGTTCTTCTAGTTTTTCTTGATAAGCGCTAGAAATATCCATACTATCCAGCATTTTAGCATTTCCAAGTAAGACTTGTTTCCCAGCTATTTGCCCTGAAACACCTTTTCCGTGCAAGGCTTGGAAATTTTCAACAGTTTGAAACTCAAGTCCAGCTTCACTCGCTCTCTTGACAATAGCCTCAGCCAGTGGGTGTTGGGAAGCTTCTTCCAAGGAGGCCGCCAATCCAAGCACCTCTGCCTCGTCGCCAATGATATCTGTCACCACAGGTTTCCCTTCCGTCAAAGTCCCTGTCTTATCAAAGACAATAGTTTGGACTTTCTGGATTTCCTGTAAGACAGTTCCATTTTTGAGGAGAACCCCCATTTTAGCGCTGCGTCCTGTTCCTACCATCAGTGCTGTAGGTGTTGCCAGACCCAAGGCACAAGGGCAGGCAATAATCAAAACAGCCACTCCGTAGAGAAGAGAAGAGACAAAGCTCGCCCCAAGCACGACTACACTATCCCTGAGCAAGACGAACCAAACCCAAAAGGTCACAATCCCTAAAATGACAACCGCTGGGACAAAAATCCCTGAAATCTTATCTGTCAAATCCTGAATCGGCGCACGACTGGTTTGAGCTTTCTTCACAAAGTCTACAATCTGAGCCAAAACAGTCTCTGAGCCAACTTTTTCTGCCCTAAAAACAAGAGTTCCACTATTATTGATGGTTGAGCCAATCACAGTATCTCCAACTGTCTTATCCACAGGAAGACTCTCACCTGTTACCATGGATTCGTCAATACTAGAGACACCTTCTACTACGACCCCATCAACTGCAATCTTTTCACCAGGACGAACACGAATTAGGTCACCTACCTTGACTTGGTCCAAGGGAACTTGAACATAGCTATCCTCACGCAAGACTTCTGCTGTTTTAGCCTGCAAGTCTAGTAGTTTCTCTACAGCTTGGGACGTATTTTTTCTCATTTTTTCCTCAAAAACTGCTCCCAAAAGAACGAAGAAGAGGATAAATCCAGCACTTTCAAAGTAGACAGGGAGCCCAGCAAAGAGGGCAACGAGGCTATAGAAATAAGCAACTAGGGTTCCCAGAGCAACCAAGGTATCCATGTTGGCATTGTGCTTTTTAAAGCTGGCCCAAGCACTTTGGATATAAGGCCCGCCTGCCACCAACATAATCGGCGTTGTGGCTAGAAATGTTCCCCAATGCATGACTTGGTGACTGATACTACCTGTCAACATCCCAATCATGAGAATCACAAGAGGCACAGTAAAGATACTGGTAATCCAGAAACGCTGTAAAAGAGATAGAGATTTTCGAGTCTTCTCAACGACTGTATAGCTTCCTTTTTGCATCTTCATGCCACAAGAAAATTCATGTTGGCCTAATTCTTGAGGTGTAAAACGAATGACTTTCTCCTCATCTACACCGATTGGTTCTAGAATCCCTTCTTCTTCAAAAAGAATTTCCTTGTAACAGTTTGAAGGAGTTGCACGATGAAAGGTAATCTCAGCTAGAATCCCTTTTTGAAGCTGGATATGTGCTGGATGATAGCCTTTTTCAGCTCGGATACGGATTTTTTGAATGCCATTTTCCAGGCTTGCTTTCACAATTTCTGACATAATGTCCTCCTACTCTACAATCATCTTGCCGTGCATCATGTTCATACCACAAGCAAATCCAAATTCTCCAGCCTGCTCAGGCGTTATTTCCACTACATACTCTTCCCCCATAGGAAGATCCGCATGCACTCCAAAATCTGGAAAAACAATTTGATCCAGACAGGGTGAAGGATCCTTGCGATCAAAGACAATGCGGGCTGGCACTGATTTCTTGAGGATAATCAACTCAGGCGTATATCCTCCCATAACTTCCACCCGAATCTCTTGGTAGCCCTTTTTTTGCTGGGCTTTTTGTCCAGATTTTTCAGGTTTTTTGAAAAACCAGAACCAGATAAACACAATAAGGGCTATACAAACAATAGTTACAATAAAATTTAACATGACATCTCCTTTACATACAATTACATCTTACTTCTGTTACAGCACTTGATTTCTTCTCTGAAATCACAGCTTCCAAGTCTTCTAAGTCAGCCAAAGTAAAATCACATTCTATAATTAAATCAGCTAACAAGTTCTTAATCCTACGGGAACAAACCTTGTCTTTGATATCTTGGACAAGCAAGTCTCGACTTTGGTCTAGAGTTAAAAGGGCTGAATAAACAAAGGACTTGCCTTCTTTTATTCGAGTCAGACACTCTTTCTCAACCAAACGAGCCAAAAGAGTCTGAATAGTTGATTTAGACCAGTCAAACCTCTCAGCCAGAACCCTGATCAAATCCGTACTGGTCTGCTCTCCTTGCATCCAAATAATCTTCATGACCTGCCATTCTGCATCTGAAATCTGCATTGGTACACCTCCAAAATCTACATTTGTAAATTATAATCATCAGTATACACTTAAAATCTACATTTGTCAATCATAAAAATAAGCTTTTCTTTAAAAAATTGAATTTTAACCATATGATAAAGGATTTTCAGTCAAATCTTACTATATAAACTATAAAAATATGCTATACTAAAGAAAAAAGAAAACAACCACTAGGGGTGCGTAAAGCTGAGATTAACATTTGTTAGACCCTTTGACTCAATCTAGGTAATGCTAGCTGATGGAAGTGGAAATGATAATGAGGACTACTTGTCTTCTATTGCTTTCCTGAAACAGACTAGCTTGTTCTTAAGAATACAAACTTCAGTTGGTTGGGAGGTTTTAGATGACTTATTTACCCGTTGCTTTGACCATTGCAGGGACTGACCCTAGTGGTGGTGCTGGTATTATGGCTGACTTAAAGTCATTCCAAGCTAGAGATGTCTATGGAATGGCAGTTGTGACAAGCCTTGTCGCTCAAAATACCAGAGGCGTTCAGCTAATCGAACACGTTTCTCCTCAAATGTTGAAAGCCCAATTAGATAGTGTCTTTTCGGATATCAAGCCTCAGGCTGTAAAAACTGGGATGTTGGCAACTACTGAAATCATGGAAATCATCCATCCCTATCTTAAAAAGCTGGATTGTCCCTACGTCCTTGACCCTGTTATGGTTGCTACGAGTGGAGACACCCTGATTGATACCAGTGCCAGAACCTACCTAAAAACAAACCTGCTTCCCCTTGCAACCATTATCACTCCCAATCTTCCTGAGGCAGAAGAGATTGTTGGTTTTTCAATCCATGACCCCGAAGACATGCAGCGTGCTGGTCGCCTGATTTTAAAAGAATTTGGTCCTCAGTCTGTGGTCATCAAAGGTGGCCATCTCGAAGGCGGTGCCAAAGATTTCCTCTTTACCAAGGATGAGGAATTTGTCTGGGAAAGTCCAAGAATTCAAACCTGTCACACCCATGGTACTGGATGTACCTTTGCTGCAGTGATTACGGCTGAACTTGCCAAGGGCAAAAGCCTTTACCAGGCAGTCGATAAGGCCAAGGCCTTTATCACAAAAGCCATCCAAGATGCCCCTCAACTCGGACATGGTTCTGGCCCAGTCAACCATACAACTTTTAAAGATTAAGAAAAACTCTCTAGTTCCTACTTTAAGGGAATTAGAGAGTTTTTAATTAGGAAACAATGTCATCTAGCTTTGTTAAAAAGGCTTGCGTTTTTGCCTCAATATCTTCTGCCTGCATCAGATCCCTGACGACAGCGACTCCAACTATACCAGTGCCGATAAGTTGGTCAATATTCTCTGACGTCAAGCCTCCGATAGCAACTACTGGAATGGCGACCGTTTGGCAAATTGTTTTCAAGGTTGAAATCAGGGTAATAGGCGCATTTTCCTTGGTGGTGGTTGGGAAAATGGCTCCTGTACCCAAGTAATCTGCTCCACCTTCTTCTGCCTCGAGGGCTCTTTTTACAGTTTTAGCTGTGACACCGAGGATTTTTTCAGGACCCAAGACTTGTCGGGCAACCGAAACTGGTAGTTCATCGTCTCCGATATGCAGACCAGCAGCATCGACTGCAAGACAGACATCCAAACGATCATCGATGATCAAGGGTACCTGATAAGCATCTGTTATTTCCTTGACTTGTTTTGCTAGTTGATAGTATTGATTAGTTGTGAGATTTTTTTCTCGCAATTGGACTATGGTAACCCCTGAACGGCAAGCCGTCTCAACCTTTTCAAGAAAGCTTTCCAAGGAATCTTGATAGCTATTGGTTACCAGATATAGTCTAAGTGCCTCTCTATTCATAAAAGTCTCCTTTGATGGCTTCTAGCCAGTCTTCGTCTCTTTTTAAGAGAGAGAGCTGATTGAGTACTTGGTAGCGAAAATCTTCCAATCCCATTCCTTGAACAACTATTCTCTCAGCAGAGATATTGAGATAAGAGACTGCCAAGCAAGAAGCTTCAAAACCTGTCTTTCCTTGGCTGAGAAAAACGGCTGTCAAGGCTCCAACCAAATCTCCTGTCCCTGTTATCCAGTCTAATTCTGCACAGCCATTCTCCAATACAGCAACTTGATTCTTCGAAACGATGAGGTCCTTGGGGCCAGTAACTAAGAATGACATACCTGGATAAGTCTGACACCAATCTTTCAAGACTTGAAGTAAATCCTCAGTTTCTTGGTCTTTAGCACTCGCATCGACCCCAACGCCGTGATGTTTTAAGCCAACAAGACTTCGAATTTCCGACATGTTTCCTTTAAGGACCGTGGGTCTATAGTCTAAAAGGTCTTTAACTAAGCTCTTACGAATGACTGAAGCTGTTACGCCAACCGCATCTACTACCATTGGGAGAGAAACTTGAGTGGCATAAGAAGCTGCCTTACGGATTGCTTTTTCCTTCTCAGATGACAAATGCCCCAAATTGATGAAGAGTGCCTGGCTTTGCTTAGTAAAATCAAGAACCTCACGAGGGTCATCTGCCATAACTGGTTTACATCCCAGAGTCAAAATCCCATTTGCTAGCATCTCACAAGAAATCTCATTGGTAATGCAGTGAATGAGGGAAGTTGTTCCCAGAGGAAAAGGATTTGTCAATGCCTGCATCAGTCTATCCTTTCACCAAAAAAATATCCTTGCACTTTTTTAAAGAATTCCTGCTTGATTAAAAATCGAAAGGCAATAAAGGAAATCGCTGTACCAATCAAGGTTGCTCCGAAAAATCGAGGAGTGTAGATAAACCAGCTAAGCTTAGCAGCCGATCCTGTAAAGAGAACCATAACAGGATAGGAAACAATAGAACCAATAATACCTGTTCCCACAATCTCTCCTAGAGCAGAATAGTGAAATTTTCGACCATACTTATAAAAGAGACCTGCTAGAAGGGCTCCAAAAGTCGCTCCTGTGAGAGCTAAAGGTGGAATCCCTTGAGTCGTCATACGGATAAAGGCTGTCACTGTAGCCATAGCCAAGGCATAAACAGGTCCCATCATGATTCCCGCTAGAATATTGACTACACTGGACATCGGTGCCATTCCCTCAATCCGAAAGATAGGCGTAAAGACTACATCAAGGGCAATCATCATAGATAAAATGGTTAATTTGTGAACTTGTAATTGGTGCTTTCTCATGTTTCTATTTCTTCTCTTTTTCTAACGACTGCAAATCACTCGTCCATGTTTGATGTTGGTAAGCCATCTCCCAAAACTTGGCTTCCATGTGGACACTTCGGTGGAAGGCCTCTAGCATTTTTTGCTTGTCTGTCTCGTCACTTTCTCGATAGAGTTGATTGACCAGGGCTTCTTCCTCTCTGATCTGCTGCTCTAACTCATCTGTAATATAAGTTTCAATCCATTGTTGGTAGAGAGGGTTTGGTGATGGTTTAAGATTAAGGGATTTACCTATATCATGGTATAACCAAGGACAAGGAAGCAAACTTGCAAAAGCGATGGCTAGATTTGCTTCTTCAAATTGACGATAAATGTGAGAGATATAATGATAGCAGGTTGGAGCGATTGGATGTTGCTCCATTTCCTGGTCGCTAATTTCCAACTCCTTGAAAAATTGTTGGCGGATAAACAACTCACCCTCCACCAGACTCTGAGCATTTTGTTTCAAGAGTCTCTTCATCTCTTGGTTTGAAGTCTTATCAGCCAAGAGGTGATAGGCTTCTGAGAAGGCCTTTAGATAGTAGGCATCCTGAATCAAGTAATAGCGAAAAATTGCAGGGTCTAAATTTCCCTCTTGCAACTGTAAAACAAAGGGGTGATGAAAGGAGGACTGCCAAGCTTCCTTGGATAATTCCATCGCAATATCTGTAAATTCCATAATAACTCCTTTATAAAAATAGACTGGTTTGAAGCAATAAAAAGAAAAGCAGGTAGATTAATTTTGTTTTTTTAGGAATATAAAAAGTCCGATAGCTATTCTTCAACTGTGCATGTTCATCATATCCATGCGCAGACAGAGCTCTCAAGTAAAGATGGCGCCATCTAAAGACCGTCATCAGAACCTTACTGTAAATCAAGGGAGACCAAACATGCAGTTCTTGACCACGTAGTAGGCAAGCTTCCTTGAGAGACTTAATTTCTTGCTGAATGAGGGGGAAGGAATTGAATACCACAATCAAGGCATAGGCCCAAGAGCGTGATAATCCCTTTTGAGCCAAGTACAAAAGAAGCTCTTTTAGGGAAATAGAGGAAACAAAGACAAGTCCGATACAAACTGTCACAAAGGCCCTCGTTCCAAGCATGACTGCCTGCGAAGCATCCCCATGTAACTGAACTGCCCAATAGTTGGCCAAAGATGGCAAAATGGCAAGCAGAATCATCCAAACCAACATCTTAAATCGACGGTAATAAAGCATAAAGAGAACACAAAATGCGACTACCGAAAGATTCAGAGCAATCGAAGGAATGAAAGATGTTTCCAAGGATAAAATCAGCAAGAAGAGACTGATAATCGGTGTCTGGGTTGCTACTTTGACCATACTATCTCACCTCCCCTTGGGTATTGCTACTTTGAGATGTGAGTGGTTTGGTGATAGTCACTTCTTTCACATGACGAAGACCCTGACTAGTCATCTCAATCCAATAATCAACCACAGAGATCAAGGGATCTAAACGATGGCTAATAATCAAAAAACTTCTTCCTTGATTTCTCTCCTTCATAATCCACTGACAAAAATAATGGCAAGCTCTATCATCCAAACCTGCAAAAGGTTCATCTAGCAAGATTACAGAAGCCTTACTGGTCAAGATGGTCAAGAGCTGAAGGATCTTTTGCTGGCCACCACTTAATTGATAGGGGCTCTTATCGAGTGCCTGCTCCAGATTAAAATATCGTAAAGCTTGGAGAATTCGCTGATTTCTTTCAGAATCAGATCCATCTAATTGCAGTTCTTCTCGCAAACTAGCTCGGATAAACTGCTTCTCAGCTTCCTGTACAACTCCCGTCAGATCACGGTACAAACTCTTTTTCTTTTTCAGGACTGTCCCCTTCCAAATAATGTGCCCCTTATACTTTTGAAATTGAAGAATGGAGCGAAAGAGGGTTGATTTCCCGACACCATTGTCACC
The DNA here is from genome assembly GCF_047459985.1 of Streptococcus mitis. GTDB lineage: Bacteria > Bacillota > Bacilli > Lactobacillales > Streptococcaceae > Streptococcus > Streptococcus mitis_DZ. Next base: position 25,642 of record NZ_JASHHD010000001.1, read on the forward strand.
CAAAATACAGGAAATCCCTTGGTAGAATGTGAAATCCGCAATTGAAAAGAGGGGGCGATAATCCAGCTCACAAGTCGTTCTATCCATATGAAACAGTTCCGGGCTAGAAGCAACTTCCTTTGAAGCAACCTGTGTCGTCTCAGAGGTAGGAATTTGAAGCACTTCCCTCAGTTGTCCATCTCTTAGCTCCACCATATGGTCGATATAGGATTCATAGTCCGTTAAATCATGGTCACACAGGACGACTGTCTTCCCATCAAGAGCCAACTCTTTTAGAATCTCCAATATCTCTATCCTACTCTTGCGGTCGATAGAAGCAAAAGGCTCATCCAAGAGATAGACCCTAGGATTCATGGCAAAGAGAACAGCCAAAGCAGCCTTTTGCTTTTCCCCACCTGATAAGTGATGGATGGGACGGTGCAAGATTTCCTTGCAACGACATTGCTGGACCACCTCTGCTATTTTAGAATCAATTTCCTGAACGGGATACCCAATATTTTCCAAGGTAAAAATCAACTCCTCAAACAAGTTCTCCATGGTAAATTGATGATTGGGATTTTGAAAGAGAATACCAACCGTCTGGACACGTTCGATGATAGAAAGCTGACTGACCTCGCTCCCATCTATCAGGACTTGACCGCTATAGGGAAGAGAACTGACTTGGGCAATCATTTGAAAGAGGCTGGATTTTCCTGAACCACTGCTTCCAACCAACAAGGTAAAGGCTTGCTCATGAAAAGTAAAATCAATCGGTTCCGAAAAAATCGAAGACTGAATCTCCCGTAATTCCAGCCCCATCTATGCTTTTCCTCCAGTTGCAAACTGATGATAAAGTTTGACAATAGCACGAACCAAGATGGCACAGAAGAAAAAGACGGAAATAAAACGTACTACAAGCAAGGAAAGAACAAAAGGAAGGGAGAAGGCGTAGTAACCTAACTTAATGTATTCATAGACAAAGCTAACAAGCGTAATCCCAATACTATTGGCAGTTAGAGAGAGCCAACTTTCATAGCGATTCTTGGTTACGATAAAACCAAGTTCACTTCCCAAACCTTGAACCAAGCCAGACAAAAGGGCACCTAGACCAAATTGGCTACCATAAAGGACTTCAGCAAGTGCAGCAAGTACTTCTCCAATCGTTGCACTTCCCACTCTTGGAACAAAGATGGCAGCAATAGGTGCAGCCATACACCAGAGACCAAAGAGGATTTCATTGGCAAAGGCCTGTAAACCAAGAGGGGCTAAAATCAGAGTAAGGATATCAAACAGATAACCAGATCCCACAAAAACGCCACCAAAAAAGATAGACAAGAAAGCAAGTAAGATAACATCTTTTAATTGCCATTTTTTCAACATAAAAAACTCCTTTTTTAAAGAAAAGTGGGGTATTCAAGGTGAGCTACCGAAAGGTTTATACTCTTCGAAAATCTCTTCAAACCACGTCAACGTCGCCTTGGACTATATATGTGACTGACTTCGTCAGTCTTATCTACAACCTCAAAGCAGTGCTTTGAGCAGCCTGCGGCTAGTTTCCTAGTTTGCTCTTTGATTTTCATTGAGTATTAACGTCCAGCCTATCCTCTTTTAATAAACAAAAAAACTCCAATTACAAACGAGAATTAGAGTTTAGCTTACAAGATTAGACAGTTCTTTTCGACATCCGAAAAAAACCTTTTCACATTTCCCTTCGCCAGTCTTAACTGTATCAGGTTCAATGGGTATCATCTCAGCCTAAAGCACCCCAAATGTCTTTATTATTTAATTATATAAATATTATAACAAACGATTTTTTCCAGTTCAAGAAATTGAACTGGAAATACAACCTTTCACTCACAAAGACAGCAAATCGTTCTTTGGTTAGATCGATACCTATTGTTCACTCATTTCCCGAATAGTTTTTTCTATATTTCTTGCATATGATATTGCTGAAATGATTGAAACACCATCCATATTAGTCTTCATAATGTCTTTAATATGTTGCGTCTGTATCCCACCAATTGCAACTAAGGGCATTTGTGGCAATAGTTCTCTCATCAATTTAAGACCTTCATAACCTATGGCGCCACCAGCATCATCTTTTGACTGAGTATCAAATACAGGACCAACACCCACATAATCTACATATTCAACTTTTGATTGTTGAAATTCTTCCTTGTTTTTTATAGAAAGACCAATTATTTTATCTGGCATCAATTTTCTAATTTCATCAACACCAAGGTCATTCTGTCCTACATGTACGCCATCAGCGTCAATTTCTAATGCTAACTCAATATCATCATTAACAATAAATGGAACATTATATTTTTTACAAAGATCCTGTAGTTTTATTGCTAATTCGACTTTTTCTTTACCTTCCAGGGCTCCCTCACCTTTTTCACGAAATTGAAATAAGGTTATACCACCTTTTAAGGCTTCCTCAACGACTGTATATAAATCTTTTCCTTGGCAAGTAGTCGTTCCACAAATAAAATATAATTTTAGTAATTCTTTATGAAACATTTTACTTCACTCTTTTGAATTCCTTTACATCTTCATCTGTAATCTCGTATAAGGCATTTATAAATTCAACTTTAAATGTCCCAGGAAGATGCCCATTTGGACGTTTTTCTGCCATTTCTCCAGCGATATTGTAAACCAACATTGCTGTTTCTAATGATTTCAATTCTTGACCTTTTTCAAGTCCGATAAAGCTTGCTACCACTGCCCCTAATAAACATCCAGTTCCGATAACTTTTGGCATCATGGCACTACCATTATGAATCGTTACCACTTCTCCATTTACCGCAATAGCATCCACTTCACCTGTTACTACTATTGGAATATTGAACTTCTCATTTGCTGCTAGAGCAATTTTATCAATATTATCTACGCCCGCACTATCTACTCCTTTAGATGCCACATTTATCCCTACTAACGATGCAATCTCTCCAGCATTTCCTCTAATTGCAGCTAGTTTGTAATTGTTGATTAGATCATCTGCTACTTTTTTCCTATATTCTCCTGCTCCACAGGCTACAGGATCTAAAACTGCTGGGACATTATATTTCTCTGCAATTTTCAGAGCAGCTTGGTATAATTTCCAATTTTCATCTGTCAATGTTCCTATGTTTATTAATAAACCTCCAGCATACTTTAACAAATCCTCTAAATCTGCAGGAAACTCACTCATGGCTGGTGAGGCACCCAGTGCTACTAATCCATTTGCTGTGAAATTTTTTACTACATCATTGGTTATACAAATGACCAAGGGTGCTTTTTCTTTTAATAATTTTAAACTTGTCATATTGAAATCCTTCCTTTTCACTTTTTACGATCTACTGATTTCGATATATTTCTATCTTTCCTTAAGAAATTTTTTTTATTTACATTGAATGGTTTACCTCATCAAATTTGTCAACATCCTGAACTTTCTCTAGGATTCATAACCAATATCAAAAAAGGCTAATTCTAGAGCAACTGCTTGATTCCAGCGTTGTTGAAGTTCTGTCAAATCTTCTCGACCTTTCCCGACACGATTAAGTTCGTCAACCAGAAATTGAACCCACTCTGCAAAGAAAGGACCTCTGTGGAGATTAATCCATTCCGAATGAATATAGGCTTCAGGTTGAGCCAAATCTTTAGAACCCCAGTCTAAATAGAGACCTTCTGCAATGACCAGCATGACCAAAAGATGAGCATAGTCTGATGAAGCCACTGCCGAATACATTAAATCCTGAAAGGCTTTTGTTACAGGGTGCAAGGCCACTTCTAGATAGTCATTCTCAGATACTTTTAACTCTTTGAAAGCCTTTTGGAAATAACCATCTTCATCCGCTTCAAGAAAGCCTAGTTGCTTGGCAAAACGAAGTTTGGATTCAAGCTGGTCTGCGTGGGCTACGCAGGCACCCAGCATGGATAAGAAAGCATCAAAGAAGTGATAATCTTGAATTAGGTATTCTTTTAAAACCTTATTCTCAATTGTCCCTTCAAAAAGTTCCTTGACAAAACGATGATCGATTGCAGCTTGCCAATCCTTCTGACTTCTTTTTAATAATTCTCCAACAGTCAAACCTGGCTCAAATGCATAGTCTTGTATTTCCATATTTACTTTTCCTCTCTTTACTCCTTAGTAATGAATAAAACAACAAGAAATACCAAGCAAAATCGTAATTCCACTTGATACTTTTAAAGAAAATCGAGGGCATTTGCAGAGAGCTACCTAAACAAGCCTATCCAATTTATATAAACAAAAAGACTCCAATTACAATCAAGAATTAGAGTTGACTTACAAGATTAGATTGTTCATTTCGCCATTCGAAAAAACTGTTCACATTTCCCTTCGCCAGTATTAACTGTATCAGGTTCAATGGGTATCATCTCAGCCTAAAGCACCCCAAATGTCTTTATTATTATTTTATTACTGCACCAGTATAGCAAAAAATGAAAGCCCTAGCAAGATATTTGATTGGAAAATATATTTATATAGTTTTTGATGCGATTTTCCTTTATTAAAACGTTTAAAACTCAATGAAAATCAAAGAGCAAACTAGGAAACTAGCCGCAAGTTGCTCAAAGCACTGCTTTGAGGTAGTAGATAAGACTGACGAAGTCAGCTCAAAACACTGTTTTGAGGTTGCAGATGGACGTTGACGTGGTTTGAAGAGATTTTCGAAGAGTATAAAACACAAGCAAAAACCTCCACACTCAGTGGAGGCAATCTTTTTATCAATACAATTTTAAGTCACGAGGATCAACTGGGAAGGTTGGGTTGTATGGGTTGTGACGAAGTTTGAAGTGTTTGACATCTTCAATAGTTTGAGTTCCAGACAACTGCATGACTGTCTTCAATTCCGCATTCAAGTGTTCAAAGACTTGACGCACACCGACACTACCACCGAGAGCCAAGCCATAGATAACAGGGCGGCCAATAGCTACCAAGTCTGCTCCTGATGCCAAGGCTTTAAAGACATGTTGACCACGACGAACACCAGAGTCAAAGACGATTGGTACACGTTTATCAACTGCTTCTGCTACTTCTTGAAGTGAATCAAAGGCAGCTGGTCCACCGTCGATTTGACGGCCACCGTGGTTGGTTACCCAGATACCAGAAGCACCTGCAGCAAGCGAACGTTCAACGTCCTCACGGCATTGTGGTCCTTTAACGTAAACTGGTAATCCTGAGTATTCAGCGATAAATTCTACATCTCGTGGCGATAGGCGTTGTTTAGCTGATTTGTAAACAAAGTCCATTGATTTTCCAGCACCTTCTGGTAGGTATTCTTCAACAATCGGCATGCCAACTGGGAAGACAAAACCATTACGCTTGTCCACCTCACGATTGCCCCCTACAGTAGCGTCTGCCGTCAAGACAATCGCTTTATAACCTTCAGCCTTCACACGGTCCATGATATGGCGGTTGATACCGTCATCTTTACTAAAGTAAAATTGGAACCAATGAGGTGTCCCTTGAAGGGCTTCCGTAATTTCTGGAAGGTCTACAGTAGAGTAAGAGCTGGTTGTATAGAGGGAACCAAACTCATGCACACCACGTGCAGTCGCCACTTCACCCTGTTCATTTGCCAATTTATGAGCCGCAACAGGCGCCATAATGATTGGTGAAGATAGTTTTTCACCAGCAAATTCAATCTCTGTACTTGGATTTTCAACATCACAAAGAGTATGAGGAACGATGAGTTTGTGATTAAAGGCGCGGATATTCTCACGTAAAGTAAAAGTATCTTCCGCCCCACTAGCGATATAGCCAAATGCTGCTTTAGGAATAACTTGTTGCGCCATTGGCTCCAAATCATAGGTATTGATGAAATCTACATGACCTTCTGCATTGCTTGTTTTGTATGACATAAACTGTCCTCCTTAATAAGTAAGCGTTTACTTCGTATATTACAAAAATATCTTAACTCTTTTTTCAAAACTTTTCAAATATTTTGTTTGGAAATTTCATACTTTCAATCATTTTACATAGATAATAAGAAATGATAAACTTTCTTAAGTTATGGAAATTCAAATAATCTTTTCATTTTCTAGTATTAAAAACAAAATCAGGTAATCCTAGCGACTACCTGATTTTCTATGTTTTAAGCATTTTGCCAATTTTCTTGGTCTTCTTTAAAGCGTTTTAGAAGGTCGAGTCCTTCTGGTGTGATATAACCTTCTTCTTGGGCTAGGTGAATGAGTTCACTGTAGTTTGAAAGCGTCACAAGTTTGACACCTGCATCTGAGAAGTTCTTATCTGCTTTTGGCAATTGGTAACTGAAAATCGCTACAACACCGAGCACATCTGCTCCTTCGCGTTTAGCTGCTGCTACTGCTTCAAGAACAGAACCACCTGTTGAAATAAGGTCTTCAACCACTACCATTTTTTGACCTTGAGCTACACGGCCTTCGATTTGATTGCCTGCTCCATGGTCTTTTGGTTTACTACGGATATAGGCAAAAGGCAAGTTCATCTTATCAGCAATAATAGCTCCATGTGGAATCCCTGCTGTTGCAGTCCCTGCAATCACTTCTACCTCAGGAAAGGCTTCTTTGATAGCTTCCACAAAGCCATTTTCAATTAGGGTACGAGTTTCTGGATAAGCTAATGTCACACGATTATCAGTGTAAATCGGTGACTTGATACCAGATGCCCAAGTGAAAGGCTCCTCTGGTTTGAGGTAAACGGCTTGAATTTTCAAGAGGTGGCTAGCGATATCTTTAGCAAGTGTCATGGTATTCTCCTTTTATTTTTCTAATCTATTTCTTTAATTCCAGTCCTGTATCCATTCATCCTTGATGGCATGATAAGCTGCAACAGGATCCTCAGCTTGGGTAATGGGACGTCCCACTACGATATAGTCACTACCGATTTGATAGGCATCAGCAGGTGTCATAACGCGTTTTTGATCTCCAACTGCAGCTCCTGCCGGACGAATGCCCGGTGTCAGACAGATAAAATCTGGATTGGTAGCCTGTTTGATGAGTTGCACTTCCTGAGCCGAGCAGACAACACCATCTAATCCAGCTTCAGCTGTCTTCTTGGCATAGTGAAGTACAGACTCTTGCAGGCTGGTTTGGATGTTTTGAAAATCCTGCATCTGGGCTTCTGATGTTGATGTCAGCTGAGTGACAGCAATCAATTTGGCTTGACTTCCAAGACCTTCACGCGCAGCCTTCATCATCTCTACACCGCCAGCAGCATGAACATTGGTCATATCCACACCAAGCTGAGATAAGACCTTCATGGCTGACTGGACTGTATTGGGAATGTCATGAAGCTTGAGATCCAAAAAGACACTGTGACCCAGACCTTTCAAGTAAGATACAATCTCAGGCCCCGCTGCGTAATAGAGCTCCATCCCTACCTTTAGATAAAGACTTTCTTCTGCTGGGAAAAGAGCTAAAAATTCCTTGACCGCCTCAAAACTAGGAAAATCAAGAGCAATGACTGGACGATGTTCTCGCATAGGTTTCTCCTTTTACCTTTGCTAGTGAGAGAGTCTGGCCACAAGAAGCCACGAAAAAAGGAACCTGCCAACAGCAAGGTTCCACGAAAAATGGGTAGTCTCCACCCTTTCACCGTCTAACCTTAGCTGCCTCTCTGGACTGCTTTAAAGGTTTTTTACTATTCTATTATTTCTACTAGCACTTGTCAAGTAAAAACATGCAACGCTTTTTAAAGCGTCTTTTAAATCCCATGACCTATCGAAAAGGCTGGCCTTGTGCTTCAAATTTTCATAGTGTTCTTTTTTAGAATGACTTCAAAAACCGTTCGCAGAAAAAAATATAAAATTGTTTCCGTTGCTTTTGAACGATACAAATCGTATGACTTCGTGACTGATAAAAATCTAGATGAATATCTTGAGAGCGAAGAAATCGACATCCCTGGGTATGATAAAGCTACATTTGTAGGAACAAGGGAAGGCACTTTGAAATACGACGTTTTTTATCCGCATTTTTACTTTACGCACTATTACAAAACTGTGGGCGGAGTAGATATCGAACCTGACAGTTACGTAGTAAACGATAAAACGGAAGCTTTCGAAGAGCAAAGGCGAGCAGACTACAAGCGCTATAAATTCCTGAAAGACTTCTGCAAGAAAGCAGAAAAAAATTATGGTTCGGAGACTACTAAAAAAGAGGTTTTTGATCTCTTTTTCTTTTCATTTTATATAGCCTTAGTATCACAAAAAGTCCGAAAAACTCCAATTTTTCGGAAAGATAATTTCCTAAAAGAAAGCATCTTGGAAACTCCCAAAAGCCTTGTCGCTATAGGTTTCTCTAGTGATAGATATGTCAAAAAATTATCTGAAAAGCGCCCAGGATCATCATCTCAGCACCTAAAATGCGTGATTTTTGTATGATTAAAACAAAAATCGGGGCATCTATACAAAAATTAACCCCGAATAATTTCAACTCCTAATCACTGATAAAATACAATACAGCAAGGTTTGCAAGAATGTACATAGAATTCAACTTGTTCCCCATCATTAAATCCATAACACATACTGCAACCATAGATATGCCGATAGAATATCTGATAAAATTCATGATGAGCTTATTTAGATATATATCTTTTTCCATAATTTTTTCACCTTTCTTAACTAGGGAATGTTCGAAGTTACTAGCGTCGAGACTCATTATAACCTACCCAGACGCCCTACCCTGTAACACCTGCCAGAATAACAATTGCTTTTGTACCAACATAAGTTACACCTAAGATTATGATGGGACTACTACCTTTAAAATGTTTAACATGTTTTTGCAATAGAACTTCTTCTATTCTATGATATCAGCTATATTTTTTTATGACATCCGGTTCTATTTTTTTCAATAATCAATAAAATTACAGTTGAAAATAGAGGGGGAATTAAATAAGCATTTTCAGTAATAACCATGTTAAATCCAATTATAGATAGTAATTTAAGGACTAATATATTTATTAAAAATAAAGAGAAAAATAGTAGGGAAATCTTCATAGTTCGTTTTTTCATGACTTACTCCTTTTTATTTGTATTCGCTTACATTTTATCATATAATGTTGTTGTTGTAAAGAAAGAAGGTGTTTTTATGATACATACACTTAAATTGGTGTTGTTTATTACCTTTCTTGTATTAATCTTGTTACCTGATAAGATTTTTGGAAAAAATAAAAAAATTGGGAAAATAGTTTTTGCAATATTGACGGCGGCAGCAGCATTGTCATTTATGTACTAAGTTATTTTAAGAATGTAGGGAAATAAACCCTACATTCTTTTTAGTTTTATCTGTTTTCTTTATATAAATTTATGCCATACGCCACCGTCCAGAGACTGGCTATAATCATGCTAAAAAGTGCGCCTGTTTGGTATAGAATAATGAAAAGAGTTGCTACTAAATTAGTAAAAAGTGCAGTTCCTGCTATCTTTACTAGTATCATCTTATTCATGCCCCTATCAAGTTTCGCAAGCAACTCTTGCTTTTTACGTTCTAATTCTAAACGAGTTTCCTCGTCTGTTTCATTCACGTAGTTTGGATTGCTCCACGTAGGCACGTTGGACTTGCTTTCTTTTGGTTTTCTTGGTTTGGTAGGTTTTTCTGGGATATCATTATAATTGGCTTTATAAAAGGTTTCGGCTTGTCCTGCTGTCCTTATGTCATTTTCTGCCCACTCTCGCAAAATTTTCAAAGTGTAGTTGAAAGATCTAGCTTTTTTAGCTTTCTTTATCTCGTCAGCAAGTTCAAGAACTTTTAGGGCTTCACTTCTATCAAAAGACTTGGAAAGTTCTATAAAAGCTTACTAAAGAACAATAAGAGAAAAGTAAACCCTAGCGACGCGATGAAGGCCGATTCGTTTGGTTTCGATTGCTTTCTTCCTCCAGCTTTTTCTTCTCTTCTTCCAATTGATTCTGCCGTTCTTCCAGTCTTTTCTTCTCTTCTTCTTTCTGTTTTTTCTCAGCTTCCTTAGCCTCTTGTTTAGCTTTTTCCTCAGCCTCCATAATTAATTTATCTGCCACAGTGTAACTGTAAATTCCAGCTTCCATATCAATCACACTCGGTTCTGACAATTGAGGCTTAATCTTGCTGTAATAAGGCAGTTTCTTACTCATTTCAGATAGAGGAACCAAGACTTCGTCCGAATCATTCATAGTCAATCGAATTAAATCTGATATCACCTTGCTTGGGGCTAGTTCCACCTTTTGAATAGCCGCTTTGAGTTCCGGACTAATTTGAGAAAGTTCTGACGTAAAGGCTTTGATTTGTTCGCTGTCATTAAAGAGAACTGATATATAAGTTTCTGGCAGACTCACCAAACTCACCGCACTGGTCTCAAGCTGCCCACTTGAAAGGATTGGATAATGACTTTCTCCAGAAACATAGTAGGCCACAATATCATATTCCTTGACCTTGATAGTAAACTTGGTTGGAAATTGATAGACAAGCTGAGCTGATTCAACCCAATAGTTAGATTTGATCTGCTCTTCATATTTTGCCTTATCTAACAGAAGGTTAATCGTATAATCCGAATCCTGAATGCCTGAAGCCTGTCGAATATCATCAGCTGTAGTTTGCACTGTTCCCTCAACACGAATATCCTTCATGGTCGCATAAGGACTGAGTAAGTAGGCAGAAACAATCAATAAAAGCAGGCTTGGAAATAAAATCGTTAAAGCCCGCAAGATATGGATGCCAGGAATCTTTGCTTTGGCTGGTTTTTCCTTTGCAGCCTTTTTAGCAAGCTTTTTATCCTGTTCCTGCTTCTCTTTAGACGTTGATTTTTCTTTCTCTTCTTCCTCTTTGTCACCCTCTGAGGATTCTACTTTTTCCTCAGACTCTTCCTTAGCTGATTCTGGGTCTTTTGGATCAGATTCACTCTCTTGGTCCCCAGTTTCATCTGACGTTTCAGATTTTGAAGCCATTCGAGCTTGTCTTTCCTTTTCCTTCTCCTCAGCTAGGGCCGCCTCTTCTTCAGCCTTCTTTTTTAGATATTCTTGGTTTCGTTTCTGCCATTCTGATAACTCTTTAAATTCTTCGAGGATTTCTTTGCCCTCATTTTTCTTATCTTTTGACATTTACTTTCCTTATGATAAATCTTTTTTCAACAATTGGTAAAAATCTGCTAGAGATTTCAATTCCTTTGAAGCCTTCATCTTAGCTTGGTAGTCTTCCTTGTGACTTAGTAAGTGAGACAGCTTCTCTTCCAAACTATCCAAGGTCAAATCGCTCTCTTGAAGCTCTTCTGCATAGCCTTTCTTTACAAAGTAGGCTGCATTCTCAATCTGGTCACCACGACTTGCTTCACGCCCAAGTGGTACAATGACATGTAATTTTGCCATGGCCAAGAGTTCAAAAATCGTATTGGCACCACCTCGTGTCACAACAATATCAGCCAATTCCATCAAAGGTTGATAGAGATCAGTCACATAGTCAACACGAAAGAGATTTTGGCTCAACTCGTTCAGGCTAGAATCTCCAGTTAAATTGATAATATTGTAGCGCTCTGTCAGTTCTTTCTTATGGTCTGTCACCAATTGATTAAAGACACGAGCACCTGCAGAACCACCGACAAACAGCACCGTTGGCAATTTTGGATTAAAGTGGGTTTGAATATCCACCAATTCATCGGGTTCAGGAGTTTTTTGGTCTGAAACCTTGGTCACTGCTCCCACATGCTCAACCTTAGACAAACTTGAAGCCTGCTCAAAGGTTGAATACATCTTCGTCGCAAATTTATAGGCAATTTTATTGGCCAAGCCCATAGATAGGTCCGATTCGTGAATAAAGACAGGAACTCCTGACACACGCGCAGCGATGACTGGCGGCACAGAGACAAAGCCCCCCTTTGAAAAAAGGGCCTGTGGACGAAGTCGCAACATGATAAAGAGCGATTGGACAATTCCCCAACCAACTTTAAAGACGTCCAGCATATTTTGCCAAGAGAAATAACGACGCAATTTCCCAGTCGCAATGGAGTGGAAGGTGACATCTAGACCCGACTTGAGGATTTCTTGGTGTTCTATTTCGTGTTTATCACCAATATAGTGAACTTCCCAGCCATCTTCTATGAACTTAGGCATTAACAAAAGATTGAGGGTGACATGTCCAACCGTCCCCCCACCTGTAAAGACAATTTTTTTCATATTATTCCTTTAACTCCGCTACTGTGTCGATAAAGAGGTCGCCACGTACTTCAAAGTTAGCATACATATCCCAGCTAGCATTTGCAGGACTGAGAAGGACTACATCTCCTTGAGTCGCAAGCTCATAGGCCTTGCGGGTCGCATCTGCAATATCTGTCGCATCTACATAAGTCACACCAGCCTTCTCTGCTGCCCGTTTGACACGTTCTGCAGACTGACCGAGGATGATCATCTTCTTGAGCCCAGTAATATCTGGAACCAATTCATCAAACTCATTGCCACGGTCCAAACCACCTGCAATCAAAATGACCTTGCTGTTGTCAAACCCTGACAAGGCTTTTTGAGTAGCCAAGATATTGGTTGATTTGCTATCATTATAGAATTTGACACCCTTAATTTCATCTACAAATTGGAGACGGTGTTTGACACCACCAAAGGCTGAAAGAGTTTCTTTGATGGTTTGGTTGTCTACACCACGAAGCTTGGCTACAGCAATAGTTGCGAGGGCATTTTCCACATTGTGGCTACCTGGAACACCGATTTCACTTGCTTCCATGACCACTTCCCCACGGAAGTAGAGTTGACCATCTGCTAGATAGGCTCCATCAACCTTTTCCTGTGTTGAAAATGGTATAACGGTAGCTTGTGTTTTAGTAGCCAATTCTTTTGCCAAGTCTTGGTTAAAGTTCAAGACAAGGAAATCAGCCGCTGTCATCTTGTTCTGGATATTCCACTTGGCTGCTACATATTCCTCAAAAGAACCATGGTAATCGATATGAGTTGGCATGAGGTTGGTAATAACCGCAATCTCTGGATGGAATTCTTGAACGCCCATCAGTTGGAAAGAAGAAAGTTCCATGACAAGCGTGTCCTTATCTGTCGCTGTTTGGGCCACTTGACTGGCAGGATAGCCGATATTTCCTGATAAGAGACCATGTTGACCGGCAGCAGTCAAAACTTCCCCAATCATGGTCGTTGAGGTTGTTTTTCCATTTGAACCTGTGATACCAACAATCGGTGCTTCTGAAATCAAGTAAGCCAATTCTACCTCAGTCAAAACTGGAATTCCCTTGGCCAAAGCCTTTTCAATCATGGGATTGCTGTAAGGGATACCTGGATTTTTCACCATAAGAGCAAACTCTTCATCCAAGAGTTCCAAAGGATGGCCACCTGTGATAACCTTGATCCCTTCTTCCAACAAACTTTGCGCAGCTGGATTGTCCTCGAAGGGCTTCCCGTCATTTACTGTCACAATGGCACCTAGCTTGTCCAATAAACGAGCTGCAGATTCACCAGACTTGGCCAAACCTAAAACAAGGACTTTTTGATTTCTAAATCGATCTATTACTTTCATGTCTCGAACTCCATTTCTACTCTTACTATTTTACCATTTTTATGGAAATAAAAAAGCCACAAAGTGTGTTTGTGACTCTTTCTTCTAACTGATAATCTTCGAAAATCAAATTCAAACCGCGTCAACGTCGCCTTGCCGTACTCAAGTACAGCCTGCGGCTAGTTTCCTAGTTTGCTCATTGATTTTCATTGAGTATAAATCTTGCCATATCATCTATGTGATAAATCGGTAACTCGAATAACTTGGTCCACTTGCTCCCAAATAAGAGGATTGTGGGTCGCAATAATAATGGTCCGATTCGGATTTTTTAAAGATTCTAGGATAGAAAGTAATTCCTCAGAGTTTTTGGGGTCTAGCGAAGCAGTTGGTTCATCTGCAAGAATCAAAGGCGGATCCTTTAAAATGATCTTCGCTAATGCAACACGTTGTGCTTCTCCTCCTGATAACTCAAATATAGGTTGCTTTAAATCCAAATAGGATAGGTTTACACGATTTAGAGCTTGTTTCATCAAAGAGATTTTCTCTTTTTCTTTCAACTTTTTACCAACTAAACCCAGATTGAGATTCTCTTTGACGGTCTGGCTTTCAATTAAGCCAAAATCTTGAAATAAATATCCCAAGTAATCTCTAAAGAAAACAGAGGGCTTAATGTCTTTAAGAGAGGTGCCATCATAGATGATTTGCCCTTTGTCATATGGCTCTAATCGTCCAATCATATTCAAGAGTGTTGTCTTACCACAGCCACTTGTACCTATTAAGGCATAAATTTTCCCACCTTCAAAATGAAGATTAGTATCTGAAAATAGCTGACGGCTTCCAAACTTTTTAGATATATTCTTTAGTTCAATCATCCTATTTTCCTTTCATAATTGTCATAGAAACACGAGATTCTTTCTGTGCTTGACGGTAAAGCGTCAGAACTGCACTAACTAGAAAGACTAATAAAGTGAGTAAGCCAATTACCCAGTCTCTACTGCGTAAAATAAAGAGACTAGCACCAAATACAAAACTGGCAAATTGACTAACCATATACTGAGCATGCGTTTCAAAAAATCGTAAACCTGAAATTCGTTTAATCAAGATATCTCGACGGAATTGCTCGAAATATAGAAGATTGACAGAATAAAAGAGTAACAAGGAACTGGCTATCCCCACAATAGCTCCTAAGATTAAAGTTGCTGTTTCAGTTTGTACTTCATTATAACGAGTTAGATAAACACTTCTTCCTTCCTTAAGATAGGATACTTGCTCATAAATTCCAGCTTCCTTAAAGAGAGCTAGTCCACTCTCATATCCTTTGATAAAGAGTTGCTTTCCAGCATTGATAGACCAACTAGATTTTGAAATGAAACTATCACCTGTAGATGTAGGAGTGAACACAACTAAAATCGGATCGGTTAAGTACTGAATGGATACTGGACTTTCACCGTTATTATAAACAAATCGCTTTTCTCCTGTTGGAAGATAGCTAACAACAGCTCTCATTTCATAATCTAAAGGAGCGTTTTCATCCTCGCTTGATTTTCCGTAGTTGTTCAAACTTTCTTCAAAAACTTTCTTAAGTTCTGCTTCCTGTGAACGAAGAGATTCTGGTAATAAGAGTCCAAATTCCCCTTTTTGAAGATGAGCTAGTTTCTGTCTAGTCTCATCATTTACAGTCACATTTTCCTTGTCCAAATAACTTGGACTGACATAGAGAACATTCGCATCTGGACTATAGGTATCCAGTGTTTCCCCTTTTTCATTTTTTCCTTGAGGATTTGCAAAATGAATGAGATTATCTTTTACAAATAGAGCCTGTTCTTTTTCAACTGCTTCTTTGGAAAATTCATACCACTTATTCAGATTTTCTGTATCTTTTCCTCTATCACCTAAACCAAAAGAAATTTGATAATAATCTGCTCTATCCTTCCATGCTTGTTTTGAGATTTCAAGTTCTTTCAATCGTTGGTAAGACGTCAAACCCGTCTTAACAGCGTAGCCTACTGTAAAAACAGCTACTAACTGACACAATAGGGTTAAAGCCATCAAGCGTTTAAGGGGTAATCTTCCCTTAATAACGGGAACTAATGCTTTGTAACTCAAACTCATTAGGTAAAGGAGCATTAGTAAAATTGAAATCCCCAATAAAAACAAAAGATAGAAACTAATCCCAAAACCATAGGTAGCTAACAAGATAGGATAAAACAAACCTTGGCTAAAAAGAACGACTCCCCCACCTAGGAAGGAAAGGAGGGCTGATAGAAGGAGCCACTTGATATCAGTAGATAAAGAATGCCCCATGATGGATAAGAGAGTCTGACCAGAAAAGAGTTTTATACCCGCTACTCTCATTTCCTTAATCCGAGTGATAATCACTAAAGCAAAGAATGATAAGCCAAATATTGCTAAACTAATTAAAATAAGTGGATTTAGTAAAATTCGAAAAGCAAGAGAATAGGGAGGTGTCTTTCGGTCAGCAACTGCTTTATAACCCAAATCTCCTAATTTATCGGCTAGCTTTTCTTTCGTCAAGGAGCCTGATAAAATGAGATAACTATTTAGCGGATCACTACGTTCACGACTTTCTTGACTGGCTTCTTGGAATTCTTTTGGTAATGTTCCCTGACCATAAGTTGCATAAGTAAAGTGAGTCGTCCCATCCTTACTCGGCTCTACAATTCTTCTAGCTATTAAACTCTGTTCTGAGTTTACAAACTTCTCTAATTCCTGTTCAAATACCTCACGTGTCGGTTCCTGAGTATCTTTTTTGACACGAAGTAAAGAAACGGAATCATAGCTTGCATATAAATATTGTGGCGCACGTAAGACAATAATCCAAGCAAAGAAGAAGCTGAGAAAAAAAGTTGACAATAATATGAATAGTTTCTTCATAGTAGACTCCTTGTATAAGAGAATAACCCTATAGAAAAAGATTTATACTCTTCGAAAATCTCTTCAAACCACGTCAGCTTTATTTGCAACCTCAAAGCTGTGCTTTGAGCAACCTGCGGCTAGCTTCCTAGTTTGCTCTTTGATTTTCATTGAGTATTATCTTTTATAAATCCTTAGAATTATTTCCCTAGTTTAATCCATCACACCCTGAACACCAAGACAACAAGTTTAATCCTCTCTTATTTTGAAATCGGTTTCTTATGACATAAATATATCACTTTCTATATAACCTGTCAACATTTTTTACTAAGATATCATTAGTAATAAAATTTTACAGTTCCCTTAAAAATAGATATCGCTAGCGGTTTTTATTCAAGCTTTTCCCATTCATATTATCTGAGTAAAATAGATGATGTTATAGTAATACTCTTCAAACCACGTCAGCTTTATCTGCAACCTCAAAGCTGTGCTTTGAGCAACCTGCGGCTAGCTTCCTAGTTTGCTCTTTGATTTTCATTGAGTATAAAAGGCAATTCAAACTATTGTAAAATTTCTACAAAAAAAGAGAGCCAAAACTCTCTTTTTATCTTCTTTTACTTTTACTGACCGACATGAGGGTAATATCTCGCAAGCTAAAATATGCTAGAAAGAGCATGGCGATTGCGATAAAGAATTCTGTCGGTAGCTGAAAGATTTGCAGGACAGACAGCATCAGCAAAATCAAAAGTGCTACGAAAGCAAAGACTACAAGAACGATATTGACTGTCCCTTTAATGCTTTCTGGTGTCGCAAATACATAGAGTAGTAATAAGAGGATTCCTATGATTAAATAAACCATCTTTATCTCTTTCTAGCTCTTATTCAGCTGATTTTTTCTTCTTGTTAGCTTTCTCACGCTCTGCCTTGTTAAGGATTTGTTTACGCAAACGGATAGACTCAGGCGTTACTTCCATGTACTCATCGTCGTTCAAGAACTCAAGAGACTCTTCAAGTGTCAAGATACGAGGAGTCTTGATTACAGCTGTTTGGTCCTTAGTAGCTGAACGAACGTTAGTCATTTGTTTCGCCTTAGTGATGTTAACTGTCAAGTCATTTTCACGAGAGTTTTCACCGATAATCATTCCTTCGTAAACCTCAGTACCTGGGTTAACAAAGATCGTACCACGTTCTTCGATAGACATGATTGAGTAAGTTGTAGCCTTACCAGCATCGATAGAAACAAGGGCACCACGGTGACGACCACCAATTTCTCCTGGAATCAATGGCAAGTATTGGTCGAAGGTATGGTTCATGATACCGTAACCACGAGTCATTGACAAGAACTCAGTTGAGTATCCAATCAAACCACGCGCGGGAACAAGGAAGACCAAACGAGTTTGACCATTACCAGTTGAAATCATATCCAACATTTCACCCTTACGTTCAGAAAGGCTTTGGATAACAGACCCTTGATATTCTTCTGGAGTGTCGATTTGTACACGTTCAAATGGCTCACATTTAACACCGTCAATTTCTTTTACGATAACTTCTGGACGAGATACTTGAAGTTCATATCCTTCACGACGCATTGTTTCGATCAGGATTGACAAGTGCAATTCTCCACGCCCTGATACAGTCCATTTATCTGGTGAGTCAGTTGGCTCAACACGAAGAGAAACGTCTGTTTGCAATTCTGCTTGAAGGCGCTCTTCTACCTTACGTGAAGTAACCCATTTCCCTTCACGACCAGCAAAAGGTGAGTTGTTAACCAAGAAGGTCATTTGAAGTGTTGGCTCATCGATGTGAAGAACTGGAAGAGCTTCAACTGCGTCTGTCGGAGTGATGGTTTCACCGACAAAGATATCTTCCATACCTGATACGGCAATCAAGTCACCAGCTTTGGCTTCTTGAATTTCACGACGTTCCAAACCAAAGAAACCAAAGAGTTTTGTGACACGGAAGTTCTTAGTTGTACCATCCAATTTAGAAAGGGTAACTTGGTCCCCAACTTTCACACTACCACGGAAGACACGACCGATACCGATACGGCCAACGAAGTCATTGTAGTCTAAAAGTGACACTTGGAACTGCAAAGGCTCATCTGAGTTATCTACAGGAGCTGGGATATGGTCGATAATTGTGTCAAAGATTGGCGCCATAGTAGCTTCTTGGTCAGCTGGATCATCTGACAATGAAGAAGTTCCGTTGATAGCAGAAGCATAGACCACTGGGAAATCAAGCTGGTCATCATCTGCACCAAGCTCGATAAAAAGTTCCAAGACTTCGTCCACTACTTCAGCTGGACGAGCTGATGGTTTATCGATTTTGTTAACAACAACGATTGGGACAAGATCTTGTTCCAAGGCTTTTTTCAATACGAAACGAGTTTGTGGCATTGTTCCTTCGTAGGCATCTACAACCAAGACAACACCATCAACCATTTTCATGATACGCTCAACTTCTCCACCGAAGTCCGCGTGTCCTGGTGTATCCATGATGTTGATACGAGTTCCGTTGTAGGCAACAGCTGTATTTTTAGCAAGGATGGTAATTCCACGCTCTTTTTCGATATCGTTTGAGTCCATAGCACGCTCTGCCAATTCAGTACGTGCATCTAAGGTTGATGATTGTTTCAATAGTTCGTCAACGAGGGTTGTTTTCCCGTGGTCAACGTGGGCGATAATCGCAATGTTACGGATATCTTCTCTAAGTTTTGTCATGATTTCCTCTATAATATTCAAAATTTATTTTCTAACTGAACGATTATACCATAATTTCAAGTAAATAACATAATTCAAGCAAGTGTAAATGTTTTCACTCCGCTTTTCTTTTCACGTCAAGCCTTTTCAAAGCAGGCGACTTATGATAAGATAGGCACAGTATGCGTTTAGATAATTTATTAGCCCAAGAAAAAATCAGCCGAAAGGCCATGAAACAAGCCTTACTCAAAGGGGAAATTCTAGTCGATGGTTGCTCAGCCCGCTCCCTAGCTCAAAATATCGATACAGGACTACAAGAACTCCTTTTTCAGAATCGAATCATTCAAGGCTATGAACACACCTATCTTATGCTTCATAAACCTGCTGGTGTCGTGACAGCCAACAAAGACAAGAAACTCCAAACCGTCATGGATCTCCTTCCGCCCGACATCCAGTCTGACAAGCTCTATGCTGTCGGCCGACTGGACCGAGATACGACTGGCCTCCTCCTCTTGACCGATAACGGACCCTTGGGCTTTCAGCTCCTCCATCCCCAATATCATGTCGATAAAACTTATCAAGTTGAGGTTAATGGACTTCTAACACCTGACCATATCCAAGTCTTTCAAAAGGGAATTGTCTTTTTAGATGGCACTATCTGTAAACCTGCAAGACTAGAGATTCTATCTGCAAGTCCTTCCCACAGTCAAGCCTCTATCACCATTTCAGAAGGAAAATTTCATCAAATCAAGAAAATGTTCCTCTCGGTTAGTGTCAAAGTGACCTCACTCAAGCGCACCCATTTTGGGCCTTGGAGTTTGGATGAGAATCTAAAAGAAGGAGATTATCGACCCCTAAACTCGGAAGAATTAGAAATCATTCGTGAATTTCTCAGAAAAAGTGGTTAAAAAATGAGCTTGGAAACATCCCAAGCTCGTTTTCTTATTTCTCAACTTTGACTTTCCCTTTCCAAGAATCCAAACCATAAGAAAGGATATAAATCTCAGAAAAACCTTGTTTTTTCAAGTAAAGGGCCGCATTTGTGACACGTTGTGCACGTTGGTTTTCGTAGAGAAGGACAGGTTTATCTTTACGAAGGGCTGCAAGACTAGTCTTCAACTGGCTTGAAGGAATATTGCGGGCTCCAAGGATATGCTTTCTGTGGAATTCAGCTGGGTCTCGCAAATCAATCAATTGACCTGTCCGAATCAAGGCTTCAAACTCCTCATTGTCTACGATTTTAGCCGCACGTCGAATACGCAGATAGTTAAAGCCCATCCATGCCAACATTGCTAGTATAAGTGCCCACAAAATCCAAGTAACCATTAGTTCTTTTCTCCATTTTTCTCAATATAATCCAATTCTACCTTGTGCTCTCTGCGAAGAACCGCTTCTGCTTCTAGATAGTCTAGTTTGTCCATCAACCCTGCATCGTAAATTCGAGAGAGTTCCAGCTTCATCAGCTCAATATCATATAAGCGTTTTCCCATGTAAACAATAATACCAAATCGTTTGAGGAATTGCTGCACATCATAGAATGTTTTCATAAGACTCATTCTAGCAAAATTTTGTGTTTTTTTCAAGAAGAGACTCACACAGGAAGTATCACAGAAATAATTAAAAAAGCTGTACCTTCTGCAATTTTTTAATCTGGTGGAAAATAGCCCAACTGCTCAGCGATATGAATTGCCTCCTGCCTGTTAGTCACTCCCAATTTTGAAAAGATATTGGACAAGTGATTGGAAACTGTACGTTTACTCACATAAATCCTTTCACAGATATCATCAATAGTCAAGCCATTTCTAACCAGTTCTAGCATCTCGATTTCTCGTGGTGTTAGCACCTCTACCATCACTTCATCTGAAAAGACCTTATCACCTAGATAAATCTTTTCCAATTTTTTTACCAACTCATCTGGGTTCATACTTTTATCCAGAAATCCATAAGCTCCCATAGCTTTAGCTCGGTGTTCATACATTTTTTTGCTGTAACCTGTCAAAATCACAACCTTACTAGAACAACCATTGTCGATAATCTCTTGTGCCAAGGTCAGCCCATCATCTTGATACAGACTCGTCAGGTTGATATCAATCAAAATAATGTCGTAGTCATTAAAAGCAATCTCCGAGATAGTCGAAAAATTATCCACTAACTGGACCTTTTTAATGTTTTCCGATAACTCTAAAATCATCTTGATACTTTGGCTAAATAATTTATGATCATCAATTAACAAAATTTTCATAACACAACTCCTTATCAATCGGGAGAGTAATTTCTACACGAAATCTCTTATTATTTTCAAAAATCTGCATCTGACCACCTAAAACACTAATTTTATTAGACATATTTTTCAAGCCATAACCTAAGGATTTTTCTGTTTGAAGGCAGTCATTTTCAGAAATGATAAAAATAGCGTCATCATGCACATCAATCTTCAAAGAAATCGTTCCACCACTAGCGTACTTAACGGCATTGGTCGCCAACTCCTCAACCAGACGATAGGCAATTTTATCGTAAGGAGATAAAAGCCTAAAGTGGGCAGGAAACTGTGTGACGACTTCATTTTCTGCGTGATAGCGCTTGACAATCCGATTAATCAGCCCTTGATACTGGATGTCTAACTGCTCGTCTGTTTCTACCATTGGCTGATAATAATCCATCCGCTCACGAATCCGCTGAACCAACTCCTCTGTCACCAGATTGATCTGTTCACCAAAAGCTTGATTGCTACTATATTTATTGAAATTTTTTATTGCCATCACATTTTGCAGGATTTCATTGTGAAGAAATTCGGAGAACTGTTGTTCTGTGTCTTCATTTGCCAGCAGATTTTTCACCATACGGTTACGCTTTAAAAAGAGAACTTTTACATAATCCCTAGAATCTAGCATTTCAGCAGAACGAAAAAGGCGAATCAATTCTTCCGAACAAATCCCGAACAATAGTAACATGATATTCAAGACCAAAAAGCTCGTATTTAAATCTAGACGAAAGATGATGAAAATGCCTACTAACAAAAACAGAACCAGTAAAAACAAGCGTGAAAAAGCTTTTATATAGGACAATTTTAACTCTGATACCTTTTTTTGAAGAGAGTTAATAATTGTTTTGAGATGCAAAAAAGCAAGTATTCCAATAATCTCAAGATACCAGACTAGGTTCATCACTCCTGAGCCCCTCGTATTGATATACAAAAAGAAATAAGAAAGAGGCAATATTAAAGCTAATATCCACAAATTTCGTCTCTGATACTTGAGTTTACTTTTCAACTCTTTATGATATAAAATCAGTAAAATCAAGGGAACAAGGTTTAAAAAGAAAGACGCAAACAAGGACAGAAATAGAAAAATTGAAGGACTTAACAGATATGAACTAATGGTGATTAGTGTCAACACAAAGGACACACTCAACAGTTCTTCTCCTATTTTCTCTCCCAGAAAGATAATAGACAGAGAACTATACACCAATAAAAAAGAGTTGAGCGGATGAAGAATATCAAAAAAGTGCAACAGGGTGCTCGCAACTCCTTGATTAAATATGGATTGCCAGCTAATGAGAAACATCATCAGGAGCAACCAAAGTTTCAACTCACTATACCGAAAGGTCACAATATTACAAATATAGCTAAATACAATTAAAGCAATAATCAGCAATAAAACCATCTGCAAGGAAAAATCTGTCGAAAAGTCCAGAGGAATCCTATAATAAATATAAATCATTAAAGCTAGATGATTAAAAATCGTCAACCACCACAATAAAAGTGAGTTTTTCGAGAGCGATTTGACAAACTGTTTCATATGTATCCACTTCCTGAACTACTTTAATATTATTATAACACAATACCAGAATTGTCGGATAGGCAACTCTGGTATTTGACTTAATTTTCAATAATTTGCCAACTTACTCTGTAAGTCACTAGCAAGTAAAGAACAAAGAGTAAAACCGCTACTCCCAGATAGGTGATATCAATAGAAATGCTGGTATTAGCGAAGTTCTCAAAATAGCCCAAAAGAGCTGTACTAAAGGCAAGTGCTAGCGGACCTGCGATAACCAACGGAACCAAGAAATAACTTAGAATCTGTTGCAAAAGAATAAAGCGATTTTGCTTTCTCTTGTTCCCAAGAAGGTATAAGATTTGATAATCATTAACACTATCCAAAGCACTTGTAGAAGTTTGAAGGGACAAAATACTGAGGGAAATAATGATAAAAATAACACTAACAAAAATCATGACAAAGACAATGACGCCCATAAATCCAAGGTAAACCTCAAAAATACTTCCTTTCGTTTGATAGGTGAACGAATTCAACTCTGCTCCATCACGAGTGAAGTAGTATTTTTCAATCCACTGACTCAAGAATGTTTCTACTTCCCGTTTGTCAATGTTTTCTTTGAAATTGGCAACATAGGTAGTGTGGTCTTCCGTCAATCCAACTACTACCTTATCTGGTACAATCAAGGTTCCTGCGTCATTTAGACCTACTGAAGATAAAAAGTAAACTGTTTCAAGTGGCTTTGAAGAGGCAAGGTTGAGAGAATGACCGTTAATCATGAGGGTTTTGGTCGTTGATAGAAATTCCTGAATCTGCTTGGCAGTTCCTTTATAATTGGCATTGACTAGAAATTGGTCTTCTGCTAAGTCAACCGCTTTTTTCCCTTGCAGTTTGCGGAGGTGATTGTAGGCAGAAATTCCTAAAATCGGTACTTTTGATTCAGGAAGTTTCTTATCATGCTCCCAGAGATTGCTGGTATCAATCAAATCTTTATAGATTACATCACTAGAATAGCTAGGATAGCTGTACTCCTCTTTGATGAGGTTAAAGTCAAATCCATCTGCTTTCAATCTGTCTTTGACAGATTCCTGAGAAAATTGAAACTCTTGACCACGGTAGAGATTGACAGTTACATCATAAGGTGAGTATTTGTTCAGCTCTCGGTTCATAGTCGTATAGGCACTACCACTAAAAACGAGTAAGCTGAGAGCCAGTGTCAAGGTCAAGGATAAGACAGCCAACGTGACCGAATTACTATCAGCTTGTTTTGAAAATTGACGGATTTTAAAAGTGTTTAGTTTGTTATAGTAGGTTTGAGGCAGTTTTCTAAGGGAGACCAAGATAAAATGGCTCAAGGTATTGTAAAATAAAATCACAAAAATCACGAAGACAGATACCAGCAAGATACCCCAGCTTTTCAAGAATGATAGATGGTGATAGTCTGAAAAATAGAGAGCACCAAAACCGATAACAGCTGTCGAAAGAATAAAGAGAAGTACTTGAAGAACTGGCTTGCCTTTTGCCAAGACAGATTTCTTGACCCCATTTTCTTGAATGAGTGCAATGATATTTTGCTTTCTAAAAGTGATAATGTCCATAACACCAACAATAAAACTGGTTACCAAATAGGAATAAACTAGTAAGATGACAGACTTACTATCAAAGAAAACCAGATTACCAAAGTAATTAGCCATGAAAAACTCAGATGCAATCTTAGCTAGAATGACCAGTAAGATCACTCCAAGAAAGAAACCTAGAATCAAAGAAAAGATATTGACCAGCATGGTTTCAAAGAACAGGGTACGGATAATCTGCTTCTTCTTCATTCCCAGCGTTGCATAAAGTCCCAACTCTTTCTTGCGCCGTCCCAGCACAAAATTTGTGGCGTAAACGATGAGAAAGGCAATCGCCGATAGAATCAGATAGGAAAGCAAACCCATGTACTGGCTCATCACCGTCGTCAACGTTTCCTTTGCTCCTGATAAACTTTGCATCACTGGATGGCTTGGTAAAGCATTAAAAGCGTAGAGCAAGCTATAAATCAAGGTCAGACTGAAAAAATAGATGGTATAGGTCTGTAAATTTCGAAATACATTTCGTAAAATCAATTTTGGATACATACTTTCCCCCTCCTATCTGGTACGGCTGTATATCTCTTGCAAATACTCTTCATTAGATAAGCTGTTACGTTTCAAATCATCCATAATCTTTCCATCACTGAGTAGCACCATCCGTGAGGAATACTTTGCTGCAGCAGGGTCGTGGGTGACCAATAAAATGGTGATCCCAAAACTTTTATTGATTTCCTGCAAAAGTGCCATCAGTTTTTCAGAATTGGCAGAGTCCAAGGCTCCTGTCGGCTCATCTGCGATAATCAGTTTAGAATCATCAATCAAGGCTCTAGCAGTTGCCACACGTTGTCGCTGGCCACCTGATAACTGATTAGGAAACTTATCTTTTAAGTTTTGGATGGCCAACTTATTCAAAATTTCCTCAATCTTATCCTGATGTTTTTTGATATTTTTCCCCTGAATTTGAAGAGGTAGAACGATATTTTCATAAACTGTCAAGGTTTCCACCAAGTTGTAAGCTTGGAAAATATAGGAAATGTTTTTAGCACGATAGTCAGCTAGTTCATTTTCCTTGGCATGGATGATGTCAAAATCTTCAAATCGAATCTCACCTGATGTTGGTTTATCAATCGTTGAAATACAATTGAGGAGTGTTGTTTTTCCACTACCACTGGCTCCCATAATTGCCAGAAATTCACCTTTTTCAACGGACAAGTTCACATCTGATAAAGCATAAACGATATTATCCCCTTGACCAAATGTTTTTGTTAATCCTGTCACGATAAGCTGTTTCATCATTTCATTCCTCCGTTTCTTTATTACTCTCTCATTATACGGTTTCTTTCAAGGTTTTCCATGAGTATTTTGTGCAACATATTCAAGTTATAAAAAACCGATGCCTTTTTCAGGTATCGGTTGATGTTGATTATTTGCGATCGTTTCTTTTTTTCATAAAGTAAACAATCCCTATGACAACAACTCCTAAGACCAGTACAGGTGCATAGAAATCTAGTGTTCCAATAATTCCTTCCATTTTATCCTCCTGTCAAAAAATAGAGAGTTTTATCCACAGCGCACGTTTGACGAAATACATTCATAAGAATATGTAAATCACCAACCACCGCGCCCCTGTGCTGTTAATCTAACAGCCGTACGCCACCCAGCAGCAGATTTACCATCCAATTCTTAGCTATTAATTTCCATAATCCAAAGAATCAATCTCAAAGTTGTCTTGTTTTATTTGTCTTTCTCCCCGTAAATATAACACCAAATCAAAATGTTGTCAATGTTTTGTAATAAAACACTAGAATTTTCCTTTTGTTTTATCTAACAGCGAACATTATTTCTCGTACACTCATAGAAATAGGTGAAACACAATCCACAGAGACCTGCTAGTGTCATTTTAAAAGCTGTGTACCACTAGCTTCTGATTGCCCGGAAAGTTCTTGGTTTTCAACCTCGAAACTTAAAGAATCAATCTCTGAACGATTTATATTTTTAGCCATAAGGTTGCCTCCTTCCTTCTTTTAGATGATCATCTTTACAGTAACTAGTATAAACTCTAGTATTGGCTAAGTAATGAGTAAATCGTGCAAGTTTCTTATTTTCGAGGAAAATTTTTAATCTTATTTACTAAATGATTTAGAAGTTTCTTCTTAACTACTTTACAGAGACCCACACACTCCCCCTGATTTTCCTATCTTCTTTGGCGATTCTGACGCAAGTGTGGTACAATAAAAACATGAGAATTCAACAATTACATTATATTATCAAAATCGTCGAAACAGGCTCCATGAATGAGGCAGCCAAGCAACTCTTTATCACCCAACCCAGTCTTTCTAATGCTGTGAGAGATTTGGAAAATGAAATGGGCATTGAGATCTTTATCCGCAATCCCAAGGGTATCACCTTGACCCGCGATGGAATGGAGTTCCTCTCTTATGCCCGTCAGGTTGTCGAGCAGACCCAGCTTCTGGAGGAACGCTATAAAAATCCTGTCGCCCACCGCGAACTCTTTAGCGTTTCGTCTCAGCACTATGCCTTTGTAGTCAATGCCTTTGTTTCTCTACTCAAGAAAAGTGATATGGAAAAATACGAGCTCTTCCTTCGTGAAACTCGTACTTGGGAGATTATCGACGACGTCAAGAACTTCCGTAGTGAGGTCGGTGTCCTATTTTTTAACAGCTACAACCGTGATGTTTTAACGAAAATGCTGGATGACAACCACCTCCTGGCTCATCATCTCTTTACCGCCCAACCGCATATCTTTGTCAGCAAGACCAATCCTCTGGCAAAGAAAGATAAGGTCAAACTATCTGATTTAGAAAACTTCCCTTACCTCAGCTATGATCAAGGAACTCACAACTCCTTCTACTTTTCAGAAGAGATTCTCTCGCAGGAATACCACAAAAAATCTATCGTAGTCAGCGACCGCGCCACTCTCTTTAACCTCTTGATTGGTTTGGACGGTTATACCATTGCGACAGGGATTTTGAACAGCAACCTCAACGGAGACAATATCGTTTCTATCCCACTGGATATTGATGACCCAATTGAGCTAGTCTATATCCAGCATGAGAAAACCAGCCTATCCAAGATGGGCGAACGCTTTATCGACTATCTACTAGAAGAAGTCCAGTTTGATAGTTGAGAAATGATAAGAACCAATATGTAGGCTAGCAACAACCTACGTATTGGTTCTTTTTTACTTATAATTAAAAGTTTCCCCTGCCAACTTATCGGTTATCTTGGGAAAGAGGGTATAAAACTTATGGGCTAAGTTCAACAAAATCGGAAGATTGAGTTCTCGTTTGTTTTTTCCTATACACTTAACAATCTTTTTAGCCACTATATCTGGTTCTAGCAGGAAGCGGTCAACCGATTTGAGATAGGTTCCATCTGGATCGGCCTGGTCAAAAAATCCTGTACGGATTGGTCCTGGATTAACCGTCGTCACGTAAACACCGTAGGACATAAGTTCTAGGCGCAGAGCATTTGAAAAACCAATGGCCGCAAACTTAGTCGCTGAGTAAAGGCTGGACTTGCCAGTAGCGATCAAACCTGCCATGCTGACGATATTGATGATATGGCCTTTTCGGCTTTCCTTCATACGAGCAGCAAGGCGACGAGATAGATTCATCAAAGCAAAGGTATTGACCTCAAACATCTGGTGAATATCTTGGTCAGAAATCTGGTCAAATTCCTCGAAAATCCCGTAACCAGCGTTGTTAATCAAGACATCAATCTTGCCATAGCGGAGATAGAGGTCTGCTACCAGAGTTTCTAAGGCTGAATCATCGGTAATATCGATTTCTATCAATTCTGCATGGGGATGATTTCCATAGAGTTGGGCTAATTTTTCCTTATTTCTACCAAGCAAGATCAGCTGGTCTTCTGGTAAAAGTTTGACCATTTCTTGGGATAGACCACCACTAGCTCCGGTAATAAGAATAGTAGGCATACTTATCCTTTCTCAATCTGTTAGATTTCCACTTCTTCCAAGTCTTTGACCACATGCACATTTTCAAAAATTGTGGCAGCGTCTTTCTTGAGTTTGCTGATATCTTTTGAGAGGAAACGGGCGCTGATATGGTTGAGTAGGAGGCGTTTGGCACCTGCTTCTACTGCGACCTCTGCTGCCTGCATGTTGGTCGAGTGACCATGATTGCGAGCAATTTTTTCATCACCCTTGCCATAAGTAGACTCGTGGACTAGGACATCGGCATTGACAGCCAGACGCACACTGGCATTGGTTTTGCGGGTGTCTCCAAGAATAGTGATAATCTTACCTGGACGTGGCGCTGAGATATAGTCTGCTGCCTTGATTTCAGTACCGTCTTCAAGAACAACATCCTGACCGTTTTTGATTTTTCCAAAAAGAGGGCCAAATGGGACACCAGCATCCTTGAGTTTTTCAGCATCCAAAGTCCCTTCTAGGTCCTTTTGCATGACACGATAACCAACACAGAAAATAGTGTGGTCCAACTCCTCTGCATACACCGTGAATTTATCGGTCTCAAGGATTTTCCCTAAAGAATCTTGGTCAAACTCATGAAAATGAATACGGTAGGGCAAACGAGAACCTGACACACGTAGACTGGTTAAGACAAATGATTTGATCCCTTGCGGTCCATAGATTTCCAAATCTGTCTGCTCTTCATTGGCCTGAAAAGCACGACTAGAAAGGAATCCTGGCAGGCCAAAAATATGGTCTCCATGCAGGTGTGTAATAAAGATTTTACTGACCTTACGTGGTCGAATTGTGGTTTCAAGAATACGATTTTGCGTCCCCTCTCCACAGTCAAAGAGCCAAACTTCGTTAATCTCATCCAAAAGTTTCAGGGCGAGACTTGAGACATTGCGGGCTTTAGAGGGTTGACCAGCCCCCGTTCCTAAAAATTGAATATCCATTCGATACTTTCTAATTAATCAATATATAACATGGCCGTGCGATTTTCCGATCGGAAATAGCGCTTGCCAGAAAAAGCAGCAGCTTCTTGCAGTAAATCCTCTTGGCTGTAGCCTTTGAGACGTTTACGACCATCAGCCAAGTTTTCCAAATCAGTCAAAGCTGTAAGACTCTCCACGCTAATAACTTCCTCGTCCCCTACAGCCTTCATGTAAATCTTGCCAGACTCCTCAAAGACTAGCTGATGGGGGAAAATTTGCGCAATCTCAAAGAGCAAGTCTTCTGAAAGAACCTCTTCATTTTCAGAGAAAATTCGAGCCATGCCCTCACTCTCATAGCAAAAACCAAAGGATTTACCAGATAGATTAAGACGAATAAAAGGCTTGTTTTCGAGAGTGAAACTTGGCTCAGTATTGTAAAGATTCAGTTCCTGACTGAGTTCCGCAAAATAATCCGTCGCAGCCTCAGGACTCTTTTTCTGGTAGAGTTCTGCAAAGTAAGCATTAACTACACTTGGCGGAGGTGTGATAAGAGCCAACTGCTCCTGCTCTGTTTTACCAGCTAGAAGTTGATCCAGATAGACCTTATCCAGACTTGTATAGCCCCCATATTTTAGAGCCAAATTTTTGATATCAGTCATAAAATTCTTCTAACCTCCATTTGTTTTTCTCAGAAATATAGCCTGTAATCACTTCGCCATCATCTTGGTAGTCCCGTTCTTCAAGAATCGCAACACTTTCTAAGTCATGAATCTTGTATGATTTAGAAAAAGGCACGCGTAGGGTAAAGGCTTCAAAAATTTCCTTGATCTTATCTAGCAGTATAACTTGCAACTGTTCTCTACTATCTTTAGACTTTGCCGAAATCAGCACATATGGCGTTTGAGTAGGCATAAAGTCCTCCACCAAATCTGCTTTATTATAAAGGGTCAAGCGAGGAATATCCTCCATGTCCAAGTCTTTCATGATGGAGAGAACCGTTTTTTCATGTTCCTCATGGTAAGGATTGCTGGCATCGATGACATGAACCAGGAGATCTACATGCTTGCTTTCTTCTAGGGTTGACTTGAAACTCGACACCAACTCTGTCGGTAGGTCTTGGATAAATCCAACTGTATCTGTCAAGGTCACCTGTAGATTGCCCCCCAGATGGATGCTTTTAGTTGTCGCATCCAGAGTTGCAAAAAGCTCATCAGCTTCGTACTGGGTCTTGCTGGTCAATGTATTCATAATGGTCGATTTCCCAGCATTGGTGTAACCGATCAAGCCAATCTTAAAGGTGCTTGACTCCAAACGTTTTTCTCGAACTGTCGCCCGATTTTTCTCAACCACCTTGAGTTGACGTTCGATATCTGTAATCTGGTTGCGAACACTACGACGGTTAAGCTCTAGTTGGCTTTCACCTGGACCTCTGGAACCAATTCCCCCTGCCTGACGACTGAGCATAATCCCCTGACCAACCAAACGAGGCAAGAGATACTTGAGTTGCGCAAGATGAACTTGGAGCTTGCCTTCATGGCTTCGAGCTCTCATGGCAAAGATATCCAAAATCAACTGCATACGGTCAATGACCTTGACACCTAAGACTTCCTCTAAATTGACATTTTGTCGAGATGTCAGACGGTTGTTGACGATGACAGTCGTGATTTCTTCAGCGTCCACCATTTTAGCTATTTCTTCCAACTTTCCAGAACCGACAAAGGTCTTGGAATCGTATTTGTCTCGTTTTTGTCTGTAGCTATCGACTACAACTGCCCCAGCTGTCTTGGCTAAACTAGCCAGCTCTTCCATTGAGAGATCAAAATTATCCATGCCTTGGAGTTCAACTCCAATAAGCAGGACTCGTTCCTCTTTTTTCTCCGTTTCAATCATTTAAAAACTCCTCAATCTGGTTTAAAATACGGTCTTTTACACCAGATTCTCCTATCTGATAAAAGGTCACCTGCATGCGGTTACGGAACCAGGTCAACTGACGCTTGGCAAATCGGCGAGTCGCCTGTTTTAGGCTATCACGAGTTTCTTCCAAGGACTGCTCTCCACGAAAATAAGGAAAGAGTTCCTTGTAACCAATCCCTTTAGCAGCCTGCACATTTGGATAATGGTCAAACAACCACTTGGCTTCGTTTAGAAGTCCAGCTTCAAACATCAGGTCCACTCGCTGATTGATACGTTCATAAAGTTGACTACGTTCATCATCCAAGCAAATAATCAGTGGTTCATATAAACTTTCTTGATTTTCCAAGTCTTGACCAAAATGGGAAATTTCCAAGGCACGCATAGCACGACGACGATTAAACTGGGGAATTTCAAGACCTGCTTGCTCCACCAGATGAGCTAAGTCCTCATCTGAAAAAGGCTCTAAACTAGCGCGATAGGCTAGAATATCTTCATGAGGTGTTTCCCCACCCAGGTGGTAACCTTCTAGCAAGCTCTGGATATAAAGTCCAGTTCCACCAGCAATAATGGCAAGCTTACCTCGACTTTGAATATCCTCAATAGCTGCTTTCGCTTCTGAAACAAAATCAAAAGCCGAGTAAGACTCGGTTACCTCTCTCACATCAATCAAGTGATGAGGAACACTTGCCTGCTCCTCTGGACTAGCCTTGGCTGTCCCAATATCTAGTCCTAGATAGACTTGTTGGCTATCTCCACTAACTACTTCACCATTAAAATGCTTAGCAACTTCAATGGCTAGAGCTGTCTTTCCAACTGCAGTGGGTCCAATAATCACAATTATTTTTGTTTTCATCTTTTTTCCTTGAAAAATTCCCATTTTTTCGTTACTATTATTATATCACAAAAAGGTCAGTCAGAAAAATGCGACCTCTTGAGGTAGCTGGCTGATTTATAAGTTAAAGGAGGAATACTCATGGCTAAAGGATTCGCTAAAGGTCTTGTAACAGGTGTCGCAGGAACTGTTGCTGCAGTTGCAGGTGCAGTATACGCAGTTAAAAAGAAAGTGATTGAACCAGAAGAACAAAAAGCAGCTTTCATCGAAGAAAATCGTAAGAAGGCAGCTCGCCGTCGCGTATCACGTTAAGCAACAAAAGAAGTTGAGATTTTTTCTCAACTTCTTTTTTTCTATATTTATACTCAATAACAACCCAATAGGAAACTAGGAATCTAGCCCGATTTGAAGAGAGTATTAAATAGCCAAGTCAAACTTCAACTGTGGCTTGACTGGATCATAATCAACCAGCTCAAAATCCTCTGCTTTAATATCAAAGAAGTTGGTCTTGTCTAGTACATTCAAGACCAAACGTGGTTGGCAGTTTGAAGGTTCACGACGAAGCAATTCCTCCGCTTGTTCAAATTGATTGTCGTAGATGTGAAGGTTGTTGATAAAGTAGAAGAATTTCCCAACCTTCCAACCAAAGTGTTTAGCAATCATCATTTGAAGAGCCACATACTGCATAGCATTGATGTGATGAGCTACAAGCATATCGTTAGAGCGCTGAGTCAAGGTTGCATCCAAATAGATTTCCCCATCTACACGACGGACATCAAACATGGTTTGAAAAGCACAAGGAAGAAGGCCGTCTGTTTCCTCAAAAGCTTGATAATCCCAAAGTGAGATGATATTGCGACGATTCCAAGGATTGGCTTCCAGCTGTTTGAGGATTTTATTGATGATGTCGTGCTTCTTAACCACAGCCCCATAACGCTCCCCAATAGTACCTGTGTCTCCCACTTCCCAGTCATTCCAGTAGTGAACATTGTACTTGTCATTGAGAACTTCCAGACTATTAGACTGATCTTGGTAGATCCAGAGTACTTCCTTGATAGCTGATTTGATTGCAATTGGACGCAAGGTCGTGATTGGAAATTCGCCCTTAGACAAATCATACTCCGCAAAAGCACCTGTGATGTACTTGGAGTTAGCCACTGTTCCATCCTTATACTTGGGACGAGCCTGTTCTGAAAAGACACCTTCATTGAGAATTCGCTCAATATTTTCTTTAAAAATCTTATCTGCTTTTGTCATTTACTCTCTCCTCAACGTTTATTCTTAACTAGTATAGCATAAAAAAAGAAAGGAGGAAAATCACTCGCTTATGGAAAGCAATTTTCTCCTTTTTTATCTTACTGTAAAACAAGTGATGCTGCTCCAATAACTCCAGCGTCATTTCCTAGAGTTGCAAGAGCTAGTTTAGTAGTTGTGCGTACTTGTGGGAAGGTATTTTCATCGTAGACTTTTTGAACACCTTGTAGAAGGAATTCTCCCGCAGCTGATACACCACCACCGATGACGATTGTTGATGGGTTTAGGATTGAACCGATGTTAGCACAAGCGATTCCCAAGTAACGTGAGAAGTTACGGTAAACAATCAAAGCAAGGTCGTCTCCTTCTTTTGCAAGGTCAAAGACAGTCTTAGCAGTTACTTCTTCTCCGTTATCGATCAAGCGTTTCAAGGCTGCATCGCCTTCGTATTCATCGGCATAGCGACGAGTCAAGTTGACAATCCCTGTTGCAGAAGCTACTGTCTCAAGGCAACCTTTCTTACCACAGGTACATGCGATTGGTTGGTCAAAGTCAACAGTGATGTGACCAAGCTCACCTGCAGCACCTGCAACACCGTGAAGCAATTTACCTTCTGCCACGATACCGCCACCAACACCTGTACCAAGTGTCATAAAGACAACGTCTGGTTGGTTTTCACCAGCACCCATCCAACGCTCACCAAGAGCAGCTACGTTGGCATCATTATCGATAAAGAATGGAATACCCAAGGCTTTTTCCATTTTTTCTTTGATTGGTTGAAGAGTTTTCCAGTTGAGGTTGTAGGCACCGATAACAGTTCCGTTTTCACGGTCAACCACACCAGGTGAACCCATGCCAATCCCTTGGAAATCCGCCGCAGACAATCCAAGCAAATCCAAACGATGCTGAATAGACTCAATCATATCATCTACGATATGACTTCCCTCATCCAAAATGTTGGTCTTGATAGACCATTTTTCTTGGATCTCTCCTGCTGTTGTCAAGATTGCAAATTTGATAGAAGTTCCACCAAGGTCAATCCCAATAATCTTTTGACTCATCATATTCTCCTTTTTCATTATGTAGTAATTGAAAATGCTTACAGTACTAGTATAACAAAATCTAATCGTTTATGCAAAGGTTTGCATTGATTTTATGTATTTTATCCTGACTTATGGTTTCCAGAGGCCTGAAGCATCTACGTAGTAGCGACCTCCATCAACTAGCTCGTTTTTAGCCATTTTGCCATCTGATTTCAAATAGTAATTTCCTTGCCATGCATTGCGAGCGTATGAACCATCTGATTTCAAGTAATACCAGGCTTGGTAAGAAGAGTCATAAACCCACTCACCTTGTGCCATTTTACCGTTTGGTTTAAGGTAGTAAGCTCCTTGCCATGCATTCTTTGCATAAGAACCATCTGATTTCAAATAATACCAAGCTTGATAGGAAGAATCATAAATCCATTCGCTCTGGGCCATTTTTCCGTCTTCTTTCAGGTAATAGCTTCCCTGCCAAGCATTTTTCACTGGATTTCCATTTCCATCAAAGTAATACCAAGCTCCATCCTGCTTAACCCAACCACTTGTTGTGGATGAAGTTGTATCAGTTTGAGTTGTAGGCGCTTGTTTTGCTTTGAAAGCACCCTTAGGAGCATTCTTCAATTCGCAAGCCACTCCATCATGATCGCGGTCTAACTTGGCAGAATAACCAGGTTCTCCCTCGTGAATATCCGAATATCCATTCGCCCAAGCTTCTTTACAGCTAGAAAAATGAATGTTTTCTTCTGCTAACACAGGTTGTGAAAACAAGGCTAAAACTGGCAAGGTAGCTAGACTCATTTTTAAAAATAGACGTTTGTTCATTTCTTTCTCCCGTAATTATGATATCGTTTTCAATATTATTTTATCAAACTTATTTCAGCAATTCAAGGAAACTTCTGATCTTTTCTACAAACTCCTTTGGCTTTGCCTCATTCAAGACATGAGGAGCATCAGGGATGATTTGAAACTGCGAATTTGTTAACAATCTATGGAGAGCTTTCATAGAACTGAGATTTGGTTTATCTTTGCTACCACAAATTAGTAAGGTTGGATAAGGGCAAGTCTCTGCTATAGCAGTTAAATCAAGTGTCTTCAGTTCCTCAGAAACTCCAACCATAAGAGCTTTGTCTGCTCCCTGTTTTTCAAATACTCTTTTGGGAAGTAATTTAAATATCAGCAATTGAATATAAAATAGGATATTCCCTGCTAATTTTAGCGGGCATCCTGACAGAACCAAAGCTCGAAGATTTGGTAAATCGTAACTAGATAGTTCTAGTGCCAGGGCAGCCCCTAAGGACAAACCGACTAGGACAAAAGGTTCTGTCTCCTTTGATAGGTGCTGATAAATGAGTTCCTTGGCTTCCTGATAGCTAGTAATTCCGGAAGGAAATAACTCAAGGGCTTCAGAGGGATAATATGCAAGAAAATCCTGAACTTCTTTCCAACTCTCTGCTGACTGCCCTAACCCGTGTAAAAATATTAGTTTCATTTAGTTCTCCTCAAAGCTTATACTCTTCGAAAATCTCTTCAAACCGTGTCAGCTTAGCCTTGCCGTATATATGTTACTGACTTCGTCAGTTCTATCCACAACCTCAAAACAGTGTTTTGAGCAGCCTACGGCTAGCTTCCTAGTTTGCTCTTTGATTTTCATTGAGTATTAGTTCATACAAGCCTCTCACTGCATTACAGCCGTAAATAGCTTCAGCTTGTGCTAAATCTGCCAAGGTCAAGACTTTCTCTTCTACCTGTCCTGTTTCCAGCAAATGCTGACGGTAAATTCCTGGCAAGATTCCCAGTCGGATAGGCGGTGTGTAGAGTTTTCTAGCGATTTTCAGAACCAAATTTCCAATAGAGGTTTCAAGCAATTCTCCTCTTGCATTATGATAAATCTTCTCTTGTTCCCCTAGGCTCAAATGCGGTCTATGAGTTGTTTTAAAGTAGGTAAATGCTTGTTGCAAATTAACTTCCTGAAGGCAGAGTTGTGCTTGACAAAAGCTTGTACTGAGAGGTGTTAGTACTTGACGACTGAGTTTTATCTCTCCAGACTTGCTAAGGCTGATTCGTAAGCGGTAATCTTGATTAATGTCACAAGACTGACACTTCTTCTCTATCTCTTGTCTCAGTTCTTCTGGGTCAAAAGGATAAGCAAAATAACGATTAGCTTTTCTTAATCTTTCCAGATGTTGTTCTTCAAACAGCAAATTCTTCTGGCTGATTTTACCTGTAGTAATCAGTTGGAAACGAGCTTGTTTACGATAGAGAACTGCTGCCTTTTGATGAACCTCGCGGTATTCAGATTCCCAAGTGCTATCCCATGTAATGCCTCCGCCAACTCCATAGATGGCTTTCCCTTGATACAGTTGAATAGTCCGAATAGCAACATTAAAAATCCGTTGTCCATTTGGAAGCAAGAGACCAATCGTTCCGCAGTAGACCCCACGCGGTTGTAGCTCCAAGTCCTTGATGATTTCCATAGTCGCAATTTTCGGAGCTCCTGTGATGGATCCACATGGAAAGAGAGAGCGAAAGATTTCAACAAGGTCAACATCTGGTCGTAACTGACTCTTGATAGTCGAAGTCATCTGCCAAACAGTCGAATACTGCTCCACTTGACAAAGGCGCTCTACGTGCTCACTTCCAACTTCAGAAATACGGTTCATGTCATTGCGCAAGAGGTCCACAATCATCATATTTTCAGAGCGATTTTTAGGGTCTTGTTCCAACCAACTAGCCTGCCCTAAATCTTCTTGGTCAGTTACCCCACGCTGAGTCGTTCCCTTCATTGGTCGCGTTGTCAACTCGCGGTCATTTTGCTCAAAAAAGAGCTCTGGGCTCATGGAAATCACTGCCATCTCATCATGTTCCACATAGGCATTGTAGCCTGCCTCCTGCTCTACCACCATACGATTGTAGATGGCAAAAGGATTAGCACTTAAGTCTTGCTTGAGTTGGACGGTGTAGTTGACCTGATAGGTGTCTCCCTGCCGCAAATGATGATGTACCTGTGCAATAGCCTTTTCATAGTCCTCTGCAGACGTTACTTCCTGCCAATTTGAAGGCAAATCAATTTCATCATAAATCAGAGGAATAGGGGATGCTTCTACACTATCATGAACCGTAAAGTAGAGCAGGTACTCTGCCAGTAAAGGAGCTTTATGAACTGCTAATTTCTCCTCAAAAGCAGGTGCAGCCTCATAGCTGACATAGCCCACCACATAGTAGCCTTGCTCTTGATAGCTTTCCACTTGTGCCAGCAAATCTGCCACTTCTGCTAAATCTCTCGTTTTTAACTCTTTAATCGGCCGGGTAAAGGTGTATCTCTCCCCCAAAGCCCTAAAATCAATCACTGTTTTTCTATGCATATCTTAAGTATAGCACAAAATAAGAGGCTATATAACATTTGTAGTGGGTAAATCTCCTATGAATATTATGGAGCCTATTTTGTTGTAGAAAAAAAGTCCCATAAAATCTATAATGAAAAGCGACAAAACAACTCATTAGAAAGAATCATATAGAACAATTACATTTTAGAACAAAACTACTTGATATCAAAGATCCTAACATCCAAATTATGGATATTGTTAATAAGGGATACACACAAGGAAATCATAGCTAAACTGGATTATGAGGCCTCATCTTGTCCTGATTGCGGAAGTCAAATGAAGAAATATGACTTTCAAAAAACGTCTGAGATTCCTTACCTTGAAACGACTGGCATGCCTACTAGAATTCTACTGAAAAAGCGTCGATTCAAGTGCTATCATTGCTCGAAAATGGCGTCCTCTCATCAAGAAGAATCACCAAATACTTCGTATCATCAACCAAAAGATTGCTCAGAAGCTGATTGAAAAGACTTCTATGACCGATATTGCTCATCAGCTTTCCATCTCAACCTCAACTGTTATTCGCAAGCTTAATGACTTTCACTTTAAGCATGATTTTTCTCGTCTACCAAAGATTATGTCCTAGGACGTTGAAATAGTCAGGGGAGTGACTGTTTCAATCGGGAAATGAAGATGAGTTTCATTGCGCAAGATTTTGATAATCTCAATATCATCACTGTTCTTGAAGGTAGACCACAAACTGTTATCCGAAATCACTTTCTTAAATATGATAGAGCCGTCCGATGTCGCGTCAAAATCATTACTATGGATATGTTTAGTCCTTACTATGCCTTGGCTAAACAGCTTCGCTTTCGAATTTCTAGGCTCAGGCTGAAACAGTCTCGCAGACTATTTCACTCCCGAATGCAAAAATCGTTCTGGATCGCTTTCACCCTTCCTTATTATATTTCTAAACTCAGGCTAAAACAGTCCACTGGACTGTTTTACTCCAACACTTAAGCCGTGCCATGAGTCGTGTGCGTGTCCAAATCATGAATTAGTTTCATCGAAAATCTCATGAATACAAGGCTATCAAGCGCTACTGGAAGCTCATTCAACAGGATAGTCGTAAACTCAGTGATAAGCGTTTTTATCGCCCTACTTTTCGTATGCACTTGACCAATAAAGAGATTCTAGACAAGCTTTTGAGCTATTCAGAAGACTTGAAAGACCACTATCAGCTCCTGCTTTTTCACTTTCAGAATAAAGAGCCTGACAAATTTTTCGGACTCATTGAGGACAATCTAAAGCAGGGTCATCCTCTTTTTCAGACTGTCTTTAAGACATTTCTCAAAGACAAAGAAAAAATCGTCAATGCCCTTCAGTTACCCTATTCCAACGCAAAATTAGAAGCGACTAATAATCTCATCAAACTCATCAAACGCAATGCCTTTGGTTTTCGGAACTTTGAAAACTTCAAAAAACGGATTTTTATCGCTCTGAACATCAAAAAAGAAAGGACGAAATTTGTCCTTTCTCGAGATTAGCTTTTTTTAACCCACTACCGTTGACAAAGAACCTCTCTTTCTTGCTTGTTTTAGATGATTGTAGCATAGTTCTATCCTTAAGACAAGCATCAAAAAACTAGTACATCATTAAATGCACTAGTTTTTGATTAGAAAGTTGATTTCCTTACTACTTTACAGAGCTGATTAATCTTCTTTCTTTTTGCGAGCCACAAGCCCGAATCCACTCAAGACACCTAGCAAGCCTAGAGCAGCAAGGCTTGCATTGTCCTCAGTACCAGTGTTTGGCAATTGAGGAGCCGTCTTAACTGTTTCTTCGACTACAGGAGCTGGTTTAACAGGAGTTTCTGGAACTTCTGGTTTCTCTGGTTCTGGAGTTGGCTTTGGATCTGGGGTTGGTTCTGGATCTGGAGTTGGTTCTGGATCCGGAGTTGGCTCTGGATCTGGAGTTGGCTCTGGATCTGGGGTCTTAACTTTTTCGTAGACATGTTCTGTGTCGCCATTTGGAAGTTTCTTAGTCTCTACGAAGCGGTAACCTGGAATGTCTTTCTTAGGTTGTTCGCCATCTTCACTTGGATTTCCTGGAATTTCGTTTCCTTCTTTATCCTTGAATGATGTCTTAACTTTTTCGTAGACGTGCTCTGTATCTCCATTTGGAAGTTTCTTAGTCTCTACGAAGCGGTAACCTGGAATGTCTTTCTTAGGTTGTTCACCATCTTCACTTGGATTTCCTGGAATCTCGTTTCCTTCTTTATCCTTAAATGATGTCTTAACTTTTTCGTAGACGTGCTCTGTATCTCCATTTGGAAGTTTCTTAGTCTCTACGAAGCGGTAACCTGGGATGTCTTTCTTAGGTTGTTCACCATCTTCTGTTGGATTTCCTGGAATCTCGTTTCCTTCTTTATCCTTGAAGAATGTCTTAACTTTTTCGTAGACATGTTCTGTGTCGCCGTTTGGAAGTTTCTTGGTATCTACGAAGCGGTAGCCTGGAATATCTTTCTTAGGTTGTTCACCGTCTTCACTTGGATTTCCTGAAATCTCGTTTCCTTCTTTATCCTTGAATGATGTCTTAACTTTCTCATAAACGTGTTCTACATCGCCGTTTGGAAGTTTCTTAGTCTCTACGAAGCGGTATCCTGGAATGTCATTCTTAGGTTGTTCGCCATCTTGACTTGGATTTCCTGGAATCTCGTTTCCTTCTTTATCCTTGAAGAATGTCTTAATTTTTTCGTAGACATGCTCTGTATCTCCATTTGGAAGTTTCTTAGTTTCAACGAAGCGGTATCCTGGAATGTCTTTCTTAGGTTGTTCACCATCTTCTGTTGGATAACCTGGAATTGCTTTACCTTCTTTATCTACAAATGTAGTAACCGGTGTTACTGTTGGTGTGTATGTTGCAGAAGCTTTTGTTCCGTTCATATCTTCACGAACAACTGTAACTGATGGAGCTGTTCCTGTAAATTCAGGTTCTGGTTTGAAGGTAACTGTTCCGTCTGGTGCTACTGTGTATGTACCAACACCTGGAATAGTCTTAGTTGTTGAACCATCGTCAAATGTAGCTGGAACAGCATCATTCATTGGAACACGGCTATCGCCTTCCTTGAATGTTGGTTTACCAGACTGTTCTTGACCTTTAGGACCAATAGTTGTAGCTGGTTCACCTGTTGGTGTTACTGGTGTTACTGTTGGTGTGTACTTAGCTGTAACTGGTGTACCGTTCTTATCTACACGTTTGACAGTCACGCCTGTTCCTGTTCCTGTGAATGATTTTTCTGGTACGAATGTTACAGTTCCGTCTGGTGCTACTGTGTATGTTCCTTCACCTGGGATTACCTTAGTTGTTGAACCATCTTCAAATGTTGCAGGAACATCATCATCCATTGGTACACTTGGGTTACCTTCTGTAAACTTAGGTTTACCTGTTTGTGTTTGACCTTGTTTGTCAGTTGAAGTAACATCTTCACCTGTTGGTTTTACTGGAGTAATCTTAGGTGTGTAAGTTGTTTCTACTGTAGTACCGTTAGCATCTTTCGCTTGAACCTTAACTGAAACGACATCACCTGAATATGATTTATCAGTTGGTGTGAAGGTTACAACACCTGTTTCTTTATCAACTGTGAAGCTACCGATAACCTTGCCTTCTGGTGATTTAGCATCTACTGAAGTAGCTGGTTGACCATTTTCGTCAAGAAGAGTAATGGTATCCTTGTCGATTGGTGCAACTGGATCTCCTTCTGTGAAGGTCACTGTTCCAGTTTGAACCAAGCCTTGAGGTGCTTCTGATGAAGCTGGAGTTGCACTTGGAGTCACAGGGTTTACAGTCGGTGTGTACTTAGCCGTTGCTGGTGTACCATTCTTATCTACACGTTTAACAGTTACGCCTGTTCCGGTTCCTGTGAATGATTTTTCTGGTACGAATGTTACAGTTCCGTCTGGTGCTACTGTATATGTTCCTTCTCCTGGAATTACCTTAGTTGTTGAACCATCTTCGAAGGTTGCAGGCGTATCATCATCCATTGGCACACGGCTATTACCTTCAGTAAATTCAGGTTTACCTGTTTGGGTTTGGCCTTGTTTGTCCGTTGAAGTTGCAGGTTCAGCAGTTGGAGTTACTGGTGTCACTGTTGGTGTGTATGTCGCAGAAGCTTTTGTTCCGTTCTTATCTTCACGGACAACTGTCACTGCTGGTGCAGTTCCGACGAATGATTTTTCTGGAACGAATGTTACTGTACCATCTGCTGCAACCGTAAATGTACCAACTCCCTCAACTGTCTTAGTTGTTGAACCGTCGTCAAATGTTGCTGGTACATCTTCGTTGATTTCAACAGTCTTTTCAACGCCGTTAACTTCAACTGTACCACCCTTGAATTCAGGTTTGCCTGTTTGAGTGGCACCTTGGATGTCTTTTGTTTCTGCTGGGGTTGCTGTTGGGGTTACTCCTACTACAGTTGGTGTGTATGTCGCAGAAGCTTTTGTTCCGTTCTTATCTTCACGGACAACTGTCACTGCTGGTGCAGTTCCGACGAATGATTTTTCTGGAACGAATGTTACTGTACCATCTGCTGCAACCGTAAATGTACCAACTCCCTCAACTGTCTTAGTTGTTGAACCGTCGTCAAATGTTGCTGGTACATCTTCGTTGATTTCAACAGTCTTTTCAACGCCGTTAACTTCAACTGTACCACCCTTGAATTCAGGTTTGCCTGTTTGAGTGGCACCTTGGATGTCTTTTGTTTCTGCTGGGGTTGCTGTTGGGGTTACTCCTACTACAGTTGGTGTGTATGTCGCAGAAGCTTTTGTTCCGTTCTTATCTTCACGGACAACTGTCACTGCTGGTGCAGTTCCTACAAAGGTTGGTTCTGGAACAAATGTTACTGTACCATCTGCTGCAACCGTAAATGTACCAACGCCTTCAACAGTCTTAGTTGTTGAACCGTCGTCAAATGTTGCTGGTACATCTTCGTTGATTGGAACAGTCTTTTCAACGCCGTTAACTTCAACTGTACCGCCCTTGAATTCAGGTTTACCTGTTTGTGTAGCACCTTGAATATCTTTTGTTTCTGCTGGAGTTGCAGTTGGTTTAACAGGAACAATCTCTGGAGTGTAGGTTGTACCTACAACGATACCGTTTGAACTTTCAGCCACAACTGTAACTGGAGTTACTTTACCAGTGTAAGATTTATCTGTTGGCGTGAAGGTTACAGTACCTGTTGCTGTATCAATTGAGAAGGTACCAATTGGTGTTACTCCATCCTCTGCATAAGCTGGGGTAGTAGTAACCTGATAACCATCAGCATCTAAGAGTATATAGCTATTATCTTTAATAGTAATTTCTTTATCTTCACCATTAACTTGTACAGTTGTACCTGCGAATGTTGGTGTTCCTGTTTGAATCGCACCTTGTACATCAATTGATGTTGCCGGATTCGCAGTTGGCTCTGCAGCTACTACAGTTGGAGTATAAGTCGCATCCGCTGTGATAGTAGATGTTTTTCCGTCTTCATTTGTAATGAGAGCAGTAGCTTGTACAGTTACTCCATTAGCAGTACCAACAAAGTCTTCTTCAGGTGTAAATGTTACAGCACCTGTTGTAGGATCAATTGTATAAGATCCCTCACCTTCTACTGTCACAGTAGTTTCATCCGTAGGTTTACCAGTTGCAGGATCCACTAACTTCTTACTTGTGATTTTAGCTGTCTTATCATTACTCAAATCAAATGTTGGAGTTTGAGTTTGTGGGACATTTTGAATATCTCCAGAAACTTTATTTGTTGGAGTGATAGAAACCGGAGTTACTGTTGGGGTATATGTAGCAGAAGCTTTGTTTCCATTCACATCTTCGCGGACAACTGTTACTGCTGGTGCAGTTCCTACAAAGTTTGGTTCTGGAACGAATGTTACTGTACCATCTGCTGCAACCGTAAATTTACCAACACCTTCTACTGTTTTAGTTGTTGAACCATCGTCGAATGTTGCTGGAACATCTTCGTTGATTGGTACAGTTTTCTCAACGCCGTTAACTTCAACTGTACCACCCTTGAATTCAGGTTTACCTGTTTGTGTGGCACCTTGGATGTCTTTTGTTTCTGCTGGGGTTGCTGTTGGGGTTACTCCTACAACTGTTGGTGTGTATGTCGCAGAAGCTTTTATTCCATTCTTATCTTCACGAACAACTGTCACAGCTGGTGCAGTTCCAACGAATGATTTTTCTGGAACGAAGGTTACTGTTCCGTCTGCCGCTACTGTGTAAGTACCAACACCTTCAACAGTCTTAGTTGTAGATCCATCTTCAAATGTTGCAGGAACATCTTCGTTGATTTCAACAGTCTTTTCAACACCGTTAACTTCAACTGTACCACCCTTGAATTCAGGTTTGCCTGTTTGTGTGGCACCTTGGATGTCTTTTGTTTCTGCTGGGGTTGCAGTTGGGGTTACTCCTACTACAGTTGGTGTGTACTTAGCTGTAGCAGTCTTAACGTACTCTTCTTGAATCTTACCGTCTTTATTTCGACCAACTGGCGCTGACAATGTAACTTCCACACCTTTGGCTGTACCAGTAAAGCTTGGTTCTGGAGTGAAGGTTACTTCACCAGTTGTAGGATTGATGGTGTAAGTCCCTTCTCCAGCTACGGTTACAGATTTCTCATCAGTAGTACGACCTGTTGCTGGGTCTACCAACTTAGCAGGATAGTCCGCGCTTGGAGCAATAGCAATCTTATCACCAGCTGAGTTAGAAGCTGTTGTATTAAAGGTAGGTGTTTCTTTTTGAGTTGCACCTTGAATATCTTTAGAAGTCTTGTCAACCCCTTCAATGTCAATCGGTGTTACAGTAGGAACATATTGACCATCCATAGTATTTAATTGGCCATTCACATTAGGTTCGCTGTCTGGGAATTTTGTTGACCAACCAGTATCATAGCCATTATTATCTGAACGACGGATAGAGATACCATCAGCAGTTCCTAGGAAGTTATCCTCAGGAATAAACTCAACATCTA
The DNA here is from genome assembly GCF_047459985.1 of Streptococcus mitis. Lineage (GTDB taxonomy): Bacteria > Bacillota > Bacilli > Lactobacillales > Streptococcaceae > Streptococcus > Streptococcus mitis_DZ. The sequence continues at coordinate 70,270 of NZ_JASHHD010000001.1, forward strand.
CATCTTTACCCTTAGCAGTAATCTTGTATTTACCTTGTCCTTGAACGACGTAGTAACCGTCTGCGTCAAGGGTTGCGCGGTTGCCATCTTTGTCAACGATGTATGGTTCTACAGTTTCATCAATCACAGCATTAGAATCACGTTCAAACTTGTGTTCTCCACGTGCTGTAAAGGCAACAGTTGCTGATTGTTTCGTACCTTGAGGGCCACTTGTTTCCTTAAATTCTCCTTTTGGTGGGTGGGTGATTTGAGTCTTGAAGTCTTCTACTTCACCTGAGAAGGCCATGCCAGTTGGGCTTTCGATCTCGTTCGCTTTCTTAGCGATACGAACACGAGCACCTAACTCTTTAACGCTTGGATCGACGTAAGTCTTGCTGTTTGCAAAGGTCAACTCAACAGTCCCATCTTGTGTGATTGTAGCGAGATTTGAGCGTTCATCTTCATCGAATTTACCATTTTGGTTAAAGTCTACCCAACCATAGATATGTGCTTCTGAAGCTCCATCCGTATGAGCTTGAACTGACATCTTGTAGTTGCCTGGTTTGGTACGGTCCATTTGGATCATCTCATTGGTTGTCCCTTTGAGTTCCTCTGGAAGCAATTGGTTAATTCCTTCATCGGCCGTAGTTGAGTTATCATCACCGAACCAGTCTTGAGTAGTGTTTTCATCCATATCTGGGCTCACATTACCAATATACGGTTGATTTACTTTAGCTCCAGTGACACCGTCTACAGTTGCAATGGTATGCATAGCCTTACCATATGACTCAGGAGCGTCCCCTTCATCAATTGGGAAGAATCCTAGCATAGCAGACTGTTTACCACCTGAAGCGATGTAAAGTCCCACTTCAGAGGCACCACGTGTCATCACAATTGGAACAGTATAATTACCTGAAGAAAAGTTTGGTCCAAAGATACCGGTTCCTAGACCACCCGTAACTTTGTCAGGATTTCCGAAATATTTCCAGGCTACTGGTTTCTTTTCTGGCCCAACTTCAGTAGATCTACGAATTTGACCAAGGTTTTGACCATAATTATGTTTAGGTGTAGGTCCCAAAAGATTCTCAGCATCTTGTGGTTCATAAGTTACAGAGGTGGATGGTCTGGTAAACTTTTTCCATTCTCCAATATGCTTCCAACCTTCTCCGTTGGTAGTGAACATAACAAATTCACCAGGCATAGCAGACTCCCCATCAGCCATAACAATAGCTGGCTTAACTTTCTTTCCACGGAAGGTTGCAGAGATTTCAAACTGAACTCCAATATTCCCACCATTATATGCAGAACCCATGGTAGTCTTCTTGGCTTTCGTATCAATGTTTTCAAATTTAATTTCAGTCCAACGGTTTTGAGCATCAGCGATAACGTCGGCTTCTTTGCCATCATTAAAATTTTTCCTAGCAATTGGTGAAGTAACACCATTTACATAGCCATTTTTTGCATTTGGATCATAGGTCGCTTTTTCGGCTTCTGTAGCCCCTTGATCTTCCATCCGTTTTTTATAGATTTCAGTCGCTTGGAATGGTTTCAAAGATTTGACTCTTACAGTAACTACATAGCCAGGCATGATTTCCTTGGTATAGGTAGCCCCAACTTGAAGAGCCAAGCTCTCTGTTAGCTCATTTGGTTTAGTTTCATTTTTTGCGACCTGGATTATTTTTGCTCCTGTCCAGTTGGCTACATCTCCAAAGTCCAACCAAGAAATTTGGCTAGTCAAAGATTTGGCATCAAGATCTGTTGTAAAACCAGGTTTTTCAACTTTTGGAGTTGAAGTTGCATCTACAACGTCTGCACCAATTCCAGTAGCTGTTGCAGTATCTGCACGGAAGGCAGTATTCTTATCAATCTCTTTACCATTACGAGGGTCATTTTTACCTGTATTCGCAATTGAGTTTGTACCTTCAGCTGGTTTTGTGTTTTCTGCAAGTTTTCCAGTTGTTGCTTCTGTCTTATCAGCAGTTGCTACTTTTTCTTCAGCTACAACTTTTTCTTTATTTTTAAGTTTAGCATTGACAGTTGTTACAAGTGATTGATAAGCTGCATCCAACTCAGATTGACTTGTAGCAGAAGTAAGTGCATTTTTAGCATTAGCAAGAACTACTTTAAGAATTTCAACACTCTCGTCTGTCTTGTTGCTGTATTTACCATTTGCTAAGTTTGCTTCAATTTCAGCAACATAAGCTGCTAATTTTTCGCTATTTAGCTCAGGTTTCACTTCAGTAGAAACTGCAAGTGCTGCTTCTGCTTGGTAAGTTACTTCTTTAGCAGGTGCTGCTTCTGTTGTAGCAGGAGTTTCTGCCTTGTCAACTTCTGTTTTAGCTGCAACTCCATCAGCTTGTTTTTCTTCAGTTACTTCATCAGCTCCGACACCTGTAGCAGTTCCGAGCATTACTAACGTTCCGAGTAAGACCGAGCAAACCCCTACATTTAACTTACGAATTGAAAATCGACTAATACGATCATTAAAGAGATCATTTTTCACTAATATTACCTCCAAATTGCATAAAATTTAGCTTAGTTTAGAATAAATATGTATTTAATATTTCGCAAACTAATCGCTGTTATATTCTACCATTCTAGCTCTTGAATACCAAGTATTTTGCTCAATTTTTTTAAAATTTTGCTTTTTTTATAGTTCAACTTATTTGAGGTATCTTAAAAAAATTAACATATGCTCAAGATATTTTTAACATACAAAAAAGAGGGAATTCCCCTCTTTTTGGGCTCTATAATATTTGTAGTGGGTAAATCCCCTATGGATATGATGGAGCCTATTTTGTGTAGAAAAAAGTCCCATAAGATCTATAATGAAAAGCGACGAAACCATCATTAGAAAGAATCATATGGAACAATTACATTTTATCACAAAACTACTCGCTATTAAAGACTCTAATATCCAGATTCTAGATATCATAAATAGGGATACCCTCAAGGAAATCATCGCTAAACTGGATTACGAGGCCCCATCTTGTCCTGTTTGTGGAAATTTAATGAAGAAGTAAACGTCGAAAATTTCTTACCTTGAAACAACAGGTATGCCTACTAGAATTCTTCTGAAAAAGCGTCGTTTTAAGTGCTATCAGTGCTCAAAAATGGCTGTCGCTGAGACTTCCCTCGTCAAGAAAAATCACCAAATCCCTCGTATCATCAATCAAAAGATTGCTCAAAAGTTGATTGAAAAGACTTCTATGACCGACATTGCCCATCAACTTTCCATCTCAACTTCAACTGTCATTCGAAAGCTCAATGACTTTCACTTTAAACATGATTTTTCTCGTCTTCGTGAGATTATGTCTTGGGACGTTGAAACAGTCAGGGGAGTGACTGTTTCAATCGGGAGATGTAGATGAGTTTCATTGCACAAGATTTTGACAATCTCAACATTATCACCGTGCTTGAAGGTAGAACCCAGACTATCATCCGAAATCACTTTCTGCGCTACGATAGAGCAGTTCGCTGTCAGGTGAAAATCATTACTATGGATATGTTTAGTCCTTACTATAACTTGGCTAAACAGCTTTTTCCTTATGCTAAAATCGTTCTAGATCGTTTTCACATTGTGCAACATCTTAGCCGTGCTATGAGTCGTGTCCGTGTTCAAATCATGAATCAATTTGATAGAAAATCCCATGAATACAAAGCTATCAAGCGCTACTGGAAGCTCATTCAACAGGATAGTCGTAAACTAAGTGATAAACGTTTTTATCGCCCTACTTTTCGCATGCACTTAACAAATAAGGAGATTCTTGACAAGCTTTTGAGCTATTCAGAAGACTTGAGACACCACTATAATCTCTATCAGCTCTTGCTTTTTCACTTTCAGAACAAGGAGCCAGACAAATTTTTCGGACTCATTGAGGACAATCTTAAACAGGTTCATCCTCTTTTTCAGACTGTCTTTAAGACATTTCTCAAGGACAAAGAGAAAATTGTCAACGCCCTTCAATTGCCCTATTCCAACGCCAAACTGGAAGCGACCAATAATCTCATCAAACTTATCAAACGTAATTCCTTTGGTTTTCGGAACTTTGAAAACTTCAAAAAACGGATTTTTATCGCTCTGAACATAAAAAAAGAAAGCACGAAATGTGTCCTTTCTCGAGCACATACTCAATGAGAATAAAAAAGCGGATCAGCATTCGCTGAACCACTTTTTAATCTGGCACATACTCCAATATATCACCAGGTTGGCATCCTAGTTCTTTGCAGATGGCTTCTAGTGTTGAAAAACGTATAGCTTTGGCCTTACCTGTTTTCAATATCGAAAGATTTGCGGGAGTAATACCTACACGTTCTGCTAAATCTCCTGAACGCATTTTTTTCTTTGCTAATTCGACATCTAGATTAATAACAATCATAGAATAGTCTCCTTTCTCTATATTGTAAACTCATTTTCTTCTGCAATTTCGTTTGCTTTTTCAAGGACTTTACCAATTGTCCAAACAACGAGAGCAGTAACCATGAAAGTTATATTCAGAAATGAATAACCATTGAGTGTCAAAATACCATCTCCTAGAAATGAGGCAATAAAGAGAGAAAGAGAAATACGATTAGCAAGTTTGACATTATGACTTGTAAAAATCTGTTCATGAATAATATTTTGGAAGAACTGTCTAACACAGAATAGTACAAACAGAATGATAAAGCTATTGATAAAGGACAAAGCACTCACTAGTATTGAAGTATTCACCGTATCAGGTTTTAAGGAAATAGTCCCAAGGTTAAATAGGCTAATCTCAGTTACATTGAAAATTGTTAAAAGGATGGATATAACTAAAGACACTCCCAAGATAAAAAGTAGGATATTAATAAAACCTAAAGCAAATGGTAAGTAGGAATTTTTCTTAGACATTAATTTCAAAACCTCGTTTCTAATCTCTACTATATTATACAATATTAGTAAGTGTTACGTACATGTATTATGCTACTTTATCTGAAAATTGATTTTTGATTGAAGTAAGCACCAAGCTAGCAAGAAACAAAAATGCTGCAATCGAGAAGTTAAAAATGATGTGGGCAGGATTCAAAATTAGTTCTGTAATACCTTGGATTGCTCCTACTACAGTCATTAAAACTGCACCCTTTTTCAAGAATGAAATGGTTGTATTTTCAAAAAGATCACTTTCTTTAAAGTTCTTAGCAAACTGTTTTAATTTGATAAGGCCATAAGTCAGAAGTGTATTACCAGCAACAAAGGTTAGAACAAAGGCATTAACCCCTCCCCACGCTTCGTAGCCTGACCTTGTTACCTCTCCACCTTCGGGCATTAGTTGGCTGATATCAAATTGACCAAGTAGAAGAACTAAGGAAGCGATACTAAGGAAACTGAGGGTAAAGATTCCCAAATTAGAACCCAATGTAACAAGTGATTTAGCGAAGTTTACGATTTTAGTTGATGTAGTTTTTTTCATGATGATTTCCTCTTTTATAAAATATTTTTAGTTTTAGCAACAAATGAGCTCTTTTTGTTACTAGTCGAAAACTTATTATTGTTTTTCGATATATCTAGTATAACATAATTTTTTTGAGATGCAACACTTTTTTATCGTTTTTTGATAATTTTTTTCTTTTATTTAAAAATATATTTATTTGAGAGTAATTACACTTCAAATATTAAAGTCAAGACTTCTAAAAAATCAAATATGAATTAAAACATTTTTCTAGTAAACTCTTTTTAAATAATATCAAGTTCACTCTACATAATCTAACAAATACCCATAACCTTTTTCTTCCATTTGATCTCTAGGAATAAAACGAATGGAAAGGCTATTGATACAATATCGTAGCCCTCCCTTGTCCTTATGTCCATCTGTAAAGACATGTCCTAAGTGGGAATCACCAGTTCGGCTTCTGACTTCTGTTCTGACCATATTATAAGACTTGTCTTCCTTATAGGTCGCTACATCTGGACTGATAGGCTGGGTAAAACTTAGCCAACCACATCCCGATTCAAATTTATCTTTCGAAGAAAAGAGTGGTTCTCCAGTTGCCACATCCACATAAATTCCTGCTTCAAACTTATCCCAGTAACGATTTGAAAAGGCCCGTTCTGTTTGACTATTTTGAGTCACTGCATACTCTTCAGGAGAGAGGAGTTTTTTCAATTCATCGTCACTCGGTTTTGGATATTTACTCGCATCAATGACCGGATAGGCTGCTTGATTGACATTGATATGGCAATATCCATTGGGATTTTTCTGGAGATAATCTTGGTGATAGTCCTCAGCCACGATAAAATTTCTTAAGGCTTCCTTTTCAACCGCTAGAGGCTGGTCATACTTTTGAGCAACTTGCTCAAAGACTTGATTGATGACTTCTAGGTCCTGCTCGTCCTTATAGTAGACTCCCGTTCTGTACTGAGTCCCCACATCATTTCCTTGCTTATTCTTACTAATTGGATTGATAATTCGGAAATAATGGAGCAAGATTTCTTTTAAAGAAATTTGATTGGCATCGTAGGTCACATGAACAGTCTCAGCATGCCCAGTTTGGCCGATCAATTCATACTGGGTTGTTTCTCCTCTGCCATTCGCATAGCCAGAAACAGCATCTGTCACACCTGCTACTCTTGAAAAATACTCTTCAACTCCCCAGAAACAGCCTCCCGCTAGATATATTTCATGTAAGTCAGCATCTTTATCTGGCACAGTTTTAGACTTAACATTTTGTCCCTGACTAACTGCTGCTCTCTCGATTTGAGAAGTATCAGTGTAGCTTGCGCTTCTTTTTTCCCAAAGAAATAAAAGTCCGATAATAACGCAAATGATGATTCCTATGAATACAATTATTTTTAATTTATCATTCATGATGAGCCTCTAATCTATACTCTTTAAGGTCTCTAAAATAGTTTCCTTATCCATAAAGCCTGGCTGGGTCTTAACTAGTTTGCCTTCTTTATCGATAAAGGCCTGGGTCGGATAAGAACGGACTCCGTAACTTGCTAAGAGTTTTCCCGAAGGGTCTAGAAGGACAGGGAGACTTTTATAGTCCAAGCCCTGATACCATTTTTTGAAGGACTCTTCAGCTTGTTCTCCTTTTTGACCAGGAGAAACAACTGTCAAGATTACAAAGTCATCGCCAGCTTCTTTTGCAAGTTCATCGGTATCAGGTAAACTAGCTAGACAGACAGAACACCAAGAAGCCCAAAATTTTAGATAGACCTTTTTGCCTTTATAATCTGATAGGCGATAGGTTTTCCCATCAACTCCCGTAAGCTCAAAATCTGGAACTTCTTCTCCTTTTTTTGCAGTTTGAGAGCTAACTTGTGCATTTTTGTCTCCATTTTGCTTATCAGCTTGACTCTCCATCTGATTGTTACAAGCCGATAGACAGACCAGACTAGCGCAGACCAATACAAATGCTTGCCATTTTTTTATCTTTATCATTTTAATCACCTTTTTCTTTCATCATATGAATATAGATATTGTATTTTAGCTCTATTATATACCTACCATACTAAAAATACTTGAAATCTGCTTGGAAAATAAGGCATCTTTTTGGGCACAAAAAACTCCCACCTGCTGAACAGGTGAGAGCCAATTGATTATTTAAAGATAGAAGTTTTAAAACTATCTGTTTGTTGAAGAAGTTTCTTGAAGACTTTTTCTTTCAAAGCAACGGTATTGTCAAATTTAACAGATCCGTTATTTAGAGTAGCCTTATCTTTATCAACTGCTTCAGCAAATGCGCGTTTCAAGTCTTCATAGCTATTGTATGTTTTACCATCAATTTCAATAGATTGAATTCCATTTTTGGCACTTGTCACAACTTCTTTGAAATAAGCTTTCTTCCAATCTTCAAGATTGTTGAATTTTCCTTCAGAAATCTTGTTAATGATGAAGTCATCACCTAGAGTATCTTTACCAGCTTTTTTAGATTCAGCTTTTAGCATGTTAGAAGCATAGTTTAGGAAGCCTTTTTCGTAGCCATAGTAACCCCAGATTCTAAAAGTATTATGTTTGAATGACATAGCTCCAGGAGCACCTTGACTGGTATTTCCACCATAGATACCCGTCATCATCGGTACAGTAACATAGGCTGAACCAAAGTCGGATGGATTATAGACTCCATTTCCAGGTCCACGATTGGTCATAAAGTTGTTGGTAATGAGATCATTTACTGTATGCAAAGGAATAGTCTTTTCAGCATCACTTAAAGGTCGAACCTTATCGAATTGATTCTTTGTATTGTTTCCTCGGTACTGTCTGTCTACTTTCTTGAACCAAGCGTTGTTTAAATCTTGATTTGCTTTATCGAGGACAGCCTCTCCTTCAAGGTAATCCAGAAGCATGAGCGTATCATTGAAACCTTTCATGTAATGATCGATTTCAGCACGAGAAGTGAGGTCATTTGGATTTGTGTTGTACCATTGATTTCCGTCGTTTGGACGTTCGTATGCCATGTTCAACCCTAGTGCTTTAAAGTCACCGTTTGGACTTGTTTCAGCAGGTGATTGTAACATACCTTGTGCGAATGCTTCTAAGTCAGTTCCTTCACGGTGTCTAGAACCACCTAAGTAAACCATACGGTCATTTACGTGAGTCGTTTCATGAGTAAATGCAGAGATACCAAAGTCACTAATCATATTGGTAACCATGAAGAAGACTGAATCATCCTTATAAGGATTACCGTAGATACGAGCTACAGCTCCCATACGCCAGTCAGTAGCATGGTAACGACCTGTTGGTCCGTACAATTCACGAACTGGAGCGACATCTTTACCGCTATTAGTGTGACCGTATTTGTCAGTACCTTCTGGATAGTTTTGGTTATCTAGTACTGGTGTTGGTACCATGTTGTTGCTCTTAAGCAGTTGGTTACGAACTTTATCTAATGATAAACGAGACCAGAAGTCTAGATAATTTTGTTGAGCTTTTGCTACTTTATCGATTTCTTTCTTGAATGCTTCACGCTCTGCTGCTGTGTTCTTACCATATTTCTCAAATGAACTGTAAGCCATAGTATTATATGTTGAGATTAAGAACATGTGAGCATCTTTTAAGTTAAGAAGTGGCAGAATCATCTTACCATGCATGTCGTTGTTTAATCCTTCGTATGCTCTGTGTTTCTTATCAGCAAACTCTGGAGTTGTTGTTTTTGGTTCAACGATATATACATTATCTTTAGTAGCTTTTATGAACCAATCATTTAAGTCTGTGTCTTTTGTGAATAGACGCATATTATAGTCTAAGAAACTATTTAACTCGCCTATACCGATAACTCCACCGATCGTTTCGCGATAAGCTTCTAAAGTTCTATCACCTTTAATGTTACTTTCTTTAGAACCAACCTTAATCAAGAAGTCTAACACACTAACATTCTTACCGTAAAAGTCCGGTTTAAATAGCATTAACTCTTTAATATTAAAGTCATCGAATTTAACTCCGTAGTAACGGTTTAGGTAAGACAAACCAAGAAGAACTGCAGCCTTATTGTCATCAATTTTCTTAATCAAAGCACGTTTTGCAGCTTCATCAGTGTTAAGCTGGTGATCTTCATTTTCTACTAACTTCGTAACGAATTGAGTAAGATTATCTTTCACATACTTGAAGCTTTCTTCTAGGTACAAGTCCTTAATTGCATTGACTTTGTTACCACCAGTTCTACCCAAATGTTGATAAATCGGGTCAGATTGCAATTCGACTGGGCTTAATTTTTCAACGATAGCATTGATAAGATCACTACGGTCTTTGTCAACGATATTAGGTGTATAAACAACTTCTCCAAGTTCAGCAATGCTGTACTCTTTCACTTGTTTGACCTTAGATTCTTTCAGCGAAACAGTAAAGATGTCTTTGGTCTTATCCCCATAATGAACCATAATATGGTCAGCATCAGCCAATTCTGTCACAAAGGCGTTGCCCTTCATAGCAGTAACAGACAAGACTTCCTTGGTCAAGAGAGGACTACCTGCAGCAAGTTTGTTCCCTTGGTCTACGATCCATTCTTTGTTGTAGAATGGTTGTAATTTTTCGATATTACGGTAGGCAAGTTCACGAGAGGCGTCGTAGCCAGTGATTGTTTTGTATTGATCGGCTTTGTTAACAATGTTATTGAGTTTGTCTTCAACAGGTTTCGTGCTTTCAAACTTATCAGCAGTGATTCCCATCGCTTCAATCTTCTTGTCAGCTTCTTCTTGTGAGATGCTAGGAATCTTACGAGAATTGTTGTATGATTTATTCCCCTCACTTACACCCTCAACACTGAAATTACGTTTTGTTCTTGAATAGGTGAAGTAATCATCAGCATCAATGTCAGAGTGACCGAACACCATTTCCCCAGTCTTAACTTTCATCATAGTGATGTTGCCTTCAATAGCACCCAAGGCCCAGTTAGTACCGAGTAAGCCACCTGATTGAACGGCTTCTTTCAGCTCGATAGAACCTTTAGCAACTGAATTTCTGAGGACACCTTCTCTACCTAGTGTATTGTTATCTCCACCATTTTGAGAAGAATAAACTAATCCTGCAGCTTTTGCTTTATTACCAGTAATTTCAGCATCAACGTAAGCTTTTTCTACGATACCTTTCCAGTTTTCACCTAGAACACCTGCTAAGTACCAACCTTTGTTTCCAGCAGCGTGAATTTTACCAATAAAGGCAACATTACTTACCTTACCACTACCATCAATTTTATTGATAATACCAGCTACATCGTTGCCCCCGATAACATTACCTGTTACTTTAACATTTTCGACAGTTGCATTATTTTTGATAACACCTGCGATTGGTGCTACTCGATCAAATCCAGGCATGTCAATGTTGACATTTTCAAGCAAGAGATTCTTAACAGTACCACCTTCAATGTTTCCAAATAATGGTCTAGTGATATTATGAATAGCAAATTTATTACCATCAGTGCTTCCTAATGAACCTTTAAAGGCATTGGTTACATAAGACTTGCCAGCTGGTTGCACGTTACTTGCATTCATACTGCTACCAAGCTTAAAGGTACCAGTAGGATTGTCCTGCATGGCTTTTACAAGATCACTGAAATCGTAATAAACATCACCTTCATGAGCTTTTGGTTTAGCAAAGTAATGGACATATTCCTCTGCAAACTGATTATCTGCATTACGTTGGACTAGGTCTGGTGCTTTCGCAGTGACTTTGAACAAGGCTTTACCATCAACTGTGACTTCTTCAATCTTATCAACAGCAAGTTTTGTCACCTTGTTATCATGAGTTATCACTTTCAAGTAATATGGTTTAACATCTGATGGTTTTGCTGACAAGAGACTATTATCAGTTTCTACACCTTGGTCATCAACACTGATAAGACTGGTTTCCTTGATGTTTTTGACTTCAACTTTTTTGAGATCAAGTCGCAGTGGTTCTTCATTCAGAACTACTTCCTCATCACCTTCACCACGATCATAAACCATCTTAGTTTCAATCTTATAATCTTTGTAGTATTGCAAATCTGTCAGGCTAGCTGTCAAGTTGTCAGGTGAAACACTCAATGTTTTCACAATCTCATCACCTTTTTTCAGAGTTAGAGTGATAGATTTAATGGCCGCCTTGCTTGGATTTTCCAAGCTGTATTTAACATCTGAAGTACGTTTCAAATCCTTAGGTTCAACTGCAGTGATGGTCAATACTGGTTTTTCAAAGGTCTTAGTACCACGTTTCAAAATTCGGTCTTGAGGTGCCTCGATGATTTCCTCTGTAACTTTTGGAGCGTCTTCTGTTTTAACTCCTTTGATGGTATTAAAGGTCTTGGTAATTTTTTTCTGACCTTCTTTACCTTCTTGAGCTACAACTTCTACGCCTTTTTTCAGTTGATCATCTTCTTTAATAACTTCCTTAAATGGAATCTTTTCAAGACTTTCTTCTACAAGAGTTCCTGCAATTGGTTTTGTCCCACGACTTACCTCTTGGTTTACAGGTTCCTTGGTAACTTCTGTGCTAGTTAAAAGAACTTGGTCAGTTTTAACACCTTCTAATGTTTTATAAGTTGTTCTAGTAACTTGACTTCCTTTTTCACCATTTCGTAGGACAGTTTCTTCGTCCGTGTACTTGGTTGGGTCCTCAGTCGTTTCAGTTTTGTAGTCTAAGTCTGTAGTTAATGTTTCAACAATGGTTCCCTCAGTTACTTTGTACTCAGGTAACTGATCTTGTACAAGGGCTTGGCCTTCCTTACCTTCCTCTTGTGTACCTTTTACATCTACTTGGGCTTCTGGTAATTCTGGTTGTGTTAGAGCTTGACCTTCTTTGCCTTCTTCTTGTGTTCCTTTAACTGCGACTGGAGCTTCTGGTAATTCAACTTGTGTTAAAGCTTGACCTTCCTTGCCTTCCTCTTGAGTTCCTTTAACTGCGACTGGAGCTTCTGGTAATTCAGCTTGCGTTAAAGCTTGACCTTCCTTGCCTGCCTCTTGAGTTCCTTTAACTGCGATTGGAGCTTCTGGCAATTCTGGCTGGGTTAGGGATTGACCCTCTTTACCTTCTTCTTGAGTTCCTTTAACTGCGACTGGAGCTTCTGGTAATTCTGGATGGGTGAGGGATTGACCCTCTTTACCTGCCTCTTGGGTTCCTTTAGCTACTTGATGCGTTGGTACTGGAGTTTGTTCCACAGGTTTTTCAGCAACAGGTTGGGGAGTGACAGTCGGTGTTTCTTGAACTACTTCTGTCTTCTCGATTTCTTTTGAACTTTGCTTTTCTACTGGTGACTGAGGCTTCTCAGCTGAAGCTGGTCTTAATGGATGGAGTTCTGCTTCCTTAAAGTAGCCAATGTATTCATAACCATCAATGTGGATAATCCCTTCAGCCAAGCCTTCATGGGTAGAGGCCGAAATAGTTTGGTTATAAGAAAGCAATTCTTTATTTTCAAATGCAAATGTCCCATAAGGTACAAAAGTGCTAGCTCCTAAAGAACCAATCAAGAGAACACCTAGAACCTCTTTACGACCTTTTTTAGACACCAAAAAGACTGCTAGCGAGGCTGTTGCCAAGCCAAGGCCTGCCAAGGCTAATTCTTTACTTCCTGTGTAAGGAAGCTGTTGACTGTTAGTTGCCTTCTTGCGATAAACTACATAAATAATATCATCATCTTGAAATTCTGTAGGAACCTCATGGTGAATCAGGGCTTTTTCAGATTCGGTCAATTCCTGCTCTGCTAAATAACGGTAATGAACGTTATGAGTACCACCAACTTCATTGGCATGCACCTTATCTACTGAAAGGGTACTAGCACCAAAAAGGAAGGCCCCGATGGCTACAGGACCTACCCCAACAGTTAGTTTACGAATTGAATATTTGGTGATTTTTTCTAGTTGTTGTTTTGTTTTTTTCATTCTCACGACTTTCTGATAGAATCTTGTGGATAATGCGCACGCGCACCTCCAATTAATTTTGGACGGCTAGCGAGTGCCGTTACGTGAGCATGACCAATCTCTCTCAAAAGAGGACGAATTGGAACCTGAACATGCTTGACATGCATACCAATTGCAGTGTCTCCGATATCCAATCCAGCATGAGCCTTTATAAATTCAACCTCAACCGGATCTTGCATAAACTTGAAGGCTGCCAACTGACCAGAACCTCCTGCATGGAGAGTAGGAAGGACGCTGACCATTTCCAAATCAAACTGCTCTGCAACCTGACGTTCAACAACGAGGGCCCGATTGACATGTTCACAACCTTGAACGGCTAGATAAATTCCTTTTTCCTCTAGGATATCTAGGATAGTCTTCACAATGATTTCCCCAATTTCTTGGCTGGATTCCTTGCCAATCTGACCACCTATTACTTCACTAGAAGAAAGGCCCAAAACAAAGATAGATCCTTGCTTCAAATTGGCCTTTTCTAATACATCTTTTACAATCTGACTTGTGTCTCTTTGAATGTCTTTTTCCTTCATACTTGATACCTCTTTTGTCATTATCTATCATATCGTTTTTTCTACGTTTTAGCAAGATAGACAGCCTAGAATGCTTGCCCAATTACGCATAAAACTCCCACAATTGACTGGGAGTTAGCTAATTTCTATTCTATTTATGTATATTTCCACTTTCGTCCCTTTTTGGGGCGTAGAATCAATCTTCATCTGGTAATTGTCTCCAAAATGAAGTTTGAGCCTCTGTTCAATATTTTGAAGACCAACTCCTCCACGTTTGAGTTGACTTTGACTACTATCGCTAGCATCTTGGAAGCCAACTCCATCATCCTCAATACGGATGACCAATCCTGAATACTGTTTCTGGACAGAGACTCTAATATGCCCCTGACCTTCCTTCTCCTTGATGCCATGGTAAAGAGCATTCTCTACAAGGGGTTGTAGGACCAGCTTAGGCAAGACTAAATTATCAAAGGCAGGGTTTTCATCAATCTCATATTCCAGCTTATCTCCATAACGTTGTTTCTGGATAAAGAGGTACTGGCGAACATGATTGATTTCGTCAGACAGACAAATCAAGTCCTTGCCTTGATTGAGCGCCAAGCGGAAATAGGTAGCCAAGGACTTGGTCACCTGAACCACTCGCTGACTGTCCTGAAATTCAGCCATCCAGATGATGGTGTCCAGAGTGTTATAGAGGAAATGGGGATTAATCTGGCTCGATAGGGCTTGAAGTTGGTACTGACGGGTCGTTTCTTCCTGCCTGCGAATATCAGCCAGCAGCTGATCAATCTGATCCAACATAGCATTGAACTGGTGAGTCACCTCTCTCAGTTCATAAGCACCCGCTTCCTTGGCACGAAGATTCTGATTACCAGAAGCAATTTCCAGCATGGTTTCTCTCAAGTCCTTCAAAGGAGCAATCCATCGCTTGAGACTGAACCACACCAAGCAAAGACAGGCAAAAAGTGATGTAACACTAGCCCCAAGCAAGGTCCACATGAGTTGACTCCGAACCTGGTCTAATTTCTCCAGTGAAGACACGCCAAGCACTGTCCAATCAGTTCCAGCAATCTTTTCTTGACTGACGTAGGATTGGTGGTCTGGAGTATAACCCTGCCCTGTCTCAATGTAGGGTTTCATGGACTCCATTTCGCTAGACGAACTATAAACTGTGTGTTTAGGATGGTAAACAAATTCATGGTTTTCATTGATGATAAAGGCAAAGCCCTGCTGCCCCAACTGGAGTTGATTTAGATAGGCTTCCAGAGTTTCATAAGAAATATCCAAACGAAGCACGCCCAGATTGGCTCCCTTTGCATCAACAAGTTCTTGAGTGACAGAAATGACCCACTGACTGTCCGATTTGCGAGCTGGGGTCAAAACTGGCATGGCTCCCTGATGAATAGCCTTTTGGTACCAATCCTCAGCCATCATATCAGAGGAAGTTTTCATCTGCACACTGTCATCTGTAGAAATAATCTGACCAGATTTGGTCACCAGCACAACAGTTTTCAAGTCCTGGTCTGCCTTCAAGATAGTCAAAAACAGATTTCGGATTCCCTTTACTCTGTCTTGACTGGGATTCTCAGCATAGGCTAGGACATCCGTCTGCTGGGTCAAACTGGTCGAGGTGGTTTCTAATTTTTTGATATAAGACTGGATAAAGTGGCTAGTCTGACTGATAGTTGTTTGACTATTGCCCTCAATGGTAGCCTCAATGGCTGAAGAACTCGATTGATAGTAGAAAGTCCCAACCAAAGCTAGGAGAATGAGAAAGACTAGAAAGATGGAAATAACCATTCTGACTAGGAGAGAAGAACGCTTCATCGACCTTCTCCCTTCTTAAACTGACGAGGTGTCACACCTGCAATCTGTTTAAAACGTTGGGTAAAGTAGTTCATATCTTCAAATCCAACCTTTTCGGCTATCTCATAAATCTTTAAATCTGTGGTCAGAAGCAAGAGTTTGGCTTGTTTGACACGCTCTCTTACCAGATAATCCTGAAAAGGCAGGCCCAACTCTTTCTTAATCAAGGAGCTCAGATAAGTCGGACTAAAGCCCAAGTCACTGGCCAAAGACTTTAAACTAAATTGGCTATCAGCCAGATGGGACTGGATTTTCTGAGCCAGGTTTCCCTCAAACTTATCGGTCAATAAATCTTGTAACTGCTCTTCCTTTTCTTCCTTGTCTAGTTTTTGCTTGATTTTCCCCAACATCTCCTCAATGTCCTGACGGGAAAAGGGCTTGAGCAGGTAGTCATCTACACCGAGTTTAACAGCAGACAAGGCATAATCAAAATCATCGTAGCCAGTTAAAAAGACCAAATGAGCCTGAGGATAGGTTTCTCTAACCAGACTGGCCAACTGGATGCCATTTAGCTGAGGCATGTTGATATCAGTTAAAACAATGTCTGGCACCTGCTTTTGAATCAGCTCCCAAGCCTGCCTTCCATTTTCAGCCTGACCGATGATTTCCATATCGTAGGCTGCTACATTGACCAGCTTGGTCAAGCCTTGTCTTACCAGATATTCATCTTCTACGATTAAGATTGTGTAGGTCATGCTCTGCTCCTTTATCACTTACTAGTATCAGTATAGCAAAATTCTCCTCTAACTGCTTAGGAAAGGCCTCTTAATCAACATAATCTAGTAAATAAGCATAGCCTTTTTCTTCCATTTGGTCTTTAGGAATAAAGCGGATAGAGAGACTATTGATACAGTAGCGCAAGCCACCCTTGTCCTGTGGTCCATCCGTAAAGACATGGCCAAGGTGAGAATCTCCAACTCGGCTCCGCACTTCCATGCGTGTCATATTGTAGGACTTATCTTCCTTGTAAGTCGCAACATCTGGACTGATGGGTTGGGTAAAACTAGGCCAGCCACAACCAGACTCAAACTTGTCCTTTGATGAAAAGAGGGGTTCGCCAGTTGCCACATCCACATAGATACCGGATTCAAATTTATCCCAATAGCGATTTGAAAAAGCTCGTTCTGTTTGATTTTTCTGGGTGACTGCATACTCCTCAGGTGACAGGGTCTTTTTCAATTCTTCATCACTTGGTTTGGGGTATTTGCTGGCATCAATGACGGGATAGGCCGCCTGATTGACATTGATATGGCAGTAGCCATTTGGATTTTTCTTTAGATAGTCTTGGTGGTAATCCTCTGCCACTACAAAATTCTTCAAGTCTTCCTTTTCAACTGCTAGAGGTTGATCGTATTTCTTAGCCACCTCATCAAAGACTTGGTTAATCACCTCTAAATCCTTGTCATCTGTGTAATAAACACCAGTACGGTACTGGGTTCCCACATCATTTCCTTGTTTATTTTTGCTGGTTGGATTGATAATGCGGAAATAGTGAAGCAGGATTTCCTTGAGGGAAATTTGCTTGGCATCATAGGTAACATGAACAGTCTCCGCATGACCTGTTTGGTTAATCAATTCGTACTTGGTTGTTTCCCCTCTACCATTTGCATAGCCTGATACAGCATCTGTCACACCGGGAACGCGTGAGAAATATTCCTCAACTCCCCAGAAACATCCCCCAGCCAGATAAATTTCGTGCAAGTCTGCATCTCTACTAACTTCTGTTTTTTTCACTGTTTTTCCTCCTTGGCTAACTGCTGCTTTCTCAATTTGCGAGCTATCTGTCTGCCCTGCATTTCGCATCAATAGAAAATAGAAACCGGTTATGGCTAGGAAAAAAATCCCTGCCAAGACAAACAATTTTACTTTATCATTCATGACCTTTCTCTACCCCATTTCTTTCAATGTTTTTAAAATCATATCCTTATCCATAAAACCTGGTTGCGTTTTGATCAGCTTGCCTTCCTTGTCTATAAAGGCTTGAGTTGGGTAAGAACGAATACCATAACTTTCCAAAAGTTTACCTGATGGATCAATTAGAACTGGAATATTTTTATAATCCAAGCCCTTGTACCAGTTCTTAAATTCTGCTTCTGCTTGTTCTCCCTTGTGTCCAGGAGACACCACTGTCAAGACAACATAGTCATCACCAGCATCTTTAGCAATTTCATTCGTATCTGGAAGGCTGGCTAGACAGATAGAACACCAAGAAGCCCAAAATTTGAGATAGACTTTCTTGCCCTTGTAATCAGACAAGCGGTAGTTCTTACCATCTACCCCTGTCAGTTCAAAATCAGCGACTGCCTGACCTTTAGTCGCAGTTTGCGCACTGACTTGTTCTGTTTTTGTTTGCTCCTTCATAGTAGAGTCATCTGACATATTTTTAGCCGAACAGGCTGCCAAGCAACAGATTGAGCCGACTCCAAGGAGACATGTTTGCCATTTTTTCATTTCTTTTTCCTCTCTATTCAAATAATGTAGTCAAAATGGAAGCATTTCCCAAAAGGACCAAAATTCCCATCACGATAATGAGGAACCCACCTACTTTTTTGAGGGTTCCGAGGTAGGGATGTAGTTTTCGGAAATGTTTCAAAACATAGCTGGAAGCAAGAGCTAGAACCAAAAATGGTAGTGCCAAACCCAGCGTATAGATTAACATGAGACCAGCTCCCTGCAAAGCACCTGAGCCACCTGAAGCCGCCAAGGCTAAAACAGAGCCCAGAACAGGTCCCACACATGGCGTCCAAGCAAAACTAAAGGTCAATCCCAGTAAAAATGCCTGACTATAGCCCTTACCCTTTTGCCCCTGTCTCTGTAATTGTAGCCTTCTTTCCTTGTAGAGTCCATTCAACTGCAAGACTTCCATCTGGTGCAAGCCTAAGAGAATGATAACCGCACCCGTCACATACTGAAACCAGGAAGCGTTTAATACCCCTCCAAGGAAGCCAGCCCCATATCCTAGCAAAATAAAGATAAAGGAAAGCCCCGATATAAAGGCCAAAGTTCGCAATAAACTGACAACTGAGATTGAAAATTTGTCACTAGAAGCCTGAGCACCATCTTTATCATCCAACAAGACCCCTGCATAGACCGGTAACAAGGGTAAGATACAAGGAGAAAAGAAGGAAAGAATTCCAGCAAGAAAAACACTGATAAAAAAGATAATCGTATCCATTGCCTTCCTCCATTCTTTGATTTGATAGGACTATTATAGCCCCAAAACTCCAGAAAAAACAGGGACAATGATAGGGAAAAATAGGAATTTAATCAGGTTATTTAGAAATCTGGCAAAAAAAAGCCAGACACAGTCTGACTTCGATGAAAGCAGAAAAGAAAATTCACTCCTCTTCTCTACTTATCTGATAATAAATAAGGTCCGCAAGATAACCTTTTCTCTCTACACCATTGGTAATAGTCTTTAGATAGGACATTCTAGCCTTCTCCATGACACGACCTGAAGCTGGGTTGAGACTGGCGTAACGAGCTCTGGTCTTTTGAAAACCTGCTTGAGTAAAACAAAAGTCCAAGACAGCTTTCAAGGCCTCCGTCATCATACCACAACCCCAATAGTTTTTTCCTAAAATATACCCAATTTCACAAGAAGAATCGTTCTCATCTATTGCAACGATGCTGATATCTCCTATCACTTGCTCTGAGTTTTCTTTGAGGCAAATGGCCCACTTGTAATAGTTGGGATTAGCATAGGAGGCAACCCAATTTCGAATCGAGTTCCGAGTCACCTCGACATCAGGATGGGGATCCCAAGTGACGTAGGTTAGATTCTCAGCAGTCGAAGCCCAATTCTGAAACATGGCTTCCGCATCACTCTCCACAAATCTTCTCAAGGTTAAACGTTCTGTCTGTAACATTTTCGTACCAATTGCTTTCATGATGCTGCCTCGCTTTCTGACATATGATTTCTGTCCAATATCCATTGAAACTTGTTTTGCCTCCTAATCTCAAGACAATAAGCTAAAAAGGTCCACTGGACCTTCCTCGTTTTCTTATTTCAAGGTGAGAGGCTAAAAAGGTCCCTCGGACCTTCCTCGCTTACCTGTTTCCATGCTCGGAGTGAAAACCTCCACTGGAGGTTTTCACTCCCAAAAGTCATCAAATACGGTGATGGGTAGGTGGCGTTTGTGTTGGCCTTTGTGCCACCAGTTTTCGATTCTTGTTTGCGCTTCTGGGCTGATTGTTTTGCCTTCTAGGTAGTCATCAATCTCTTCATAAGTGACTCCGAGGGCTACTTCGTCAGCTAGGCCTGGTTTGTCTTCTTCTAGGTCTGCTGTTGGGATTTTTTCATAAAGGGCTGGGTCTGCACCAAGTTCCTTCAAGAGTTGTTTTCCTTGGCGTTTATTGAGGCGGTAAAGAGGGAGAATATCCGCACCACCGTCACCAAACTTGGTAAAGAAACCTGTTATATTTTCCGCAGCATGGTCTGTCCCAATAACCGCTCCACTATGGGCACCAGCAAGGGCATACTGAGCAATCATACGGCTACGAGCCTTGATATTTCCCTTGTTGAAGTCTGAAACAGGGCTACCTGTCGCTTCAACCGCAGCTGTCATAGCATCAGCTGATTCCTTGATATTAACTACCAAGCTGATATCTGGCTGGATGAAAGCGAGGGCTTTTTGTGCGTCGTCTTCGTCAGCTTGGACTCCATAAGGTAGGCGAACAGCGATAAATTTGTAGCTGTCATCTCCAGTTTCTGCTCGCATTTCTTCCATAGCTAGTTGGGCAAGGCGACCAGCTAAAGTCGAGTCTTGACCACCAGAAATTCCTAATACAAAACTTTTAAGAAAGGGATGTTTCTTCAAATATCTTTTTAGAAAGTCAATTGAACGACGGATTTCTTCTTGAGAATCGATAACAGGTTTAACACCTAATTGCTGGATAATGGTCTCTTGCAAACTCATTCTTCTTCTCCTTCACCTAGAGCTGCCTTACGCATCTTGTCAATCAAGTCCATCTTATCTTGCCAAATATCACGCGCCAAGTCCACTGGATAATGTTGTGGGTTCAGAACACGTTTGTATTCATCCCAAAGCTTATCAAACTCCTTGCGAGCATAGGCCTGAATCTCAGGCAGAGTTGGCAAGTCATAGACCAGTTTACCATCCTTAAAAATATCAACCAGGAGAGGAACAGCATCAAAATTACGAACCGTTTTCTTGATGTAAGTATAGGTTGGATGGAACATCTTGAGTTCAGTCATACTTGACACATCAACGCCGTCATAGGTAATATAATCACCTTCAGATTTTCCTTTTTCACGACTGGTAATGCGCCAAACTTGTTTCTTACCTGGAGTTGAAACTTTTTCAGCATTGCTAGAGAGTTTAATGGTGTTGTGCATCTGACCACTTTCATCTTCAATAGCAACAATTTTATAAACTGCCCCAAGAGCTGGCTGGTCATAGGCTGTAATCAGCTTAGTTCCCACACCCCAGACATCAATCTTGGCCTTTTGCATCTTGAGGTTGAGAATGGTATTTTCATCTAAGTCATTTGAAGCATAAATCTTAGCCTCTGTAAAACCAGCCTCGTCCAATTGCTGACGGACTTTCTTGGAAATGTAGGCAATATCCCCAGAGTCAATCCGCACACCCATAAAGTTAATCTGGTCACCCAACTCACGCGCCACCTGAATAGCAGCTGGAACACCGATGCGAAGAGTGTCATAGGTGTCCACAAGAAAGACACAATTTTTATGAGTCGAAGCATAAGCCTTGAAAGCCTCATAGTCGTTACCATAAACCTGTACCAAGGAATGGGCGTGAGTCCCCAAGACAGGAATGTCAAAGAGTTTACCAGCACGCACGTTGCTAGTGCCATTGGCGCCACCAATCACCGCTGCGCGTGTTCCCCAGATAGCCGCATCCATCTCTTGCGCCCGACGTGTTCCAAACTCCATCAAAGGCTCATCTTCGATAACTGAACGAATACGAGCTGCCTTAGTCGCCACCAAGGTCTGGTAGTTGACGATGTTCAAAAGAGCCGTTTCAACCAATTGACATTGAGCTAGAGGGCCTTCAACTTGCACAATCGGTTCATTAGCAAAAACCAAGTCCCCTTCTTGGGCAGAACGAACGGTCAACTCCAACTTGAAATTGCGGAGGTAGTCCAAGAATGCCCCATGATAACCAAGCGACTCCAAATAGGCAATATCACTATCTGAAAAACGCAAATCTTCAAGATAGTTCACAATTCTTTCCAAACCAGCAAAAACCGCATAGCCGTTCTTAAAAGGCTGTTGGCGGAAATAAACCTCAAAAATCGCCTTCTTATTGTGAATCCCTTGGTCAAAGTAAACCTGCATCATGTTGATCTGGTACAAGTCCGTGTGCAATGTCAAACTATCATCTGGATACATAACTTTTCCTACTTCCTTAGCTAGAAATCCATGAAAATTTTCAAGAACTTTCATGTATTCCAATAAATTAGTACTATTATATCACATTTTAGCTGGATTGAGAAAAGAGTAACAAGCTATTCTCCACTCTCCAGTTCATCCATGTCTTGTTCAAACTTTTTCTGAGCCCATTCGCCATAACTTTTAAGGCCGAGATTGCCGATAAAAACCCAAGGAAGGTAAATCAGATAAGTAATCACCCAAGCAGACAAGTATTTAACGTTCAAAGGATTGTGTTGGTAAATTTCTATGTTGAATTGATAATTTTGCAACATCAAGAGAGTCGTAATAGCGAGAGTTACCAGCAAACACCCTATAATTGTAAAATGAAAACGACTATAGTAGTTCACACCCAAATCTCGAGCACGGCCGAAAAAGTAAGAAGTTCCAATAATGATAATGATGAGAATCATTCTCGGATTAAAAAGACTTGGTGCTAATACTGTAATCATATAAGATAAAAGCAAGAAAGCTATAGAGATATAGAAACTTTCAGCTCCTGCTTTATTCATCAGTTGTTCTTCTCTTTCATCCAATAATTGATAATAAAAAAATTTATTTTTCATCTTCTTCCTCCCAAAATAATTGATCCAGCGTTTTCCCTAAACATCTGCAAATGGACTGGCAGAGCGAGAGACTGGGATTGTATTTTCCAGCCTCTATCAAACCAATAGTCTGGCGCGTCACCCCGACAGCATCTGCTAGTTGACCTTGAGTTAAATCAAGCTCTACCCGAGCTAATTTTAATTTTAAATTTTTAACCACCTTCGTCCTCCTTATAGTTTTAAAAAGTTGCGCCTCTTTTTAACATTATTATATCATATATCTAACTTAATGCAATATATATATATCATTTTGTAATATTTTATTAACAAAAAACTCTCTGCCACAAAAAGATAGAGAGTTTTCTGCTTATTCAATTTTTTTCAAAACATCTACAGCATCGTAGGATTTCACATCTAATGTTGAATTGTCCTCAATATCGTCTATAAAGACACAATTTCTAGGTTCTAACTGGTCCTGATCGAAAATCTCCTTAAACATTGCCCATATCCAGCATTATATCCAGCATTATATCCATCAATTTGGATAAAATTAACACCATAAAATAGACTAGTCCCCCCATCTCAAATATGAGGTGGTTTTATTTTAATTTGAGAATGTTACCAAATCTCTTAATAGGAACTTGAAGTTATTCCTTGATTGATAATACTCTTCGAAAATCTCTTCAAACCACGTCAGCTTCGCCTTACCGTACTCAAGTACAGCTTGCGGCTAGCTTTCTAGTTTGCTTTTTGATTTTCATTGAGTATAAACCCTCTAAATTTCTATATTTAAATTTACCAAAATCTTTATCTCCAGATAACCTCGGAGGAATAATGGATTTGCTCTGTCTCGTCTGTCAAAGCTTTTTGAAAGAGCATTTGTCCTAGTTGGTATGCCTTGTGGTCGATGGTTATGATTCCTAAGAATTGACTTGTCAATTGATTTTCCTGACCAATGAGGAGAGGGCAGTTTTTTTGAGATCGGTATAGGCTTGTTTGATTCCAGCGGCAATGTCGTCGCTAGTAGCTAGAACCGCTTGTATTTTAGAATTATTTACTAAGATTTTACCTATCTCATAACCGTCATGATAGCTATCAATGTTACCAAAAGTTACAGTTGTCCTGTCTCCATAGATTGCTTGGTAGGATTTAATAGCTTCCTGATAGGTAGCAGAAGTTTTGTTATTTCTAGAAAAAAGGAGTGCTATTTCATAAAAATTTCTATCCTTTAGGTATTGAAAAAGTGAAAGATAGGCTGGTGTCCGGTCAATATAAACCGAAGAGAGCGTGCTAGCTTCTGATAAAGGTTCTGTCAAGACAATCGGTCCATATTGGCGATAGGCTTCAATTTCAGATAGAGGAATAGCTCTAGAGGTAAAAATTAAGCCATCGACTGCCTGGCGTCGTAATTGTTCTAAGTAGTCTTTTTCCAAGTTTTCTTGGTAGTTTGATGGCATAAAGAGAAGCTGATAGTCACTGCTTTTGGCACTATCTAAGAGTCCATTGATTAGTTGGGTAAAATAGGGGTGCCTCGTATGAGGGATGACAACGCCTATCTTGTAAGTCTTGCCACGACTAAGGTCACGTGCGACTTGGTTTGGAACATATCCTAGTTCGTCTATAATGTTTTTGACCTTAGTCCGAGTAGCAGTTGCCACATGGGGATGGTCATTGAGAACACGAGATACTGTCGACACAGCAACACCTGCTTTCTTTGCAATTTCTCGAATGCTTACCATAATGTTCCCTCCACTACTATAAAATCATTTAACTTTTTTTCAAAAATGCCTTCATACCATAGCCGACACCATCTTCATCGTTAGATTTTGTAATTCGGTAGGCAACTGTCTTGATGTCATCCAAAGCATTTTCCATGACAATCGGATAAGCAACTCGTTCAAACATCGGTAGGTCATTGTGTCCGTCACCAAATGCTGCTGTTTCTTCTTTCCTTAGTTTTTCTTTCTCAAAAATGTAGTCAATGCCGATAGATTTCTTAGCTTTAGCATGCGTAATCTCTAGATAGGCTTTTCCAGAACGTTTTATAGTGATATGATTCATATCAAGATTACGCAAAGTCGATTCAAGCGTTTGCACCTCGGATTCACTAAAAGAAATCAGCATTATTTTAAAAATATTGATGGTTGCTTTAAGAAACTGAGCCTCATCTGTGATAACAGTTGGCTGTTGGTGAGTTAGGTTATGTTCATAACGAATACCTTCATCTATTCTATCACAGTACCAATTATTAAGGTCATAATAAGACATGCTAACCGTTGGAAATTGCTTGCGTATATAGGTCAATAAATCTTGAACTTCATTTTGAGCTAGGGGCTGTACACGGATTGGTTTGACGTTACCATCTCTCATTTCATAAATGAGACCGCCGTTAAACCCTATTTGTAATCCCTTCAAACCGAGGGTTTCAATCGCTTCACGCATTTCCATAGGTGCACGAGCTGAAACTAGAGTCACTGGCAGTCCAGCATTTCGAATGAGTTCAGCATTGGTTAAACTAACCTCACCTTGACTATTCAATAATGTGCCGTCCATATCTAAAAAAACACGCTTGATATTCATAAAAAATTACCTCATTTTCTTATTATGAGTTAATGATATCAACTGGAACACGTTCCATGTCAAGTGAAAAATATATTTTATTTTAAAAATTTCTAAGTATTTTAGGGAGTGACTCAAAAATCGTGATTTCGTAGAAATCGATTTTTCAGAGTCACCCCCGCACAGTTTATTAGATATCTAAAAAGCTTTTATAAAGCGAATTTAGATATCAATAAACCACTGCGTCTATGAATTCTCATATACACTTTGTTAAAATTTAGATCTTTTGGATCAGCCCCGTGTCCAACTCAACTATAGTCGGATTTTCTTCAAGCAGAGAAAAATATCATTTACCGATTTCATCATCAATCAGTAAACCTAGCTTTTGTACAAATTTCACAAGTACAGAATCCTCATGATAATGAAACTTGGGATAGTTGCCTTGTATCCATTGTTTAACTATATCGTCTTGTACTAACAGATTAATGTCATGTAATAGTCGTCTGGCATATTCGCGCTTGATGATGTCATCAGGAAGTGATTTTACCCTATCCTAAAAGTAATACTCAATGAAAATCAAAGAGCAAACTAGGAAACTAGCCGCAGGCTGTACTTGAGTACGGCAAGGCGACGTTGACGTGGTTTGAATTTGATTTTCGAAGAGTATAAGATGTCAATGGCGCTTCAATTTTAGCATTTTTGGGGTCGGTATATGACTCCATATATTCAACCATGGTATCTGAAAAATTCGTATCGTAAAAACTAGCAAAGTAAAATTGAATAACATACGGATAATTCTTTTTTCTGAAAATATGATGTCTGTAATAAGCTCTTCATCCAGTTTGAATAAATTATATACTATTGCACAATGATGATGTACTTTTGATAATAGTTTGATATGAGTATTAGAAGACACTTCAATCAAACTATTATTAATACTCAATGACGATCAAAGAGCAAACTAGGAAGCTAGCCGCAAGCTGTACTTGAGTACGGCAAGGCGAAGCTGACGTGGTTTGAAGAGATTTTCGAAGAGTATTAACTTCAAAGCACCGAGGTCACTTTGACTCTGGTACTTTTTGACCTAATTTTAAAGCAAAAACCCACCAACCTGAGTTGATGAGTCCTTAATCTATTTTCTAAATTTCCACTGGCTGTAAATCCCAAAACCGATAATCCAGATAGCTGAACCGATTGCTCCTACAAAGGTAGACTCTTGTAAAAAGAGGGTTACAAAGACAAAGGCAAAGAAGAGCATGGTTAAAGGATTTAAGAAACGATAATGAGGCATAAGATAGCCATCCGCCATAAAGTCTGGTGACTTGCGATATTTAAGGTGAGCCAGCATAATCAAGATATAAATGGCAATATAGACACCTGATGATGATGCCGTAATCAAGGCAAAGGCATCGGAAACACCTGGCAAGACATTAATAAAAGCTGCTAGGGCAATCAAGATTGTTGAAGCGATGATGGCATTTTGTGGCACATTGTGGCGAGAAAGAGTATCTGCTTTAATTGCTTTGAGGAAGCGATTTGGCGAATCATGGGCAATCTGGTACAAATGACGTCCTGTTGAGTAAAGGGTTGAGTTCAGAGCTGATGCTGCTGACGTCAAAACGACGAAGTTAATCAAGGCTGCTGCCCACTTGATACCTGCCAATTCAAACACCGTAACAAAGGGAGAATCAGCTGATGCAAGTTCACGCCAAGGAATAATAGACATAATGGCTAAGAGAGCTCCACCATAGAAAAAGACGATTCGTAGAGGAATTTCCTTAACAGCTTTAGGCAAGACCTGACGTGGATTTTTGGTTTCTGAAGTTGTTACCCCGATAAACTCAATCATGAGATAGGCAAAGAATACCATCTGGAAGGCCATAATAAAGTTCACTCCACCATTTGGGAAGAGGGAGAAATTGTCAGCAATATTAGCCAAACTTGCTACTCCATGAGATGTCTTAAAACCTGTCAAGACCATAAAGACACCTGTTGCAATCATGGCTAAAATAGCCACAATCTTGACCATAGCAAACCAAAACTCAACTTCCCCAAAAAGCTTCACCGCAATCAGATTGACTAAGGCTAGAATGGTTAAAAACCCAATCTCAATCATCCAACTTGGCCAACTAGGAAACCAGAACTGAACATAGTGAGAGATAGCTGTAATTTCAGCCATACCAATAAAGACAACGGATAGCCAGTAAGACCATACTGAGAAATATCCCCAGCCTTTACCCAAATGGCGCGTGATAAAGTTGATAAAGGTATGTTGCTCAGGGTCTTGGTAGAGCATTTCCCCCACCGCACGCATCATGAGGAACATAAAAGCCCCTGTAATCATATAAATCAGTACAATGGAAGGACCTGTTAGGCTAATGGAGCGACCCGCTCCCAAAAAGAGTCCTGTTCCGATTGTTCCCGCAATAGCCATAACCTGCACATGACGATTGGTCAGACCACGCTCCATCTTGTTTTTCTTCTTTGAACTCATATAGTCTCCAATTCAATTTAATTTATACTCAATGAAAACCAAAGAGCAAACTAGGAAGCTAGCCGCAGGCTGTACTTGAGTACGGCAAGGCGACGCTGACGTGGTTTGAATTTGATTTTCGAAGAGTAGCAAAATGGAAAAAGGAGTGAGTGAAGCGCACTGCCTCCCCACTCCTTTTTTCTGTTTTTAGGCTGTTTTTTCAACCTTCAAGATTTTTACATCATAGCTACCAACAGGTGTTTCAATAGTTGCTGTGTCACCTGTTTTCTTGCCAATCAAAGCTTGTCCAATTGGGCTTTCATTTGAAACTTTACCTGCAAAGGCATCCGCACCCGCTGAACCTACGATAATATAAACTTCTTCTTCGTCCTCACCAATTTCTTGGATAGTGACTGTTTTACCAATCGCTACTTCGTCTTGGGCAACTGAGTCGCTATTGACGATTTCAGCATAACGGATTTTTGTTTCCAAGCTAGAGATTTGTCCTTCGACAAAGGCTTGTTCATCCTTAGCTGCTTCATATTCACTGTTTTCAGAAAGGTCACCGTATGAACGGGCAATCTTAATGCGTTCTACCACTTCTGGACGGCGAACCAATTTCAATTCTTCTAATTCTTTTTCAAGTTTTTCCTTTTCCGCAAGGGTCATAGGATATGTTTTTTCTGCCATTTTTCTCAACTTTCTTCTAATTGATATTCTCTAAAGAAAATTATGTGAAGTATCACATAATTTTAGTTTGCACTACTTGATTGGGATAATTTGCTGTTGATATGCTGTGCAACATTTTGATCATGTTCATCTTTGGTTGTTGCAAAGTAAACTTTTCCATCTTCAACATTGGCTACAAAGTACAAGTATTCACTCTTTGTTTGGTTAACACTAGCTTCAATAGCATCAAGACTTGGACTATCAACTGGCCCAGGCATAAGACCCAGACGAGTATAGACATTAAAAGGTGAATCAATATTTGTATCAATTCCAGCATCATCAGCAAGACTAATCTTCTGACCAAGTTTTCCTTGAGCATACAAGATAGCAATATTGCTTTGAAGTGGCATGCCAAGATTCAAACGATTGTAGAATACACCTGCAATCAACTTACGATCGTCAGTCTTAGCACCTTCTTTTTCTACGAGTGAAGCGATTGTCAACAATTCATTAACTGTCAAATTTTTAGACTTGATCGCACTATAATGAGGTGCCAAAGTTTTATCCATAGCTGCCAACATCTCATCAATCAAGCTTTCAACAGTTGTGCTTTCCTTGATAGAGTAAGTAGCTGGGAAAAGGAAACCTTCCAAACGGTAACGAACTCCACTTTCCTTTGTAGGCAAGCTTTCAAGTAGACTAGGATATTTGGCAACTGCTTGGCTGATAAAGTTATCATCTTGAACTTTTGCTAGGAAAGCATCCGCAGTCAAAGGCTCTTTAAAGTTACCTTGCAATTGACCTACCGCTTGGGCAATTTGATCAATCGTGTAGCCTTCTGGAATCGTCAAGCTGGCTAGTACAGGTTCTTGTGCTTCAGCTGTACCACCCTTTTGCAATTCATGGATGATATCTTCTGTACTCATGCTCTTTTGCAAATTGTAATAGCCAGACTTCAAATCTGAATAATTTTTATATTTCGCATAAAAAGCAAAAATTACTCCGTGTTTAATCAAACCAGCATTTTCAAGTGTCTTACCGATTGTTTGAACATTGGCTCCTTCTGGGATTTGCACTGTCACATATTGTTTAGATGAAGCATCCACAGGCTGTAAAGATGACTGAACATACTGATAACCGAAATAACCACCTGCTGAAATCAAGCCTAGGAAAATTAGTAGAGAAATAAAGAAGGCCTTGAATCCTGATTTTTTCTTCTTAGTAGGCTGAACTGTCTCACGACGGCTACGACGTGGAGTTGCAGGCATTTCTTCTACAGCTTTCTTTTCCACTACTGGTTGTGAAGTAGGAACTTCTCTTTTTACTACTTCTTTCTGCCCTTCTGTCTTATAAGAAACAGCTACCCTCGTTGGGATTTCATTAAATTCTTTTTCTACGTTTCTAGGACTAACAGGTCCTGGTCTTGATACTCCCTCAGCTGATGGAGCAGAAGGTCCTTCTTGACTCGGATGACTAGGAGCAAGTGGGGCTTGTCTTACAGCTTCTTCTGCGGGAGATGAAGGCACATCTTGACTTGGATGGCTTGGAACAGTAAGAGTTTCTCTTTTAATCTCATCTGCTGGAGAAGCTGGTAAATCTTGACTTGGATGAGTAGGCACGGTAGGAGCGTTTCTCATAATCTCCTCTACAGCTGATAGAGAATCTTCCATCAAATCTTCTATTGACTGGTCATTTTTAGAAGAAAGTTGGGGTTTTATTGAAGCTAAATTAACTTCCTCCTGATCTTCTTCATGTTTTTTTACTCTCTCTAAATCACGTAAAATCTGCTCTTTAAAGCTTAATTCTTCGTCTTCTCTTGGCTTTTCACTCAAAAGTTTATCCTCCTCGTTGACAATCCATAATATTATATCTTAAAAGTTTAGGAAAAGCAACCTATGATGCCTTACCTTGCCTATTTTTTAGCTTCCCAGACCATATCATACCAGATTTCTCCTGCAAAGGTTGACTGGGACTGGCCTTCATTGACAAATCCATGCTTTTCATAATAGGCGATGAGATAGTCATGACAGGTTAGGTTAATGCCATCTCTCTCATCTTCAAGAGTCAGTTCTTTCAAGGCTCTTAGTAATTTCTGACCCAGTCCGAGACCCTGTGCCTCCTTGGCAATAGAAAGACAGGTCACAGAGATATAACCACCAGGCTCATAACTATAATCTTCTATCTCTTCTGTAAAAGACTGGTCTTGCAGATGGCGGTGAGGTCCAATTGGTCCTTCGATATAACCCATGATTCTACCCTCTTTTTCTGCAACCAGAAAAGAGGTCTGAATTTCTCGCAAATGCGCCTCAAAAACAGAGCGAGGAATGGCTTCTTCTATAGAGAAATTCTCTAGTTCAATCTCGACAATCCGATCCAAATCTTCTAATCTTGCTTTCCTGATTTTCATTGTGCCTCCAGATAAAAGGGATTAAACCAAATCATACTAAAACCTTGACTAGCTACATACTCTTCTTCATCAATAAAATCGTTCATCTCAAAATAGGAAAGCAGCTCATCAGGACTCTTCAAACGAATACCTTTGTAATCCAACTCAACTGCCACCTCTTTCAAAGCCGCAAGAAGAAGCGTGCCAAAGCCCTGTCTCTGATGGTCAGCATCAATAACTAAAGAATGTATTTCTAGACATTGCGGGTCGCGTGACTGAGGACTACTTATAATATAGCCCAGAAGCTGATTTTCATCCCTAGCTAGAAGAAAGGTATCCGCACACTTACGGATACTTTCTTCTAAAATATGGGAAGTAAGTTGCTTTTCAGCTGGAAAAGATGAAGCCTGAAGTGCCTCTATCTCAGCCAAATCAGACTTACTTGCCTGAATAATCTTAATTGGAATTTCCATGGGAAGATCCTATTGAACATTGCTTGTCAAATTAGACAAGAGACGTTCAAATGAATACTCATAGGTTTGGATATCTCCTGCTCCCATAAAGACGTAAACAGCATTGTCATGGTCTAGGAGTGGAGAAACAATTTCAACAGTGATCACTTGGTGTTTCTTGTTGATTTTATTAGCTAGATCTTCTACTTTGACATCACCATGGTCCACTTCACGAGCAGATCCATAGATTTGGGCTAGATAAACTGCATCTGCTTGATTCAAAGCGTGGGCAAATTCGTCCAACAAGGCAATGGTTCTTGTAAAAGTATGCGGTTGGAATACTGCTACAATTTCCTTGCTTGGGTATTTCTGACGAGCCGCATCCAAGGTTGCAATGATTTCTGTTGGATGGTGGGCAAAGTCATCGATAATCACCGTATCATTGACAATTTTCTCAGTGAAACGACGCTTAACACCTGCAAATGTTTTCAAGTGTTCACGCACCAAGTTCAAATCAAATCCTGCTGTGTAAAGAAGACCAATAACAGCTGTCGCATTCATGATATTGTGACGACCAAAGGTTGGAATGTGGAATTGCCCCAACTCTTGTCCACGGAAGTGAACTGTGAAGGTTGAACCAGTTGTTGAACGAAGAAGATCGCTAGCTACAAAGTCATTGCCTTCTGCTTCAAAACCATAATAATAAATCGGAGCATCAGATGTAATTTTACGCAATTCAGCATCCTCACCGTAGACAAAGAGACCCTTGGTAATTTGTTTAGCATAGTCGTTAAAGGCATTGAAGACATCCTCAAGACTTGTGAAATAGTCTGGATGGTCAAAGTCAATGTTGGTGATAATAGAGTATTCTGGATGGTAAGGCATGAAGTGACGCTCATATTCGTCAGATTCAAAGACAAAATATTTGGCATTGGCTGAACCGCGACCTGTCCCATCTCCAATCAAGAAGCTAGTATCTGTGATGTGCGACAAGACATGAGACAACATACCTGTAGTTGAAGTTTTTCCATGCGCTCCAGCTACTCCCATGCTGACAAAGTCACTCATAAAGCTACCTAGGAACTCATGGTAACGTTTGTAGCTGATGCCATTTTGGTCCGCGTAGGCAATTTCGACGTTGTTATCTGGACGAAAGGCATTCCCAGCGATAATTTCCATATCTCCGTCTAGATTCTTTTCATCAAAAGGAAGAATGGTAATTCCTGCCTGCTCAAGACCACGTTGAGTAAAGTAGTACTTTTCAACATCTGAACCCTGTACCTTATGCCCCATTTGGTGCAACATCAAGGCCAAGGCACTCATCCCTGATCCCTTAATTCCGATAAAATGATATGTCTTTGACATCTTTTCTCCCCTATTCCGTAATTCTTGTCAGATTCAACTCTTGGGCAACCCGACGTTCTTGTTCTGTTTGTTGATTCTTTTTATTGTAGATTTGGCTCTTCTTTAGAAAATCATAGTTGTTTTTCTTTGGGCCTGAAGTTTCTTTTGACTCAGCTTGAGTCGAAATATAGCTCACTTCTTCCGCCAAGATGTAATGAGACTGGGTCAATTTTTGACTATATTTGACAAATTCACCAGGATTTTCCTTTTGGAAAGGCGCGGTAGGTTGATTGCCCTGTCTAACCAGACTTGGCTGAGAATGGCGTCTTGTAGGAGTAATATCCTTGGTCAGATAATTTGCTGAGCGTTTCTTTTTCAAATCCGCACGCGCTTCTTCACGCGCCTGCTCCGCATAGCTCTTTCCTTCTTTTTTAACACCTAAAGGGGCCTTTTTAAGCTTCTCTACTGGTTTTTCAATCTGTTTGACTGGTTTTTCTTCAGTAATAGGAGCCCATTCTAAATAATTTTTATCTCGATACTCACCCTTGATATTACTGATAAAATCAGATTCATCATAGAGATCCATAACCGGCATCTCAGTCAACATGACCTCGTCATCTGACACCAATGGAAATCGTTCTTGTTTCATTTTCTATTTCCTTTCAACACTTCATTATAGCGTATTGTCTTGATTTTTCAAGTGCTGGCTTCAGAAATTCCTAAAATTTCTCTAATTTCTGCTAGGGTCAGACTGGCACGTGACTCTGTACCGTCCAATACTTGTGACACCAGATGTTTCTTTTGCTCTTGGAGTTCCTGAATTTTTTCTTCAATGGTTCCCTTGGTCACCAAGCGATAAACCTCAACCGTTTCTTCCTGACCCATCCGATGGGCACGGCCAATGGCTTGCGCTTCCACCGCAGGATTCCACCAAAGGTCAACCAAGATGACTGTATCAGCACCTGTCAGGTTCAGACCGACACCACCAGCCTTAAGGGAAATCAGAAAGGCATCTCTTTCCCCTTGGTTAAAGGCCTTGGTCATCTCTTGTCTTTCCTTGGCTGGGGTTGAACCCGTAATTTTAAAGGATGTCAATCCCAAGTCTGGCAATTCTTGTTCAATTTTCTCCAACATTCCCTTGAACTGCGAGAAAATCAAGACACGGTGTCCGCCGTCTGCCACCTGGACCAGTAGGTCTCGAAGACTATCCAGTTTCCCACTGGCTCCCTGATAATCTTCCATAAAGAGGGCAGGGGTGTCACAGATTTGACGCAAGCGCATTAAACCAGATAAGATCTCCACACGACTTCGCTGAAATTCCTGATCTGACACTTGAGCCAGACGGTCCCGCATCTGTTGCAACTGAGCTAGATAGATAGCCTTTTGCTGGTCTTCTAGTTCATTCTTATAAACTACTTCAATCAAGTCTGGCAATTCAGTCAGAACTTCTTCTTTCTTGCGCCGCATAACGAAAGGCTTGATAAACTGAGCCACTCGCTCTGCTGGCAATTTCATAAATTCTTTCTTGCTTGGCAAAAGCCCAGGCATGACGATTTGGAAAATAGACCACAGCTCACCCAGATGGTTTTCAATAGGAGTCCCTGATAAGGCAAAGACTGCCGGCACCACAAACTGTCTCAAGGTCTGGGCAATCTTGGTCTGGGCATTTTTCATGACCTGAGCCTCATCTAAGAAAAGGAAGTCAAAGGACATCCCCTGATAAAGCTCACTATCCTGACGGAAGGTGGCATAGCTCGTCACATAGATTTGATGGCTCTCGGCAAGAATCTCTTCACGATTAGCTTTCAAACCATGAACAACAGCCACATCCAACTGTGGGGCAAATTTCTGAAACTCATCTGCCCAGTTGTAAATCAAACCTGACGGAGCCAGAATCAAAACCCGACTTTCTTTTGTCACTTGACTGGTCAAAAAAGCAATGGTCTGCAGGGTTTTACCAAGTCCCATATCATCAGCCAAAATCCCACCAAAACCATAATGATGGAGCATTTGTAGCCAGCCGATTCCCTTTTCCTGATAATCTCGCAAGTCAGCCTTGACCTGAGTTGCTTGCAAAGGAAAGTCCTCTGGATGCGTCAAGTCGTGGGCCAGATTCTGAAATTCTTGTGAAAAAGAAACACGGTCTCGCCCTTCAAAAAGATGAGCTAAACTATAAGCCAAAGATTTTCGAGCCTGCAAGGCACCATCTTTTAACTCAAATTGCCCTAGTTCCTGTAAATTTTGGCGAATTTTCTTGGTTTCTTCATCGAAAAAGTAAACTTGATTGGACGAATCAATGTAAAAATCTTGATTGGCAACCAAGGCCTGCATGGCTTGGTCAATTTCCTCTTGTGCAATATCTTGAAAATCAAACTGGATTTCCAAGAGACCTCCCTTGGAAGCAATCTGCACTTGAGGGCTTGCTAGGCTATAAAGCTCTTCTAACTTATCTGATAGGTCAACATGCCCGAGTTTTTCAAAGACTGGAATGATTTCATAGAAGAAATGATAGAGAGACTCCGCTTTTAAGGCCTGACGCCAAGATTGAAAGTCCGCTTCAAAGCCCGCAGCCAAACAGACTTGGAAAACTTTTTCTTCTAAGTCAGCATCACTCGAAAATGGTAATTCTTCTAACTCTTGTAGGCTAGATACCTGTCTATTTCCATAATCAAACTGAATTTCTAAACGAATCCGATTATCCTCTTCCCTGTCAAAGTAAAAAGAGGGCACAAAAGTTTTGATTTGTAAGCGTTCTGGAGCTGAAACGGTGCCCATCTGGCCAAAGAGCATTAGACAGGAAGCTAACTTATCTCGGTCACTGCTATCAAATTGCAAGTATTTCTTTCCGTGTTGATCCAAAGGCAAGGCTTTGATTTCCTTGAGAAGACGCATCTGCTGGTCTGTTAGAAAATAAAACTGTCCTTTATGGAAAAGCACAACTCCCTGATAAAAGGCATTGACCCTCGGACTCTCACTGATTTCCATTTCAAAATAATCCGAGTATTCTGTTACTATAAAGGCAAATAGATTGTCATCCGCATGCATATCCTGAAAGAGCAGGGTTTGGTAACTATCTACTTGATGGTCAAATTGAAAATGGGGCAAGGTCATCAATAAATTCACACCCTGCTCAAAAAAAGTCAGAGGGAAAAAGAGATGCCGACCTTGATTTTGGAAAAAGAGGTCTGGAGTCGTTCCTTCCTCCATTAGTCCGCGCAAGAAAGTCAGAAGCTCTTGACTTGCCTCATCAAAGGATTCCCAAGACAGAGACTCCTCATAAGTTTTTCCAATCATATAAGGCTTTCTCTTCTCGACAACTTTTAAAAAGAGTGGAATATCCCGAATGACATAGTATTTTTGACTATTGATTTGCCCGATTCTAAGAGTCCACAAGATATGATTAGTTCCTGCTTCCACTTGTCCCACAGCCGACAACTCATAGGAGCGGTCTGATTTTGGAGACAAGATTCGGTCCAAAAATTTGCCACCCAAGGTCACCTTGGTTTCAACGGCTTCTTTTTCTTCATAACCTTCTTCCAGACTCTGCAAGATTTCTTGGCCACGCTCATCATTTTTTAGAAAATGCTCCAGCGCCGCCAAGTGCACACAGTAGCCCCTCTTTTGGAAAAAATCGCAAGCACAAAAAACCAAATCATCCTCTAGACTATAGCGCAGTTCTTCTTCTGCAACGCGAGCATAGAGCCGATTGTTCTTTTCCTTGATGATGTCAACTTTACCAGTTTCATAAAGGGCAACGCCTTCGATACGAACTTTCCCCGGAATCAATTTAGCCATATTTCTACCTTTACCTTATCTTTTTATTATACCATATCTTCCCCTATGAAAATAGCCTTCTAGAAAGACTTTTCTCCTAGAAGGCTTGATTTTTAAAGTTTGGCAAAAGTCGTCACAATCCGCTGACAAACTTCTTGCAGTAGAGATTTAGGCATGGCTACATTGAGGCGGGCATGAAGACTTCCTTCCTCCCCAAAATCCAAACCACGGTTAAGGATAACCTTGGCTTCATTTCTCAACAGCTCTTGCAATGTTTCATCAGTCAGGTCATAGGCTGAAAAATCAAGCCAAATCAAGTAGGTTCCTTGCGGTTTCATAACCTTGATTTTAGTCTCTTTTCCAAATAGTTCCACCACATAATTGATATGGTCTTCAAATACTTGCTTGAGTTCCTCTAGCCAATCCTTCCCATAGCGATAGGCAGCTTCTGTCGCCAAATAACCCAAGCCTGAAATTTCATGCTGGTTATTGGCTAACTGGCGTTTCTGGTAAGCCACTCTCAACTTAGGATTTTCAATGACTGCATAAGAATTTTTTGTCCCAGCAATATTAAAAGTTTTAGTAGCACTGCTCAAGACGATCGCAAAATCTTTGAAGGCAGGATTAATGGTATTGAAAGACTGGTGTTTGTAACCAAAGAGGACCAAATCTTGGTGAATCTCATCTGAAACTAGCAAAACACCGTGTTTTTGGCAGAGTTGACCAATCTTCTCCAACACTTCCTTTTCCCACACACGTCCACCAGGATTGTGAGGGTTGCAGAGGATATAAAGTTTGACATCCTCTTCCACCAAATCCTTCTCCAGTTGGTCAAAGTCAATCTCAAACAGACCATCCTTTTCCACCAAAGAATTAGTAATCAATCTACGATTGTTCAACTTGACACTGCGAGCAAAAGGTGGATAGACAGGCGTGTTAATCAAAACAGCTTCGCCTTCTTTTGTGAAGGCTTGAATAGCTGTTGAGATGGCTGGCACCACACCCTCGATAAAGACAAGAGCTTCTTTGTCAAAGTGATAACCGTGTTGTGTAGCTTCCCACTTTTGAACTTCCTTAATTAACTCTTCACTTGCATAAGTATAGCCATAGACCAATTGATCAGCGTAAGTCTGCACGGCTTGACGGATTTCAGGCAAGACTACAAAGTCCATATCCGCTATCCAAGCTGGCAGGATTTCACTATCCGTTTCCGCCTCTTTCCATTTATAGGTATGATGCCCTAAGCGATTGGGCAGACTTGTAAAATCATATTTTCCCATCTTTATCTTATCCTTCCAATGCTTGGCGCAAATCTGCAATCAAATCTCTAGCATCTTCAATCCCAATTGACAAGCGCAAAAGGTCATCTGTCAAACCATAAGAATGGCGCACTTCTGCTGGAATATCAGCATGAGTTTGAGTCGTTGGATAAGTAATGAGACTTTCCACCCCACCCAAACTTTCCGCAAAAGAGAAGACCTTGAGGCTGTTCAAAATATGAGGAATGCGTTTTTCATCTGCTACTTTAAAGGAAATCATCCCTCCACGCCCAGTGTAGAGAACTTCTTTAACTGCTGGAGAATCCTTCAAAAAGGCAACCACTTCTTGGGCGTTGGCTGTGGAGCGCGCCATACGAAGAGACAAGGTCTTTAGACCACGAATCAATTGATAGCTGTCAAACGGTGATAAGACTGCCCCTGTCGTATTGAGATTGTAGAAGAGCTTCTCGTATAGTTCTAAACTATTAGTTACAACCACACCAGCCAAGACATCATTGTGGCCTGCTAGATACTTGGTTGCTGAATGAAGAACGATATCTGCTCCATCTTCAATTGGACGTTGGTAGATAGGGCTATAGAATGTATTGTCCACCACCACTTTGGCACCCTTAGCATGAGCCAATTTTGCTAGTTTTTCGATATCAAATTCCAACATCAAAGGGTTAGTTGGTGTTTCGATATAGAGAACATCCACTTCCTTCTCTAACTCGACAATCAACTCTTCTTCTGTATTGGTATAGGTGAAATGGAAACGGCCTTCCTGTTCCACTTGGTTGAACCAGCGGAAAGAACCTCCGTAAAGGTCACGGACAGCCAAGACCTTACTTCCTACTGGAAAGACGCTAAAGGCCAGTACAATAGCTGACATCCCTGAGCTAGTCGCTAGGGCATAGTCTGCTGACTCAATAGCCGCCAAGACTTCTTCCGCCTTACTGCGAGTTGGGTTTTTGGTGCGCGTATAGTCAAATCCAGTAGACTGACCAAACTCTGGATGCTGATAGGTCGTTGAAAAATGAAGCGGTGTCACCAAAGCTCCTGTCGCTTCATCTGACTTAATGCCCGCCTGGGCCAAAATTGTGTTAATGTGTAATTCCTTGCTCATACAATTCCTCCAAATCTATAGTAACTATTGTACCACTTATTTTCATCAACTCATTTTCTTCTTTTCAAGAGCTAGTTATAGTTTCAAACTATATAAAAAACGACAGCTTCTTTCGAAACCATCGTTTTGCTGGAAAAATTCTTATTTGACGTGTTTTGCCAATTCTTCTTGAGCTTTTTTATTAGATTCTTCTTTTTCTTTCAGCCATTTTTCTTTGGCTTTTTCATATTCGTCTTTTGTGACTGTCTTATCTTGTACTTTGAGGTATTTATATGATTCAATACCTTTATTACCAGCTAATGAATATGGTTCTGAGAAAGGAACTGTTTTTCTCAATACTGGTGTTCCGCCCTTAGAAACATTTGGAATTGCTAAAGCGCTATCTACCAACCACGCTTGGATCTCAGCATACTTTTCATAGCGTTTTACAAGATCTTGTTCCTTATTAGCTTCCTCCAACATTTGAGTGTAGACATCCAGTCCAACAGCCTTGGCCTTGTCATTGGCTTCACCTGGCTCTAAACCTAGATTTTGCAACAAACCACCAGAATTAATGTTTAAGACATCAAGGTAGGTTGAAGGATCTTGGTAATCAGGACCCCAACCACCGTTGTAAAGATCATAATCCTTCTGAGCTGCGGTCTGAGCCAAATAGCTTGTATTGTCATAATCTTCAGTAGTGAGTTGTTGAATATCAATTACAACGTTCTCTGCACCCAAGGCTGCTTCAATAGATTGCTTCATAGAATTTGCCTCTTGGACACCCTTTTTAGCAGCTTGGTCAACTGTCATATCCAAGTGGATAGGGAATTGGACTCCTTTGGCTTGGAGTTCTTTCTTAGCTTCTGCAAATTTAGCCTTAGCTTTTTCTGGATTGTAGTATGGATCCTGGGCATCTGCAAAGTTGATTCCTTGCCATTCTTTACCATAATTCACCATCTTAGAGGCTACTACTTCACCAAAGTCTTTTCCATTGATACTTACGAAGTTTGGAGGAACAACCAAGTTACGCAAAATCTTAGTTGCCCCATCTTCTCCCTGAGATTGAGCTCCGTAAGCTGTACGATCATAGGCAAAGTTAATGGCTTGACGGAAGTTTTTATTAAGAACCGCTTCCTGAGTCGATTTCTTTTCAGCATCACTTGTTTTTGAAGTGAATTTATAAGATTTTCTATCCAGGTTAAAGTTTAAGAAGTAAGAAGTAGCATCTTGCAAGCTATAGATGATATTATCCTTATTCTTCTCTTTAATTCCTTCAAAACTTGAACTATTTGGATAGAGACGAGCGTAACTATAGGCTCCCTCTACATAGTTACGAGCCAGTGCATCTTGATCACTACCATCATAATAAGCCAATTTCACATCATCTACAAAGACATTTTTAGCATCCCAGTAGTTCGGATTTTTCTTGAATTCGATAACAGATTTTGAAACAAAGGATTTCATCAAGAAAGGTCCATTATACAAAATGCTAGATGGGTCTACCTTACCAAAATCATCCCCTTTTGATTTCAAGAAATCTGCATTGACTGGGAAGAGAATAGTTGATGTTGTTTTTGAGTTCCAGTAAGATTCTGGTCGTGTCAAGGTATATTGAACTGTCTGGTCATCGAGAGCCTTAACTCCGACAGTTGAAAAGTCTATTGTTTTACCAGTGATATAGTCATCTAAACCAGCAACGGATTCTTGCACTAAGTACAAGGCTTCTGATTTTTTATCAGCCGCATATTTCAAACCAGTGACAAAATCTTGGGCGGTTACAGGTGCGTATTCTTCCCCATCTGCAGTGTACCATTTAGCATCTTTACGCAGTTTGTAGGTATAGGTCAAACCATCTTGAGAAACACTCCAATCCTCTGCCAAGGATGGGATATAGTTCCCATACTGGTCATTTTCCATGAGACCATCTACCAGATTGGTCACAATATCATTGGTTGTTGCACGATTTTCTGCTAGATAGTTCAAACTTGATGGGTCACTTACGTAAACATAGTTATATGTTTTTGACGCTGTACTAGAATTTCCACAGGCACTTAATAAAATACCTGCACTTAACACGACACCTGCAAGCGTTGCATACTTGGCCTTAGACTTTTTCATCTCCAGAACCTCCTGATTTAAATATTTGTCTTATTATACAACTCGTGTTTTATTTAGTCAATAGTTTTTTTGAAAAAATTAATTATTCCATCTACAAACTATAGAAATTATTCTACAAAATAATAAAAAAGAGAATAATTTAATCATTCCTTGATAGAAACGTTCAAATTATTCCCTTTATTTATAAAAATTTATTGAGAAATTTTTAATTTGATTCGTAAGCGATCTGCTTGGGCTTTTCCAATCACCTTATCCAACAAATGGGTACGGAGACTCATCACTCCATAAACACCTACACCCATGGCACCGACAAGAGCTACGTATAGAAAACTCCACAAACGTCCACTTGGTTGGAAGACAAATCCAAGTATCCACTGGATAGTTCCTACAATGATGAACATAACAAAAGTTAACAAACTGATTAAAATGGTTCGCTTCAAAATCACCTTGCGCTTAACACCAGTTACTTTACAAATGTCCCGATACATCAAAACATTAGGAATAATGAGACCAATGGTTGTGGAAATCAAAGGTCCGTAACTGTGGAACAGAGCAATGGTTGGAAGTTGCAAGACTAGCTTGGCAATGGATCCATAGACAAAGTAAAGAACTGCCTTGCGATTTCTAAACATGGCTTGAAGCATAGGGGACAAGACCATATACAAACCAAGAATGGTTGACTGTAAGACTGCAAAGACAAACAAGCCCATCGCCAAGCTATCTGGCTTACCATAAAAGACTGTATAGAGAGGTTCACCAACCATGACTACTCCAACAGTTGCTGGAAGTAAGAATAGGAAGAGCATGGTGATACTATCTTGCACCAAACGAGCAGCTGCTGGCAAATCCCCCTTGACATAGTTCTCCGTCAAGAGAGGCAGACCAACACTACCAATCGAAACTCCAACCGAAATGAGAATCATAGTGATTTTATTAGGATTGGCAGAGAAATAAGAAAACATGACAATCAAGTCTTCATTACTATAGTTGGTAAACCACTTCATGCTATTGATAAAGGTATTTTGGTCCAAGATTTGGAAAAGCTGAATGGCAGAACCAGTCAAGATAAAAGGAATAGCTTCCTTAATGGTATCAATCAAGAGACCCTTACTATCAATCTTATCTCGAGTTTCAAAAACTTTTTGAAGCATTCCTTCTTTGTAAAGGAAATAGATCAAGACTGCAAAACTAGCTACCATTCCCACAAAGGCCGCAAAGGTCGATTGGGTAACTGCTGATAGATAATCTTTCGAACCGAGTTTCATGATGATAAAAGTCGCTAAGAGCATCCAAATTACTCGGATAACTTGTTCAGCAATTTGACTCATAGCATAGGGTTTGAGATTATTCATTCCTTGGAAAAATCCACGGATAACACTCATAGATGGAAAAATCAAGACTGCCCAAGCCAAGCTCTGCATGATTGGGATCAGGTCTTGCCCCACACCCGATAAGTCTGCTAGCCAAGGAGCAAAGACATACAAGACTAGAGCAAAGACCAGACCTAATCCCGTCATAAAGCCTAAAAAGCTCCGAATCAGGGCAAAGCTATGCTCTTCTTCTCGCATGGTATTGTACTTGGCCACTTGCTTGGCCACTGCAACTGGAATCCCCGCTGTTGAAATCAGCAAGAACCAGGCA
The DNA here is from genome assembly GCF_047459985.1 of Streptococcus mitis. GTDB lineage: Bacteria > Bacillota > Bacilli > Lactobacillales > Streptococcaceae > Streptococcus > Streptococcus mitis_DZ. The sequence continues at coordinate 112,712 of NZ_JASHHD010000001.1, forward strand.
TAGATATTGTAGCCCATGGTAAAGAGACCATTGGCCGTAGCTGCATAAGATCCCATCCAGATATACCAAGGGATAATATAAATAGCCCCAAGTAGGCGACTGATAAAGTTACTAGCCGTTAGCCAAGCAGTCCCCCGTAACATCTGGGCCTGCTGATGATTGTTTTCGTGCGACATAGATTCCTCATTCAATTTTGATAACTAGGAAAAAGTTCCTCATCTTCCATTATAAACTTTTCCTTGTTACTTGTAAAATTCAGACTTTCAGTTTACAATAGAAAGTATGATAAAGATTGAAACCGTATTAGATATTTTAAAGAAAGATAGTCTCTTCCGCGAGATTATCGACCATGGACATTACCACTATCATTTTAGCGATCTCGTTTTTGATACCATCTGCTATGACAGCCGCAAGGCTAAAGAAAAGAGCCTATTTTTCGTCAAGGGTGCTGCTTTTAAGAAGGAATTCCTTCTTTCAGCAATAGAACAAGGCCTCGGTTGGTATGTAGCGGAGCAGGACTATGAAGTAGGCATTCCCGTTATCGTTGTTAGTGATATTAAGAAAGCCATGAGTTTGATTGCCATGGAATTTTACGGCAATCCACAGGAAAAACTGAAACTCCTTGCCTTTACTGGTACGAAGGGTAAGACAACAGCAGCCTATTTCGCCTATAACATTTTATCTCAAGGGTATCGACCGGCTATGCTATCGACTATGAATACAACTCTAGATGGCAAGACTTTCTTTAAGTCTGCCCTGACAACACCTGAAAGCATCGATCTCTTTGACATGATGGCCCAAGCTGTTAAGAATGGAAGAACCCACCTTATTATGGAAGTTTCCAGTCAGGCCTACTTGGTCAAGCGAGTCTACGGCCTAACCTTCGATGTAGGAGTGTTCCTCAATATCAGTCCTGACCATATTGGACCTATTGAGCATCCAACCTTTGAAGACTACTTCTATCACAAGCGTCTCTTAATGAAAAATAGCCGAGCAGTTGTCATTAATAGTGATATGGACCACTTCTCTGTTTTAAAAGAACAGGTTGAGCATCAAGAACATGACTTTTATGGTAGTCAATCAAGTAACCAAATCGAGAACTCCAAAGCCTTTAGCTTCTCAGCTACTGGAAAATTAGCTGGAGATTATGATATTCAGTTGATTGGATATTTCAACCAAGAAAATGCTGTCGCAGCTGGACTTGCCTGCCTCCGTTTAGGTGCTAGTCTTGAAGACATCCAAAAAGGAATCGCTACAACTCGTGTCCCTGGCCGCATGGAAGTCCTCACTCAGAAAAATGGTGCCAAGGTTTTCATTGACTATGCCCACAATGGGGACAGTCTGAAAAAACTAATCAATGTTGTAGAGACTCATCAAACTGGAAAGATTTCTCTGGTTCTGGGTTCGACAGGAAACAAGGGAGAAAGTCGTCGCAAGGACTTTGGACTTCTCCTCAATCAACATCCTGAGATTCGAGTCTTTCTGACTGCTGATGATCCCAACTATGAAGATCCAATGGCCATTGCGGATGAAATTAGTAGCTATATCAATCATCCTGTTGAAAAGATTGCGGATCGCCAAGAAGCGATCAAGGCAGCGATGGCTATCACAAACCAAGAATTAGATGCTGTCATTATCGCTGGTAAGGGGGCAGATTGCTACCAAATCGTCCAAGGCAAGAAAGAAGCCTATCCAGGAGATGCAGCCGTCGCAGAAAATTACTTATAAGATAGTAAAAAATCAAGGGAAATGAAACCCTTGATTTTTTCTATCCTTATTTAAAAGCGTTTTTCAAACCTTCAACGGCACCTTCTACAGCGCCTTTAGCATCTTCAACTACTTCTTTTGCCTTAGCAACTGTCTTTTCTACAGCGCCTTCTGCTTCAGTCTTGCTATCTCCAGTAACTTTACCAAATCCTTCTTTAATAGCGCCTGTTGCTTGTTCCAATTTGTTTTCAAGTGACATATGATTGTCTCCTTTGGTTTTATTCCGATATGTGTTACCGGTTACATATAGTTTATACTGAATCCTAAGGAAAGTCAAACAATGTGCTCAGAAACAAGATATCACGCTAAGTAGAAAGTTAATCTCTCCTTATCAAAATCAACTGCCAACTCATACTTTCCATTTTCATTTTGGACAATATAGCCTAGAACGACCAAACTGTCCACAAAGATATCACGGCGTTTCTGCATGAGCTGGTCTTTTTTGAGAAATTTCAACAAAAAAGTCGTCATATATTTGAGGGCATACTCAGGATTAACATCTCCTAAAATATCATAAAGTTCCTGCTGTTTTTCTGTCAAAGGATACTGATGTTTGACCTTGTAGAAATAATTGGACAGGGTCATTTTTGTGCGAGCAAAGTCCGTCTTTTCAACTAAAATAGCTGCATTAGTCTGATTTCGCAATTCCGTCTCAAAACTCTGCTCCGACAAGGATTGATAGACTGGACTAGCTTCTCTGACAAAAATTTCTTGGTTCAGTTCGAGACTATCAAGTGATTCCAGCAAAGGAAGATTGAGATAATAACGCTTATTTTCCCGTAGAATCAAGCCTGCCTTGATATACTCTTCCATGAGTTTATCAACTGCTACATCTGGAAATTGGGCCTTGATTTCCCGTAGAATCACATCATCATTCTGGTCCAAATAGCGGATCAATTCTCCAAAAAATGGCTGTCTCGTCAAACGAGAGGGATTAAAAATCTGAATCATGAAGATTCCTTTCTTTACATTCTAACAGAGGCGACGCTGCCAACTGACTTGGATTGGTCCCAGCTTGGTTTAGAGGAACTGGCAGACCTAGTTTTCTATAATACTCCCTCCAAAAATCACTAATCTCCTGCTCCCCATCTCCAAATTTCATAGGAATAGTCTCAAAAATCGGTAGGATTTCTGCCATATACTGGGAACAGTAAAAACCAGCGCCATCTGGATAGAAAGAAGCATTGTAGGGAGCTCCAAGATGCTTACAAGCTCTCTCCTTCACCGACTGGATATCCATTTCTGGGTAGACATAGAGGTCGTACAAGTGATTGGACTCAAAGAAGTCTGCTGGTTCTTGACAGACAACACCAAATTCTCCACTAGCATGGTAAATCATCTCATCCAAATAGATGGCTACATGGCTATAGTTGCCTGTGGAAGTCTGGATAGCCTGTCCCATATCTGACTCATCTCTCACAAAAATCAAATCACCATTTTCTAACATGCTTCACTCCTAGAAAAAAAGGAGCCAAAACTCCTTTCGATATAAGTCAAACTAGACTTTCCTATTTTGAACTGACACCCAAAATCTTAAGCGTTAAAGCTTTCAGTCAATTGAGGTACCACTTGTTTCTTACGTGAAACAGCACCAGCAAGGAAAGCGTGGTTGTTTTCAAGTTTGAAGTTGAAAGCCGCTTCGACCTTGTCCATGTTAGCACCAAGTGCTAGGATTTCTGAGTTTGAGTTGACGATATCTGTAATCATCAAGACAAAGTCAGAATAACCATTTGCTGTGTTGGCAGCTTGCATTGCAGCTTCAATTTCTGCTTGGCGTTCCAAGACTTCAGCGATATCAACTGTGTTTACTTGAGCAACACGAACATTATTTCCGTTCAATTCAAAAGTCTTAGCATCGATGTCAATCAATTCGTCAGCAGATTTGCTAGCCAAGTTTGTACCAGCTTTCAGCATAGCCAAACCATATTCTTCCAAGTTTACACCAGCCAATTCAGCCAATTCAGGAGCAATAACTTTATCTGTTGGGTGTGTTGTTGGTGATTTCAAAAGAAGGGTATCTGAAATCAAACCTGAAAGCATCAAACCTGCAATCTCTTTAGGAACAGCTACACCATGTTCTTTGAACATACGGTAAACGATTGAAGATGCTGATCCAACTGGCTCCAAACGCATATAGAGTGGGCTTGCAGTTTCAAAGTTAGCCACACGGTGGTGGTCTACAACACCATAAACTTCTACTTCAGCGATATCTGATACAGATTGTTGGAATTCATTGTGGTCAGTCAAGATAACTTGCTCTGCGCCTTCTGCTTTAGCAGAAGTGATAACACGTGGTGCTTCCACACCAAAATAGTTCAAGACAAAGGCTGTTTCTTCATTTGGAGTTCCAAGGGCAACAGCTTCCGTATCCAAACCGTAAGCTTCTTTTGCAAGGTAGGCAAAGGCTACAGATGACCCGATGGCATCTGAGTCTGGATTTTGGTGACCAAATACTAGAATCTTAGACATGATAATACCTCATTTTGTTTATTCTCTTTATTGTAGCATTTTTTTCGCTTTTTGACAAAAGTAAGAGGAGTCAAAGGAGACTCCCCACGATTCTTCAAAATAACTGATACTCTTCGAAAATCTCTTCAAACCACGTCAGCTTCGCCTTGGATTATATATGTGACTGACTTCGTCAGTTCTATCTGCAACCTCAAAACAGTGTTTTGAGCTGACTTCGTCAGTCTTATCTACAACCTCAAAGCAGTGCTTTGAGCTGCCTACGGCTAGCTTCCTAGTTTGCTCTTTAATTTTCATTGAGTATGAGTAAATTTCTATCTTGATTTTCATTCAGGTAGCTTACTTTCTGCGGACGTGTCTTGCGTTTAAAAAGGGCTTCAGCTGACATGGCTTCTTCCTTACTGGCAAAACCTTGAGCATAGATAAGTTTGACTGGCAAGCGTGCTCGTGTATATTTGGCTCCCTTCCCACTATTGTGGACAGCGAGGCGTTTTCTCACGTCAGTCGTATAACCCGTATAGTAGGACCCGTCACGGCACTCCAGCACATACATATAAGCCTTATAATCCATAATAAATCTCTTCGAGTTCCGGAGTATAAGAGCCATCCTCATTGTGGACAATGAGAGGTGGCAAGACCTTAAAACCACTTGTCGAGCCATCCTTGATAGCCTCAATCAAGAGCATATTGGCCTCCTTTTCTCTTTTTGGATAAACAAACTGCAGGCGCTTAGGGGCTAGATTATGCCGTTGCAAGCTGTCCAAGATATCTAAAAGTCGATCAGGACGATGAACCATGGCCAAACGCCCATTAGACTTGAGAATACTCTGGGCACTACGACAGATTTCCTGCAAATTGGTCGTGATTTCATGACGCGCCAAGAGATAATGCTCGCTCTCGTTCAGATTAGAATGAGGATCCACCTTGAAATAGGGCGGATTACACAAAATCATATCCACCTTGCTTCCCTGTATACGAGAAGGCATATTTTTCAAATCATCACAGATGACCTCCATCTGCTCCTCCAAACCATTCAAACGGACAGAGCGTTCAGCCATATCTGCCAAACGCTCCTGAATCTCAACAGCCAAAATCTGCGCCTGAGTTCGAGTACTAGCAAATAGCCCCACTGCCCCATTCCCAGCACAGAAATCTACAATCAATCCCTTCTTAGGGAAACGTGGAAAGCGTGACAAGAGAACACTATCCACCGAATAGCTAAACACCTCTCTATTTTGAATGATTTTGATATCTGTCGAAAAGAGCTGGTTAATGCGCTCCCCTGATTTTAATAATTGTTCTTCTTCCATGGTCCTATTATAGCAAATTTATATTAACATTACAAAAGATAGAGGTTTCTAACTAGTGCTTCTGATTCTTCAAATGTTGAAGGGCTTCCTTGGTCCAAATTGGCATCATTCGTTTGAGAGGAGCAAAGCCGTAGTTAAAACGGTCGCTTGAAAAACGTCTCCGTCTCGGAAACTGGTGTTTTTCTTCCTCCAAAGTACGGATAGAAAGACTAGCTTTCCCTGTAAATTCATCTAAATCCACTACCTGAACCAGAACCTCTTCATCGACTTTCAAGGCTTCTTGGATATTTTCAATGAAGCCTGTCCGAATCTCTGAAATGTGAATCAGCCCTGTATCACCCGTCTCTAGCTCAACAAAGGCACCGTAGGGCTGAATCCCTGTAATACGCCCCTTTAGCTTATCACCGATTTTCATCTTAGTCCTCGATTTCAATTGTTTCAATCACAACATCTTCAACTGGCTTGTCCATAGCCCCTGTCTCAACAGCAGCAATGGCATCCAAAACAGCGTAAGAAGCTTCATCAGCTAACTGACCAAAAACAGTGTGACGGCGGTCTAGATGAGGAGTTCCACCTTGGTTAGCATAAATTTCTGCGATTGGTTCTGGCCAACCACCACGAGCAATTTCTTTCTTAGAATAAGGCAAATGTTGATTTTGCACGATAAAGAACTGGCTGCCATTGGTATTTGGACCAGCATTGGCCATGGAAAGGGCACCACGGATATTGTAAAGTTCTTCTGAGAATTCATCCTCAAATGATTCGCCGTAGATTGACTCGCCACCCATACCAGTTCCAGTTGGGTCTCCACCTTGAATCATAAAGTCCTTGATAATACGGTGGAAAATGACACCATCATAATAACCATCTTTTGAAAGAGCTACAAAGTTAGCCACTGTTTTAGGAGCATGTTCAGGGAAGAGCTTGATACGCAAGTCTCCGTGATTAGTCTTAATAATCGCTAACGGACCTTCTACTGTTTCAATATCTACTTGTGGGAAATGCAATTCTTTTTCTACCATACCAAATCCTTCTAAGGCATCAAAAATGCCATCTTCTTCTAGTGTTTTTGTAATATAATCTGCTTTTTCTTTGATGTTATCATGAGAAATTCCCATAGCAACGCTGATCCCACCATAATCAAAGAGTTCCAAGTCGTTGAGGCCATCTCCAAAGACCATGACGTTCTCTGGTTTCAAGCCAAGGTGTTCCACAACCTTTTCCACACCCGTCGCTTTGGAGCCTGAAATCGGAACAATATCAGACGAATGTTGATGCCAACGAACCATGCGAAGTTTATCAGAGAGACTGTCAGGCAATTGCAAGTCATCTCCCTTATCTTCAAAAGTCCACATTTGATAGATGTCTTCTTTTTCATGAAAATCAGGATCCACATCCAAATCAGGGTAAATTGGATTGATAGCTTCACTAATCATATCTGTGCGGGTCGACAACTTAGCATCATGACTCCCAACCAAACCATACTCAATTCCTTCTTGCTTGGTCCAAGAGATATACTCTTCAACATCTGACTTCTCAATCTGATGTTGGTAAATGACCTGACCTTTTTTGTCTTCGATATAGGCCCCATTTAAGGTTACAAAAAAATCAGGCTTGAGGTCACGAATCTCTGGTACAACACCAAAAATCCCTCGTCCAGAAGCAATACCTGTTAAGATTCCTTTCTCACGTAATTGCTTAAAAACAGTTGGGATTGAAGCTGGAATAAAACCGGTTTTGGAATTTCGCAATGTATCATCAATATCAAAAAAGACAATCTTGATCTTCTTTGCCTTATATCTTAATTTGGCATCCATCTCACTACCTCTTTCAATCTAATACTCAATGAAAATCAAAGAGCAAACTAGGAAACTAGCCGCAGGTTGCTCAAAGCACTGCTTTGAGGTTGTAGATAAGACTGACGAAGTCAGTTACATATATCTACGGCAAGGCGACGTTGACGTGGTTTGAAGAGATTTTCGAAGAGTATAACTCTTTCCATTATACCATAAAGTAGCTAAATCCCCTATTTTCAAAAAAGTTTCCAATTTTTATTGTAAGTCCTTGGATAAGTACAGAACTAAATCATCATTATTTTGAATAGTGGCATTCATTTCCAAAGGTTGGTTTCGATACCAAACGCCTGAACCATCTGGAATATAGCCTCGTTTGATATACAATCTCTGGGCAGGACCATAGCCTGAGTGCAAACCTACACCAAGAGTGACCTTGCTCGAAACAAACTTGACTCGTTTTTCTGCTTCTTCTAGCAGTTGATTCCCAACCCCTTGATTTCGAAAAGGCTCAAACACATTAAAATCTGATAATTCTGGATAGACTCTTGCAAAAGGACCATGTTTAGCAGAGGGCAAAATGGTAACGTAGCCCGCTACAGCACCATCAATTTCCACAACTAAGACTTCTCTCTCCCCGCTTTCCTGTTCCAGAAAATATCTAGCCAAAATTTCCTCTCTACCAGACCAACCCTGATTGATAAAACCTTGGAACAGGTGTTTGATATCCGATTCAATCATTTTTCTAATAATAGCGTTTCCCTTCATAAGATGCTCCTTTAAAAATTCCTATAAAAATTCCTACTATCATTATAGCACGTTTATAGATCCAGGAAAAAGAACTAGCCGGGTCTTGAATTCCTGAACTCATAAAAAAAGGTCCACCCGGAGCAAACTCGCTCTTTCATTTCAAAGCTCGTGAAAAAAAGACCCGCCGGGGTCTTTTGTTTAATCTTCGTTTACGAAAGGCATCAAAGCCATTACGCGAGCGCGTTTGATAGCTGTTGTTACTTTACGTTGGTTTTTAGCTGAAGTTCCTGTTACACGACGAGGAAGGATTTTCCCACGTTCTGAAACGAAACGGCTAAGAAGCTCAGTATCTTTGTAATCAACATATTCAATTTTGTTTGCTGCGATGTAATCAACTTTTTTACGGCGTTTGAATCCGCCACGACGTTGTTGAGCCATGTTTTTCTCCTTTATAATTTTAATTGTCCATTAGAATGGTAAATCATCATCTGAAATATCCAATGGATTTGTTGCTCCAAATGGATTTTCATCACGTGAAAAGTCTGGTACTGAATTTGTAGGTGCTGAATAGTTTGAACTTGGTGCAGAGTAAGCTCCACCTGTGTGACCCTCACGCACACTACGGCTTTCCAACATTTGGAAATTCTCAGCCACGACCTCTGTCACGTAGACACGTTGTCCTTGCTGGTTATCGTAACTACGAGTCTGAATACGACCTGTCACCCCGATAAGTGAGCCTTTTTTAGCCCAGTTAGCAAGATTTTCAGCCTGTTGGCGCCACATAACGACATTGATAAAATCAGCCTCACGTTCGCCATTTTGACTCTTAAATGTACGGTTTACTGCAAGAGTAAAAGTCGCAACTGCTACATTTGATGGGGTATAACGCAACTCAGCGTCACGTGTCATACGCCCTACAAGTACAACATTGTTAATCATAGTTTACCTTCTTACGCGTCAGTTTTGACGATCATGTGACGAAGAATGTCAGCGTTGATTTTTGAAAGACGGTCAAACTCTTTAAGAGCTGCGTCGTCGTTTGCTTCAACGTTAACGATGTGGTAAAGTCCTTCACGGAAATCTTTGATTTCGTATGCAAGACGACGTTTTTCCCAAGATTTTGATTCAACAACAGTTGCACCGTTGTCAGTCAAAATAGAGTCAAAACGTGCTACCAAAGCGTTTTTAGCTTCTTCTTCAATGTTTGGACGAATAATATAAAGAATTTCGTATTTAGCCATTGATATGTTCCTCCTTTTGGTCTAATGACCCCAAGACTTTGCAAGGGGTAAGTGAGGTTCGCTCACAATAAACTATTATACTAGAAAACATTTTTTTACGCAAGTAAAAACTCTGGAATTCGAAAAAACGCCACATGGGCGTTTTCCTGTTCTTATGGTTTGATACGGTGCAACATACGTGGGAAAGGAATGGCTTCACGAATGTGTTTTGTTCCTGCTGCAAAGGTTACCATACGTTCGATACCGATACCAAATCCACCGTGTGGAACTGTACCGTATTTACGAAGGTCAAGGTAGAATTCGTACTCTGTACGATCCATGCCAAGTTCATCCATCTTAGCTACAAGGGCATCATAGTCTTCTTCACGCATAGACCCACCGATGATTTCTCCATAGCCTTCTGGAGCAAGCAAGTCTGCACAGAGCACGCGCTCTGGATTTCCAGGAACTGGTTTCATGTAAAATGCCTTGATGGCTGCTGGGTAGTTCATGACAAATGTTGGTACACCAAAGTGGTTTGAGATCCAAGTTTCATGTGGTGAACCAAAGTCATCACCATGCTCAAGATGCTCATAGTCAGCATCTTCATCATTTTCATGCTCTTGCAAGAGGTCAATAGCTTGATCGTAAGTGATGCGTTTGAATGGCTCTGCAATGTAGCGTTTCAAGAGTTCTGTATCACGTTCCAAGGTTTCCAAGGCTTGAGGCGCACGGTCAAGAACACCTTGAAGAAGAGCTTTTACATAAGCTTCTTGCAAATCAAGTGACTCATCATGTGTCAAGTATGAGTACTCAGCATCCATCATCCAGAACTCAGTCAAGTGACGGCGTGTTTTTGATTTTTCAGCACGGAATACGGGACCAAAGTCAAAGACACGACCAAGGGCCATCGCACCTGCTTCTAGGTAAAGCTGACCTGACTGGCTCAAGTAGGCTGGCGTTCCGAAATAGTCCGTTTCAAAGAGTTCTGTTGAATCTTCAGCAGCATTTCCTGAAAGAATTGGGCTATCAAATTTCATGAAGCCGTTCTTGTCAAAGAACTCATAAGTCGCATAGATAATCGCGTTACGGATTTGCATCACAGCCACTTGCTTACGAGAACGGAGCCACAAGTGACGGTTGTCCATCAAGAAGTCCGTTCCGTGTTCTTTTGGTGTGATTGGGTAGTCTTGAGATTCACCAATCACTTCGATGTCTGTAATATCCAACTCATAGCCAAACTTAGAACGTTCGTCTTCTTTGACAATACCTGTCACATAAACAGAAGTTTCTTGGCTCAAGCGTTTAATAACATCAAATTTCTCAAGTCCTACTTCTTCACCAAATTTTTCTACAAAGTTTGGTTTAAAGGCCACACCTTGGAAAAAGGCTGTTCCATCACGCAATTGCAAGAAGGCAATTTTTCCTTTTCCTGATTTGTTAGCAACCCAAGCGCCAATCGTCACTTCTTGACCAACATAGTCTTTTACATCAATAATCGTTACACGTTTTGTCATTATTTTTCCTTTTCTTTTATTTTTCCATAAATGCTTTCAAGCGTTTAACTGCTTCTTTAAGCGTGTCTAGGTCTGTCGCATAGCTGAGGCGGACATTTTCGGGAGCTCCGAATCCTGCTCCTGTTACCAAGGCCACTTCAGCTTCTTCTAGGATAGCGGTTGTAAATTCTGTCACATCCGTATAACCTTTCATCTCCATGGCCTTTTTGACATTTGGGAAGAGGTAGAAGGCTCCTTGCGGTTTGACCACTTCAAATCCTGGAACCTCGGCAAGAAGGGGATAGATGGTATTTAATCGTTCCTCAAAAGCCTGACGCATGCTTTCTACAGTATCTTGCTCACCTGATAGAGCCTCTACCGCTGCATACTGGGCTACTGCTGACGGGTTCGAGGTTGTTTGACCTGCAATCTTGGACATGGCAGCGATAATGTCTGCTTCTCCGACGGCATAGCCAATCCGCCAACCAGTCATAGCATAGGTTTTAGACACACCATTGATGACCACTGTTTGCTTGCGAATCGCTTCCGATAGACTAGAAATTGGTGTAAATTCATGGCCATTATAGACCAAGCGGCCATAGATATCATCTGCAAGGATGAGGACATCCTTTTCTACAGCCCAGTTTCCAATCGCCAAGAGTTCCTCACGAGTGTAAATCATTCCTGTCGGATTGGATGGTGAATTCAGCACCAAAACCTTGGTCTTGTCTGTGCGAGCTGCTTCCAACTGCTCTACAGTCACCTTAAAATGATTGTCCTCTTTAGCAGGAACAAAGACTGGAACACCTTCTGCCATCTTGACCTGATCTCCATAGCTGACCCAGTAGGGGGTTGGGATGATAACTTCATCACCTGGATTGACCACAGCCATAAAGAAGGTATAGAGAGAATATTTGGCTCCCGCAGCGACTGTCACTTGATTTGGCGCTACAGAGTAGCCGTAAAAACGCTCAAAGTAGGTATTAACCGCCGCCTTTAGTTCTGGCAGACCTGAGGTTACTGTATAAAAAGAAGCACGCCCATCTTGAATCGATGCAATGGCGGCATCTTGGATATTTTTTGGAGTAGTGAAATCTGGCTCACCCAAAGTTAGAGACAGAATATCTCTTCCCTCAGCCTTCAGTGCTTTGGCACGGGCACCAGCAGCCAAGGTCACACTTTCTTCCATTTCTAAAACACGGTTGGATAGTTTCATAGGCCCTCCTTATTGACCAATGCTCCTGATTCAAAATCTACTAGATAAAAATCAGTTCCTGACTTGACTTCCCAGATTGGCTTTTCTTGATAACGGCCAAAGGTAATCTTGTCAATCTCGCCAGCTCCTTTTTCCTTAGAAACGGCTTCCGCTTTTTCTTGTGAAACCCCCTGATTTAGCTGATAAACGTAAATCTTATGGTCATCTTTTCCAATCAGGACGGCAAGTGCTTCTTGCTGTTTATTACGACCAAGAACGCTGTAATAAGATTCCAAGCCATTATACAAATCAACCTGATCAGCCTGCTCTAATCCTGCATACTGCTGAGCTAATTTTTCTCCTTCACTTTTAGCTGTTTGATAGGGTTTCATGCTAAGAGAAATCAGATACAGAAAGGAAGCACTGATAACCACAAACAAAATCGTCATCCCTAGACCGTACTGCCACAGTAGATTATTTTTTGCTTTTTTTTGTCTTTTTTTCACTCGTCTATTTTACCATCTATTGGGCTTTATTACAAGTGAATATAAGAATACTCTTCGAAAATCAAATTCAAACTACGTCAGCTTCGCCTTGCCGTACTCAAGTACTGTCTACGGCTAGCTTCCTAGTTTGCTCTTTGATTTTCATTGAGTATAAACAACCAATTCTATTTCTTCCTTCAAACAAAACAGATTTTTCTTGTTTAAAACCGAGCAAGAAAAGTGAAAACACCTCCAAAATCAGCGTATTAAAAAACCTGAGCTTGGCACTCAAGTTTTCGTAAGTTCTTTTACTTTATAGAATCACTTTATCATCCATTCTTTTAGCCATTTTTCCTAAAAAGATAGGCAGTAGAAGGCTAATCATGACTAAAAAGAATCCTAGATAAAGAAATGTTGCTACAAAGCCCAAATTGTCAATCAACCATCCTGTCAGTGGAAAGAACACAATCATACTTAGGCTAAACATCATTGAGTAGACACTCAGCATGGTTGCCCTTACTTCACTTGGAAGGCGCTCTTGCAAATCATTATCAAAAATCGGCTGAAAAAGAGCATATAGAGCATTACTAATCAAATAAATCAAAATATAGATTAGAGGTGTTCCAAAGTAGGACAGCAGGTAGGTGACTCCAGTCAGCAGGACGAGGACAGGGAAAAGCTTCAAGGCAGCATAGTTCTTTCCAATCCTACTCGCTAGATATACTGCGAGGATATTCAAAAGACTACCAAGTAGCATAACTGCTGAAATTTGCCAACTACTTAAATCTGGTAACTGATTTTGATAGTAAAAGTAAAACATGCACATGAGTACTCCGACAATCTGAGACAAAATCATCCAGTTGAAGAGCATTGGATTTCGCCCCAATTCTTCCTTAACAGTCCAAATAATCTGTTTCATCGTCACACTATCAGCTTTTTCTAGCTTGACACTAGGCTCTTTCAGCATCCAAATCAGGACAAGAACTATAATAGAAGTGGCAATCATGATGTAGTAGGTCAGATGCAATTGACCATGGACAAAAAATCCCGCCAACACTGTCCCCAAAGACCGAGTTCCTTCTGCCACTCCTGACATAAAGCTCGAAATGGATAAGTAACGCTCCTTCATTCCAGCCTCTACAGCAGAGTCATAGACCATTGCCGCGCTTGTTCCTGAATCAAAATTATAAGACAAGGCACTTACCGCCATAGCTAGTGCATAAATCCAAAAATTTCCCTGCCCAGCCAACATGAGAATAGAAGACACAATCCCTGCTATTCGACTTAAATAAAGGTTGGTCTTATAGGAATAGCGATCAGCTAACATTCCAGATGGAATTTCGCAGAGAAGACTGGTCGTATGAAAAATACTCTCCAGAAGTCCAATCTGCCAAAGAGACATGCCGTTTTGACTGAGAAAGAGAATCCAAAAACTGGTAATCCCTAGAAATGCAAAAAACTCAACTCCGGCCATCAGGCCAATATTTTTCCGATAATTTCTTATTAACATCTTTTCTCCTTAACAAGTGTATTATTATTTCTTTTGTCCGTCACTTGTTAATCTTTGCCTTACATGATCTCCACCCCTTTTAGAAGCATTCTTCAATGCCATTATTGTTCCTTTAATTATTTATGAAATGATACCAGAAAAAAACTGTTCTGCGGTTTCTATTGCGAGTTTTCTTGTTTATTTTAGCACTTATGTTATCATATTACAAGAGAATATTGGAATACTCATAGAAAATCAAAGCAAACCAGAATCCAAAACGAACAGTTCTTACTTTTCCAGTTGCCAGTGACTAGAATTTCTGCAATTTTATAATTCTCAAATAAACTCTGAGCAAATCTCTTGCAAGTTGTTTTGTTTTGTTGTAATATATTTTATAACAACGAAAAAATTCTCGAAAATTTTAAGAAAAAGGAGACACATCATGTCTAAAAAAGTATTATTTATCGTCGGATCACTACGTCAAGGTTCTTTCAACCACCAAATGGCTCTCGAAGCTGAGAAAGCACTTGCTGGTAAAGCAGAAGTTAGCTACCTCGATTATTCAGCCCTTCCTCTCTTTAGCCAAGATTTGGAAGTTCCAACACATCCAGCTGTAGCTGCTGCTCGTGAAGCAGTTCTCGCTGCTGATGCTATCTGGATCTTCTCTCCAGTCTACAACTTCTCTATCCCTGGAACAGTGAAAAACTTGCTTGACTGGCTATCTCGTGCCCTTGACTTGTCTGATACACGTAGTGCTTCTGCCCTCCAAGACAAGTTTGTCACAGTCTCATCTGTAGCCAATGCAGGTCACGATCAACTCTTCGCTATCTACAAAGACCTCTTGCCATTTATCCGTACACAAGTCGTTGGTGATTTCACTGCTGCACGTGTTAATGACTCTGCTTGGGCAGACGGAAAATTGGTTCTTGAAGAAACAGTTCTAAACTCACTTGAAAAACAAGCTCAAGACTTGGTCAATGCTATCAAGTAACTAAACTAACTAACATAATAAAAGCGAACAAGACTGCTTTTCTGACACTCAGAAGGCTAGCTTGTTCGCTTTTTCTCATTTTAAACTAATACTCAATGAAAATCAAAGAGCAAACTAAGAAACTAGCCGCAGGTTGCTCAAAACACTGTTTTGAGGTTGCAGATAGAACTGTCGAAGTCAGTAACATTTATACGGCAAGGTGAAGCTGACGTGGTTTGAAGAGATTTTCGAAGAGTATAAAATAGCTGATGATACATATTGTCAAATACAAAATATCTTTTCATACTTCCTTAACAAAAACCAATTCCTGCTGCTGTGACAGGTCTTCTCGGTAGTTAAATCCTGCAAAGCTTAAGCAACGAGCTTCCTCCACCGTCTGTACTTGATTTTCTATTAGGGCTGTCAGGAAGGCACCACGCGCTTTCTTTGAAATAGTTGAATGAATCTTCAGCTGCCCACCTCTATCCTCCATGAATTTGAAGGTCACCATCTTTTCTCTGATTTCCTTAGAAAATACAGTCTCAAACTCGGACGACAAGAGGGAGAAAATTAGGTCTTCACCATTCATGGCTTCATCATAGGCTGCCTTCCAATGGCTCTTCAAAGTCTTACCATCGACTTTTAACTTCATCAAAAAGTCCAAACGGTGAGGAGCCATAGGTGACAAGGCTGGAACGACTCCGTACAAAGCCGACGTGATGAAGACATGATTTTCAAGATAGACTTGTTCTACCTCGGTCAGTTTGTCTCTCTTAATGTGACGGTACATAAGCCCATCAAAAAGTTTCAAGGCTGTGTAGTGTTGAGCAGTTTGGTTTTTCAAAGCTTGGATATTCTGAAATTCTTCCGCTGCCTTCTCAGCTGATACCTTGTAAAAGCTCTCCAATTGACTAGCAGAATAGAGGGCCAAGGCATCAAGCACAGCCTGACTTTCTGGTCTTAAAGGAGTTTCCTCGATACTTGGCAAATCTGTGTTCATTTCTTTTGCTGTTGGGATTAAAATTTTCATATGAATAGTGTAGCATATTTTTGAGCCACTACCAAGAAATTCATCTAAAAAACCTCGGTTTGACCGAGGTTTATCTGTTTATTTTGGCCATCCTAACCAGATAGCTACGAGAACAAGGGCTGTGCCAGCTAAACTTGTTAAGATAGAAAAGAATTTATCTTTTTTCTCCTTGAACTGAGAAAAACCTATCTTCAAAGCGAGCAGTCCGAGTAGCATGGAAGCAACCATCAAATAAAACCCCATTTGTTTGTCCTCCATTAGTCTTAATTTACCTTATTATAACTTATATTTTTAAAATAAAGCTGTTTTTACTGCACTTTAAAGGTCTTGAGATAATTGTCTTTTCCTACTTGACCTTCGAAGGTTTTACCATTTTCAAGGTAAGGAAGGTCATCGGATACTGAGGCTTTAACCTTGTAAATCTTGCCATCAACTTTAAAGAAGTAGACGGTGTCGCCCTTGATAACAGCTGATTTGAGGTCTGCTACCACACCCTTGATGCTTTCTGTGGTTTCATTATCAATCTCAAGATCGTTTTTATTGGCGTACTTGCTGAGCAGTTCTTCTACTGTAGTAGCTACGATAACATTTTGGTACTCGACTGCGTCTACCAGAGCGTACTCTTTGACCAAGCCCGCATTGTCCTTCAAGCCCATGATGTAGAGAGGTTTGTCATTGAGGTTGATGAGAATTGGGAAGGTTGCCTTGTAGGATTTCTCCTGAACAGCACCTTCGGCTGATTCACGGGCTGATTCTTCGGTCGCAGAAGCCAAGCTGTACTTAGTGATTTCCCCTGTTCGCATATTTTCAAGGATGAAGCCAAGGTTACTTTCATCTGCATTGGCCGACGTCACACCTGTGTAGAGATAGATGTCATTGCCGATAGACAAGTAATTATAGCCCTTGGTAGTCTGGGTCACATTTTTCTTGGAAATCATGGCATTCCAGAAACCGTCCTTGTACTTGCCGTTGTAGTTGATTTGCTCAATGGTTTCCTCAGCTGGATAGACTCTGTCCACCCATTCTGGAACATCAGCCAAGCTGTACTCCTTGGTTTCTCCATTTGTGGCATCCAAGATAATGACTGAAACAGGACGGGGAACCGCAAGTCCAAATTGCTTTTGGTAAACCGTTGCTACATAGAAAGGATTGCCCTCATCGTCCACCTCAAATGATGGAGTTTTAAAGATCTTGGTTGGGTACTTAAAGCGCAGGTGGCGTTTGACATCACGGTTAAAATACTCCGAGTCCGAATACTTGATTGGTGTCTTCAAGTCCACCAAGTCCGCATTTCCAGTCACCATGTCCACCTTGATATACTCGCCGATTCCCTTGGCCTGATTGTTAAACCATTTAATAGGGTCTGCGTATTCTAGTGGCGTAACCCGATAAGGTTTCCCATCAATTGTCAATTGGGTATAGGTATCTGCCGCTACGTACTGCGATACCTTATCCGTCAGGGAACCCAAGTAGCGGTCTCCAATTTTTTCAGCAGTACTTCTATCTAAAATAGGAACCTTACTGGTATCAGTCTTAGGAAATTCAGCAAAGTCTTTTTCCGTCACCGTAACTACATTGGCATAATTTTTAGCCTGAAAAATGCTGGAGGTCACCAAGGAAACTAAACCAGCCAAGAGCAGAATTCCTCCAATTGAAGCAAAAAGAATTTTTCCTAACCGATTGATTTTGAAACCCTCTAGATTTAAGGCAGCTTCTGCCTTGCCGTGGCGCACATGAACTGTTTTGACCAGATTGATTCCCTTGCCAAAGCCAAATAAGATTGCCACAAGCAGCAAATGCCCACAGAGGAAAAAGAGAAATTCCCAGCTGGTCAGGTTAAGGGGTGGTAAAAATATATACCAGGTCGTTGCGATAAAAATAAGTTCAAAGATTATCCGTTTCATTTACTTTCCTCCTAAATGATTCGTCCTTCCAAGTGATCCAGTTCATGCTGGCAAATCTGGGCTGGGAAACCTGTCAAAGTAATAGTCTGTTCCTGCCACTTGCTGTCACGATAGGCAACCCTTATGGTTTCATAACGCTTAGTAGGTCTCACACCCATCAAGGACAAACAGCCTTCTTCTGTCTCATAAGGACCTTCAGAGGATAGGAGAACTGGGTTAAACATGACCACGGGAACCAAGCCAAGATTAAAGATAATCACGCGCTTCTGCACCCCAATCATATTGGCAGCTAGACCAACACAGGTCTCACGATTCGCAAGCAGGGTATCCTGCAAATCTCTGGCAAGATACAGGTCTTCCTGACTTGCCGTCTGAGACACCTGGGATAAAAATAAGATATCCTTCACAATTTTCTTTTCCACTTCCTCACACTCCTCTAGATGTTTACTATATTATAGCAATTATAGCACAAAAGCTGATAACTGCAAGCCCTTTCCCTCAACTGTAGCAAAAAGCCATCCGAAGATGACTTTTTTACTATTTAATTTCTTTATAAGTTACTTCCAAGCCACACTTAACAGCTGGACGATTGGCAATTTTTTCTCCCCATTTTACTAGATTCTGGTAACTTGAGGCATCTAAGAATTTTGCAGAACCTTGATAAAGGTTTCCTTGGACTAACTGTCCATACCAAGACCAAATAGCAATATCTGCAATCGTATAGTCATTGCCTGCAATATAAGGTTTCTGAGCCAATTCCTTATCCAATAAATCCAACTGGCGTTTCACTTCCATCGTAAAACGATTAATTGGATATTCCAATTTTTCAGGGGCATAATTAAAGAAATGTCCAAATCCCCCACCTAGAAAAGGTGCAGCACCTGCTTGCCAGAATAGCCAATTCAAAACTTCTACCTTTTCCACAGGATTGCTTGGTAAAAAGGCTCCAAATTTCTCAGCAAGGTAAAGAAGAATATGAGCAGACTCAAAGACTCTTACTTCTTCAGTCCCTGACTGGTCCAATAAGGCTGGAATCTTGGAATTGGGATTGAGCTTCACAAAGTCTGATCCGAATTGATCCCCATCCATAATAGCAATCTTATACAAGTCGTAAGTCGCTTGCTCAAAACCAGCTTCTAGTAATTCTTCTAATAAGATAGTGACCTTCACACCATTTGGTGTTCCCAGTGAATAAAGCTGAAAAGGTTGTTCTCCTTTTGGCAAGTTTTGTTCGAAACGCGCGCCTGCTGTTGATCTATTTAGTCCTGTAAAGGCTCCTTGATTACTAGCTTCATCCTGCCATACGGTCGGTAATTGATATGCTGACATCAGAAACCTCACTTAAATCGCATTCTTATCAAAGCCGAGTTTACGTTGAACAAACTTAACGATTTCGACGATGATAATCATTGAGAAGCTTCCAGCCATAACGATTCCCCATTGTGACAAGTCTAGTTTGGTTACATGGAAGATTCCTTCAAGCGGTTCTACAACGATTGTTGCCATGAGAAGGATGAAGGATACCAAGATAGACCAGTTAAAGGTCTTGGACTTGAATGGTCCAACTGTCAAGATTGATTGGTAAACAGATTTGACATTATAGGCATGGAAGAGCTGAATCAAACCAAGGGTTGCAAAGGCCATAGTAAGGGCATCTGCATGAATGGCATGATTGTCACCCACATGAACTGGGTAGAGAAGAGCAAGGCCATAAACACTCATAACAATAGCTGCTTGGAGTACACCTTGATAGATGATAGAACTCAAAACACCACCTGAGAAGAAGCTTGCCTTGCGTCCACGTGGTTTATGGTTCATGACACCAGGCTCAGCAGGTTCAACACCAAGAGCAATAGCTGGGAAGGTATCCGTTACCAAGTTAATCCACAAAAGATGAACTGGTTGCAAAACGTCCCAACCAAACAAGGTTGATAGGAAGATAGTTAATACTTCAGCCGTATTGGCAGAAAGTAGGTACTGAATGGTCTTTTGAATGTTTGAAAAGACCTTACGTCCTTCTTCTACTGCGACGATGATGGTCGCAAAGTTATCATCTGCAAGAATCATGTCAGATGCACCCTTAGAAACCTCTGTACCAGTGATTCCCATACCGATACCGATATCTGCTGTTTTCAGAGCTGGCGCATCATTGACACCGTCACCTGTCATGGCAACGACCTTACCTTGTTTTTGCCAAGCTTTCACGATACGAACCTTGTGTTCTGGAGACACACGGGCATAAACAGAGTATTGCCCAACCACTTTTTCAAAGTCTTCATCTGACAGTTCGTTGAGCTCTGCACCAGTTAAAACGTGACCTTCTGTATCGTTTGCATCAATGATTCCCAAACGTTTGGCAATAGCTTCTGCAGTGTCTTGATGGTCACCCGTAATCATAATCGGACGGATTCCCGCTTCCTTAGCCACACGAACAGCCTCAGCCGCCTCAGGACGTTCAGGGTCAATCATTCCGATCAAACCAGTAAAGATTAAATCATTTTCTAATTCTTCAGAAGTAAGATTTTCTGGAATACTATCAATAATCTTATAAGCACCTGCAAGGACACGCAAGGCTTGGTGGGCCATTTCAGAGTTGTTTGTATGAATAAGGTTTGTAACCTTCTCATCAATCGGAGCAATATCCCCAGCCTTATCACGAAGAACACAACGTTTCAAAAGTTGGTCTGGCGCACCCTTGACTGCCACAAGGAAACGACCATCTGGCAATGGGTGAACCGTTGACATGAGCTTACGGTCAGAGTCAAATGGCAACTCAGCTACACGAGGATATTTCTCTAAGAAACCTTTGACATCGTAACCCTTATCCAAGGCATACTGAATGAAGGCTGTCTCGGTTGGGTCACCAATCAGGTTGCCTTCCACATCGATTTTCGTATCATTGGCTAAGACAACTGAACGAAGAAGAGGCATTTCAAGACCTAGTTCAATGTTATCAGCCGAGTCATGTAGGACTGCATCGTAGAAGACTTTTTCAACTGTCATCTTGTTCATAGTCAGCGTACCAGTCTTATCAGAAGCAATGATTTCAGTTGAACCAAGGGTTTCAACTGCTGGCAACTTCCGAACGATAGAGTTTCGTTTTGCCAAAACTTGAGTACCAAGGGCAAGAACGATAGTTACGATAGCAGGAAGTCCTTCTGGGATGGCTGCAACAGCAAGCGCAACAGAGGTCATCAACTCACCAAGTGGATTTTTCCCTTGAATAAAGACACCCACTACAAAAGTAACAAGGGCAATGACCAAGATAGCATAGGTCAAGACCTTCGAAAGGTTGTTCAAGTTTTGCTTAAGTGGCGTATCAGTCTCATCCGCATCTTGAAGCATACCTGCGATATGACCAACTTCTGTGTACATCCCTGTATTGACAACAACACCCATTCCACGACCATAGGTTACGTTAGAGTTTTGGAAGGCCATGTTGACACGGTCACCGATACCAGCATCTGCAGCAAGCTCGACTGTCAAGTCTTTTTCGACTGGCACAGACTCACCTGTCAGGGCAGCTTCTTCGATTTTAAGAGAATTGGCTTCTAGCAAACGTAGGTCTGCTGGTACCACATCGCCAGCTTCAAGGGCAACGATATCACCTGGTACCAATTCTTTAGAATCAATCTCAGCCATGTGCCCATCACGAAGAACCCGAGCAGCTGGACTAGACATAGATTTGAGAGCTTCGATAGCTTCTTCGGCTTTTCCTTCTTGGTAAACACCAAAGGCAGCGTTGATGATAACCACGGCTAGGATGATAATGGCATCTGCGATATCTTCCCCACCAGAAGTCACGACTGACAAGATTGCTGCCGCAACTAGGATGATAATCATCAAATCCTTAAATTGCTCAATAAATTTGACCAGGATTGATCGTTTCTCGCCTTCTTCGAGTTCATTGTGGCCAAATTCGGCAAGGCGCTTTTCCGCCTCACTTGATGACAAACCTTGCTCGGTCGCATCCACAGCCTGCAAGACCTCTTCAGGACTCTGAGTGTAAAACGCTTGGCGTTTTTGTTCTTTTGACATGTGTCTCCTCCTTGACATTGTGTGCAAAACAGACTCTCTTTTCCCTCATCGCATCTTTTCACGACAAACAAAAAGAGACCTGTTAATCATAACAAGTCTCGCTGTTTAAGATAGTGCCGGAAAGCATACTTTTCAGTATAAAATTCGGAATGACGACACTATCACAGGTTTCTGCCAGCTACTCCCTTGAGTAGTACTATTATACCAAATTTTGAAAAGTTTTCAAAGAGTAAAAACTGCCTTATTTGAATTTTACCTTGAAAACCAGTATAATGGTAGAATGCTATGTGACTAGAAAGGAAGTTGAATGAAGCAATCTATCTCAAATCTCAAGTTAGCTGAGCGTGGGGCCATTATCAGTATTTCGACCTATTTAATCTTGTCTGCAGCCAAATTAGCGACTGGTCACCTCCTCCATTCATCCAGTTTGGTGGCCGATGGTTTTAACAACGTTTCGGACATCATTGGAAATGTCGCCCTCTTGATTGGGATTCGGATGGCGCGCCAGCCTGCTGACCGTGACCATCGTTTCGGCCACTGGAAGATTGAAGATTTGGCCAGCTTGATCACTTCTATCATCATGTTCTATGTTGGCTTTGATGTGCTGAGGGATACCATTCAAAAAATTCTCAGTCGGGAAGAAACGGTCATTGATCCTCTTGGTGCAACTCTAGGAATCATTTCTGCAGCGATTATGTTTGTGGTGTATCTCTACAACACTCGCCTCAGTAAGAAATCCAACTCCAAGGCACTCAAGGCCGCCGCCAAGGACAATCTTTCTGACGCTGTTACTTCACTTGGAACTACCATCGCCATCCTGGCCAGCAGTTTCAATTATCCCATTGTGGATAAACTGGTTGCTATTGTCATCACCTTCTTTATCTTGAAAACTGCCTATGATATCTTCATCGAGTCTTCCTTTAGCCTTTCAGATGGCTTCGATGACCGTCTGCTTGAGGACTATCAAAAGGCCATTATGGAAATTCCAAAGATTAGTAAGGTCAAATCCCAAAGAGGTCGCACCTACGGTAGCAACATCTATCTGGATATCACGTTAGAAATGAATCCAGACTTGTCTGTTTACGAAAGTCATGAAATCGCGGATCAGGTCGAGTCTATGCTGGAGGAACGTTTTGGCGTCTTTGATACCGATATCCATATCGAGCCGGCGCCTATCCCTGAGGATGAAATTTTAGACAATGTCTATAAAAAATTGCTCATGCGTGAACAATTGATTGACCAAGGAAATCAATTACAAGAACTCCTAGCCGAAGACTTTGTCTATATCCGCCAAGATGGAAAGCAGATGGATAAAGAGGCTTATAAGGCTGAAAAAGAGTTAAATTCAGCTATCAAGGACATCCAAATCACTTCTATCAGTCAAAAAATCAAACTCATCTGCTATGAGCTAGACGGTATCGTTCATACCAGTATCTGGCGTCGCCATGAGACTTGGCAAAATATCTTCCACCAAGAAACAAAAAAAGAAGACCAACAGTGACCCTATCCAGTGGATAGGGCTTTTTTGATTGATTTTCTTTAACCTAAACTATCTCATAAGCGTTTAGAAGATTTGGTTTTCGAAGCTTGTTTTGTCTGTTTTCTTGCTTGACGATTTTGTTCGATACGCCATTCTCTTTCATAGTACTTCATAGTATCGTATACCCTTTCAGGAAGACCTACATCTAATAGAAAGATAGGGATGATCAAATCTGCTGATTGATGAAAAGGGAAACACCTTCTCTTCAGTAGAGCTAGAAGTGATTGAGATTGCACATTTTCCTTGTTTTTAAAATAAACTTCAATCCGATAGGAATCCCTATACTTCCCTCGAATTCGAGAGAAGGAAAATTCCTCTACATCAGTCCAAGCATAGAAATGACTAGGTTTCTTTGGATTCGGTTTGTAGTAAAACCCCTGAACAGTAAATCTCAAATATTCCTTATCCGAGCTTAAAAGTCTGTAAGTCAGATAAACTCCTACTCCAACATAAGAAAGTAAAACTAGCATTAACAAAAGACTTATCGTATAAAATCTGGTCCCTTTTTGCGAATGCGAATGGAAATAATAGAGAGCTAACAACAATAAAAGCACTGAAACCAAGCCAAACAAGGCATTCCAAATGATTTTCTTGGGACTACGTTTAATGACTTCTTCCATCACGCCAACTCACTTAAATATTCATAGCGTTCGTATTTTTCAAAGAGTGCTTCGTTTTTCTCATCCAATTCTTTTTGGAGAGTAGCTAGTTTACCAAAGTCAGAGCCGTTAGCCTGCATTTCCTCTTCAATAGCAGCGATACGATTTTCCAAGGCTTCAATATCGCCTTCAATGCTTGCCCACTCCTGCTTTTCTTGGTAGCTCATGCGTTTCTTGTCTTCTCGGACCTTAATCACCTTTTCCTTTTCGGCCTTTTGCACTTGATTGGCCATCTCTGTTTCAAAGACTTTTTCATCAAGATAGTCGGTATAATGACCAAAGAATGGACGAATCTTGCCATCCTCAAAAGCGAGAATCTTGGTCGCTACCTTATCCAAGAAATAGCGGTCATGGCTAACTGTTAAAACGGGACCAGCAAAGCCTTGCAAGAAATTCTCCAAAACTGTCAAGGTCGCAATATCTAAGTCATTTGTCGGTTCGTCCAAGAGAAGAACATTTGGTTTTTCCAAGAGCAGTTTGAGGAGATAAAGACGTTTTTTCTCTCCCCCAGACAATTTTTCAATCAAGCTTCCATGCGTCGAACGTGGGAAGAGGAACTGCTCCAGCAATTCCGCAATGGAAGTCGTAGAACCACCGCTGGTCTTGACCTCTTCTGCCACTTCCTGCAAATAATTGATCACTCGCTTGCTCTCATCCAAGCCCTCAATTTGTTGAGAGAAATAGGCGATACGAACTGTTTCCCCAATCACAACTTGTCCTGCTGTCGGTTCAAGACTTCCCGAAATCAGGTTTAGCAGAGTTGATTTCCCAACACCGTTGTCTCCAACGATTCCGATACGGTCTTTGGCCTGCACCAAGAGATTAAAATCTTGCAAAATAGGCTTGTTTTCATAGGCAAAGGAAACATCCTGAAACTCGATGACTTTCTTCCCAATCCGACTGGTTTCAAAGTTCATGGTCAAGTCTGTCTCAGCAGTATTGCCTAAAACTTCTTTCTTCAAGTCATGGAAACGATTGATACGAGCCTGTTGCTTGGTCGCACGCGCCTGCGGTTGTCTGCGCATCCAGGCCAATTCTTGCTTATAAAGTTGTTCCTTTTTGTGGAGAAGAGCCGCATCGCGCTCGTCCTGTTCCGCCTTAAGACGGACATAGTCCTGATAATTCCCTTGATACTCTGTCAAGCCTGCGCGATCCAATTCGAAAATCCGTGTTGACAAAGCGTCTAGGAAATAACGATCGTGGGTGATAAAAAGGACGGTCTTCTTAGAATTTTTCAAAAAGAGGGTCAGCCATTCAATAGTCGCAATGTCCAGATGGTTGGTCGGCTCATCCAGTAGCAAGAGATCGTGGTTGCTAAGTAAGACTTGCGCCAACTGGACCCGTCTTCTTAGACCACCTGACAATTCTCCAACTGGAGTAGATAAGTCCTGAATACCCAATTTGCTAAGAACGGTCTTGACCTGACTCTCAATTTCCCAAGCTTGAAGAGAGTCCATTGCAGCCATAACACGTTCCAAACGCGCCTGCTTATCCTCACTGTAGTTGAGCATGATCAATTCATACTCACGAATGAGCTGGATTTCCTTGAGGTCGCTGGACAGGACCGTATCCAAAACCGTCTTGCTATCATCAAAATCAGGATCCTGGGTCAAGTAACCAATCTGGTAATCATTCTTAGCTGAAAAGGGACTGACATCCCCATCAAAGCCAGAAACACCAGAAAGGACATCTAAAAGGGTGGTTTTACCCGTGCCATTGACACCAATCAGACCAATTCGATCCAAGTCATGGATGATAAAGGAAATATCCTTAAAAACGGTCTTATCACCGACGGACTTACTTAGTTTTTTAACGATAAAATCACTCATTTTTTCTCCCTCAGATAAGCATGGATGGCTTGACGGTCATTTTCTAATTCTCCATCGACAATGGCATACTCAATCTCTGTTAAAATCTCTCCCAAGTCTGGTCCCGGCTGATAGCCATATTCCTTAATCAAAATACCACCGTTGATTTGGATTTCTTTCTTGTCATGAATGGTCAAACTCTGGTAGGTTTCTGTTATGACTTGCGGATTAACTGCTTTCCCTTGAGCCTGACGAAGAGTTTCAGCCTGTAAAAGCAAATCCAAGTCAAAGCGGTAACAATCGCGCTTGCCCAATTCTCCCTTTTCACGTAAGACCAAAATAGTCAGTAAATCCTGAACTTGCTTGGCAAATTGACGTGAGGTTTTCCAAGCCTTCAAAAAGGGCTGCGCATTTTCAATCTCCAAAAACCACAGTAGAGCCGCCCAGGCTTGTTCAGAGGATTCAAAAGTAAAATCAGTCTCCAAATCAAACAATCTGTTGAGCTTGTCTTGGCTAGATGCCATATCAGGGAGATAGTCATAAGCTTGACTCTCAATCATGGAAGCCAAGCCCCTTCTCCAAAATGGCGCCAGTAAAAGTTTATCAAACTCGACGAAGGTACGCTCCACAGAAATTTTCTCCAAAAGTGGCGTCAAGGTCTTCATTGCTTTAAACGTTTCTGTCTCCAGTTCAAAGCCAAGACTGGCCTGAAAACGGAAACCTCGCATAATCCGCAAAGCGTCTTCATTGAAACGCTCACTGGCCACTCCAACTGCTCGCAAGACTTGATTTTCCAAATCTTCTAAGCCATGGAACAAGTCAATGATTTCCCCTGTCTCATCCAAGGCAAAAGCGTTGACTGTGAAATCACGGCGCTTGAGGTCTTCTTCTAGTGAACGCACAAAGGAAACCGCACTGGGTCTGCGATAGTCCACATAGACATCCTCTGTCCGAAAGGTGGTTACCTCATACTCCTCATCCCCATCTAAGACCAAGACGGTTCCGTGCTCGATTCCGATATCGGCTGTTCGCGGAAAAATCTGCTTAGTCTCTTCTGGATAAGAAGAAGTCGCAATATCCACATCATGGATAGGACGATGGAGGAGGGCATCTCGAACAGAACCCCCAACAAAATAGGCTTCAAAGCCTGCTTCTTTAATTTTTTCTAATACTGGTAAAGCCTTCTGAAATTCAGAAGGCATTTGCGTTAATCTCATAATAAGTGTTCTAATCCATAGACAAGCTCATGACGCTTGACAACTTCTTTAATTCCCAAATTCACCCCTGTCATGAAGGAGCTACGATCATAGGAGTCATGACGGAGGGTCAATCCTTCTCCCTGATTGCCAAATATGACTTCCTGATGAGCCACCAAGCCTGGCAAGCGAACTGAGTGAATACGCATACCATCAAAGTCAGCACCACGAGCACCCGCAATCAGTTCTTCCTCATCAGGCGCACCTTGCTGAATAGACTCTCGAACCTCTGCCATCAACTCAGCTGTTTTAATGGCTGTTCCACTCGGGGCATCTTTTTTCTTGTCATGATGGAGTTCGATAATCTCCACATTTGGGAAATATTTGGCAGCCTGCGTCGCAAATTGCATGAGCAAGACAGCACCCAAGGCAAAGTTAGGGGCAATCAAGCCACCCAAGTTTTGGGAACGAGAAAATTCTTTTAGCTCTGCAATTTCTTCACTCGTGAAACCAGTTGTTCCAACTACTGGAGCAAAGCCATTTTCAAGAGCAAAGCGTGTATTTTCATAGGCAACAGCCGGAGTTGTGAAATCTACCCAGACATCCGCTTCAAAGCCTGCTAAATCAACCTTATCCTTGAAAACAGGAATTCCTTGCCATTCTGATTCAGACTCAAAAGGATCCAAAACTGCTACCAAGTCCAAATCTGGATCATCCAAGACCATCTGACAAGCAGCTTGGCCCATCTTACCCTTAAAACCAGCAATAATTACTCGAATACTCATCTCTACTCCTATTTAAGATACAGAGGACGTTAGCTGCCCATGAAAAATAGGGAATGGCGCTGACTTTCCACGAAAGGCAAGACAGGCATCTTTTTTCAAGAGGCAGGTAGTCCGTGTTCAATTGCTAAGATACAAAGCCTGTAAGAACACAAAGTGAAAATAGGAATTCTAATCCAGGGATGTCTACTCCTTGGAAGAACTATCTTTTTCACACAGTGTTCCAGGCGTGTTCAATTATCAAGATACAAAGGACCTTAGCTACCCATGAAAAATAAGGAATGGCGCTGACTTTCCATGAAAGGCAAGACAGGCATTTTTTTCAAGAGGCAGGTAGTCCGTGTTCAATTTCTAAGATACAAAGCCTGTAAGAACATAAAGTGAAAATAGGAGTTCTAATCAAGGAGTGTCTACTTCTTGGAAAAACTATCTTTTTCACACAGGGTTCCAGCGTGTTCATTTGCTAACTTCTTAACTAGCCTATAAGCGCCAACTAAATCACTGGAATATAACCCAGAGCAATACTTCCTGCTCCTAGGTGTGTTCCAATGACACTACCAAATGTAGCAAGTGAAATATCCGTACCTACTCCAGATTCAAGTAAGTGATGACGCAATTCTTCAGCCTTTTCAGGAGCATTTCCGTGAATGACAATGACCCGATATTGGCCTGAAGCCGTTGCTTCCTTGATAATCTCAATTAAGCGCTTGGTTGCTTTCTTTTCAGTACGAACTTTTTCGTACACTTCAATCACACCTTGATCGTTGAAATAAAGGATTGGCTTAATGCTTAGCAGATTGCCCAAAATAGCAGCCCCATTTGAAAGGCGTCCACCTTTTACCAAATGATCCAAATCATCTACCATGATAAAAGCTGACGTACGACTAATTTGAATAGCTAGCTTATCCTGAATAATGGCAAAATCATCGCCTTGATCTCGCCAATTAAAGACGCTTTCAACCATGATACCAAGAGGAGCACTTGTAATCAAAGTGTCTGGAAAAGCAATGGTTAAACCCTCATAGTCATCGACCATATACTGGATATTTTGGTAAAAGCCTGAAATTCCAGAAGATAGGAAAAGCCCCAAGGCATGGGTATAACCTTGTTCTTTGAGCGAAGTTAAGATTTCATCTAACTTGGCAATACTTGGTTGACTGGTCTTAGGCAATTCAGAAGCCTGAGCCATTTTTTGATAAAATTCCTCAGCAGACAGATTGATGCCTTCGACATACTCCTCACCATCAATATTGACAGGAATATCCAAGACATACAAATCTTCTCTTTGCAAGGTCTCTGCACTGAGATAGGCAGAGGAATCTGTGATAACAGCTAACTTCATATTAGAACTCCAAATTGATTCCTGGTAAGTCTAATGCAATTTCAGTTACTTCGTAAGTCAAACGGTTGAGCATGTTCAAACTTGGACGAGCCAAGGTTTCCACTTCTTCTTGGCTCAATTCACTTGGTTCATTGACAATACGACCATCGATATGATTCACCTGTGAAATGGTTCCACTGATGACAAACTTATCAAATACAATCATAAAAGTCAAGATAACAATCAAGGAAGTCACTTGATTTTCTTGGTCATGTTGAATCAATTGGAAGTTCACATCCACCTTAGTTTCAGGAGCTCCATTTTCATTTTCCCATTCAAAATTACGCGCATCAAAATGATACTGACTAACAAATTCTTGTTCACGTTTAAGATTCATGTCTTTCTCCCTCGGCTACAATATTATATGCTATTGTACCATAATTTTTTATTTTCATCTAGTTTTCTAGGATTTAGTCAATCCCGATTTCAGCTCGAACTACGTCTGCGATAGTATCAACATAGTAGTCCACTTCTTCTGTTGTAGGCGCTTCTGCCATAACTCGCAAGAGAGGCTCTGTTCCACTTGGGCGAACAAGAATACGGCCATTCCCCGCCATTTCTTCTTCCATCTTCTCGATAATAGCCTTGATAGCTGGCACTTCCATGGCCTTTTCCTTCATGGCATTTTCCACTCGGATATTGACTAATTTTTGTGGATAGATAGTTACTTCTGCTGCCAACTCTGACAAGCTCTTACCAGTTTCCTTCATGATTTTAGTCAATTGGACTGCTGATAATTGACCATCACCAGTTGTATTGTAATCCATCAAGATAACGTGACCAGACTGTTCACCACCGAGATTGTAACCTGATTTTCGCATTTCTTCAACAACGTAGCGGTCGCCAACTGCAGTAACTGCCTTGTTAATGCCTTCGCGGTCCAAGGCCTTGTGGAAACCAAGGTTGGACATAACAGTTGTCACGATTGTATTTTGAGCCAATTGTCCTTTTTCAGAAAGGTATTTCCCGATGATGTACATAATCTTGTCACCATCGACGATGTCACTATTTTCATCAACAGCAATCAAGCGGTCACTGTCTCCGTCAAAGGCCAAACCAATAGCTGAGTCGCTTTCTTTGACCACTTCTTGAAGGGTTTCTGGGTGGGTTGAACCAACATTAAGGTTGATGTTTAGACCATCTGGTGTTTCCCCGATAACAGTTAATTGAGCGCCAAGGTCCGCAAAGATTTGACGGGCACTTGTAGAAGCTGCACCATTTGCTGTATCCAAGGCAACCTTCATTCCTTCAAGAGGAGTTCCAGTTGAAACAAGGTAGCCTTCATACTTACGCAAGCCTTCTGGATAATCTACCAAGGTTCCCAATCCTTCTGCACTTGGACGAGGAAGAGTGTCTTCTGCAGCATCTAGCAAGGCTTCAATTTCTGCTTCTTTTTCGTCATCTAGTTTGAAGCCATCACCACCAAAGAACTTAATCCCATTATCAAGGGCTGGGTTGTGGCTAGCAGAAATCATGACACCGGCACTTGCTCCTTCTGTCTTGACCAAGTAAGCGACTGCTGGTGTTGCCAAAACGCCTAGTTTGTATACGTGAATTCCTACTGAAAGGAGACCTGCCACCAAGGCAGATTCTAGCATTTCTCCTGAAATACGTGTGTCACGTCCTACAAAAACTTTCGGTGCTTCTGTTTCATGCTGACTAAGAACATAGCCTCCAAAACGGCCTAGTTTAAAGGCCAATTCTGGCGTCAGTTCTACGTTAGCTTCTCCACGGACTCCATCAGTCCCAAAATATTTACCCATTTTTATAAAATCCTTTTCCTATTTTTAATTCGTTTTTGAACTAGTTGCTTTCGTTGACGAAGATGTCTCTGACGAACTGCTTGTAGTTGAATTTGATGTGCTTGAACTTGGTGCCACAGGTTTTGTCGTCACCTTCATTGTTGTATCAAATGGAGTGATAACTACTGGTAATACAACACCATTACGGTCGATTGCCTGCAAAGGTACTGAACCACTGTAATTACCTGTTATGCGTTCGCTAGTTGGTAAAAGCGCAATAATTTTGTCAATCTTAGCTAATGTTTCTTGGTCAGTTGTGACAGAAACCCTTTCATTTGACACGGTTACACTATCGATTTGTAACTTGGGATCAATCTGACTTTGGTCAACTTGTGGCACAACAATCATCCCATCTCGCTTAACCTTCTTCCCAACTTTTACTGTAATCTTTTGAGGCGTTGCCACAGCAGTCATTCCACTTGGAAGATTTTCAATATTCAAGGGAACTTCGATCGTTCCAACACTGGCATCCGTCAAATCCGCTGTGACCTTAAACTTACGAGTGCTTTCCTGCATTTCGCTAGCCAAGCTTACACGATTAGCTCCGGTTAATATCACTGAAACTTCTGATGCAAATCCGCTAATAAAATACTGGTCATCATCATAGTGAATATCGATAGGAACGTTCGTTATCGTATTGGTGTAGGTTTCTGATTTGACCTGCCTTGCGGTATTGCTATTTTGAAAGTTGGTTGACGTTGCATAGATGAATAAGACACAAGCAAAAAAGAGAGATGAAATGATATATAGACTATTTTTTCTCATATTTCCAACCTCCTAGCAAACGTTCCTTGAAACTGGCTTTTTCCTCAACAGCTGGCAAAAGAATTCTTCTTAGCTCTGCTTCAAATTCTTCAATCGTCAAATCATGCTTGAAGACCCCATTGTAAGTAATAGAAATACCACCTGTTTCCTCTGAGACGATGAAGGTCAAGGCATCAGACACTTCTGATAAGCCAATAGCCGCCCTGTGTCTGGTCCCAAATTCCTTGGAAATCCCTGTGCTTTCTGTTAAAGGCAGGTAGGCAGAGGTTACTGCAATTCGATTTCCTCTGATAATCACAGCACCATCGTGTAGGGGAGTGTTGGGGATAAAGATATTAATGAGGAGTTCTGCTGAAATGTTGGCATCCAAGGGAATCCCTGTCGCAATGTATTCTTGCAAGGTGCGAACTCGTTGAATGGCAACTAGGGCACCAATCTTACGAGGACTCATATATTCAACAGATTTGACAAAGGCACGAATCATTTGCTCCTCTGCACTAATTTGAGTAGTAGAAAAGAAATCTGTCGCCCTTCCCAAGCGTTCCAAACCAGTCCTAATCTCTGGAGAGAAGATAACAACTGCAGCAATCACCCCATAGGTGATAATCTGATTAATCAACCAAGAAATCGTTGTCAAGCCAAGGATATTGGCCACAACCTGAGCTAATACAAAGATCAAGACCCCCCGCACCAAAATCATAATCTTGGTACCAGCTATCGCTTTTGTAAAACGATATAAAATATAGGCCACAATCAAAATATCAAACACATTGATGGCAATACTCCAAGGACTAGAAAACAAGCTAGTCCAATATTGCAGGTTGGATAATTGTTGAAAGTTCATCTGCTGTCTCCTCTCTGTCCAAACACGTTCCTTTCTATTATACCATTTTTCTGGCATTTTTTTCCCTATCCTACTTCATTTTAAATTAAGGAAAAATATGATAAAATAAACTGACTAGAAAAAACAAAGGAGAAACCATGTCTCAACTCTATGATATTACCATTGTAGGTGGTGGTCCTGTCGGGCTCTTTGCAGCCTTCTATGCCCACCTACGCCAAGCCAAGGTCCAAATCATCGACTCCCTTCCTCAACTAGGTGGACAACCTGCTATTCTCTATCCTGAAAAGGAAATCCTAGACGTACCAGGTTTCCCAAACCTGACTGGAGAAGAGTTGACCAACCGCTTGATTGAACAGTTAAACGGCTTTGACACCCCTATTCATCTCAATGAAACGGTTCTTGAGATTGAAAAACAAGAAGAAGGCTTTGCCATTACAACTTCTAAAGGAAGTCACTTGTCTAAAACAGTTATCATCGCTATGGGTGGCGGTGCCTTTAAACCACGTCCGCTGGAACTAGAAGGCGTTGAAGGCTATGAAAATATCCACTACCACGTTTCCAACATCCAGCAATATGCTGGTAAGAAAGTGACGATTCTTGGTGGGGGAGACTCAGCTGTGGATTGGGCTTTAGCTTTTGAAAAAATTGCACCAACTACCCTTGTTCACCGCAGAGATAATTTCCGTGCCTTAGAGCATAGTGTCCAAGCTTTGCAAGAATCATCTGTAAACATCAAGACACCATTCGTCCCTAGTCAACTCCTTGGAGATGGAAAAAGGCTCGATAAACTTGAAATCACAAAAGTCAAATCTGATGAAACAGAAACTATCGACTTAGATCACCTCTTTGTCAACTATGGTTTTAAATCTTCTGTCGGTAACCTTAAAAACTGGGCTCTGGAACTCAACCGTCACAAGATTATTGTCAACAGCAAACAAGAATCCAGCCAAGCAGGTATCTATGCTATCGGTGACTGCTGCTACTATGACGGAAAGATCGACTTGATTGCAACAGGGCTTGGAGAAGCTCCAACTGCTGTCAACAATGCCATCAACTACATTGACCCTGAGCAAAAAGTACAACCAAAACACTCAACTAGTTTATAAGAAAAGAACCACGAGTCACATAGGATTCGTGGTTTTATAGTTCATCGGCTATCTTATTGATTTTTCTGAGTCTGTGGTTGACACCACTTTTGGTCAGAGGAGTGCTGAGACTATCTGCTAACTGCTGGATAGAGTAATCTGGGTGCTGAATCCGCAACCGCGCTACCTCCTGCAAATCCACCGGCAGATTTTCTAAGCCCATGATATCTTTGATTGTGCTGATATTGTTGATGGTCTTCATGCTGGCAGAAACTGTCCGAGCAATATTAGCCGTTTCAGCATTATTGGCCCGATTAAGGTCGTTACGGGTTTCTCGCAAAATCTTAACTCGCTCAAAATCATCACGCGCCTGCATGGCTCCAATCACTATAAGAAAGTCCATAATGTCTTCGGCACGCTGGAGATAGGTCACAGCCCCCTTCTTACGCTCAAGCACCTTGGCATCCAGTAAAAACTGCTGGAGAAGGGAGGCAATTCCTTGCGCGTGGTCCAGATAAACAGAACTGATTTCCAACTGGTACTTGCCTGACTCAGGGTCACGAATGCTTCCATTTGCCAAAAAAGCGCCACAGAGATAAGCACGACCTGCTTCCTCATCCGATAAAATCTCCTCATCAATACCTGTTTCCAGGCCAAAGAAGGAGTCTGCCAAGTGCAAATCACTTAACAAGTCCTGCACCTTTTCATCTGTAAAAACGGTATAGACTCGATTCTTGCGAAGATTGCTCCGTTGGTGGTGGCGAATTTCCGATTTGATTTCATAGAAATGAAGAAAGGACTCATA
Source organism: Streptococcus mitis (assembly GCF_047459985.1). GTDB lineage: Bacteria > Bacillota > Bacilli > Lactobacillales > Streptococcaceae > Streptococcus > Streptococcus mitis_DZ. The sequence goes on from NZ_JASHHD010000001.1 coordinate 147,292, forward strand.
GAGGTGACGAGCCAGCTTGGCATTTTCTGTCACGACAGACAAGGTCAAGCCCGAAGTCGAGAGACCGATACTACCAGACATCTTGATAATGGCAGATAATTCATGCCGGCTTAGATGATGCTGACCTAGGATTTCTTCTTTAACTGCTACTGTGAAACTCATTTTCTCACCTGTATAATCCGCATCAATTCGTCCACAATCAAATCCCCATCGTGGAAGGCACCGCCATTTTCCAGACGAAGGAAGTTGGATGAAATCACTCGCGGAACTTGTTTACAAAGGCCAGCAAAATCATGTTCCACCTGCACCAAGTATTCATCAAAACGGTTGGAATTCATGTATTCCTGAGGCACTTTTTCAATATTCACCAAGACAGTATCGATAAAAGGTCGGCCAAGGTGACCATGCAAGACCTCCACGTGATCACTATCTGTAAAGTGTTCCGTCTCCCCACGTTGGGTCATGATATTGCAGACATAGGCAATTTCTGCCTTGGTTTCCAAAAGCGCCTGCCCGATTTCCTTAATCACGATATTGGGCAAAATAGAAGTAAAGAGGGAACCAGGTCCCAGAACAATCATATCACTTTCAAGAATGGTCTGCACCACTCGACGGCTAGCCAGAGGTGTATCATCGTTGAGGGTATTGGTCACATAGACGTGATCAATCATGCCTGGATGGTCTGCTATATGACTCTCTCCAGCTACTTCTGTCCCATCCTGAAAAACTGCGTGCAGGGTCAAAGGATGGTCACTGGAAGGATAAATCTTCCCTGTTGTATGGAAAAATTTACTCAATAACTGCATGGCATTATAGGTCGAACCCTGCATTTCTGACAGACCTGCAATGATGAGATTGCCCAATGGATGGCCAGCAAAGGCTCCTGCATCCTCAGAAAAGCGGTACTGAAAGACCTTCTCATAGAACTTAGGCATATCCGACATGGCCACAAGGACATTACGAAGATCACCTGGCGGTGTCAATTGTTGCATATTTTTTCGGAGTTCACCTGATGAACCACCATCATCCGCCACCGTTACGATAGCAGCGATTTCCACATCTTTTTCACGCAGACTTTTAAGAATGACGGGGATCCCAGTTCCTCCACCAATCACCGTTATCTTTGGTTTTCTCATGAACGGTTTACCGTTTCCTTTCTTCGGTCTTTGTCACGATGTCCTTCATTGACAGGCCAATTCTTGGATAAGTCTTGTGCCAAGCGTTTGGCAAAGGCCACACTACGGTGTTGCCCACCCGTACAACCCATGGCAATGGTCAAAACGGACTTCCCTTCCTTTTGGTAACTTGGCAAAATCGGCTCAATCAAGGCCAACAAATGTTGATAAAAATCTTCTGACTCAGGATGGTTCATGACATAGTCGTACACTGGTTCATCCACACCCGTTTGATTTCGTAACTCTGGAAGGTAGTAGGGATTTGGTAAGAAACGAACATCAAAGACCAAGTCCGCATCAATCGGAATTCCATATTTAAAGCCAAAAGACATGACTTCAATACGGAAAGACTGGGCTTGCTCTTGATCTGAAAACTGCTCTGCAATGGTTTTACGCAGCTCACGTGGAGTGAGTTCAGTTGTATCCACCACATTTTGGCTCATATTTTTCAAAGGTGCCAAAAGCTCACGTTCCAGCTTAATCCCATCCAAAATCCGTCCGTCTGCTGCTAGAGGGTGACTTCGTCTGGTTTCCTTATAACGCGCGACCAATTCCTTATCAGCCGCATCCAAAAAGAGGATTTTAAAGTCCAGTTCTTCCTGATTTTCCAACTCATCCAAAACAGCTTGAATCTCTGAAAAGAAAGAACGGCTACGCATATCCACTACCAAGGCCAACTTATGATCGTCTTCCTTTGTTTCCACCAACTGCAAAAACTTAGGCAAGAGGGCTGGCGGCATATTATCAATAGTGAAATATCCCAAATCCTCGAAGGACTGAATAGCTACTGTTTTTCCTGCACCACTCATCCCTGTCACAATCACCAAGTGAAGTTGTTTCTTTGTCATCTGTTTCTCCTTATATCAAAAGAAGTTTGGCAACACCAAACTTCAACTAGCTTATCCAATCTCTGCGATGACTTCAATTTCGACTTTTACATCACGAGGAAGACGAGCTACTTCCACAGCTGAACGAGCTGGAAATTCCTCTTTAAAGGCCGTTTGGTAAACCTCGTTAAAAGGAACAAAGTCGTTCATATCACTCAAGAAGCAAGTTGTTTTGACAACATGGTCAAAATCTGTTCCTGCTTCTGCCAAAATAGCACCGATGTTTTTCAAGACTTGTTCTGTCTGTTCTTGGATTGTTTCTCCAACGATTTCCCCAGTTTCAGGAGATAGGGGAACTTGACCGCTAGCAAACAAAAGATTGCCAACGATTTTTCCTTGAACATATGGTCCGATAGCCTTTGGAGCCTTATCTGTATGAATTGTTTTTGCCATTTCTTTTCCTCACAATTTTTCTAAGATTGCATCCCAAGCCTCATCCATTCCTGCCTTGCTGACAGATGAAAAGAGGATAAAGTCGTCACTTGGGTCAAAGTTTAATTTCTTTTTGATTGCTGATTCATGCTTGTTCCATTTACCACGAGGAATCTTGTCTGCCTTAGTCGCAACGATGATGACCGGAATCTCATAGTACTTGAGAAATTCGTACATCTGCACATCATCTGCTGACGGGTCATGACGAAGATCCACCAAACTGACTACCACACGGAGATTTTCCCGAGTTGTTAGATACTCTTCAATCATACGCCCCCACTTTTCACGTTCCTTTTTGGAAACGCGGGCATAGCCATAGCCAGGCACATCCACAAAGCGCATCTTGTCGTCAATATTAAAGAAGTTGAGTAACTGGGTTTTCCCAGGCTTCCCTGACGTACGAGCCAGATTCTTACGGTTCAGCATGGTATTGATAAAGCTAGACTTACCAACATTGGAACGCCCTGCTAGGGCAATCTCTGGCAGTTCATCCTGCGGATAGTGGGACTTATTTGCCGCACTGAGTAAGATTTCTGCATTGTGTGTATTAAGTTCCATAGTCACCTCTAGGCTGTCTCTAGAATTGGCTTAGCCGTTCCATCGACAGCTTCTTTTGTGATGCGGACCAATTTCACATTTTCCTGACTCGGTACTTCAAACATAACGTCCAGCATGGTTTCTTCGATAATCGAGCGAAGACCACGCGCCCCTGTCTTGCGTTCAATGGCTTTATTAGCAATTTCTTGAAGGGCTTCGTCGTCAAATTCCAACTCGACATCATCATAAGAAAGCAAGGTTTGGTATTGTTTGACCAAGGCATTTCTTGGTTCTTTTAAGATGCGAACCAAGTCTTCAACCGTCAATTGCTCAAGAGCTGCAAAGACAGGCAAACGTCCAATCAATTCTGGAATAATACCGAATTTTTGAATGTCTTCTGCGATGATTTCTTGCATGTAAGAGCTATTTTCATCAATCGCTTTATTATTTTGACCAAATCCGATGACTTTTTCACCCAGACGTTGTTTAACGATTTCTTCAATGCCATCAAAGGCACCACCCACGATGAAGAGGATATTTTTAGTATCCACTTGAATCATCTCTTGTTGTGGATGCTTGCGTCCACCTTGAGGCGGCACGCTAGCAACGGTTCCCTCGATAATCTTGAGAAGGGCTTGTTGCACCCCTTCACCAGAAACATCACGTGTGATCGATACGTTCTCGCTCTTCTTGGCAATCTTGTCAATTTCATCCACGTAGATAATCCCACGTTCTGCACGTTCAATGTTAAAGTCAGCAGCTTGCAAGAGTTTGAGGAGGATATTTTCCACATCCTCACCTACATAACCAGCCTCAGTAAGAGCTGTCGCATCTGCGATCGCAAAAGGCACATTTAAGCTCTTAGCCAAGGTCTGAGCAAGGAAAGTTTTCCCTGAACCAGTAGGGCCAATCATCAAAATGTTTGATTTCTGCAAATCCACATCTTCCGACTCTTCACGCGTATCGTGGAAATTGATGCGTTTGTAGTGGTTGTAAACTGCCACTGCCAGGGCACGCTTAGCACGGTCTTGACCAATTACATAGTGGTTCAAGATATGGAGGAGTTCAATTGGTTTTGGTACCTCAGACAAGTCTGCCAAGACTTCCTCAGCCAACTCCTCTCGAATGATTTCCTGAGCCAACTCCACACATTCATTACAGATAAAAGCGTTGTTGCCTGCGATTATTTTTTGTACTTCTTCTTGGCTTTTGCCACAAAATGAGCAATAAACCATCATATCATTTTTCCTATTTGTAGGCATGATTCCCTTCCGTTCTAACTATTCTTTCTATCTAAAATAAGGTCATATAAAAAGCATGAATGCTATTCACCAAGTTTGTAAAAGCATTAAGCCAAAGCAGAGTAGCAAGTCCAAAGCGCTTTTTACGAAAAGCGTGTGTTCCAGCTACTAGACAGACAGCACACAAAAGAGCTGTAAAAAATCCAAAAATACTGCGCTCCATTAGACTTCCTTTCTCTTTCTATATTCGATGGTAAAATCATAGGCATTTTTTTCATCTTTGAAATAAGATTTACTTGCAAAAGTTTCAAAAACCGTCAAGTCAAAATTTTCTGGGAAATAGGTATCCCCTTCAACTTGAGCATGAATTTGTGTCACAATGATCTCATCCAGATAGGATTCAAAAAGCTGAAAAATCTGCTTGCCGCCGATGATGTACAGATTTTTATCCTGATGATGAAACCAGTCCAAGACCGACTGGACATCCTGAAAAGTAGCAACTCCGTCTATGTTTTCTTCTGGGTTACGAGTCAAAATCAGGGTCTCCCGTTGTGGAAGCAAGCGACGCCCCATCCCATCAAAGGTCACACGCCCCATCAAGATAGCATGATTCAGAGTTGTTTCTTTGAAGTGTTGCAATTCTGCTGGCAAATGCCAAGGCAGACGATTGTCCTTACCAATCACACCCTCTTCATCCTGGGCCCAAATAGCTACGATTTTCTTAGTCATGCTTCCATCCTTTTCACTGATAGTACTATTTTATCAAAAAACTCAAAAAAAGACTGGTTTGGAATAGCTTACAAGATAGAAAAAATCTGTAAGAAATTTCCTACAGATTTATATATGTTCCTATTATTTCTTACAAACCAGGTGCTTGTCCAAGTTCTGCTGCAAGCATCCAGACTGTTTTTTCAAGGTCAGCCTTAGCACCAACAAAGATATCATTCGTAACATCATCGCCTTCTTCATCTGTTACATCCAAAGCTTTTTGGAAAAGAGTGATGAGGTAACGATAAATTTCAAGGACACGCCCCAAACTTTCTTCTACATTGCGGAACTCTCCGACTTCTTCTTCGATTTCACTATTTTGAAGAAATTCTGTCAATGTAGAGAATGGGCTACCACCAAGTGTAATCAAACGTTCGCTGATTTCATCCAATTGACCGTCAAGAGCTTCCATATACTCATCCATTTTTGGATGCCATACAAGGAAACCACGACCACGCATGTACCAGTGTACTTGGTGCAAAGCAACGTGAGCTACATACAAATCAGCAACCGCTTGATTCAAAACTTCCTTTGTTTTTGCCAATGCTACTGGCGCTGATTTTGTCAATGATGTTACGTCTTTTACTGCTTCTTTTTTCAATTCTACCATGTTTCTCACCTCATAATTCTTTTTTTGTAACCACTTCTTAGTGTTTACTCCCTTAGTATACTACTAATAAAAACCAATAGCAAGCCAAATGTCTCACATGAGAAAAGTTGCAATAGACTGATAATTTAAGAATTTTTTAAAATAAAACACAGTCACTTTCAAACTCTCTTAACAGAGATAAAATAAAGAAAAGAGCATACAATTGTACACTCTTTTCTCGGTTTTACATCTTAATACCAAACACTAATATCAACACGACCTCGGATTCCTTTTAGGTATTCAGATGAAGTATATTGCCATCCTTTTTCTCCTGAATAATGAGGATTATTCCAATCAAGTGCATCCGTATAGGCTGCAACCCAGTTGACATGTTGTAAAATATCTGGATGATTCAAACGAGTTTGCAAGAGTTGGCGATAGCTATAAACTTTCACATTTTGGTAACCAGCCTGCTTCATGGTTTCCATATACTTATTGATAATCTTGATCCAGATTCCAGTATCACTTGGAGCTCTCTTACTTTTATTGACATATTCCCAGTTCTCAACATCATAGTAGATAGGATATGACAAGTTCATCTTGTATTTTTTCAAGAGTTCAATAGTCTGATTGGCATCATCCTCAGCATCTTTTTCATTTTCGGCATAGGTATAAAGATAGACACCATAAGGAATACCCTGACGATTAAGTTCTTGAATATTGTAAGCCAATTCCTTATCTTCTACACCGCTATATCCCAGACGAACAATAACGCCATCAACCCCATTTTCCTGGATAACCTTTTTCCAATCACTAATGTGGCCATTGTGCTCGCTGACATCGATAACCTTCTTAGCCCGGTCTGTTCCGACCTGTTCTTCACGATGGTTAAAGAAGTAACGGTGTCCGTTTCGATAAACCCAACCAACATTCAAGGCTTTCTTTTCTTTCAGTTCCCCTGAATCAGCAAAAGTATAGCGAGTATCGTCCATAATTAACTCACCTGTTGCCATAGCACCACTTTCAGTAAGGTAGTAATTTCCATGCCACTCATCTTGAGCCATGTATCCCCACTTCTTGAAATAATACCACTTGCCATCAATCTTTTGCCACTGTTCATTAGCGTAAGAACCATCCGCCTTAAGATAGAACTTACTCTTATAATGATGATCGTAAAGCCATTCGTTTTGCATCATGGCACCTTGACCATTCAAGAAATAATTTCCTTGCCACTGACTTTTAGCCATATAGCCCCACTTCTTAAAATAGTACCATTTGCCATTGATTTTCTGCCATTCTTGATCTGCATAAGAACCGTCTGCCTTGAGGTAGAACCAGCTTTTATAATGGTCATCGTAAACCCATTCATTTTTAGCCATGTAACCACCCGCTTTGAGGTAATAGTTCCCATGCCATTCTTTTTGGGCATAACGACCATCTGCTTTTATATAGAACCAAGCCTTGTAGCTAGTATCGAAAATCCACTCGCTCTTAGCTTTTGAACCATCTGCTTTTACATAGAAGTCACCTTCCCAATGTGCTGATGTCGAATTTGGCTTACTTTCTTCTTTCTGACTACTAGCTCGCGTCTCTTTTACTTCTTCCTTTTTCTCTTGACGCTGACTAGAAGAAGTCTCAACTTTTTTCTCTTCTTCTTTTTGACTTGCAGTCGTTTCTGATTTCTTTTCTTCTAACTTACCAGAAGAAGCTTGAACACTGCTTTCTTCCGAAGATGCTTTCACTTCAGCTTCATTTGCAGCGACATGATTAACTGCCAAACCCAGTAAACAGAGACTTGCTAATCCAATTTTACCAATCTTTGTTTTCAATCTTTCCTCTCCTATAAAAAATGGAACAGACACCTGAATGCTGTTCCACCTAGCTTTTGCTGCTTACTAATTATTTTACAAAGTCAAGCAAAGCCAAGAAGCTCTCTGCTTCAAGTGACGCACCACCAACAAGGGCACCGTCAACGTCTGGGCAAGCCATGTATGAAGCAACGTTTTCAGGTTTAACTGAACCGCCATATTGAACACGAACTTTGTCCGCAACTTCTTGACCAAAGTCAGCGGCTACAACGTCACGAACAACTTTACACATTTTTTGTGCGTCGTCTTGTGAAGCTGATTTACCAGTACCGATAGCCCAGATTGGCTCATAAGCGATAACTGTTGAAGCTACTTGTTCTGCAGTCAATCCTGCAAGAGCTGCTGAAACTTGAGCACCTACGAATTCAGCAGCTTTACCAGCTTCGTAAGTTTCAAGAGACTCACCACAACAGATGATTGGAAGCATACCGTTTGCAAAGATTGCTTTTGCTTTTTTGTTGATATCTTCGTCAGTTTCATGGAAGTAGTCACGACGTTCTGAGTGACCGATAACAACGTAGTCAGTACCGATTTCTTTCAAAACTTGTGGGCTTGTTTCACCAGTGAAAGCACCTGCATTTTCAAAGTAGCAGTTTTGAGCAGCAACTTTAAGGTTTGAACCTTTTGCAGCAGCAAGAACAGTTGTCAAATCAAGAGCTGGAGCTGCGATACCTGCTTCAACAAGATCTGATGAAGGAAGTTTTGATGCAACTGCTTCAATGAATGCTTTAGCTTCTTCTGGATTTTTGTTCATTTTCCAGTTACCAGCGATAAATGGTTTACGTGACATTTCACATACCTCTTTTTTCAATTTATTTTCTATTTATTTTATCACAATTAGACACAGCTTGCAAATCTTACTCAAATTTCAAGCCTGCTGACATGGATTAATCCTTCCAGAGATCCATAGCATTTCTGAAATCTGCAGATACCTGTGTCAACTGAGGATTGCTTGCTTCTCTCTCTGCCCGCTTAGCCTCAATTTGAGCCACACTTTTGATACCTTCATGGCGCCAGTTTCTCAAAATAGCCTGAATGTACTTCCAGTTTGGTTTCCCATTCAAAACAGCTTCACGAAGAGCTTCCTTAATCAAGTCAGCACTGGTTCCATCTTCCTTTAGTGTCTTAGTCAAATCCTCAATCTCAAAAGGTGTCAACAAGCGTCCCAACTCCTGCTGGAAGGTTTCTACCAAATCCTTGAGCTGATTTTGAGGTGTCAACTGGTCTGAACTTGAATGAGCAACTCCAAGCAAGTCATCCAAACGTTCCAAAGCCAAGCTAGCATCAAAAAGCAATTCGATTTCACCATTCAATTCGATGGTTCGATACTGAAGCAGTCCCCTCTCTGTCAGATTGGAAATAGCCTGATTGACATCCGAAATTTCCTTGCCAATCCTGTCAGCAATCTGGCTTGGCGACATTTCTTCCAAACCTGTCGTATTTTGCAAATAGAAAAATTGCCAAACCAGAAAATCGTCGCTAGAAGGAAAGAGTTCCTTAAAATGCAAGAGCAGGGCACTCGGTAAAACCAAGTTCCCTGATTTAAAAGCGTCTAAATATGTCATAATTCCTCTTATAAATACCCATATGCAGATGCATCATCTTCTATCTTTCTCCAGTCAAAAGGTGTTTCCTGATAGACCGCATAGTTTACCCAGTTACTGAAAAAGAGGGCTGCTGATGAAGACCAACAAAGACAAGGTGTCTGGTTGACATCATCATCCTTAAAGTAATTTTCTGGAATATGAGGATCTAAACCTGCATCACGATCCCTAAAATACTCTTTTGCCAGGGTATCACGGTCATATTCCAAATGCCCAAAACTATAAATTTCTCGTAAATCCCGACTGGCCAAAATCGAAACCCCAACCTGAGGACCCTCTGATAAAATCTCGAGATTAGTTTTGTTTAAGACCTCTTCCTTAGAAATCTCCGTGTGCCGTGAATGAGGGGAAACGTAGCTATCATCAAAGCCTCTAAAAAGAAGGTGACCCTCTTTTAGGGTGTCTTGAGGATAAATACCTGATAGCTTACTGTCCATCTGGTATTTTTCCACTCCATAGCGCAGATAAAGACCAGCCTGAGCACCCCAACAGATATGAAGGGTCGAATAGACATGGGTCTTGGACCACTCAAGCACCTGACTGAATTCCTCCCAATAGTCCACTTCCTCAAATGGTAAATGCTCAATCGGAGCCCCTGTGATAATCATCCCATCAAAATACTCGTCCTTGACTTCAGGAAAAGTTTTATAAAAGGTCTCCATGTGCTCTGCACGAGTCGTCTTGGAACGGTGGCTCTCCATATAGAGAAAGTCTATGTCCAATTGCAAAGGAGTATTTGCTAAATGCCGTAACAACTGGGTCTCTGTGACCACTTTTTTGGGCATTAGGTTTAAAATCAAAATTTTCAAGGGACGGATATCTTGGTGGGCCGCACGTTGATCATCCATGACAAAGATATTCTCAGTCCGTAAAATCTCAACAGCTGGCAATTTTTTATCAATTCTAATCGGCATAACCTTCTCCTAACTGTACTCTTTTAGAAATAATTGAATGTGTTTGAAGTCAAATCTCAAACACTTAGTCCTTTTATTATACTGCAAGAAGATATAGTTTTCAATTATAGTTTTTCTCTAACTAGCTATAGTCTATTTTTATATCCTAATGTAGAGAAAACAGCCCTAGGGACTGTTTTTCATTAATAATGCATCAAAACTTTGTAGTCGTAGTCACCGATTTTTTCACGGCCCTTCAATTCATCCAATTCAACAAGGAAGGCACAACCTGCCACAACACCGCCAAGTTTTTCAATCATCTCGATGGTTGCCTTAACAGTTCCACCTGTTGCTAAGAGGTCATCTACAATAAGAACACGTTGACCTGGCTTGATGGCATCCGCGTGCATAGTCAAGGTATCAACACCGTACTCTTTTTCATAGTCAGCAGAAATGACTTCGCGTGGCAATTTTCCTGGCTTACGAACAGGCGCAAAACCAATTCCCAACTCAAAAGCAACAGGACAACCCACGATAAATCCACGAGCCTCAGGCCCTACGATCATATCAATTTTCTTGTCAGTAGCATATTGAACGATTTCACGAACAGCATAGCTATAAGCATTTCCATCAGCCATCAAAGGACTGATATCACGGAAAGTAATACCTTCCTTAGGATAATTTTCAATTGTTGCAATGTAATCTTTTAAATTCATCTTTTTCTTTCTTTCAAAGTTTTTTACTCCCTATTATACCATATTTTCTAGTAAAGAAGGAAGAGAAAACAGTATTTCATTTGCTACTCACCCTATAAGCCAAATAAGACAACCATTTTATAGAGACTATAACTTACATACAAAAACGAGCACTTTCGTACTCGTCCTCTGATATAAACTACTGATTAAAGTGAGTTAACGTCAACCTTGATACCAACACCTTGAGTAGTTGTAATTGTCAAGCTTGTTACGTAAGTTCCTTTAGCAGTAGCTGGTTTAGCTTTTTGGATTGTTTCGTTAAATGCTTTGAAGTTTTCAACCAACTTGTCAGCTTCAAATGAAACTTTACCGATGATCGCTTGTACGATACCTGCACGGTCCGCACGGTAAGTGATTTTACCACCTTTAGACTCTTCAACTGCTTTAGCAACATCCATTGTTACAGTACCAGTTTTAGGGTTTGGCATCAAGTTACGTGGTCCAAGGACACGTCCAAGACGTCCAACAAGAGCCATCATGTCAGGTGTTGCGATAACTACGTCGAAGTCCAACCAACCGTCGTTGATTTTAGCAACAAGGTCGTCTTCACCAACGAAGTCTGCACCAGCAGCTTTTGCTTCTTCAGCTTTTGCACCACGTGCAAATACAAGAACGCGAGCTGTTTTACCAGTACCGTTTGGCAATACCATTGCTCCACGGATTTGTTGGTCAGCTTTTTTAACGTCAATGTTCAAGTTGTAAGCAACTTCTACAGTTGCATCGAATTTTGCAAAGTTAGTTTCTTTTGCAAGAGCTACAGCTTCTTCAACGCTGTATGCTTTTGTGCTGTCGATCTTCTCAAGAGCAGCACGAAGTTGTTTGCTTTTTTTAGCCATTTTCTATTCTCCTTGTAAGTGGTTCAATCGATTTTCATCTCCCACGTCACTTCTCGAAATGATGAAGTCTTGCGGGTTATATAGGGATGTTATTGATTAGTCAACAACAGTGAATCCCATAGAACGAGCAGTACCTTCGATCATACGCATTGCAGACTCTACGTTTGCTGCGTTCAAATCTGGCATCTTAGTTTCTGCAATTTCTTGTACTTGCGCACGAGTAACTGTAGCAACTTTAGTTTTATTAGGTGTACCTGATCCTTTTTCAACACCTGCAGCTTTTTTCAAAAGAACAGCAGCTGGTGGTGTTTTAGTGATGAAAGTAAATGATTTATCTTCGTACACTGAGATAACAACTGGAATGATCATACCAGCTTGGTCAGCTGTACGAGCGTTGAACTCTTTTGTGAATCCCATGATGTTGATACCAGCTTGACCAAGAGCAGGTCCAACCGGTGGAGCTGGTGTAGCTTTACCAGCAGGGATTTGCAATTTTACAAGTTTTTCGACTTTTTTAGCCATTTTTAAATCCTCCTTTGTGGTTTTGGCGGTAATTAGAGATTTTTACCTCCCACAAGTATGCTTTACACATACTCATCTATTATACACTATTTATCTAGAATTGCAAGAGAAAAGTTTATTTTTTAATCGACGTAATCTCCGCCTTCAAAGCCATAGTATTCTTCCAAACTGAGACCACTCTCAGCAATTTCTTTTGCTTCTTTTCCGACATAACGAAGGTGCCATTCCTCAGCCATATAGCCTGTTTCTTTTTCCTTACCTTTGAGATAACGGACAACAAAGCCATAATCAGCCGCATGGTCCAAAAGCCATTGAGCTGCTTTTTCCTCTGTTACCAAATCACCATCAGTCCCAATAACATCAAAGGCCAAGCCTGTTTGGTGTTCGCTATAGCCAGGACGGGCAGAGTAACGGTCGGCAGCTACCTTTCCATCTTGGTTGACATAATCTTGATAGAGCTTGGTCTGAGTTTCATAACTTCTAAAACCACTGTAATGGTCGCTAATCGGGAAACCTGCCTCTTGCATAGCTTTGATGAGTTTGACCAACTCAGCCTTGGCTGTTGGATTTTCCCCTGGATTGTAGTCTTTTGACAAGGGATAGTGTTTATTTGCTACGATGATTTCATCGTATTTTCCTTGGATGCTGTAGTAGTCTCCTTTATTGACCACTTCTGCTTTTTTCTGGGTAGCTCCTTGAGACTTACTGCCGACTGTCCCACCAGCTTTGGCAGTTTGTTCTGTTTTAGCTGCACCATCTTCATTTTTTGCTTTTTCTTGCGAACACGCTGCTAGACTCAAGGCTAGCAAGGCTGTCAAGACAAGGTATCTTTTTTTCATTTCTACTCCTTTATTTCTAATAGTTTATCTACTTCATACGATAAAAGTTTGACTAATCTTTTAATCTCATCCGGTTTTGCTTGGCAGGTCTCTGAGGTCATTTCTTCAAAGGGAACCCACCATACTGGACCACGTCCCTTGAGGCCGTGACCATTCATATCACCTGTTCGTCTAGGAAACAGATGCCAATGAAGATGGGCATCTGTTTCCTAGCAGTTCGATATTCATTTTCTCAGCAGCGAAGGCCTTAGCAACTGCCTCTTGGACCACACTCATTTCCTCTAGAAAACGGAGTCTCGTTTCCTTTTCTAAATGGTGCAATTCGGTGACATGTTCCTTGGCTAGAAAGAGACTATAGCCTGCAAAATATTGGTGGTCTCCAATCACAAGATAGCCTGTTTCCAACTCTTTTACAAAATAGGGATTTTCTCCCTTCTTGATGAGCTCAATTCTCTGGCAAATCAAGCACATATTAGTCTACCAATGCGCTCTTAAGGTAAGCATCAACCATACGCTCTGTTGCGACCACCGAGTCAATATGAGTACGCTCATAAGAATGACTAGACTCGATACCAGCACCAAGAAGGGCGTGTTTGACTTCTGCCCCTGCAGACATAGCCGCTGAAGCATCCGAACCATAAAACGGATAGATATCCAGCTTAAATGGAATATCTTGCTCTTTAGCCAAGGAAACCAAGTGTTGACGGAAGTCATAGTTATATGGTCCAGAAGCATCCTTGACACAGATAGAAACTGTGTACTCATCCGTCTGCTGGTCATCCCCCATGGCTCCCATATCTACTGCTAGATATTCGACTACCTGAGCAGGAATATTAGAATTAGCACCATGTCCCACTTCTTCAAAAACTGAAAAAGCAAAATGGGTTGTTACTGGCAATTCAATCTTCTCTTCCTTATAAATATGAAGGAGATTGAGCAAAATGGCTGCACTGACCTTATCGTCCAAATGACGAGACTTGATAAAACCTGTCTCTGTCACGACAGTTCGTGGATTAAAGCTGATAAAATCACCGACCTCAATCCCCAAGGCACGAGTTTCTTTTTCATTGGTTACTTTTGCATCCAAACGCACTTCCATATTGTCCTGCGTGCGTTCTGCAGTTCCTGCATCCTTGTAGACATGGCAAGAAGTTTGGTGGATGAGGATGGTTCCTGATAGCTTTTGACCTGTGCTAGCTACGTGAACGGTACAGTTTTCTCCTTCAATCATGTTCCAAGGAAAACCACCTATACGATCCAATTTGAGACGACCGTCTGGTTTGACAGCACGGACAATGGCACCCAGCGTATCCACATGAGCAGTCACATAGCGATGCTCTTCATCATTTTGACCTTTAATAGTTACATTAACACCACCCTTGGCTGTGCGAACCGGCTGGCAACCAAAACCTTCTAAAGTTTTGACTAAATAGTCCGAAATCTCACGAGTAAAACCCGTTGGCGACGCAATGGCTGTCAGTTCTTTGATATATTCTACTGTTTGATTCATTTCTTCACCTCTTTTGCTACCTATTATAACACATTTATCATCGGATAAAAAAAGAAAATCACTCTTGTAGACTTGGCTACAAAAGTGATTTTATACTCTTCAAAAATCTCTTCAAACCACGTCAGCTTCCATCTGCAACCTCAAAACAGTGTTTTGAGCAGCCTGCGGCTAGCTTCCTAGTTTGCTCTTTGATTTTCATTGAGTATTATCATTATTCCATTTCAAAAACATCGCTTTCTTGCTTGTTTGGTAGAACCAATGAGAGCAAGATTCCGACGATGGCTGGCACCAACCATGGGAGTGATGCCTTGGCAAAAGGAAGAGCGTTCACAAGATTTGCAAGAAACTCAACTTTAAATGAGCTTCCTAGTACGCTTGCAATGGCAATAGCTGTAACAACAGCAATTGTCAACTGCATACCTGGTTTTGAAAGAGCCACAAATTTGTTGACAATGACAATCATAACGATGGCAATCGTGATTGGGTACAAGATAACCAGTACTGGAATGGAGTACTTAATAATCGCATCAAGTCCAAGATTAGCAATGGCAAATCCAATCAAGGTAAAGGCTGTCGCATAAACCTTGTAGCTGATTTGTGGGAAGCGTTCATTAAAGAACTCAGCTGTTGACACGATCAAACCAACTGTAGTTGTGAAGCAGGTTACAGTAACCATAGCTGCCAGGAAGAGTTGAGCTGTTGAGCCAAAGATTTCTTGAGTCGCTTGTGACAAGATGTAAACACCTGGTGTTCCACCCTTCATCGCTTCAGCTGGTACTGGGAAATGATTTCCAAGGAAACCTAAACCGATGTAAAGAGCGCTGAAGGCAAGGGCTACAACGATCCCAACAACCCAAATAGTTGAAATGTATTCTTTCTTACTTGAAAATCCAAGCTGTTTCAAGGTTTGAACTGCGATTACACTGAAGGCAACTGAGGCAAGGGCATCCAAGGTATTGTAACCTTCTAGGAAACCTGTACCAAAAGCAGAAGCTTGATAAGCAGCTGAGGCAGCTTGAGGACTTGTTCCACCGTATTTGATAGCTCCTAGAACAACCAAGATAACAATCAAAATCGCAAAGACTGGTGTTAAAATTCGTCCAATACGGTCCAAGATTTTTGATGGATTAAGCGAGATTAAATACGCCGCCGCAAAGTAAAGTACGGTAAAAACAATCAAACCAAGACCTTTATTTGCATCCGACAAAAGTGGGCTAATCCCTACTTCGTAAGCTGTTGTAGCGGTACGTGGGATAGCAAAGAATGGACCAATTGACAAGTAAAGAACTGAGAGGTAAAGAGTCGCAAACCAAGGCGCTATCTTTGTTGAAATCTCGTAGATATATCCTTTAGGATTTAGCGTTCCAATAATAAGAGTCAAGACGGCGATACCGACACCTGAAAAGACAAAACCTGCGATGGCAGGAAGAAAATGTTCTCCAGATAGAGCACCTAGAGAAGGCGGAAAAATCAAGTTCCCCGCACCAAAAAATATTCCAAACAGGAGTAAACCTGTTAGGGCACCTTTTTTAGCCATGTAAATCTCCTTCATATTTATAAAATACTGACCTAGTATATCATGAATAGGAGTATGAAAAAAGCTTCACGAAGTAAATATTGAATGTTTTCAAGATTCAGAAAAACGAGAATTATCTAAAAATAAAACTCTCCTACCCAGATCACACCAAGTAGGAGAAATACGTTTAGAGTTCTTCAAAGGCAGTCATGCCACCTTGGACATTGATAACCTCATAACCTTGTTCTGATAGGAATTGGCAAGCACGCGCCGATCTCATTCCAGATTTGCAAATGACATAATGCAAGTGGTTCTTGTCCAACTGATCATATATATCAGCCAATTGACTCAGCGGTAGGTTGTGGGCACCTTCTAAATGAAGAGTTTCAAACTCTTCCACTTCTCTCACGTCCACTAGAGAAAGTTGGTCGTTTTGGTAAAGCTGGTAAAATGCGTCAAAGGAAATTTCTTTCATTCTTTTTCTCCTAAAATAGTTTTAATTCTTTTTTTCAAATCTGGCACCACTTCTGACTCAAACCAAGGATTTTTGGCCATCCAGATTTGATTTCGTGGTGATGGGTGTACCAGTGGAAAATAGGTTGGCAAGTAGTTCTGGTAATATTTTACCCGTTCTGTCACCTTACCACTGACTTTCTCCTTTAAATAGTAGGCCTGGGCATATTGCCCAATCAAGAGGGTCAATTGAATATCGGGCAATTCTTTCAAGAGCTGCGGATGCCATTTTTCTGCAAAGCCAGTTCGCGGCGGTAAATCACCCGACTTGCCATGTCCTGGAAAATAGAAATCCATAGGCAAAACAGCAAAATAGCCTGAATTGTAAAAAGTGTCTTCATCCACGCCTAGCCAGTCCCGCAGACGATCACCACTCTTATCTTTCCAGTAAAGGCCAGCTTCTTGGGTTTTAAGTCCCGGTGCCTGACCGATGATATTGATGCGAGCAGTCTTTGGCGCTGCAAAGAGAGGCTCTATTCCGCGTTCGGTATAGCTGGCATTCTGTGGATCAGCCATGATATCCTGCTTGATTCTTTCGATTTGAGACATCTACTTTCCCTCCAAAAAGAAGTCTAAGCATACCATCTCAGACTTCTATCGTTTTATACTCTTCGAAAATCTCTTCAAACCACGTCAGCTTCACCTTGCCGTATAGATGTTACTGACTTCGTCAGTTCTATCTGCAACCTCAAAACAGCGTTTTGAGCAACCTGCGGCTAGCTTCCTAGTTTGCTTTTTGATTTTCATTGAGTATTATTTGATCAATTCGTAAATAGCTTCGGCGTAGATTGCTGCCGCTCGGAATAGATCATCCAAGGCGATAAATTCATTGGCTTGGTGCATGGTGTCAATTGAGTCTGGGAACATGGCACCGTAGGCAACTCCTCGTTCGAGCAGGCGACCAAAAGTACCACCACCGATGACTTGCTCGTGACCTTGAAGGCCAGTTTGCTTTTCATAAACATTCAACAAGGTTTGCACAAGTGGATCTTCCATTGGCACATAGTGAGGCGTATGACCATGTTCAGAAAGGCTAACAGAAGCAACTGGCAAGTCTTCAAGAACTGACTTGATTTGCTCTGGGCTCGTTCCTTTTGGATAACGGAAGTTGAGGGCAATAGTATTATCAGCACTTGCTTCGTCAAAGCGGAAGACACCGGCATTCATAGAAAGAGCACCCATCTTTTCATCCACATGAGCCACTTTCAAGTTTTTGCCTTCATGGTCATTTAAGAGAATCTTACCAGCAATGTCAAGGTAGTCTTTTGCAGGTCCTTCAAAAGCAAACTGGCTGAGGAAGAGGGCAAGATAAGTTGCACCATTGACACCTGAAGCAGGCATAGCACCGTGGGCAGATTTACCGATAATCGTAACCTTATACTGACCATTTTCTTCTTGGATTTCTCCTCTAAGTTTGTGCTCTGCAACAAAAGCATCTAGTTTCGCTTGCAAGTCAGCCAAGTCACCTGAAACGACTGCAGTTGCTGATTCAGGAACCATGTTTTCACGCAAACCACCTGAGAAGCTGTGAAGACGAGCTGCACCAGTATTTTCACCTGCAAAATGGAGATATTCTGTGATATTTCCTTTTTCACCATTGATGATTGGGAATTCAGCATCTGGAGAGAAACCAAAGTCTGGTTTTGCTAGTCCTACATGTTCAAAGTAGTAGTCCATATCTGCCCAACCTGATTCTTCATCAGTTCCGACAATAAAGCGAACTTTCTTAGAAGTTGGAAGGCCCAATTCTTTGATGATTTTCAAACCATAGTAACAAGCTGTTGTAGGTCCCTTGTCATCAGAAGCACCACGCGCATAAAGGCGACCATCTTTGATAGTTGGTGTGTATGGATCTGTATCCCAACCGCTACCAGCAGGCACTACGTCCATGTGGGCAAAGATTCCGAGAACTTCTTCTCCTTGACCAAACTCAAAATGTCCTGCATAGTTGTCAATATTTTTTGTTGGGTAACCATCACGGTCTGCGATTTCAAGGAATTTTTCCAAGGCTTTCACTGGACCAGGTCCAAAAGGATGTTGCGCATCAGCCTTGCTGTCATCACGTTCTGAATTAATTTCCAATAGACTGAATAGGTCAGCCAAGAGGGCTTCTTTGCGTTTTTCTACTTCTGCTGTAAAATCAATAACTGTCATTTTTACTTCCTATCTTTTTTCGATAATTTCATCTACTGGCAAGCGGTAACTTGGCTCCAGCTTCTCGTCTGTGTAGCCTACTGTAATCAACAGCTCTGGACGGAAGCGTTCTTCGATTTCCAAGACTTCATTGGCTTTTGATTTATCAAAACCAAGGATAATATTTGAACCGATTCCTTGGTCTGTCAGAGCCAAAACTAGGTTCATAGCTACAAGCCCCGCATTGAGGGCCAAGTAGTCACTGATTTGTTGTTCATTGTAACGTGCAAACTCTGCTGGAAGATTTTTCATAAAGTACTGAAGCTGTTCTTCTGAGAAATTCTTTGCTCCACCAACACGGGCAATCTTGCGAGCTCGTTTAGCTAGGTCAGTATCTGTAAATAAGGCAATAGTTACAGGAGCAGTTGCGACTTGCTCAAAGTTTGAACCGTAAGCCAATTTTGCCAGTTCAGCATTTTTCTCACGAACCACCACAAATTTCCAAGGCTGACTGTTGTGGGCGCTTGGAGCCAAGGTTGCAATTTCGATAGCCGTACGCACATCTTTTGGATCAACTGGCTTATCAGTAAAATGCTTAGTCGCATGACGTTTTTTATTTAATTCAAGAAATTTCATAATCGATTTCCTTTTCTAATTCTACTGCTTCCATTTTACCATAATTTGAAAGAGCTTGCAGAGATTTTTCATAGAAAGAAATTGGAACAAGGATAAGCAACCGAATGAAGAAAATCATTTAAATCAGGAATCCCCTCATCCAGTTTCAACTAATGTTCAGCAATTTAAAGAAACTAGTCTATCTTATATTCTGACTTTATAGCCTCCAAGAAATCCTTTACATCTTCTACATATCCATGCTTCTCTATTAAGCTGGCTAATAATTCCAGATTGTGCCCCTGATAGTTGTCTTCTCTGCGTAGCTCTTCATACATTTCGATAAAGGGAAGACCCTTGGACTTGGCCAATTCTAACTCCGCTTCATAATCATAAGCGACTTTACGAAATAGGATATTGACCAATTCCCCATCTTCAACTTCTATCACGGCATACTGGGCACGGTGATTTTTCAGTGCTTGCCAATTAAAATAAGGCATACCAATCGTACCTGGATTGATGATTTGTTGCCCTTGACTTCCATAACGAAGCAACTGCTTGTGGACGTGACCATAGACTGCCACGTCAACTTTATCATCTAGGAGTTGGTCAAATTTCTCTGTATCATTCTCAACTAGCAAGTCACCACCATAGTTCTTATTTGGCAAATTATGAGAGATAGAAAAGCGCAGTCCGTCAATTTCTTTCTTTTCCAGCAAAGGCAAGTTTCGTAGCCAGACAATCGTTTCAGGATCCACTTGCTCCATCAAAAATTGTGTCATTCGCATGAGCTGGATTTCTTGCGGATGTTCCAAACCGTATTCGCCATCCAAGGCCTCCAGGACACAATCATCCCAGTTCCCACGAACAGCCACAGTAATCGGAAGGTCTTGTAGCAGGGCGACCAAGTCATTTGCACCTGGACCAGGAAGAAAAATATCCCCCAGAAGCCAATATTCACTGACTCCTTGATTTTTAGCATCTGCAATCACTGCTTCTAAGGCTGTCGTATTCCCATGAATATCTGATAAAATTGCGATTTTATGGTTCATGATGGTCTCCTTCTGTTTGGTAATCTACTCTTTCTTCCGCAACTTGAGCTAATTCCACTGCTTCCTGCGGATTCAACTTCCTCTGCACAGCTTCTGCGACAGCTCTTGGTACCCCAACTTCGACAATCTCATCCACACTAGCTTCCTTGATTTTAGTCAAAGACTTGAAATGCTTCATGAGATTTTGCTTGCGTTTAGGTCCCAGACCGTCAATCCCATCCAATTGGGATGAAAAGGAGTTTTTAGAGCGCAGTTGGCGGTGAAAGGTAATAGCAAAGCGGTGCACCTCATCTTGAATGCGTTGGAGGAGGAAAAATTCCTGAGAATTGCGAGACAACTCCACCACCTCAAGCGGATCTCCAAAGAGCAATTCATGGGTTTGGTGCTTGTCATTCTTTTGCAAACCTGCAATGGGGATATCCAAACCCAGTTCCTCTTGGATGACTTTCTTAGCGATATTGACTTGACCTTGTCCTCCATCAATGACAATCAAATCAGGAGGAGTCAAACCGTCACGTTGAACTCGACCATAACGCCTGCGAATGACCTCTCGCATACTGGCATAGTCATCCGGCCCAACAACAGTCTTGATTTTATACTTACGGTAATCCTTCTTACTCGGCTTGCCGTTAACAAAGACTACCATGGCTGAAACAGGGCTGGTCCCCATGATATTGGAGTTATCGAAAGACTCGATGCGAACTGGGGTCGGAATTTGGAGCAAGCGTCCCAGATTTTCAATAGCCCCTTGGGTCTTTTCAACAGATTTCTCTAGCAGGTTAAATTTCTGCTCCAGACTGACACGGGCATTTTTTATGGCTAGATTGACCAGTTGTTTTTTCTCACCACGCTGGGGTTTGACAATCTTAGTATACACCAAGGCCTTGACAGCTTCTTGATCAATATCCTGCGGAATCAATACTTCATTGGGAACTAGGTGAGATTTTTCTTGATAAAATTGTCCCACATAGGTTAAGAAGTCCTCGTCTGGATCATTGTAGTAGGGGAAGAGATTGACATCTCGTTCGATAAGTTTGCCCTGACGGACAAAGAAAACCTGGACACACATCCAGCCCTTGTCCACATAGTAGCCAAAGACATCCCGATTTTGGAGATCCTTGGCCATAACCCGTTGCTTGGTCCGAAGCGTTCCAATGGCATGAATCAGGTCACGGTATTCCGCAGCACGTTCAAATTCCATCGTCTGGGCTGCCGTTGCCATCTTGCCCTTTAGCTCATCGATAATTTTGTCATCCTGACCCTTGAGGAAATCAGAGACTTCCTGGGCCATGGACTTGAAATAGGCCTCATCCTTCTTACAGATGGTATGGGCCATACATTGGCCGATATGGTAGTAAAAACAGACCTTAGACGGTGGATTGGTACACTTACGAAAAGGGAAAATCCGATCTAGTAGCCGTTTAATTTCATTGGCCGCACCCACATCCGGATAAGGACCAAAATAAAGACCCCCGTCCTTCTTGACCTGACGGGTGATAATCAAACGAGGATAACGTTCATTGGTAATCTTGATGAAGGGATAAGACTTATCATCCTTAAGCATGATATTGTATTTGGGCTTGTTTTCCTTGATGAGATTGATTTCCAGAAGGAGTGCCTCAATATTAGACTCAGTAACAATAAACTCAAAATCTACAATTTCAGATACCAGAGCTTCTGTTTTGGTATCATGACTTCCACGGAAATAAGACCGCACGCGGTTTCGCAGATTTTTAGCCTTTCCTACATAGATAATGGTGCCGTTTTTATCCTTGTGAATGTAGCAACCAGGGCTGGTCGGCAAGAGCTCTAGTTTTGATTTAATCAAGTTATTCATAGTTCCATTATAGCAAAAAAGTAGGGAAAAATAGTTCCCTACTCATTTGTCTCATATAATTTTCGGAGGTTTGCAACATCCTCTTCCTGGATACCATAAAAAGAACCTGCAGGTTGCATGACAGACTTCTCATCTGTATGGTCCAAGCCAATCGCATGCCCCAACTCATGTTCTGCCGTATGAACAATGCGCTCATAGGAATAACCATAGTTAGGATTGGACAGATAATAATGATTCAACCGCACCGTTACAGACAAGAATTGCCCTGTTAATAGATTGGTCTGACTTTCCGCCTCTCCTGCAACAGGAGTGCCTCCGTCATTCATCTCCGTAGCTAAGATATCTGCCTTGCTGGACTCAGTCACAAGTTCAAAGTTAAAGGCACCAGTTTGATTCCAATTCTGAATCGCTTCTAAATATGCCTCTTGAAAGCGTGAATCCATTTTGGGATCCAGGTAAATACGAGCAGAAGCCTGTGACCACCTTCCTTCAGAGTGTTGGTAACTATCTGTCTGGTTCAACTTAGGCAGTTGCCCTGTTTTTTCCCATTGGTCGATACTTTGTTGACCAATCTTTACTGATTGTTCTGCTTGCTTTAGCGCTCCTTGAAAATCCCCGTTCAGATACCAGAGAAAAGCAAATGCAAGAGCACATAAGAGAACAACCGTCCAAACCAGGCGCCAAAACAAACGCCACACAAAAGAAAAGAAAGCCCCTATCAAATGAAAAATCCAGCGCATGTCTCTCCACCTTTCTAGCAAATAAAAACTATTTTACTAAAACAAGCTGAAAGAAAGCTAAATTATGACAATCTCTCTTCTAATTTGAAATCGATTGGCAGGGTTGCTAAAAAAACTTCCAATTGTTTTTCCCAATAATACCACTCGTGAGTTCCAGCGCTATGGCTATAGGTCACATCAAATTTCAGTTTTTTGAGGTTTTTCACTGCTAGATTATTGGCAGCGTACAAGAAATCCTGCTCGCCACACCAAGCCCAAAGTTTAGTCTTTTTATCCGATTTTTTAGACAAACTTTCAAGAGAATAGGGACTGGTTGTCCAATCTTTAATTTCCCCAAAAACACCTCTCCAATAAGCTGGCGTTCCCAAATCTTGGCTTTCAGGAGAAAAATATTGAAAGCTAAGGGCACCTGAGAAACTAGCTGCATGAGAAAAACGATTTGTAGCAAGAGCCAATTTAAAGCATCCGTATCCTCCCATAGAAAGGCCAGCGATAAAGGTCTTTTCACGCTTGCTGGTCATATTAGGGAAGAAGCGTTTTAGAACCTGTGGTAATTCCTCTGCTAGAGCTGTGTAATAGTCAAAACCATACTGAGTATCGGTGTACCAACCGTTGCTGGTATTGGGCATGATGACGATAAGATTAGTGCCTCGAAGCAAGCGTTCTACATTGGTCCGCTTGAGCCAACTATTATGATTGCCAGACATCCCGTGCAAGAGGTACAAGACGGGAATATCTTTACACTCTGGTTCTTCCACTCGATTGGCATCTGGATAGAGGACATTTACTCCCCACTCCATATCCAAAACTTGTGAGTAATACTCTATTTTCATTACTGCCATATTTTTCCTCTATTTTTCTATAAGAAAAAGCCGACATTCGACTTTCTCTCTGTTTATTTCAATGATTATTTTGCTTCCATGACTACTGGTAAAATAGCTGGACGTCGCTTGGTTTGGTCAAAAAGGTACTTGGTCAAATTATCACGAACCTTCCCTTTAAGATCTGCCCAGTCAAAGTCATCTCCTTGAAGATAGTCTTCCACCGTTTGGTTAATCAATTCTGAACTTTCACGGAGAATATCGCGACTCTTCTTGAGATAAACAAATCCACGCGTGTGAACACGGGCCTTGGCTACAATTTTCTTCTCACGACGGTTAACGGTGATTGCGACGATGAAAATACCGTCCTCTGACAGGACCTTACGGTCACGAAGGACCACATTTCCAACATCACCGATGGCATTTCCGTCAATCAAGACATCCCCTGCCGAAACCGCTCCAGCTGGGACAAAGTCTCCATTCTCATAAGCCATGCTGGTTCCCTTTTTAGGGATGAAAATGCGTTCTGGCAACATCCCAACTGCCATAGCAGCCTTAGCATGGGCATCTAACTCACGGTATTCCCCTTGAATTGGGAAGAGATACTTGGGTTGCAAGAGGTTAATCATCAGCTGCAAATCACGCGCATTTCCATGCCCTGAGACGCGCAAGCTTTGGGTAATCAGTTTGACAACTCCACCAGCTTGGTAAATCATGTTTTCCACACGTGCCATGACTGCTTCTTTAGCGATAGACGGAGTCGTTACGATATAGACTAAGTCACCGTCCTTGATTTCCACATAACGGTGGCGACCAATCGACATCTTGCGAAGACCGTTGATTGGCTCACCCATACGGCCTGTCTCAAGGATAATCAACTCATGGTCTTCAAAACGAGACATATCTTTTGGCTTAATCAAAAGACTCTCGTTAGCTAGAGACAATTTCTTGAGGCGAATAGCAGTACGGACGATATTTTCAATATCAAATCCTGTCAAGACCACACGACGGCCTGTTTCATCCGCAGCGTCAAACACCTGCTGAATACGAGAGAGGTTGCTAGCTACTGCTGCAACAATGATACGGCCATCCCAGTCTGCAATGGTTTGAGTGATTTCGTCCCCAACTTCACTTTCGCTAGCCACTTGGATATTACTGTCCGCATTGGCTGAGTCACTGAGAAGCGCTAGAACTCCATCACGACCGATTTCTGCCAAACG
Source organism: Streptococcus mitis (assembly GCF_047459985.1). Classification (GTDB taxonomy): domain Bacteria; phylum Bacillota; class Bacilli; order Lactobacillales; family Streptococcaceae; genus Streptococcus; species Streptococcus mitis_DZ. The sequence goes on from NZ_JASHHD010000001.1 coordinate 172,192, forward strand.
AGCGAAGTCTGTCGCATAGGATTCACTAGCTGTCTGGTCAAATTTGAAGTCACCTGTATAAACGATACTACCTTCAGCCGTCTTCAAAACCACACCCAGACTCTCTGGGATAGAGTGGGTCGTACGGAAGAAGGAAACCACAGTCCCTCCAAAATCAATCTCCGTATCTTCATCAATGACATGGAAATCATTGAATTTCTTAACTGCGTCATTTCCTTTGACAAAGAGTTTGGCCAACTCAATGGTCAACTCCGATCCAAATACAGGCACCCTGGCTTCAGCCAAGAGATAAGGAAGCGCGCCAATAGCATCGGCATGTCCGTGGGTCAAGAAGACCCCTGCAATACGGTCGCTATTTTCAAAAAGGTAGTCCATATTGGGAATGACTACATCCACCCCTAGTTGTTCATTTTCAGGGTATTTTAGACCTGCATCCAAAACGAAAATAGACCCATCGATTTCAGCGATATACATATTTTTCCCATTTTCACGCACACCACCAAGTGTTGTTAAACTGATATTACTCATTTTTCCTCCGAAAGCTTAGTTTATCTTGATTATAGGGTTGCTTACCCTTTTATTCTAAAAGCACTATTGCTTTTAGCCGAATCTTTTCCTACTATTATACCATTTTTTTGATGATTTTCAAAATGAAGGTTTCCAGCTAAAGAACTATAAACAACTCTTCTCCAAGGCACAAACAAGAAAGAACTGGGAAAAACTAAAAAGAATGTTTCTGACTAGTTTCCTGTTACTCTTCAAATCTTTCCGCGACATTGAATAGCACTTCGCAGTCACAGTAGGCTCCATTTGCTTCTAAAAAGTCTCTAACTGTTTCGACTTCCACATTGTGCTTCTCTAGAAATGTTTGTGTTAATAAAAAATCGTCCTGACAAGCTTGAGTTTCAAGTTCTACATCCAAAAAGTCAAACAAGTCAAAAAAGAGCTCCCTTGACAAGGGCAAACTTTCTTCGAACTTTTGTCTTTCTTGCTTTTTATAGTCCGCTCGTAATCTCTTTTTCTTCATCTTATCCATTTGACACCTCTAAGCTTTCCTTTGGCCAGTTATCTAGCTAACTAGTCCTCTTTTTTTATTATAACACTAAACTGGCTCCTTTTGAAGCCTATTCATGAACATAAAAAAGAGTCAGCAAGCCAACTCTTTCCTATCGTCTACTCTTTTTCCATTAAAAAGTCATAAATTTCTTGCACGGTACCCAGCGCCATCATTTCTTGATCTTTGACGGTTTGTTTGAGATGTTGGTAAATCTGGCTTTCTCCGATTTCCCGCTTTGGTGCCTCTTTATTGACTGTCATGACACCATCTTTAATTGTCACAAATCCTAGTTCTTCAAACACTTGAATCATCTTGACCAACAAGATTTGTTGAATATTGAGATAAGTAGATAAATCTTTGAGCTTGTAGCGAATATCAAACTCTGGAAACTGGTAGATGGTCTTGTACAATTTGGCAAACTGCTCTCTAGTCCCATAACCTGTCAGATAATAGGCCTTGTCAATGTCATTTTTGAAATAAACCGCAGAGAAATTCTGTTCCTGAAAAATGGTCTTCAGCTGAGTAATATCCTCAGGAATGGTTTTTACGACAACAGCTTCACTAGTCGCTAAATCTGGCACTTCTCCAGCAAAATCCAAGACTGGAACTCCCTCTGGCAAGGTGGTATTCTTCCCACGAATATTAAAGAGTTGAACACCCTCCACACGCGCATCCACCATCATCAACTGAAGAGCGGTTTGGCCATTCCATTGGTTGACAGACAATTTGACTGCTAACTCTAGATTCTTGGTTTGAGCAAACTCCGTTGCCCATCTGCCTTGTCCAAATGCCACCACTTCAAAACTGGCTTCACCCTTAGAGATTTTCAGTTTGAGATGGGCATTGCCTGCTCCCATAGTACGAGCACTTTCAACCTGAAAATCCTTGATATAAAAGACAGGTTTCTGATTGTCCATTCCAAAGGGAGCTAAACGTTCAAAGTTCTTGACTGTTTCAAGACTCAAAGTCTCCAAATCCAGCTCTTCATCTAGGTTTAACTTATTCTTGCCAGCAGCATCTGCACCTTTTTCACGGACATAGTCTTCTAAAACCTGAGATAAATCTGAGAGTTTCTCAATTTCCAGCGTCATTCCTGCTGCGCCAGCATGACCACCAAATGCAATGAAGAGGTCACGATAAGGATCCAAGGCTTCAAAAATATCGACCGCTTCAACACTACGAGCGCTACCCTTGGCACGACCGTCTTCTATATTAAGAACGATGACTGTCTGCCCCAATTCTTCCAACAAACGACCAGCCACAATCCCTAGAACCCCAGGATTCCAGTCTTCCTTGGCCAAGACTTGGACCTTCTTCTCGGGATCCACCATGGTTTTGGCTTCTTCATAGATAGATTGTACGATTTCCTTGCGCTCTTCATTTTTCTGGTGAATCATAAGGGCAATCTCGTGCGCTTCCTCATCATCAAATCCAGTCAGCAAATCAATTGCTGGATTGGGATCATCCAAGCGACCCAAGGCATTCAAACGAGGAGCAATCTGGAAACCAACCGTTTCTTCTGTTACTTCGTTAGCAGCAATCCCAGCCATATTCAGCATTTCTTGTAGACCAACACGCTGAGTGTGCCCCAACATTTCCAGACCATATTGAACCAAGATACGGTTTTCATCCGTCAAACTGACCATATCTGCAATGGTACCAATAGCGACTAAATCAAGCAATTCAACTTGTACTTCTTCTAACAAGGCACAAGCTAACTTGAAGGCTACTCCACAACCAGCCAAATATTTGAAAGGATAGTCCGCATCTGGATGCTCAGGATGGACAATAGCATAGGCATCTGGCAAGGTTTCAGGCATTGAATGGTGGTCAGTCACAATGACATCCACTCCCATAGACTGAGCCAATTCAATCGCCTCATGACCCGCAACCCCATTATCCACCGTCACAATCAAGGAAATTCCTTCTTGCTCGATGAAGTATTTATAAACACTGGCATTAGGTCCATAACCATCTGTAAAACGATTGGGCAGGTAAACACGGCACTCAGCACCAAGCTGTTCCAAACTTTCCTTCACAATAGAAGACGAAGTCATGCCATCTGCATCGTAATCTCCATAGATGAGAATATTTTCCCCTTCTTCAATGGCCTGACGAATCCGTTCTACTGCCTTATCCATATCATGGAGCAGATAAGGGTCATGCAAGTCCTCCAAGGAAGGTTCTAAAAACTTTTTCAGACTTTCTTCGTCCTGAATCCCTCTCTCAAATAATAAGCGAGCCACCTCAGGACCCAATCCAGCCTTCTTGGCTATCTTTGTAAAATCCGCATCTTCAACCTGCGGGGCAAACTGCCATTCATAAGTAGGTGTTATCAAAAAGACATCCACTCTTTCTAAGAATTCTATTGCTTCATTATAACATGATTTAGACTTTTTCTCTATCCAGATTACTTTCTACAAAAATTTTACTAACTTTTTTCTGATATGATTTGACAAGACAAATCTTTTGGTGTAGAATCATGTTATAAAATGTAACACAAAGGAGATTCCTTATGGCTTTAGTAGAATTTGAACACGTCGAAAAATATTACGGAGACTACCATGCACTCCGTGACATCAATCTCCGTTTTGAAAAAGGACAAGTCGTTGTCCTACTCGGACCATCTGGTTCTGGAAAGTCCACTCTTATCCGTACCATCAATGGTTTAGAGGCTGTTGACAAAGGAAGTCTTCTAGTAAATGGTCACCAAGTTGCTGGTGCCAGCCAGAAAGATTTGGTGCCCCTTCGCAAGGAAGTTGGCATGGTTTTCCAACATTTCAACCTCTATCCTCATAAAACTGTGTTAGAAAACGTAACACTAGCGCCTGTAAAAGTTCTAGGAATTGATAAAAAAGAAGCTGAAAAAACAGCTCAAAAATATTTGGAATTTGTAAATATGTGGGACAAAAAAGATTCTTATCCAGCCATGCTATCTGGTGGACAAAAACAACGGATCGCCATTGCACGTGGACTCGCTATGCATCCTGAACTCCTCCTCTTTGATGAACCAACATCTGCTCTTGACCCTGAAACCATCGGCGATGTTCTTGCAGTTATGCAAAAATTGGCCCACGAGGGTATGAATATGATTATCGTTACCCATGAAATGGGCTTTGCCCGTGAAGTTGCCGACCGCATCATCTTTATGGCTGACGGAGAAGTTTTGGTGGATACGACAGATGTCGATGACTTTTTCGATAATCCAAGTGAACCTCGCGCTCAACAATTCCTCAGCAAAATCATCAACCACGAAAGTGACAAAGTCAAATAAGGAGGCACCTATGAAAAAGAAATTCTTTTTATCAGCAATATTGATTAGCCTTTTCGGTCTTGCTGCTACAAAACCAGTCCAAGCTGATACCAGTGTCGCAGACATTCAAAAAAGAGGCGAGCTAGTTGTCGGTGTGAAACAAGACGTTCCCAATTTCGGTTACAAGGATCCCAAGACAGGAACCTATTCTGGTATCGAAACTGACTTGGCCAAGATGGTAGCTGATGAACTCAAGGTCAAGGTTCGCTATGTGCCTGTTACAGCGCAAACTCGTGGCCCCCTTCTAGACAATGAGCAGGTCGATATGGATATAGCGACCTTTACCATCACAGACGAACGCAAAAAACTCTATAACTTCACCAGCCCTTACTACACAGATGCTTCTGGCTTTTTGGTCAATAAGTCTGCCAAAATCAAAAGCATTGAAGACCTAAACGGAAAAACCATCGGCATTGCCCAAGGTTCCATTACCCAACGCTTGATTACCGAACTGGGTAAAAAGAAAGGCCTGACCTTTAAATTCGTCGAACTTGGTTCCTACCCAGAATTGATTACTTCCCTCCACGCTCACCGTATTGATGCTTTTTCCGTTGACCGCTCTATCCTATCTGGTTACATCAGTAAACGGACAGAACTGCTAGATGATAGTTTCAAGCCATCTGACTACGGTATCGTTACTAAAAAATCAAATACCGAGCTCAACGACTATCTTGATAACTTGGTTACCAAATGGAGCAAGGATGGCAGTTTGCAAAAACTTTATGACCGTTACAAGCTCAAGCCATCTAGCCATACTGCAGATTAAGGAGGACACCCCATGACAGATTTATCATCTTGGACAGCCTATTTTCAGGATTTTGGACAATTTTTCAATGGCTTCCTCTTTACTCTTGCCCTGGCAATCGGATCCTTTATCCTCGCCATGGTCTTAGGTATCTTCTTTGGAGCTATGTCGACCAGTAAACGCCCAATTTTGCGCATTTTAGCTCGCATCTTTGTCGAATTTTACCAAAACACTCCCCTCTTGGTGCAGTTTGTTATCGTCTTCTATGGTCTACCTCTTATCAGTGACCACATCATCATGATTCCGATTTATTGGACAGCTGTACTCTGTGTAGGTCTCTATCACGGCGCCTATATTGCTGAGGTTATTCGTTCAGGTATTCAGTCTATTCCTAGCGGTCAGATGGAGGCCGCCTTGTCGCAAGGGTTTACCTATATCAGTGCTATGCGCTTGATTATCTTGCCTCAGGCTTTCCGTATCATTCTCCCTCCTTTGACCAACCAAATCGTCAACCTCATCAAGAACACCTCTACAGTCGCTATCATCTCTGGAGTCGACTTGATGTTTGTGACTAAGTCTTGGTCAGCACTTAACGGAAACTACATTCCAGCATTCTTAGGCGCTGCCCTTCTCTACTTTTCTCTATGCTTCCCTGTTGCCCAGTTTGGTCGCAAAATGGAGCAAACCAACAAAAAAGCCTATTCACTTTAGGAGGTTACTATGGAATCCATTTTAGAAGTTTTGACCCCAGATAACCTAATCTTCATCTTTAAAGGATTTGGCTTGACCCTCTATATTTCTCTGATTGCCATCGTACTCTCTACCCTGATTGGGACGGTACTTGCGGTCATGCGAAATGGGAAAAATCCTGTCTTGCGAATCATCTCCAGCATTTATATCGAATTTGTGCGTAACGTTCCCAACCTTCTCTGGATTTTCACTATCTTTTTGGTGTTCAAGATGAAGTCGACACCAGCAGGTATTACAGCCTTTACCCTCTTTACCTCAGCAGCCTTAGCTGAGATTATCCGAGGTGGTCTCAATGCCGTAGACAAGGGACAGTACGAAGCAGGAATGTCACAAGGCTTCACCTCAGCCCAAATCCTCTATCACATCATTCTCCCACAAGCCATCCGCAAAATGTTGCCTGCCATCATTTCTCAGTTTGTAACCGTGATTAAGGATACCAGTCTTCTCTACTCTGTTATCGCCCTACAAGAACTCTTTGGAGCCAGCCAAATTCTCATGGGCCGTTATTTCGAACCAGAGCAGGTCTTTAGCCTTTACATCCTGACTGCCCTCATCTACTTCAGCTTTAACCTAGCAATTTCTAGCCTGTCTCATATGCTAGCAAAACGTTGGCAACAAGCTGCAGAATAAACAGCCACTCTCCAGTTCAATTGGAGAGTTTTCTTGTTGGTAGCTATGCTCTTTTAGGCTTACTGGCTGGTTTTTATATCACCTTCCTTTATCAAAAGATTTCCTTCCCCTATCTAGAGAAAATTACCAATCTCAAACGCTTAAATCACGATACTAGAGAAATTCAAATCCATCTTAGCAGACCTTTCAACTATCAATCAGGACAGTTTGCCTTCCTAAAGATTTTCCAAGAAGGCTTTGAAAGTGCTCCGCATCCCTTTTCTATCTCAGGAGGTCATGGCCAAACACTTTACTTTACTGTCAAAAATTCAGGTGACCATACCAAGAATATCTATGACAATCTTCAAGTCGGCAGCAAAGTAAGCGTAGACAGAGCTTACGGACACATGATTATAGAAGAAGGACGAGAAAATCAGATTTGGATTGCTGGAGGTATTGGGATTACCCCCTTCATCTCTTACATCCGTGAACATCCTATTTTAGATAAACAGGTTCACTTCTACTATAGTTTCCGTGGAGAAGAAAATGCAGTCTATCTGGATTTGCTCCGTGACTATGCTCAGAAAAATCCTAATTTTGAACTCCATCTAGTAGACAGTACAAAAGACGGCTATCTTAATTTTGAACAAAAAGAAGTACCCCAACATGCAACCGTCTATATGTGTGGCCCTCTTTCTATGATGAAGTCACTTGCCAAACAGATTAAGAAACAAAATCCAAAAGCAGAGCTTATTTACGAAGGATTCAAGTTCAAATAATCAATCACATTCTTCTGGGATATCTCAGGAGTTTTTCTACTCAACCGCAAAAAACACTGCCAGATTTCTCTAGCAGTGTTTTGAGTTTCATTTATCTTAGTAAACTGTTCTTTCAGTTTCTACGTCGAAGAAGTGTGCTTTGTTCAAGTCAAAGCCAAGTTCAACTGTTGCACCTGCTTGCAAGTAGTCACGAGCGTCAACTTTTGCAACGAACTCATCTTTACCAACTTGGCAGTATAGGTGAGATTCTGAACCAAGCAATTCTGATACAGAGATTGTTGCTTTCACAACTGATTCTGGGAATGTTTCAAGGAAAGCAGGTTCTGCATTTACGTCTTCTGGACGGATACCGAAGATCAATTCTTTTCCTTCGTAGCCTTTTTCACGAAGAACTTTCAAAGCACCTTCTGGAACTTTCAAAGTAAATCCGTCAGCAACAATGCGGTCACCGTTCAATTTAACATTGATGAAGTTCATAGCTGGGCTTCCGATAAATCCTGCTACGAATTTGTTAACTGGGTTTTTGTAAACTTCTTGAGGAGTACCGATTTGTTCAACACGTCCGATAGTACCAGTACCAGCAGGGTTTTTAGTTGCTGACATGATAACGATACGGTCTGCAAGTGTCATCGCTTCTGTTTGGTCGTGAGTTACGTAGATAGTTGTAGCTCCGATACGACGGTGGATTTTAGCGATTTCAGCACGCATTGATACACGAAGTTTTGCATCCAAGTTTGACAAAGGTTCGTCCATCAAGAATACTTTTGCATCACGGACGATTGCACGACCCATGGCAACACGTTGACGTTGACCACCTGAAAGGTCAGCTGGTTTACGATCCAAGAATTCTTTCAAACCAAGAATTTCAGCTGCTTCTTGTACACGTTTGTCAATGTCTTCTTTGCTGTATTTACGCAATTTCAAACCAAAAGCCATGTTATCGTATACAGTCATGTGTGGGTAAAGAGCGTAGTTTTGGAATACCATGGCGATGTCACGGTCTTTTGGAGCTACGTCATTGACAACCACGCCATCGATAGATGCAGTACCTTCTGTGATGTCTTCAAGACCTGCAATCATACGAAGAGTAGTTGATTTACCACATCCTGAAGGTCCTACGAAAACGATGAACTCTTTGTCTTTAATGTTCAAGTTGAAATCTTCAACTGAATAGTGTTCGCTATTTGGATATTTTTTGTAAATATTTTTAAGATTTAATTCTACCATTGTGGTGAACTCCTTTTGTCATTTGATAGTTATATTATAGATGAAAACGCTTTACATTTCTATGGCAAGGTGACCAAAAAAATGAAAAAGTTCTGTGCAACTTGCACAAAACTTTAAATAATATCAGGTAAAATCAACTGATAACATAAGGTGAGGTCCGTCAACTCCTTCAACTGAAGCCCTGTCAACTCTTCCCATTTGTCAATCTTGTACTGGAGAGAATTGCGGTGCAGATAGAGTTGCTGGGCTGTTTTAGTGAGAACAGCACTATTTTCCCATAATGAGAGAATAATTTCCTGAATTTGATCCTGATCCAAAATCATCTGGTGTAGGCATTCCTTGATTACTCTCAAATCCACGACTCTTTCCCCCATACTCCAGAGATAGAGCTGTGAAAAAGTGTGAACACCTTGGTGACCCTGACGCCACCAAGTCTTAAACAAATTCCGCTCCGCTTTGATTAAGTCTGATAGGACTTGATGTCCTGTCTGAGACCAAACCTGACCCAACATGATAGAGAGACGCAGTCCAAAGTCATACTCAACCGCTTCAATCGTATCACTTAAAATAGCTCGTACAGAGGTGTATTTGTCTTGTTGAAGCACGAAAACATAGTCCTGAGCTCCGACCTGAATCACCGTCTGACAGTTAGGAAATAGGGTTCGCATCATATCCAACCAAGAAGCCAGATTTTCCTGCTGAAAATAGGAAAGATGACAATAAACCAACTGAATCTTTTTAAAAGCATGTGGGGCTTGTCCCTTGCCCTCAATCAGATAAGAATACCAAGGATTGAGCGAACGAGCCTGCTCCTGCTGGGTCAAAAGGGCAACCAACTGTTTTTCACGCTCGCTCAGACTAGCTTCCTCCAGCAAAATCCACTGATTTGCGGATACTGGAAGCGTCAGATAACCTTCCTTATCGACTGGTTGGTCTACGATTTGAGCTTGTGGAAACCAATCTAGTAATTCTTTTGCAATCATTCCAAGCCCTCCAATTTTTGGATGCACCAAGAAATCAAGGTTTCTAGGCGTTCCACATTTTCAGTCATATGAAGATAACCCATGACCGCTTCAAAACCTGTAGACATACGGTAGGTCACTACATCTGCGTTCTTTGCCTTGGTGTGACTATTGGTATTGCGCCCCCGTTTATAGATTTCTTCTTCTTTTTCCGTTAGGACTTGCTCCTCCAACATGAGGGAAATCAAGCGTGCTTGAGCCTTGGCTGATACATACTTAGTGGCCTCTTGATGGAGTTTATTGGGCTTGGTCATGCCTTTAAGAATGAGATGACGGCGGATATACATAGAATAAACCGCGTCACCTTCAAAGGCTAACGCAATCCCGTTAATGAGATTGACATCAATCACGAGTCCACCTCACTCCATCCTTGGTATCAAGTAGTTTAATCCCTTGTGCAGCTAGTTGGTCACGGATTTGGTCAGCTGTCGCAAAGTCACGATTGGCACGCGCTTCTTGGCGTTTTTGAATCAAGGCTTCAATCTCTTCATCCAAATCTTCCTCAACAAAGACCACTCCAAAGACTTCTAACATCGCCGCAAGAGCTTCCTTAACAGCCGCATCGTAGTTACCTGAGTTGATCCATTTGGCCATTTCAAAGACTACTGTGATACCGTTTGCGGAGTTGAAATCTTCATCCATAGCCGCTACAAACTTATCTTTAAATGCTTGTAATTCTTGAACATCTACAATTCCAGTAAACGGTTGCTCATAAGTGTTCTTCAGATACTTGAGATTAGTCTCGGCATCCCGCACTGCTTTTTCCGTAAAATTGATTGGCTTACGGTAGTGCTGAGTCGCAAAGAAGAATCTCAATACTTGACCGTCGATAGTTTTGAGAGCATCGTGTACCGTAATGAAGTTTCCCAAAGACTTAGACATCTTGACATTGTCGATATTGACAAAGCCATTGTGCATCCAGTAGTTGGCGAAGGTCTTGCCTGTTTTGGCTTCTGACTGGGCAATTTCGTTGGTGTGGTGCGGAAACTCAAGGTCAGCTCCACCACCGTGAATATCGATGGTATCTCCTAAAATCTCAGTTGACATGACTGAACACTCGATGTGCCAGCCTGGACGACCTGGTCCCCATGGACTATCCCAAGAAATCTCACCTGGTTTGGCAGCTTTCCAGAGGGCAAAGTCCACAGGATTTTCCTTACGAGCTGTTTCCTCATCTGTACGACCTGAAGCACCTAGTTCCAAGTCTTCTAGGGTTTTATTGGCCAACTTAGCATAGTTGTGGGATTTTTCTACACGAAAATATACATCCCCTTGACTCTCATAAGCATAGCCCTTTTCAATCAAGTCTTCTACAAAGCGGATGATATCAGCCATAAACTCTACAACACGTGGATGACGAGTCGCAGGTTTAACACCCAAAGCTGTCACATCCTCACGAAAGGCCGCAATGTACTTGTCCGCTACTTCCTGAGGTGTGATACCTTCTTCCTTGGCACGGTTGATAATCTTGTCATCTACATCGGTAAAGTTGGAAATGTAGGCAACCTCATAACCACGGTACTCAAAGTAGCGACGAATGGTATCGAAGGCTACTGTTGAGCGGGCATTCCCTACGTGGATATAGTTATAAACTGTCGGCCCACATACATACATCTTAACCTTGCCGTCCTCGATTGGGACAAATTCTCGCAAATCACGAGACATGGTGTCATAGATTTTAATCATAAAATAATAGTCAGGAAAGCTAAAATTCATAAACAGGTATTTTCATAACTAACTGTTCAACGAAATTTTAGCCCGATTGCCTGTCACAAATCGGATTTCCTTGCTCCTTTCTAAACATAAAAGAAGAATGAAGTAAAAAGATGAAGGGAGTCACTACGGAAGTTTTATTTCTATGTTTTCCGTTAGGCTCCCTTCCTTTCTTGTTTCGAATTTATCGTAAAGACTAGTCTAAACTAACTCTTGAGCAATGACTAGCTCTTGAGCAATGACTAGGGCAATCTCAAAGAAAGTCATAGCATCCGCCTTTCTATCCTCGCGTCTAGCATCCCATTCGTGATTGTGATGGTCGACATAGTCAGCTGTGTAGAAAAATTGATAGACATCGGCTTGTCGATATTGGGCCCAGGCCATGATAGCTGAAGCTTCCATATCTACAACTCTAGCTCCTGCTGCTAGTCTTCGTTTGACCTTAGCAGCTGTTTCACGATAGAAGGCATCTGTGGTCCAAGACTTTGTTCGAATATGCTCAATGCCAGCTTTATCCAAGGCTTTTTCCATAGTAAAGAGTAGAGATTGCTCATAGGCTATTTCATCACTTGCTGGAGCATAGTGATAACTAGTACCTTCATCACGTAAAGCCGAGCTTGGTAGGATAATCTTATCTGCTTGAATAGACTGGTCCAGAACTCCACAAGACCCTAAAACGATAAAGTTTTTAAAACCTCTCGCTTTGAGTTCTTCTAAGAGTCCAACAACCATTGGAGCACCAATCGTAGCCATAGCAACTGCTACCTTACTCCCATCTTTTTCATAGATATACCATGGCAGTTTGCCATTTAGATTGGTAAGATAGCCACCTTCGTAGACACCATCTATCTGCTTTACTCGTTCAAGGATTTCTCCATTAAAAGACAAGATAATGGTATCACAGATTTCTCCACCACTAAGAAGGCTTCGATCAGTTGGCTCGATAACAGCAGGTACATTTTCAAATTCTTCTAATAGCATTTATTACTCTTTCGCATTCAGATAAACCACTTGGGTTTGTTTGACAAAGCCAATCTTTTCAAACGGACGAAATCAAATGTTAAAGCTCAGACGATCTATGACTGGCATCTCTCGCTTGCTCGAGTTTATTGACGTAATACTCTCGTTTTTCTTCGACTTCGTGAATGGTTGGTTCATCCTTTTGACCATGCACTCGGACAATCTTAGCAGGAATACCGACAACCGTTACATCGCTAGGTACATCTGCAACAACAACCGCTGCAGCACCGACTTTGGCATTTTCACCGATTTCTACAGGCCCGATAACTTGGGCATGTGCAGATATGAGAGCTCCCTTACGCACGGTCGGATGGCGTTTGCCAACATCCTTCCCTGTCCCACCAAGAGTTACCCCGTGGTAGAGAAGAACCCCTTTTTCAACAATAGCTGTTTCCCCAATCACAAGACCAGAACCGTGGTCGATGAAGACACCTGAGTCAATCTGAGCACCCGGATGAATCTCGATTTGTGTCCAAAAGCGCCAAAACTGGCTGTGCATACGAGCTAAGAGCTTAAAGCCATTCTCCCAGAGAAAATGAGAGAGACGGTGGGCAGCCAAGGCTTTCACACCAGGATAGGTCAAAAGAACCTCCAAAGTGGTGCGAGCCGCTGGATCATTTTCTTTTACGATATCAATGGTTTCACGCCACCATCCCATACAATTCTCCTTTTCTTATTCTGAGTCTTTTGGTGTTTCTGTAGTTTCTTTCTTAGGTTTGTGGTCCTTGTGGTGGTGACGAGGACGATCGCCATGACGATGACCCTTTTCACCTTTATCTTCTGAATGTTCAGGTTTCGGTGGACGTGGCAAGAGTGCTTTCATCGAAGCATCTACACGACCTTTTTCGTCAATCTTGATAATCTTGACATCCACTTCATCACCGATGGCTACCAAGTCTTCGACACGGTTAGTGCGAGTCCAAGCCATTTCAGAGATATGAACGAGGGCATCAGTCTTGTCAAAGAGGTTGACAAAGGCACCGAATTTTTCGATACGAACAACTTTGGCATGGTAAACTTCGTCCACTTTCGCTTCACGAACCAAACCAGCAATAATTTCTTTAGCACGGTTAATAGCATCTTGGTCGCTTGAGTAGATAGACACGTTTCCTTCTTCGTCGATATCAATCTTAACGCCTGTTTCAGCGATGATCTTGTCGATGGTTTCTCCACCCTTACCGATGACAATCTTGATCTTATCCACATCGATTTTGATGGTATCAATTTTCGGAGCAGTTGGAGCCAATTCTGGACGAACTTCTGGGATTGTTTCTTCAATCACATCAAGGATTTCAAAACGAGCTTTCTTGGCTTGAGCAAGAGCCTCAGTCAAGATTTCTGCAGTAATTCCTTGGATTTTGATATCCATTTGAAGGGCTGTAATCCCGTCACGAGTTCCTGCAACCTTGAAGTCCATGTCTCCAAAGTGGTCTTCCAAACCTTGGATATCTGTCAAAACTGTGTAGTTATTACCATCTGAGATAAGACCCATTGCAATACCAGCTACTGGCGCCTTGATTGGCACACCACCAGCCATAAGGGCAAGAGTTCCCGCACAGATAGAGGCTTGAGAAGAAGAACCGTTTGATTCCAATACTTCTGCTACAAGACGAATCGCGTAAGGAAATTCTTCTAAGCTTGGCAAGACTTGAGCAAGAGCACGCTCACCAAGAGCACCATGACCAATCTCACGACGACCAGGTGCACCGTAACGACCAGTTTCCCCTACAGAATATTGAGGGAAATTATAGTGGTGCATAAAGCGTTTCTTGTACTCTGGATCCAAACCATCAATGATTTGCGTTTCACCCATTGGTGCCAAAGTCAAGATAGAAAGGGCTTGAGTTTGTCCACGAGTAAAGAGACCTGAACCGTGCACACGGGGAACGAAGTCAACAACCGCATCCAAAGGACGGATTTCATCGACCTTACGACCATCAGGACGAACCTTGTCTTCTGTGATCAAACGGCGCACTTCTGCGTGTTCCATTTGTTCCAAGATTTCAGCCACATCCCGCATGATACGGTCAAATTCTTCATGGTCTGCATATTTTTCTTGATAAACTGCTGTGACTTGGTCCTTAACTGCTTGAGTTGCAGCCTCACGAGCCAATTTTTCTTCTACTTGAACCGCTGTTTGAAGGTCGCTGTTGTAGGCTGCAATGATTTCAGCTTGCAATTCAGCATCCACATGAAGCAATTCTACTTCTGCTTTTTCTTTACCGACTGCCGCAACGATTTCTTCTTGGAAGGCAATCAATTCTTTGACAGCTTCGTGCCCTTTGAGAAGAGCTTCCAACATGATTTCTTCTGACAATTCTTTGGCACCAGACTCTACCATGTTGATAGCATGCTTAGTACCAGCTACTGTCAATTCAAGAAGAGATTGCTCTGCTTGTTCTTGAGTAGGGTTGATGACGATTTCTCCATCAACATAGCCTACTTGAACCCCAGCGATTGGGCCGTCAAATGGAATATCTGAGATAGATAGTGCTAATGATGAACCAAACATAGCTGCCATTGGTGCAGATGCATTTTCATCGTAAGAAAGGACAGTGTTGATAACTTGCACTTCGTTACGGAAACCTTCCGCAAACATTGGACGGATTGGACGGTCAATCAAACGCGCTGTCAAGGTTGCATCTGTTGAAGGACGTCCTTCACGTTTCATAAAGCCACCAGGAAATTTCCCAGCCGCATACATTTTTTCTTCGTAGTTGACTTGAAGTGGGAAGAAATCCCCAGTCGCCATTTTCTTAGACATGACGGCAGCAGTCAAGACAGTTGACTCACCATAACGCACGACAACAGAGCCATTTGCTTGCTTAGCAACCTGACCAGTCTCTACGATCAACTCACGACCCGCAAAAGTCGTTTGAAACACTTGTTTTGTCATTTTAATCCCCTTTGGATTGATAAAATTATACGCCTTGCCTACAAAGATCAAGATATTTTGGACGTTTCGGCTTGCCGAACATTTCTGTAGAAAAATAGGAAACTGGCGAAGTCTTCGATGAAGACAAGACAGTTTATCTTTTTTACACAGCTTTTCGGCCGGGTTCAATTACGCATGATAGCAGAGATTAAAGCAGTGTGCCACTCACACCAGGAAATCTATCTTTTTCACTAGGGATTTAGCCCGTGTTCAACTCCGAAATTACTTTAGTTCTGATTCTTTAACTTACATCTCTTTGACATAAGATTAAGACTGCTTAAATATCGTTTATACCCTCATCTTTGTATCAAGTACGTACAGAGTCTATTTTATCATATTTTTCTTAAAAAGTACGGTCTTTTCTATTAAAAAGGAACCATTCCTCTATGAAAAGAAGAATGGTTTGCTTTTTGTTATTTTAAGATTGATGATTAAACAAGGCATGGGTTGCTTGGTGAATGTACTGAGCAGTGTCTGCATTGTTCATGGTGTAGAGATGCACGCCTACTACGTCTTGCGTTACCAAGTCCACGATTTGGTCCACGGCATAGGCAAGTCCTGCTGCTCTGAGTGACTCAGGGTCATTCTCATACTTGTCCAAGATAGCCTTAAACTTACGTGGGAGATGGATATTCTCACAAGTCTTCAAGAGACGAAGCGCTTGGTTACGATTCAGGATTGGCATGATTCCTGCATGAATAGGAACATCAATTCCTGCCAAGGTGCATTTGTCTTGGAAATCGTAGAAACGCTCGTTGTCAAAGAAAAGCTGAGTGACAAGGCTTGAACAGCCTGCATCTACTTTTTTCTTGAGATTTTGAATATCTGAGATTTGGTTTGGTGAATCAGGGTGCCCTTCTGGGTAACAAGCTCCAATAATTTCAAAATGTGGCGCCTGTTCCTTGATAAATTCGATCAAATCTGTCGCGTAACGGAAATCTTTTTGTGGCTCCACATCAGGAATGATATCTCCACGAAGAGCCAAGATTTTCTGAACCCCAACCTTATCCAAATCTGCAATAGTCTCAGCCACCTTATCCTTAGTCAGATAGATAGCTGGCAAGTGAGCAATGGTTGGAATCTCCAAGTCATTTTGGATATAGTCTGCCAAACGAACCGTCGTCTCTTTGATATTAAATTTATTATTGCTGGCAGTCACACTGATGAAGTGTGGCGCCAAGTCCTGCATATCTTTCAGGGCCGCAATAATTTTGTCATTGCCTACTGCTGGGTTTGGAGGGAAAACTTCAAATGAGAGGGACGGTGTTTGACGTGACATATGTATGAACCTTTTTCTAGTTGATTTCTTACTGATCAACCATGTATAGAGAACTGTCTTTTCTTACAATTTCTCACGCGCAGCTTTCGCAGCTTCTACAAGGCGGATCAAGCTTTCTTTCGTTTCTGGAATACCACGTGTTTTCAAACCACAGTCAGGGTTGATCCAAACTTTCTTGCTAGGTACTTTCGCAAGAATTGCTTCGATGGTGTGGTCGATTTCGCCTTCGTTAGGCACACGAGGTGAGTGGATATCGTAAACCCCAGGTCCAACTTCAGTTTGGAAGTTTTTCGCTTTGAGTTCGTCCAAGATTTCAAGGTTTGAACGGCTAGCCTCAAATGAGATAACGTCTGCATCCATGTTGTCGATAGCTGGGATGATATCTGTAAATTCTGAGTAACACATGTGAGTGTGAATTTGTGTGTCTGGTGCTACTGTTGAGTGTACCAAACGGAAGGCTGGAATAGCCCAGTCAAGGTAATCTTCGTACCAGTCGCTACGACGAAGTGGCAATTTCTCACGAAGGGCAGCCTCGTCGATTTGGATGATTTTCACGCCTGCAGCTTCAAGGTCAAGAACTTCATCCTTGATAGCAAGAGCGATTTGAAGAGTAGAATCCTTGATAGAGATGTCTTCACGTGGGAATGACCAGTTAAGAATTGTAACAGGTCCAGTCAACATACCTTTAACAGGTTTGTCTGTACGGCTTTGTGCGTAGCTAGACCATTTCACAGTGATTGGGTTGAGACGAGTTACATCACCCCAGATGATTGGTGGTTTAACCCCACGCATACCGTATGATTGTACCCAACCGTTCTTAGAGAAGAGGTAACCTGACAAGTTTTGACCGAAGTACTCAACCATGTCGTTACGCTCGAATTCACCGTGTACAAGCACGTCAAATCCAACTTCTTCTTGCCATTTGATCCATTCGTCGATGGTTTCAGCAAGGAAGGCATCGTATTCTTCTTGTGACAATTCACCCTTACGGAAGGCCAAACGTTTAGCACGAACTTCCTTAGTTTGAGGGAATGAACCGATTGTTGTTGTTGGAAGAGCTGGAAGTTTGAATGCTTCTTCTTGGATTGCTTCACGTTCTGCGAAGGCTGGCAAACGAGTGTAGTCTGCGTCTGTCAATCCAGCGATACGAGCACGAAGTTCCGCATTTTCACCAACACGTTCAGTCGCAAAGAGTTCTTTGTTAGCTGCAAGAGCTTCTGCACCTTGACCGTTGCGGATAGCATCCAAGTCACGGATCTCATCCAATTTTTCAACTGCAAATGCAAAGTGGTTCAAGATAGCTGGTTCAAATTCTTCATTAGCAGTTGTAAATGGCACATGAAGAAGTGAACATGAGCTTGTCAAAACGATGTTTTCAGCTGGGATTTGCTCAAGAACAGCCAAGCTCTTTTCGTAGTTGTTGCGCCAGATGTTCTTACCATTGACAATACCTGCATAAAGAGTCTTGTCAGCTGGGAATCCACCTTTAACAAGTTCAAGAGTTTTCTTACCTTCAACGAAGTCAAGACCGATCGCATCTACTGGCAATTTCACAAGGTCAGCGTAAACGTCACGAACGTCACCGAAGTAAGTTTGAAGCAAGACTTCAAGACCTTTTTTATCAGCCAAGAGTTTGTTGTAGATGTTCAAGAAGAGGGCTTTTTCTTCTTCTGTCAAGTCTTTGACAAGAGCAGCTTCATCGAGTTGGATACGAGTGGCACCAAGTTCAGCCAATTTCGCAAAAACATCTTGGTAAGCAGCTACTAAGCTATCTACGAAGTCTTCTGCTTTCACGCCTTCTTCAAAGTCTGATAATTGAAGGAAAGTGAATGGACCTACAAGGACAGGACGAGTGTTGAGACCAAGTTCTTTAGCTTCTTGGAACTCATCGAAAATCTTGTGACCAGCCAATTTTACTTGAGTGTCTTTTGCAAATTTTGGAACGATGTAGTGGTAGTTTGTGTTGAACCATTTCTTCATCGGAAGGGCACGAACATCCCCTTTTTCTCCTTGGTAACCACGTCCCAAAGCAAAGTAGCGTTCAAGATCAGACAAGTCCAAGTTTTGTACTGATGCAGGAACTACGTTGAAAAGGAAAGCAGCATCAAGGAAGTTGTCATAGTGAGAAAAGTCATTTGATGGGATTTCAGTGATACCTTTTTCCTTGACGATGTTCCAGTGTTTTGCACGCAATTCTTTCGCAGCAGCCAAGAGTTCTTCTTCTGAGATTTCTTTTCTAAAGTATTTTTCAGTTGTAAATTTTAATTCACGGAATTCACCCAAACGTGGGAAACCGATAATTGTAGTTGACATGTTTTGTCCTCCAAAAATTGTTGTTGAAACTATCTTAACAGAAAAGAAAGCGTCTGTATAATTGTAAAAAATTAGGCTTTGATATAGTTTGAAACTATATCGTTATTTGAAGTACAAAAAAAGATTTGGAGAAGATTCCCCAAATCCTTTGATAAACAATGATTAACAGATTTTCAAGATAGCCCTGTTCATAGTCAAACTTGATTAAACTGAGAATTGCCTATGGCTTGTTATTAGAAAAGACTATAGGTCTATCCCCTTCTCTCGGAGATTAGCCAGACACTCCTCATAGTAGGCATTGTCATGCTCACTATAGATTGGACTTTTCAGCTTTTCCTCTGCTAAGTTTTCATAAGGAGGGCAGGTCTTTCCACGATAGTTCTTATCCAGCCACTCTGGACTGACATTATAGCCACGGCCAGCCATCTCCTCCATGATCAAGCGGTGATAGGCATATAGACGATAGGGCGAGTGGGTAAAGACATAGTCAACCGTCGCATGCTTTCTGCCCCAGCCATTCCCACGCAGGGCACAGCACTCTCGATGTTGCCCCAAAAGCTGAGGACGGGGAAGTTGTGAAATCAAAGCCTCATGCCAAAGTCTCATGGGAGTCTCCTTTCAGCAAGGTCGAATGTTGCAAGTAACTATTTGGATAGCGATCAAGCAAGTCTCTAGTTCTAGCAATCAAGTCCTCCTTAGAGGCTTGACCAAAGCGGTAGCGATCCAGCAAAAGCATATAGTCTTTGCGCTCATCAAGACTGGCTTGCTTTTTAAAATAGCCCCAAATATGCTGAAAGGCATTGCAAACCTGACCCCTGTGTTCTGGAATCTGGCAGGCACAGTCAATCATCTCTTGAACATGACTCAACTCCACCACTTCTTGCTTGAGATACTGGCGAATCTCCTTGTAAATATTGCTGGAATGGCTCAAAACAAGGTATTTATTTTCCGCCCAGAGTTGCTGACAAAGGGCACGTTGGTTGGTATTTTCCATATTTCTCCTTACTTTCTACTAGTTCCCAGGAAATACGGAAACAAAGTTGTATCTAAAACTCTTTCAAAAATGTATTATTACTCCTATTTTATCATAATTCTATAAAAACCACTCGACCTGAGTAGAGCAAGTAATTTTTATAGAAAATGCTAATTTAGTGTAACGGTAAGAAATAAGCAATAAACTAGAAAAATACCCAAATTTTAAAATCCTAATCCCTGCGTCTATGTTCTCCATCTATTTTCTCATCAAATGTGAATCCTTTTGATTCCAGCTGATCAAGTTTCAGGCGAATCTTTTTAATAACATCCTCCCTATAATCTTCAAAATCATGTGGTGGTTCAAAAGTGTATTTACCTATCCAAAGAGTATAGATCATATTTTCTGGGATAATATCAAAATCAAAATAATTCTCATCAGTAGATAGAATCCCTTGAAATTTCCAAAATGATAAAAATTCCTTATCTCCAAAACAATCTATCGCATTCCATATACTACTATCCCATTTCTTAAATTGCCCAAATTTATTAACCGCACTTAGATAGGTCAATAGGAAGAAATCTTTCCGATTTAGCTTGGCAAAATTTTCATTATTAATCTCTAATTTTGTATAGTGAAGTCCCAAATCATGGAAGCTAAGTACTCTATGCTTTTCCATAAAATAAATGATTTCAGACTGGTCTAAACCTTCTTTCCTAAGAATAGTTTCCCAAAAATTTACAATCCTAGCTATTGTTTCCTTGCTTAAAGGAGTATTTCTCTCATATCTAGGGATTTCTTCATTCAATTTTTCTTCAACAATATAGTCCATTGCAGAGCTATTATAAGATTTCAGAGATTCCTGTATAGTAATACGTAGTAGTTTAGCTTTCTGAATTTCAGAAAAAGATTTATATTCGCTTGAGAGATATTGATAAAAATCTTTGTTATAGTTTGCCTCTCTTAGTTCTCTGGATAATTCATTACTGTCTGTTTCAAGTAATGTATTAAATTCCTCTTTTGTATGATTTAGAGGTTCTTCATAGAGAAAATAGGCTGGTTTATTCTTTTTATAGTTCGGTGGATATTGGTTATGGTCTGATTGCTGAATGTCAGATAATATTTCCTGTATGCTTCGCCCAAACTTGAAAATCTCTGTAAAACTTGTTTCTTCATCATCCTTAACTTTTATTTCTTCGTTCTTTAATAGTTGTTTATATAATTCAGGATAAAAAAGATAAGCGTAGATAATCCAAAGTTGCTGTTCTTCTTGAACATGTTCAAACTTCTTCCTTGAAAAGAATTCTTGATTGACATAGTCATTAAAATGATTACGATCTCGCAAATTTCTGTTTTCAAAGCTAAACCTTCTCCAAAAATCATCTGACAAACTCGTATTGAGTTTTTTACTTAACAACTCAAAATAATCTTGCCAAATATTTGATGGGTGAAGAACAAATGGTAGTTCTATCCGTCTATCAATAATTTTAGAGAGGAAATTATTGTCGTTAAGATGCACTTTCTCAATATCTCCAACAAAAACAATTGGAATCTTGCCATTAAGCAAGCTAAAAATTTTATAACTCTCCTCTTGTTGTTTGTTAGACATTCGATCAAAATCATCAATAACTAATACTTTTCGAGATAATGATAGACATTTAGAAGTTAGTAAACAACTGTAAAAACCATCTGATTTGATTTTAAAAAATTGATAGATTGCTACTAATAAAACAATACTCCCAATAATTAATTTAACACAAAAAGATTCAAAAAAAGAACTTAAACCCAAATCAACTACATTAGTCATTAAGATAGAAACTGCGACACATAAAACTATGAAAATCCTTAAAAGGCTATATACCAACGGGTGTAATTTTGAAAAAACAATCTCAATCGTTGAGCGGTTATCGCTTAATCTCCAAAAGTCTATCGTAACTAATTTTTTATTAGTATTCTTACCAACTTCAACTAGAAATTCTGTTTTTCCAGAACCCCAGTTCCCATTTAAGAAATAAGTTTTATTTTCTTCAAGTAATTTAGCAACATTTTTAGCTGCTACTGAAGTATCAATGTGCTTTAATGTAATAAATCTATCATCCATAGTATTTCTTTCTAAAAAACAAAATATTTCATAGCGCCTACTTTTATAAAAATTATACCACGAATCCACCAAAAAACGCCTTTAGATAATAATATATCTACAGACGTTTATTTTTATCCTGCCACTGTTCTCGCTTCTTCTACTTTTACTTTTTTCTCCTTCTTATTGGAACCAGTCAATCGTTTCTTACTGTCTCTATTTGTGTTTATCTTTTAAGAAAATTTATTTATATATTGTGATTTTTTCTATTTCAAGGCACTTTTGACCTTTTTCTTGGTGATGATGCGGTCGTTTTTGTTGGCTAGGGATTTGAGTCTGGCTTCGAGCAGGATTTTTCTGCCTGCTTCGTTGCGGGTGTAGACTAACTGGTAATCACCTAGCTGAGGTGCGATTGCGTCTAGAAAGAGCTGAGCTTCTTCCTTGCGCTTTTCAAAGAGGCTAGGAACTACAAAATACTTGGATTGACCTTCTGGTGCTTTTTTTGCTACTAAGAGGTAGCGTTGATTGTCCACGGGAGCAAAGAATTCGCCCAAGGTCTGAGAGAAGAGCTCCTTATCTCGCATACTGCCACCTTTTAGATAGGCAAAAACGCAATAGCTATCCTTATCTTCTTCCACCTGCACGCGCGACTGATCATCGGAAAGATGCCCCATCTTTAGCATGGCATTACGAATACCTTCACCCACCTGACGTAGGCGTACATAAGGACTCTTGTAAAAGAAATAACGGACCAAAGCAATAGTAAGCAAAACAAGACTAATAGTCGTTAACCAAGCAAGACGAATACCATTTGTTTTAAAAAGATAGAGGAGGAGATTAACTGCAATCAGTAAGAAAGAATAGCGAACCCACTTTTCAGCATCCGCTAGGGCAAGCAGAGGGATTCGTTTACTGTCAGTCGCTACTTCATTGACAATCTCAATCTTGTCAGCAACGATGAGAGATTCCTGCCATTTTTTACGAAGGGAGGCACGATCCTTGGATAGTTCCATGATTTTCTCGTTGTAGTCTTCGAGTTTCTTTTTCTTAAATGGAAACTCAGGGAAGTTCAAGCGATCCAGACCTGTTTCGATGGTATCTTCCTTATAGGACAAGCCAAGGAAGTGGTCCATACGTCGGGCTAGGGTGTGCAGGTCCTGATATGGATTGAGGTCTTGTTCTTCTTGATTTTCATTAGAAAAGGCTGGATTTTTGTAAGGTTTGATGGCTACTAGGTGCCAGATATTGCTGGTCTTATCTGGATGTCCTGGCCAGATACGGATAGCACGGCCTCGCATCTGATTACTCAGCATAAAGCTTCCGACAAAACTTCCTAGGATGAGAGAATTGACGCAAGGCGCATCCCATCCTTCTCCCAAGAGAGACTTGGTTCCGACCAAGACCTGGATAGAACCACGTTGGAAGAGCTCGGTCACTGCTGCGACCATCCCCTTAAAGCTAGATGGAAAGCCTACTTGGAGATAAGCACCTTGATCGAGTTTTCCAATGGCAGAGAAGCTTAAGCTAGTGTTTGGAATGAGGGCTTGAAGTTCTCCCTTGACACTAGCCGGTATGATCACGACACTACCAGAAAGGACTGCTATAGGGACAGACAAGCCTTGTTTTTGTGCACTTCTGCGAATGGTTTCAAAGTAAGGGAGGACACCTAATTGCGTGATTGGTGCTTGGTCATCTCCCAGATAACTGGAAAAGTCCTTGCGAATATAGTCCGCCAAGACTAACTGTCTCAAGTCCTGACCTAGACTAGCATACTCGGTTTCAAAGATAGATACGATGCCAGCCAGTTTTCCTAGAGATTGATTGAGGATTTGGTCATTGGCCTTGGATTTGACCAAGAAGACCTGACGTTTTTCAATCAATCCTCTTGATTTCAACTCAGCTTCTATCTTTTTCTTTGTCTCCTGTGGATACTCATACCAGTCGGGTGTCTGATAGAGAAGGCCTTGCAAGAGGACTTCGAGCCAGTAGTAATTAAGAGCAGGCAAGCCTTCAGCTCCTAGTAAATCTCGTAGATGCTTGGGAATTTCCAGTTTTTGAGCCTGTAAATAAATAAGGAGGGCTGAAAGATACTTGGGATCTTCAAGGAGCATATCCGCAGAGATTTCCCCTTTGAGAACCTTGGAACTCTTAATCAACTCTTGAAAATCAGGATCAACGACTAGTTGGCTGACATACTGCCACTTGGTATCCTCAAATTCTTCCAGTTTCTTGTCTTCTTCCTTGGTCGGAAAACAGATATAGACAAAGTCCTGGTGAGGGCAGAGGGTGTCTTCCTTGACTAGTTCTGGCACCGTGATTTCTTGGTCGATTTCGCCACACATCTGGAGATAGCGTTCCCAGAGTTCTGGCTCACTGTCATAAGGCGGTGTTGCTGTGAGAGAGATGACTTGCAGTTGTTGGTAATTTTTACGGAAATCTTCTAGGCTTTTCCACCATTCATTTCTCAAGTGATGGCATTCATCCAAACAGAGGGTTTCAACGCCTTTTTCCTTAAGTCTAGCAAGCAGGTCAAAGCCGACAAAGTCTTCAACCTCGCCATTATCTTCTTGAGATTGTACCTGTTGCATGGCACTGTGAAAAGCTTGATAGGTGGCGATGGTGATTTGCTTCATATCCTTGAGATTTTGAGACACGAGACTTGTGACCTGGTCCTCATCCTCTAAAAAGGCCTGACGAATCCTGTCCACCCATTGTTCCCGAATGGTAACAGTTGGCACCAAAACTAGAGCTGGCTTATCAAAGCGGGCAATCAACTCGATACCAATGGTTGTTTTCCCAGAACCTGGTGCTGCCACCAAGTGGACATGGCCATCTGCTTGGTATTCCTGAAAGTTGTCCAAGACTTGTTTTTGGTAGTTGCGCCAAGTACCATTAAACTTCAATCCTAACATGATTTTCCTCATTCTAAGCTGTCATTTTCTTATTCCCATTTTACCATACTTGAGACAAAGTCACACGAAGTATCCCGTGTAGTCTTTCTCCTCAAAATATGGTATAGTAGATTTATACTATCTATGAGGAGTTTACATGTCACAGGATAAACAAATGAAAGCTGTATCTCCCCTTCTGCAGCAAGTTATCAATATCTCATCGATTGTTGGTGGGGTTGGGAGTTTGATTTTCTGTATTTGGGCTTATCAGGCTGGGATTTTACAGTCTAAGGAAACCCTCTCTGCCTTTATTCAGCAAGCAGGTATCTGGGGACCACCTCTCTTTATCTTTTTACAGATTTTACAAACGGTCGTCCCTATCATTCCTGGGGCCTTGACCTCAGTGGCTGGGGTCTTTATCTACGGGCACATCATCGGGACTATCTACAACTATATCGGTATCGTGATTGGCTGCGCTATTATCTTTTATCTGGTGCGCCTCTATGGGGCTGCCTTTGTCCAGTCTGTCGTCAGCAAGCGCACCTACGACAAGTACATCGGTTGGTTGGATAAGGGCAATCGTTTTGACCGTTTCTTTATTTTTATGATGATTTGGCCCA
Source organism: Streptococcus mitis (assembly GCF_047459985.1). GTDB lineage: Bacteria > Bacillota > Bacilli > Lactobacillales > Streptococcaceae > Streptococcus > Streptococcus mitis_DZ. The sequence goes on from NZ_JASHHD010000001.1 coordinate 197,518, forward strand.
TTAGTCCCGCTGACTTTCTCTGTATGCTGGCTGCCCTGACCAAGATGAGCTTCAAGCGCTATATGACCATCATCGTTCTGACCAAGCCCTTTACCCTCGTAGTTTATACCTACGGTTTGACTTATATTATTGACTTTTTCTGGCAAATGCTTTGACACATAAAAAATCCGTTTGGTTTCCCAAGCGGATTTTGTGCTTTATTTTGCAACGCTCTTAGCAAGAACGAAGTTCCCCAGTGTAGCTGAACCATTGCCTGCAACAGCCGGTGTAACGATATAATCACGCACATCTGGCACTGGTAGGTAACCGTTGAGCAAAGATGTGAATTTCTCACGCACACGATCAAGCATGTGTTGTTGAGCCATAACTCCACCACCAAAGACGATCACGTCTGGTCGGAAAGTCACTGTCGCATTGACTGCAGCTTGAGCGATGTAGTAGGCTTGGACATCCCATACAGAGTTGTTAAGTTCGATATTTTCCCCACGAACACCTGTACGAGCTTCCAGACTTGGACCAGCTGCATAGCCTTCCAAACATCCATTATGGAAAGGACAAACTCCTTTAAATTCTTTTTCAATATCCATTGGGTGTCTAGCCACATAATAGTGACCCATTTCAGGGTGACCAACACCACCGATAAACTCACCACGTTGGATGACTCCTGCACCGATCCCTGTACCGATTGTGTAGTAAACCAAGTTTTCGATACGGCCACCAGCATTGTTACGGGCAACCACTTCACCGTAGGCAGAGCTGTTTACGTCTGTAGTGAAGTACATTGGCACGTTGAGGGCGCGGCGAAGAGCACCAAGTAAGTCCACATTTGCCCAGTTTGGTTTTGGAGTCGTTGTGATAAAGCCATAGGTTTTTGAGTTTTTGTCAATATCAATCGGACCAAATGAACCAACTGCAAGACCAGCAAGATTATCGAATTTTGAGAAAAACTCGATGGTTTTATCGATTGTTTCGATTGGAGTTGTTGTTGGAAATTGTGTTTTTTCTACAACGTTAAAGTTTTCATCACCGACAGCACAGACAAACTTTGTACCGCCCGCTTCCAAGCTCCCATATAATTTTGTCATGATAAACCTCTTGTTTTTATTTTCTTTATTATAGCATATTTCGAAAGTCTAAATTTCTCTATTTTTTAGATTTTCCTCTGTAAATCTTACCATTCAAGCAAAAACGAACAAACATGTCATTTGTTCGTTTTCACTTTAGAGAGGATTGATTAGATTTTCACTTCGATCACAGCATCACCCTTCGCAACTGAACCTGTTGCTACTGGAGCTACTGAAGCGTAGTCAGCTGTGTTTGTAACGATAATCATTGTTGTATCATCAAGTCCAGCTGCAGCAATTTTGTTTGAGTCAAATGTTCCAAGAACATCGCCAGCTTTGACCTTGTCACCTTGAGCAACTTTTGCTTCAAAACCGTCACCGTTCATTGTTACAGTGTCGATACCAACGTGAATCAAAACTTCAGCACCATCGGTTGTTTTCAAACCAAAAGCGTGCCCTGTTGGAAAGGCGATTGAAACTTCAGCATCAGCTGGTGCATAGACCACACCTTGGCTAGGTTTCACAGCGATACCTTGTCCCATAGCTCCACTTGAGAAGACTGGGTCATTGACATCAGCAAGAGCAACAACATCACCAACGATAGGAGTGACAAGTGTTTCATTTTGAAGAGCAACAACATTTCCAGTAACTGCTTCTTCAACGAAGCGTTCTGTAGTAGTTCCTTCAGCAACCTCTACTTCATCTTCGTAACCAAACATGTAAGTAAGGGCAAAACCAAGGGCAAATGATACAGCTACCATAAGAAGGTATTGTGCAAGTTGTCCGTTACCAATGTAAAGCATTGTACCTGGGATGATTGTGATACCATTACCAGTACCAGCAAGACCAAGGATAGATGCCAATCCACCACCGATTGCACCAGCAATCAATGAAAGGAAGAATGGTTTACGGAAACGCAAGTTAACCCCGAAGATAGCAGGCTCAGTAATACCTAGGAAGGCAGAAAGAGCAGCTGGGAAAGCAAGTGTTTTAAGTTTAGGATTTTTAGTTTTCACACCAACGGCTACAGTCGCAGCACCTTGAGCAGTCATGGCAGCTGTGATGATAGCGTTAAATGGGTTAGCATGGTCAGCAGCAAGCAATTGAACTTCAAGCAAGTTGAAGATGTGGTGAACACCTGATACGACGATTAATTGGTGAACTCCACCAATCAAGAAACCACCAAGTCCGAATGGCAAGTTAAGAATTGCTTTAGTTCCAATGAGAATGTAGTTTTCAACAACGTGGAAGACTGGTCCGATAACAAACAATCCAAGAATTGACATTACAAGGAGTGTTACAAACGGTGTTACCAAGAGATCAAGTACATCTGGAACAACCTTACGAACTGCTTTTTCAAACTTAGCTCCGACAACCCCGATGATGAAGGCTGGAAGAACTGAACCTTGCAAACCTACAACTGGGATAAATCCGAAGAACTGCATTGCAGTTACTTCACCACCAGACGCAACAGCCCAGGCATTTGGAAGTGAACCAGAAACGAGCATCATACCAAGAACGATACCAACAGCTGGGTTACCACCGAATACACGGAAAGTTGACCAAACAACCAAACCTGGCAAGATAATAAAGGCAGTGTCTGTCAAGATCTGAGTATAAGTTGTCACATCTTCTGGAAGTGTCATTCCAAGAGCAGTCAAGAGACCACGAACACCCATGAAGAGACCAGTTGCTACGATAACTGGAATGATTGGAACGAAGACGTCACCGAAAGTACGGATGGCACGTTGGAACCAATTTCCTTGTTTAGCAGCTTCTGCTTTCATTTCAGCTTTTGTTGAAGTTGGCAAACCAAGGGCTACGACTTCATCGTACATCTTGTTTACTGTACCAGTACCAAAGATGATTTGGTATTGACCTGAGTTAAAGAAAGCACCTTGAACTTTTTCCAAGCTCTCGATAGCATCTTTGTTAATTTTCGCTTCATCTTTAACCATGACACGAAGGCGAGTCGCACAGTGCGCAACACTGTTAACGTTCTCACGTCCGCCTAAGGCTTCGATGACTCTTTTTGCAATTTCTGTATTCGTCATTTGCAAAAATCTCCTTATAAAAAATTTGTAAAATGTTTGAAAGCGATTTTATCCGCCCTACGAATATTATTCTATCACGTTTAAAAAATATGTCAAGCGTTTTGCAGAAAAAATATTTGTTTCTTAGAGTAAGGTCTTTTGTTTTGATAGATTGTGAGAGTTTTATGAAAGTGTTCTTTAAAAAAATAGTTTAAAATCTGAGTTAAAAAGGATTTTGTTTCACTTTCTTTCAATTTTCTGTAGATAGATGACTGATTTCCTGCTTTTATTTTATGATAAACGTTTGACAGTTTTTTCTCTTTTTTAACATAAAAGGCTTGCATTTTTTATCGAAAACGGTTACTATTAAAAGTGATAAGATTTTCGGAGGAATGAATGAATGGAATGGACAACTGAGCGTCGTTACAGACTTTATCAAGATTGGACGCAAGAAGAAATTCAACATATAAAGGAAAATATGGCACAATCTCCATGGCATACTCATTACCATGTTGAGCCAAAAACAGGACTTCTCAACGACCCAAATGGCTTTTCTTACTTTGATGGCAAGTGGATTGTTTTTTACCAGAACTTCCCTTTTGGTGCAGCCCACGGCTTAAAATCTTGGGTTCAGCTTGAAAGTGATGATTTGGTTCACTTTAGAGAAACCGGAGTCAAAGTTTTGCCTGATACTCCATTAGATAGCCACGGTGCTTACTCTGGTTCTGCCATGCAGTTTGGCGATAACTTGTTCCTATTTTATACAGGAAATGTCCGTGATGAAAACTGGATCCGTCACCCGTACCAGATTGGGGCTTTGATGGATAAAGATGGCAAGATTAGCAAGATTGACAAGATCTTGATTGACCAGCCTGCTGACTCAACTGACCACTTCCGCGATCCGCAAATTTTTAACTTTAAGGGTCAATACTATGCTATCGTCGGTGGACAGGACTTAGAGAAAAAAGGCTTCGTCCGTCTCTACAAGGCTGTCGATAATGACTATACAAACTGGCAAGCAGTTGGCGACCTTGACTTTGCTAACGACCGTACTGCCTACATGATGGAATGCCCAAATCTGGTCTTTGTAGGGGAGCAACCTGTCCTCCTCTACTGTCCACAAGGATTGGATAAGAAAGTTCTAGACTACGATAATATCTATCCAAATATGTATAAGATTGGGGCTTCCTTTGACCCTGAAAATTCCAAAATGGTAGATGTGTCTCAACTTCAAAACATGGATTATGGTTTCGAAGCCTATGCAACTCAAGCCTTCAACGCTCCTGACGGACGTGCTCTAGCAGTTAGCTGGCTTGGTTTACCAGATGTTTCTTACCCATCTGACCGTTTTGACCACCAAGGAACCTTCTCTTTGGTCAAAGAACTCACTATCAAAGACGGTAAACTCTACCAATACCCAGTCGCAGCTATCAAGGACCTTCGTGCTTCTGAAGAGATGTTCTCAAATCGTGCTCAAACCAAGAACACATACGAACTCGAACTCAACTTAGAAGCCAATAGTCAGAGCGAGATTGTCTTACTTGCTGACAAAGAAGGCAAGGGACTTTCCATCAACTTTGACCTTGTAAATGGTCAAGTGACAGTGGATCGTAGCCAAGCTGGTGAACAGTACGCCCAAGAATTTGGTACAACTCGTTCTTGCCCAATCGACAATCAGGCCACTACTGCCACGATTTTCATCGATAACTCTGTCTTTGAAATTTTCATCAACAAAGGAGAAAAAGTATTTTCTGGTCGTGTCTTCCCACATGCAGACCAAAATGGTATCCTGATCAAATCTGGAAACCCAACTGGAACTTACTATGAATTAGATTATGGTCGCAAAACTAACTGATGTCGCCAAACTTGCAGGCGTCAGCCCTACTACCGTTTCTCGGGTTATCAATAAAAAAGGCTATCTCTCTGAGAAAACCATCCAAAAAGTCAATGAAGCCATGCGGGAATTGGGCTATAAACCCAACAACCTAGCTCGTAGTCTGCAAGGAAAATCAGCTAAGTTAATCGGTTTGATTTTCCCAAATATTTCCAACGTTTTCTATGCAGAATTGATTGATAAATTGGAACATCAACTCTTCAAGAATGGTTACAAGGCCATCATCTGCAACAGCGAACACGATTCTGAGAAGGAACGCGAATACATCGAAATGTTAGAAGCCAATCAGGTAGACGGCATCATTTCTGGCAGTCACAACTTGGGAATTGAAGACTACAATCGTGTAACAGCGCCGATTATTTCCTTTGACCGAAACCTGTCACCAGATATTCCTGTTGTCTCGTCTGACAACTATGCTGGTGGGGTCCTAGCCGCCCAGACCTTGGTCAAGACAGGCGCCCAGTCTATCATCATGATTACAGGGAATGACAATTCTAATTCACCAACTGGACTACGCCACGCTGGTTTTGCATCCGTACTCCCAAAAGCTCCTATTATTAATGTTTCCAGTGACTTTTCTCCTGTCAGAAAAGAAATGGAAATCAAGAATATCTTAACTCGACAAAGACCAGATGCTATTTTTGCTTCGGATGATTTGACAGCTATTTTGGTTATCAAAATTGCTCAAGAACTGGGCATTTCTGTCCCAGAAGAGCTCAAGGTCATCGGCTATGATGGTACCTACTTTATCGAGAATTACTACCCTCATTTGACGACTGTGAAACAACCTATGGAAGAAATTGCCTGCCTCACTGTTGACCTCCTCTTGCAAAAGATCGAAGGCAAGGAAGTCGCAACAACAGGTTACTTTTTACCAGTTACATTATTGCCTGGAAAAAGTATTTAATACTCTTCGAAAATCTCTTCAAACCACGTCAGCGTCGCCTTACCGTAGATATATGTAACTGACTTCGTCAGTCTTATCTACAACCTCAAAGCAATGCTTTGAGCAACCTACGGCTAGCTTCCTAGTTTGCTTTTTGATTTTCATTGAGTATAAGTACAAGAAAACTCAGACTGATTTGTCTGAGTTTTTTTATGATCTTAAATTTTCGAGATAGCGCTGGGCTGTCTCTAGGTTAAAAGTTTTATCTGCGATGAGGCGCTCGACTAGAGGAGCTACCTCGGTTTCACTAGCACCTGCTAGGAGAGCTAAGGATTTGGCCTGCAATTTCATGTGGCCTTGCTGGATTCCTGTACTGACCAGAGCTTTCAGGGCCGCAAAGTTTTGGGCAAGCCCGGTAGACACGATAATCTGGGCTAATTCTTTGGCAGAAGGATTTCCCAGTAGTTCATGACTGAGAGCTACACGAGGATTGAGGCCGATAGAACCACCCTTAGTCGCTACAGGCATTGGCAGAGTCATTTCACCGATCAATTCTTCTCTTTCAAGGTCCAGTGTCCAGCGACTAAGACCTTGGTAGTGTCCATCTCGACTGACAAAGGCATGGGCCCCTGCTTCAATGGCACGCCAGTCATTACCAGTGGCAATCAAAATGGCATCAATACCATTAAAAATCCCTTTATTATGAGTAGCGGCTCGATAAGGGTCAGCCTGCGCAAACTGGCTAGCCAAAGCTATTTTCTCCGCAATTTCTCGTCCTTGATCCTTTTGGCGGCTCAAATAGCGAAAAGCGATGCGACAACTTGCTGTCACCAGAGAATCTGTCGCGTAATTAGACAGAATTCCCATGAGACTCTGTCCCTGACTGAGTTCTTCTAAGACGGGTTTCAAGGCCTCCAACATGGTGTTGAGCATATTGGCACCCATGGCTTCCTGGGTATCGACATGAAGATAAACAACAAGAAAGTCTGTTTCGCCTTTAATCTCTTCTACATGCAAATCACGCGCACCGCCTCCTCGTTTAACGATAGAAGGATAGGCTTGATTGGCAAGCTCCAAGAGTTCAGCTTTCTTACAGGTAATCTTCACTTGCGCTTGTTCAGGATTAGCAACTTGATAAAGGGCTACCTGTCCAATCATCTGACGCTGATGGACTTGTGCAGTAAAACCGCCTGCTCGCTTGATAATTTTACTGGCGTAGCTGGCCGCAGCAACCACAGATGGTTCTTCTGTCACATAGGGAACGGTGTAGTCCTGACCGTTGACAAGAACCTCCGGAACCAGCGAATAAGGCAGTGAAAAAGTTCCCACCACATTCTCACTCAGCTGGTCTGCAACAGTCACACCAATCTGTTCATCCTGCTCCAGACTCGCTTGTCTCTCAGGACTAAGGAGCGCCTGAGCTTTTAGTAGCTCGAGGCGCTCTTGGTATGATTTTTTAGAAAATCCATTCCAACTTATTTTCATTATTTTTCAACCTTGCTATAACGGCGTTGGTGGTCGAGAATTTCAACCAAGGCATAGTCTTGATTTTCATAACCTGCAAACTGGGCAGAGTTTGTTTCATTCAAGTCTATTTCCTCAAAGAAGACTTTTTCGTAGTCTGCAACAGATAAGGCAGTTCGTTGGTTGAGCTTGTTCAAGCGGTCTTTGTCTAGATAGGCTTCATAACCTTCAACCAATTCACCACTAAAGAACTCAGCCACGGCACCACTTCCGTAACTATAAAGGGCGATTTTATCCCCAGCTTTCAAGCTATCTGTATTTTCCAAAAGAGACAAAAGTCCAAGGAAAAGTGAACCTGTGTAGATATTCCCCACCTTTTGACTGTAGAGAATAGACTGGTCAAAATGCTTTTGCAAGAGGTCCTTTTTCTCTTGGGGCAGGCTCTTATCCATGATTTTTTTCAAGCCTTTTAGCGCTAATTTAGGGTAAGGCAAGTGGAAACAAATAGCAGCAAAATCATCCAAAGTAAGCTGGTAGCGTTTTTGGTATTCAAGCCATGTCGTTTTCAAACTATCCAAATATTGTTGGGTAGAATAGACACCATTTACATAAGGTGTTGTCGAGTAATTTGGTCGCCAGAAATCCATGATGTCACGGGTCTGAGCTACATTGTCATTATTAAAGGCCATAATGCGTGGATTTTGTGTAATCAACATAGCCACACTTCCAGCACCCTGAGTTGGTTCTCCTGGAGTTTCAATACCATATTTGGCAATATCACTAGCAATGACCAAGACTTTAGACTCTGGAGAATTTTCCACATGCAATTTGGCATAATGGAGGGCAGCAGTCGCTCCGTAGCAGGCTTCTTTAATCTCGAAACTACGCGCAAAGGGCTGGATACCCAGCAAACCATGCACAAAGACGGCCGCAGCCTTACTCTGGTCAATTCCTGACTCGGTAGCCACAATGACCATATCAATTTCTGCTCTTTCTTGCTCAGTTAAAATAGAGTCACTTGCACTGGCCGCCAAGGTCACGATGTCCTCAGTTAGGGGCGCAATACTCAATTCTTTGAGTAAGAGTCCTTTGCTTAATTTTTCAGGGTCAATTCCCCTCGCTTCTGCTAAGTCTTGTAATTTCAAGACATATTGACTGGTCGCAAAACCAATCTTATCAATACCGATTGTCATATTTACCTCTGTTTTATCATTCATTGTAAAAAATCGTTCTATACTATTTTATCACAAATGACAGTAAAAGAGAGAAAAAAGACTTGATTCACCAAATCAAGTCGCTTAGTAATCTAACTTTTATGCTGTTTTCGTAAGTAGGAGTAAAGTCTGAGAATCACTGTTCCACTAGCCATGCCAATGGAAATCACCAAAGCCAACATAACAACCAAGGTTGCACTAGCAATGGCGTGACTGTAATCCCCCGTCACAAAAAAGGCGGTTGTTCGATAGGAGAGATAACCCGGAACCAGAGGTGCCAAAATGGCCAAGATAAAGACCACAGCAGGTGTCTTATAAAGAATACTCAAAATCTGGCTGACACATGAACCGATAATGGCCGCAATGAAGGTAGCCACAATAACATTGGTTGGTTCCTTGAGCAAGAGATAGATTAGCCAGACAGCCATGCCCAAAATCCCTCCAGGTAAGAGCATGGAGCGTTGCACATTGAGTACGATTAAAAAGGTAATAATGGCAAGAAGACTTGCTACTGCTTGTAATAAAAAGGTTGTAAGTGTCATATCAGTTCATCAATACCAAGGCGACAGAAGTTCCTGCCCCTAAAGCGAGGGTAATGAGCAGGGATTCAAACATCTTACTCATACCAGAGTTTATGTGGTTGGTCATAATATCACGAACCGCGTTGGTCAAGGCAATCCCTGGTACAAAAGGCATGACCGCACCAGCTATAATCAAATCCGCTGTTGAAGGAAAGCCTGTGTAGCGAGCCCAAAACTGGGCTATCATCCCAAAGACAAAGGCTCCAGCAAAGGCTGTCACAAAAGGAATTCGGATAAACTTCTCCACATAGAGGGAAAAGGTAAAACCAAATAAGGTAGCCACTCCTGCCCCAAGTGCATCATAAATATTTCCACTAAACATAATTGAAAAGAAAGGAGCACTAAAGGTCGCAGCTAGAGTTACCTGCAGCTTGGTATAAGGAAGGGGTTGGACTTGCAAGGCTGTCAATTGCTTGAAGGCTTTCTCTAAATCAATCTTCCCCCCAACCAACTGTCGAGAAATCTGGTTCACATCGCAGACTTTTTCGATGTTATAAGAAGAGGAGGTCACGCGCTTCATGCGCGAAATATTGGTATTTTCAATGGAGAAAAAGATAGCGGCAGGCATGGCAAGAACATTGCAATCTACAATCCCCTGCGAATGCGCAATACGAATCATGGTATCTTCTACGCGATGAATCTCTGAACCACTTTTTAGGAGAATGGTTCCTGCTAGCATAATCACATCAATGACGGCATTTAATTCTCTTGATTCTTCCATGCTTTCCTCCTTTTATCAACTCCCTCTATTTTATCACAAATCTGGAGTCAAAAAAAATCTTTGCCATGAAATCATGACAAAGATTCGTTTAATCACGAGAATTTCCGTGGTTCCCTTCACTACTTGATTGAGTAGTAACAGGTGCATTCTCTCGTTGATTTCCTTGTTGGTTCCCCTGATTTGGTGTTGTAGTAGAACCTTGGTTTCCACGTTGGGCTGGTGCTGATGATGACGTTGACGGCGGTGTTTTTGGTTTGTAGATTGAAATCTTGACACGCGTATTAGTCAAATCAACCTTTTCACCTGCTTTTGGACTCTGTTCAACGACTGTACCTTCAGCAGTTCCAGCGGGAGCTGTCGACACTTCTACAACTTCAATATTGGCTTCTTTCACCCCAACAATTTGAATCAAGTTATTTTTAGTGAATTCAAGACTAGATCCTGTATAACTTGGCATGGCAACGCTAGTTACTTTCTTAGCAACGGTTAAGGTAATCGTTGAGGCCTTGCTCAAATCATAGGTTGTTCCGGCAGCTGGACTCTGTCTGAGAACAGTTCCTGCTTCACTCTCACTTGATTCTTCTTCCTCGATCTTGATGAGATTTTCAGGAACCTTCTTCTGCTTGAGTTCTGCGATAACATCTGTCGATTTACGGCCGATATAGTTACTCAATTGGAAAGATTGCTTACCTGATGAGACAACCAAATTGATTTTCGTTCCTTCTTTTCGACCAGTTCCAGCGTCAGGATCTGTACGAATAATCCGCCCTTCTTCCACCTTTTCACTAGCCTCTGATTTCTCCTCGCCAATCTCAAAATTGGCTTTCTTGAGAGTTTCCTTGGCCTCCGCAACTGTCTTACCTGCCACATCTGGAATAGCAATAGTTGCAGGAGTTCTGGATAGTATCCAAATCAGAGAGGCTGCCACCAAAACAATGCTGGCCAATAAAATCATATAACGAACTCTAAATTTCCGTTTCTTAACAGGCTTGGTTGCGTAATCGTCTTCTGAAACCTGCTGACTCGGCTTCGCAGTCTGTGGCTTCGGACTTTGTGTTTGTACCTTAGGAATCGAGGTCAAGGTACTCTGGGATACTTTTGGTAGAGTCTTGGTGTCTGCCTTAGTAGTATCATTAAATACCAGTTTAGGCTCATTGCGACGATTATAAGACAAGCTACTAGACAAGTCCACATACATCTCTGCAACTGACTGATAACGATCTGTCAATTTCTTGGCAGTTGCCTTGATAACAACATTTTCCAAAGCCTGAGGCACAGATGGATTTTCATCAATAACTGACGGTAGTGGTTTCTGGAAATGCTGGAGGGCGATAGTCACCGCACTATCCCCGTCATAAGGGATATGGCCTGTCAGCATCTCATAGAAAATAATCCCCATGGCATAGATATCACTCTGTACAGTCGCCTTAGAACCACGCGCCTGCTCTGGAGATAAATAATGAACCGAACCCAGCATTGAATTAGTCTGAGTCAAACTCGTCTCTGCAAAGGCTACCGCAATCCCAAAGTCTGTAACCTTGGCAGTTCCATCCGGAGTTAACAGAATGTTTTGAGGTTTTAAGTCACGATGGACAATACCTTTAGTGTGCGCCAAGCGCATAGCCAATAGGATTTGTCCCATAATACGGACAGCTTCTTCATTTGATAGGGGATAGTGTTCTTTGATATAGCGCTTGAGATCAAGACCGGCTACATATTCCATAGCCAGGTACTGTTGACCGTCCTCTTCGCCAATATCCGTTATCCGAACGATATGGGGATGATCTAAGTCAGCCATTGCACGCGCTTCACGCTGAAAACGAGCTACAGCTATCGGGTCCGTCTGGTAGTTGGTCCTCAGGACCTTCACTGCCACTTCTTCTCCGTCTAGAATCAAATCTTTGGCCAGGTAGACATCTGCCATACCTCCACGGCCAATTTGTTTGACAATCCGATACCGCCCGGCAAAAATCTTGCCGATCTGGATCATTGTGCCGCCTCCTCCTCAATAGAAACAAGGGCAACTGTGATGTTATCAAGCCCTCCGGCATTGTTTGCAAAACGAATCAAGGTCGCCGCTTTATCATCAAGTGAGATATCACTTGTGACAATATCACAGATTTCACTAGCTGAAATCATATTTGTCAGACCATCGCTATTGAGCAAGAGATAGTCTCCTGGCTCAAGGGTAATCATTCCAAAATCAGGCTGAATTTCATCTTTTTGACCGATAGATTGAGTAATAATATTCTTTTGTGGGTGACTAGCTGCTTCTTCTGGCGTCAATTGACCAGCTTTAAGCAATTCATTGACCAAGGAATGGTCGCTCGTTAACTGGTGGTACTCTTCCCCACGAATCAAACCAATACGAGAATCTCCAATGTGGGCATAGATAGCCTGATTGCCAATAATAGCAACAGCCTCAAGAGTTGTCCCCATTCCTTTATAGGCATCATCTTGTCCAAGTTGATGAATCTTTTGATTTTCAATTTCTAGGTAATGGGCAAACCATTCACGCACTCCATTGACTGTATCGATTTGGGTATCAACCCAAGCTATACCTAGATCTGTTACCGCCATTTCACTAGCGATATTCCCTGCGCGATGACCTCCCATACCATCAGCTAAAATAATCATGGTACGCCCAGCTCTATTGACATAGTGGTTGACATAGTCTTGGTTATTTGTTCGTTTCTGACCAACATCTGTTAATAATGAAATTTCCATGTGTCAGTTCCTTCCTAATCCGATATCTTACGAAATTGACTGATGAAGAATCCATCACTTCCATACAATTCAGGTGTAATGAGGATACAGCCGTCTTTCATGATATCCTTACATTCATGTTCTAGTTTTACCTGCTCAAATTCAGGATGACTTTCTAAAAATGCCTGTACGACTTGAAAGTTCTCTTCTGAGACGATAGTACAGGTACTATAAGTTATTATACCACCTTTGCCTAGTGTTTGACAAACACTACCTAATATTTCTAGCTGAATTTCCTGCAAGGACGCGAAATCTGCCGTTTCTTTATTGTATTTGATATCTGGTTTGCGGCGCAGAAGACCAATGCCTGAACAGGGAGCATCCACCAAAATCTTATCAAATGAATCCTGACCAAAAAACTCGTGCACTTTTCTGGCATCCAATTTTTGCGTTTGGACCCGATATGCAACTCCTAAACGCTCTGCATTTTCTTGGATTAAGTCCAACTTGTGGTCATACAAGTCCAGAGCAGTAACCTGACCTGTCGTGAGATAAGAGGCTATATGGGCTGTTTTTCCACCTGGAGCGGCACAGGCATCTAGAACCTTCTCTTCACCTTGTAAATCAAGCGTTGGAGCAACCAACTGGCTGGACTCGTCTTGGATAGTAATGGAACCATTCGCAAACAAATCATGGCCTGCAAAATTCCCTTGCTCTTTGACCAAACCTGTGGCTGACAACATGGAATCACTTGCACCGAGCAATTTTTTGATTTCCTCTTTTCGGTCAAGGTCTGTTACACGAATACTGGCCTTGTTTCGCACTAAGAGGCTTTCAAAAATAGCTTGCGCTCGTTCTTCACCATATTCTTCCTTGAGCTTAGAAACCAACCAAACTGGAAGAGAGTAGGCAATGGAATCACGCTTATTTTTACGCTTGATACTGGCAATATCTGGCAAGCCCTCACGCAAAATACGACGAAGAACAGCATTGACCAGTTTTTCACTACCCTTCTTACGAGATTTTGCAATTTCCACTGCCTCATTGACCACTGCATGGTCAGGAAGCTTATCCAAATATTGGAGTTGATAGGCACTCATGAGGAGAAGGACATAGAGCCAGCTGTCTAACTGGTCTCTGTCTTGGATAAAGTGGGATAGGTACCATTCCAGAGTCAGTTTACGGGCTACCGTTCCATAGACCAGCTCGGTCACCAAACCCTTGTCTGTTGCCGAAAGTTGACTCCCCTTGAGATGTTTATTTAAGGCAATATTTGAGTATGCTTGATTGACGAGAACATCCTCCAACACCTCCAAGGCTAAACTTCTAGCCGTTTCTACTTTAATCACCAAATCGTTCTCCCACAGTTAATGTACGTCCAACTCCATTGAGGAAGGAAGCAATGTCCATCTTAGGCTTACCCGCTGGCTGCACCTGTTTGAAAGATAGAGCTCCTTGAGCCGTTGCGACAATCAATTCTTTCTTACCAATAGAGAGGATTTCACCTGGATTTCCCTGGCCTTCTACTGGTAGGGCTTCATAAATCTTAAAGCGGTCACCTTTGAGAAAAGTATGGGCAACAGGCCATGGATTCATCCCACGGATTTGATTAAAGAGTTGACGATTGGTCTTGTTCCAGTCCAATTTTTCTTCCTCAGGTTTGATATTTGGTGAGAAAGTTACTTGGCTTGGATCCTGCGGTTCAGGTTGAATTTCCCCAGCAATATAGGCAGGCAAAGTGTCCAAAAGCAAATCACGACCAACTAGCGCCAATTTCTCAAACAAGGTACCGACATTGTCCTCATCCGTGATCGGAATACTGCGACGAGAAATCATATCCCCTGCATCCATTTCCTTAACCATCTCCATTATAGTCACACCAGCTTCCTCATCCCCTTGAATCAAGGCGTAATGGATAGGAGCACCACCACGGTGTTTAGGAAGAAGAGAAGCGTGAACATTGACCGCAAAGTCCATACTATCAAGGAGTTTACTTGGAAGAAACTGGCCAAAAGCAGCAGTCACAATTCCATCTGCTCCTAGCTTCATAATAGCTTCCATCTCTGGACTTCCAGATAATTTTTCAGGTTGATAAATAGGAAGGCCTGCTTCCTTGGCAGCCTGCTTGACTGGGGTTTCTTGGATCACTTTTTTACGACCAACAGCCCGGTCTGGCTGAGTTACAACCGCTACAATCTCATAGCGGTCATCTGTCAAAAGACCTTTTAAGACGGTTGCTGAAAAGTCGGGCGTCCCCATAAAAATTAGTTTTGTCATATATTCTCCTTCTTATAAAAATTGCTGTGGCTCATGGTCAATGCTGAGACGGAGCTCACTATTTTCCCTTTCTTGAGTCAAGGCCAAGACCTGATTGAGGGTTGGCTCCAGCTCATCTTCTAAGCGGTATTTAATTAAAATCTGGTAATGATAGAGGTTGTGGGTACGAGCAATAGGTTTGGGCGTTGGCCCTAGAAGGTTACTGGTTTCGGACAAACCTGACCGCAAAATATTCATAACTTCATAAGCACGTTTGACCACCTCTTCTTCTTTCTTGTGAGAAAGGGTAATTCCAATGGTGAAATAGTAAGGTGGATAACCAAGTTGTCGTCTGATTCCCATTTCATAGGCATAAAAGCCTTCGTAGTCTTGATCTTTGGCAAATCTTATAGCATAGTGCTGAGGATTGTAGGACTGAATCAAGACCTGCCCAGCCTTTTCGGCTCGACCTGCTCGACCTGCCACCTGAGTCAATAGTTGGAAGGTTCTCTCTGAAGAACGAAAATCAGGTAAGTTCAAGGCTGTATCCGCATTGAGAACACCAACCAAAGTCACATTTGGAAAATCCAAGCCCTTGGCAATCATCTGGGTTCCAAGTAAAATATCAGCTTCGCCTTTCCCGAACTGATCAAGCAAGGCTTGGTGGCTGCCTTTCTTACGAGTGGTATCCACATCCATGCGCAGAATACGTGCTTGCGGAAAGAGCTCTGCTAGCTCATCGTAAGCCTTCTGAGTCCCTGTGCCATAATAGCGAATACTGCGACTTTGACAGTTTGGACAGACATGAGGAATTTCCTTAGAAAAACCACAATAATGACAGTTCATAGTCTTGGTATCCATGTGCAGGGTAAGAGAAATATCGCAGTTTGGACAGGTATCAACAGTCCCACATTCCCGGCACATAACAAAGCTAGAATAGCCACGGCGATTGAGCATGAGAACCACCTGCTCTTTTTTAGCTAGACGGTCCTGAATGGCTTCTAGCAAAGGGGGCGTAAAATTTGACGTCTCATTCTGTCCTATATAGTCCCGAAAATCAATCACTTGAACCTCAGGGATCGTAGCTAAAGGATTAGCCCGTTGGGTCAGACGTAAGTGTTGATAGACACCTTTTCCAGCCCTCGCACGGCTCTCTAAGCTCGGTGTCGCAGACCCAAGCACCAGAGCCGCTTGATTATACTGGGCCCGTAAAATAGCCACCTCTCGGGCATGGTAACGGGGATTGCTGTCTTGCTTATAAGTCGCTTCATGCTCTTCATCAATAATCATGACACCCAGATTTTTCAGCGGAGCAAAGATAGCCGATCTGGCACCAACAACAACTTGAGCATCGCCACGTTCTACCTTGCGCCATTCATCATACTTTTCACCATTGGATAAGCCTGAGTGAAGAATGGCAACCTTGTCCCCAAAACGTGCTATAAAACGCTCCGTCATCTGAGGAGTCAAGGAAATCTCAGGTACCAGCAAAATAGCTGTCTTGCCCTTATCCAAGGCCCCTTGGATAATCTGCAAGTAAACCTCGGTCTTCCCACTTCCTGTAATCCCTTGAAGGAGGAAGGGTGGCTGATGACTGCCAATCGCACTCACAACCGCATCTCGCGCCTGTCTTTGCTCCGGATTCAACTCCAAAGGTCGACTTGCCTCAATGCCTTCAAAATAAGCAGCCGAGCGTTGAACTTCCTTTTGAACTATGGTAACAGCACCTTGTTCTACAAAGAAGTTGACTTGCTCTCGCGAGTAGGACTCTAACAAACTAGCCAAGGAAGCACTCTCAGGATGAGACAATAAATAGTCTTTCAATTCCAACTTTTTCTTGGCGCGTACAGAAATCTCAACACCCTCTAATTGAGCAAGATTCACCTCATACCAAGATTGGGTCTTGACCTTCTTTTGATCGACTGCCTGATATTCCAGACCAAGCAGACCTTTTCTAGTCAACCGCATCATTTCAGCTTGCTTAGCTAAATCCAGAGAGGAAAAGGCTAGCGAATCTTCAGAACCAAACAAGCGCTCTCGGTCTTCCTGACTTAAACCTTCCTGAGGATAGAGAATCTTGTCATAGCTGGAATTTAGAAATCCCGGCAACATGGCCTTGAGGATGGAGATTTTGTAGGAGAAGACAGATTTGCGGAGCTCCTCAGCCAGCCAGAGTTGTTCTTGCGTGAGAACAGGAGAAAAATCCAGCACCTCGACAATATCTTTTAAATCTTGCTCTATCTCTTCTTCATCTGATTGGGACTCCAAACCAAGAACAATCCCTTGAATCAGGCGATTCCCCTTGCCAAAAGGCACATGAACCCGCATCCCAACTTCCAGCATTCCCTCAAATTCCTCCGGAATCCTATAACTATAGGGCTGGTCTGTCTGCATCAAGGGTACATCTACGATAATATTGGCTATGGTCATCTTCTCACCTCCTCCTTGTCATACTCTTCGAAAATCAAATTCAAACCACGTCAGCGTCGCCTTACCGTACTCAAGTACAGCTTGCGGCTAGCTTCCTAGTTTGCTTTTTGATTTTCATTGAGTATCAGTACGTTCTTGCAATAGAAAAAATAAGATTGAGTCCCCCCAACCTTAAATTTTTTCACCATCTTCTTTTTCTTTAGCGATTTGCTCTTTGATTTTCTTTTCTTCTTCTTCTTTGCGGCGTTTTTCTTCTTCGATACGGCGACGAACAGCTTCGCGTTTTCCTTCTGGATCTGGATGGATGGTTACATTCCCTGATTCAATTTCTTCCAAGGCACGAAGAGTTGATTTTTCAGATTTGAATTCTTGAGTTGGAGGTGCTCCAGCTTCTAATTCGTGAGCACGTTTTGCTAACAAGATTACGAGTGAATATTTTGATGGTACCTTGTCAAGTAAGGTATCAATAGAGGGTTTAAGCATCATTTGTTTGTACCTGTTTTCTATAGTTTATCGAATAGTCGGAGACTTTGGTAGCATATCCTGATAATGACCAATCACGCGGTCTACACGGAAATGTTCTGCTTCAATCACACGTTTTACACGTTCTGCGGCAAGAGGAACATGGTCATTTACAATAGCGTAGTCATACTCACGCATCAAAGCAATTTCTTCCTTGGCTTTTTCGATACGCTGAGCAATCACTTCTGCGCTATCCGTACCACGGCCTACGAGACGGTCTTGCAATTCTTCTAAATCTGGCGGTGTCAAAAAGATAAAGACTGCATCTGGAACTTTTTTCTTGACCTGAAGAGCTCCTTGCACTTCAATTTCAAGGAAGACGTCAATACCCTTATCAAGCGTTTCATTGACATAAGTCAGAGGAGTTCCATAGTAGTTTCCTACATACTCTGCATACTCTAACATTTGTCCTTGACGGATCAATTCTTCAAATTCTTCACGCGTACGGAAGAAATAGTCAACACCATCTACTTCGCCTGGACGTTGTGCCCGTGTCGTCATAGATACTGAATATTGAAATTGATTATCAGAACTCTCAAAAATTTCTCGTCTAACCGTTCCTTTCCCAACTCCAGAAGGGCCTGAAAAAACGATTAGTAAGCCACGGTCTGCCATGATGTCTCCTTTAGATAGTTTGTGAAATGACTTGAAAATTTCTGTAAGATTATATGTCTAAAGCCATTTCTGCACACTACAATCTTTCTATCTAGTGTAACAAAAAAGCAGTAATTTTTCAACTGCTCTTTCTTATTTATTTAGCATAATCTACTGCACGAAGCTCGCGAATCACGGTTACCTTGATATTTCCTGGGTAATCGAGATTATTTTCAATTTTCTCACGAACTTTGTGAGCCAAGATTGTGACTTTGTCGTCTTTGATTTGTCCTGGATTGACCATGATACGGATTTCACGTCCTGCTTGAAGAGCAAAGCTAGTTTGTACTCCTTCAAAGCCGTTCGCAATTTCTTCCAAATCATGAAGACGCTTGATATAGCTTTCAAGAGACTCACTACGAGCGCCCGGACGGGCTGCGCTCAAGGCATCTGCTGCAGCAACGATCACTGCAATCACGCTTTCAGCTTCAACATCGCCGTGGTGGCTAGCAATCGTATTCACCACAACTGGATGTTCCTTGTACTTACGGGCCAATTCCATACCGATTTCCACATGGCTACCTTCAACCTCACGGTCAATAGCTTTCCCGATATCGTGAAGGAATCCTGCACGACGGGCAAGAGCCGCATTTTCACCAAGCTCGCTCGCCATGATACCAGCCAGCTTAGCAACCTCAATCGAATGACGCAAGACATTTTGTCCATATGAAGTACGGAACTGCAAGCGACCCATGATTTTCATCAAGTCTGGATGAAGGTTTGGCGCACCAATCTCATAGGCAGCAGCCTCACCATATTCACGGATTTTATTGTCAATCTCTTGACGGTTTTTCTCAACCAACTCTTCGATACGAGCCGGATGAATACGACCATCCTTGAGCAACATTTCCATGGTCATACGGGCAATCTCGCGACGAATCGGGTCAAATCCTGACAAGGTCACCACTTCTGGCGTATCGTCGATAATCACATCGACCCCTGTCAAACTTTCAAAGGTACGAATGTTACGACCTTCACGACCAATAATGCGTCCCTTCATAGTATCATCCGGCAGATGAACTGTTGAGTTTGTTGACTCCGCTACATATTCACCAGCGATACGTTGCATAGCTTGAACCAAGATGTCCTTGGCCATTTTGTCAGAACGTTCCTTGACCTCTTGCTCAGCTTCGCGAATGCGACTGGCAATCTCCTTGGTCAAGTTCTCCTCTGTCTGAGCCAAGATAATATCTCGTGCTTCTGCCTGAGACAGAGCACCAATACGCTCTAGTTCAGCTTCTTTTTGTCTTTCGACTTCCTCTAATTGCTCTTCACGCGCATCAAGGTTTTTCGCCCTATCAGAAATACTTTGTTCTTTTTGTTCAAGTGTTTGTTCTTTACTCGTCAAATTGTCGTCCTTACGGTCAAGGCTAGTAGCTCTCTCTGTCAAACGACTTTCGATTTGTTTGAGTTCTTGACGTTCTGATTTGAATTCAGCGTCCACTTCTTCACGGTATTTTCTGGCTTCTTCTTTGGCCTCCAATAGTGCTTCTTTTTTAAGAGACTTGCTTTCACGTTTGGCTTCATTAACAAGTAAATCCGCTTCACGCTCAGCTTGTCCACGTAAATTAGTTGCTTCTTGTTCAGCATTTAAAAGCATCAACTCCGCAGCTTCCTGAGATGATTTCATCTTGGCTGAGATGCTGACATATCCAATGACTAAACCAATGATGACGGCAAAAACAGCAATCGCAAGCGACATGATTTCCATGTTTTTACCTCATTTTATTGTTATTCCGAATGACATACATTCTTTTACATTCTACCATAAAAAAGTGATTTTCACAAACCTAAAATAGAATATGTTTTTGGGAATTTATAATACATTCACTAAAATAAACTTGTTGTTTAGAAAAGCCTACCTTTCAGTAGACTTAGTTTGATTCTATTCTAATGGGTACTCTGCCGAAATTCTGTTCTGCTATACTCGGGTGTCCTAGTTGGTAGATTTGATCTGCCTTTTGGGTCACGGCATCCCATGTTTTTTTTCCAATTCGGCTGACTAGATTGACCTGCTCTTTCAAAGACTTGAGATGCTGTCTACCATTATCGGTAAAGCCAAGGACATGAATGGCTTCTGGCAAGTCACTTTCTCTGGCCTGCACTAGGATATAGGTCAAGAGGCGTCTGACACGCGCCTTGGTATAGCGTTTGGTCGCAACCTCCTCGACCAATTCTTCCACAGACTGGGCTGTCTTGATAGCTTCCTTGATACGCACAGCCATTTCTTGATTGACCTGATAGATGATGGTTAGGTCTGGATTTGACAAAATTTGATAGCGTAAAAGTGGAAAATAATCTTTCCAGCTCACCTTACTGGCCTGCTCAAAGAGTTCAACAGAGGGCATAAAGCGTTCTAAGAAATCTTGGTCTGACTGATGCTGACGCAGAGCTGTCGCCGAGGCAAAATCCACATCCTTATCCACAGAATGATAACCTGCCCCCTGACGCTGAATCGGATGCAGTTTGATGTTTCGTCCAGCAACCGCCTTGGCATAGGCAAGAGCAAGGACATGATTGGGCGTATCACCCGAAAAATCAAGACCTGCAAATTCCTTCCACATGGCTTGGGTTTTCTGTGGATAGGAAAGGGAATCAGGCAGATTGTCCACAAATTTCTCCATCTCAGTAGCCTGGTCCGTGTATAAGTCAGCGATTTTCTGGTAATCCAGAACTTCCTCTGTCCCAAAGGCTAGAGTATCAATGCCCAAACGAGCCAAGATGTCCACAGCCCCTTGGCCAAAGAAATCTGCTGCCTGAACACTGACTAAAAAGGGCAATTCTACTACCAAGTCTGCGCCATTTTCCAATGCCATCTGGGCTCGTGTCCACTTGTCCACAATTGCAGGCTCACCTCTCTGCATAAAATTCCCTGACATAGCCACGATTTTCAGTCCATCAGCCTGATCTAGCAGGTATTTGTGGCCATTGTGAAAAGGATTGAACTCCGCTATAATACCTGTGATGGTCATGATATTCTCCTACTTCTGTGCCACAAAAAACCAACGGTTGCTAGTTTCTGTTGGCTCCTTGTCCTCAAAGTCCGCATAGAGTTTGAAGGATTTGAAACCAGCCTGTTCCAGCAAAATATCATAGGTTAAGACCTCGTATGTACGCTCCTCATGCACCTCATCGTGACGACTAAAGGATCCGTCTGCTTCCTTGATAAAGAAAGTCAGTTCATGCACGATAGAGTGAGGGGCTTCGTCCTCATAAGTATCCCAAAGCATAGCAAAGTCTTCTGCATTTTCATGATAGGAATAACCTGGAAAAACGTCGTCAGTCTGGTAAGTCGAATGCACATCAAAGATAAAAACACCATCTTCATTTAAGGCATTATAGACTTCTTTAAAAACGTCCCCTACTTCCACCTCATCCTGCATGTAACAGATTGAGTCCGAGTAACACGTGACAAAATCGTATTTACCTGCCTTGGACAAATCCAGCATATTGCCTTCAATAAAATCAATCTTTTGCTTGGCTGAAGCTGCTCTCTTCTCCGCTATCTTTAACATATCCGCGCTCAAGTCCAGTCCAGTTACATCAAAACCTGCCTGAGAAAAGCGCACAGACTGAATACCTGTCCCACAAGCCAACTCCAAGAGTTTCTTTCTCTCCTTAGTCTTTGGCAAATGACGGAGGGAAAAATCCGTCCATTTATCGTATAAACTATCGTCCATCACAGCATCATAAACAGCCGCAAAGGTTTCATAAGTCGCCATAATCATGCTACTAAGAGCTCCATGGTAAACACCACTAGCCCTTACCTTTCTATCCATTTTTTCTAAAATAAGCAAATAAAACCCAGTTGACTACAACTGAGTTCATCTTCTAGGCCAAAGCTTCTGAAATGTCTACTGAATCCGCCTCATGCCATAGTTTTTCAAGGTTATAGTGGGCACGCATTTCTTCTGAGAAGATATGCACAACGACACTGCCGAGGTCTAGCAAGACCCAACCTCCAGCTGCATCGCCTTCGACATGGCTGCCTTTAAAGCCTGCTTCAGCTACTTTTTCACGGATATTGTCAGCGATAGCGTCCAACTGACGGCTATTCATCGAGCTAGTAATGACAAAGTAGTCCGTCACGCTGGTCAAATCTTGTACGTCAAGTGCAAGGATATCTTCCGCACGTTTCTCATCAGCCGCCTTCACGACTAGTTCTAGTAATTCTTTTTCTTTCATTTAATCCTCTTTCTAGAAAATATGTTTGTAATCTAGGACATCTGCAAAGCGCCCCTCCCAAATGCCCTCATAAAATTCATTTATCGTTTCTGCTGGAATGTCATCGCCATCAAACGTTGTGCAAGTTCCTTCTGGAATAATAAGCTGATAGCCATATTCAAAGGCAACCTTGACAGAGGTATCCACACAATATTCTGTCTGCATACCACATAAAACTAATTTTTCAATCCCCTGTTTATCCAAGTATTCTTTTAAACCAGTTTCTTTGAAAATACTGTTATACTTCTTCTGAAAGACCTTTTCATTAGGTTTTCGACTTAAAAACTCAGATAACTGCCAATCTTCTGATGTTTGAGCTTCAGAGTTCTCAATATGTTGAACATAGATAATTTCGATATTCTTGCTTCTAGCCTGGTTTTGTAAATAAGAAATTTTTTCCAATAGACTTTTTGTCTGAAACCCAGTTTCCACTAAAATATTCTGAACATCAATGATTATAAAAGCCGTCTTCATTTAGTCCTCTTTCAAATAGTGCACATAAGCGTTATAGGTTTCAAGGGTTTGGGGATAGACGGGAAATCCCTGATGAGCTAGATGCTCCACGGTACGAGCTGTTTCGTAGGCAACTGCCTTATTGAGCGATAGCTCAGCAATCTCACGCGCCTCATCCACTCCTGGAAAGGCACGATTGTGCTCGATATAGTCTGCGACGTAGATAACCTTGTCAAGGTCTGTCATCTGACTCGCTCCTACTGTATGAATTTCAATGGATCGCAGGATTTCAGAATCATGCAAATCCAAATCTTCCTGAATTTTGTAGATACCGACCATACCATGCCAAACATTATTGCCCCAGTTTTTGAGGTCAGGATCTAGCTGATAACGGTCAATCAAGTCTAGAAATTCTTGATCTGATAGCTTTTTAGCATAGTCATGAAGGAGACCTGCTAGACCTGCTTTCTCGGCATCCACTCCAAATCGTTCTGCAAGTTCAATGGCTGCGCGCTCTACACCCAAACAATGGGTCAAACGTTTCTCGGGTAGAAGCTCTGCCATTTTTTTCAATAATTCCTCACGGGAACAGTTTATATAGTCCTGGTATGCCATCAGTAAAGCCCTTCTTTCTCGATATAGTCTAGTACAGGCTTAGGTAGGAGAAAGTTAGGTGTTCGTCCTTGAGCGATAAAGTCACGCACCATACTAGATGAAATATCCATGAGGGGCACATCCACCCAGATGACTGGATAAGAAGTCCCTGCTTTGTAACGTGGGCGCTGAACTCCCACAAACTGAACTAGTTCCACCAACTCATCAATTCGGTACCATTTAGGCAGATAGTCTACCATATCGGCACCGATAATGAAATAGTAATCTGTATCTGGATTCTTCTCTGTTAGAAGCTTCATGGTGTCGTAGGTGTAAGAAATCCCCTTACGCTCTAGCTCGATGGTCTCAATAGCTAGACCCTCAACCCCATCAATCGCCAATTCTAACATCTTGAGGCGATGGTGCTCAGGGATGGTTTCCTTTTTATCTACGTGAGGTGGTTGGTATTCGGGCATGAGCAAAACTTGATCCAATCCCAACTGTTGGCGCACTTGATCTGCAACAATCAGATGGGCATTATGAACGGGATTAAAATTCCCTCCTAAAATACCGACTTGTTTCCGTTTTTTATCCTTGATTTCTGGCTCTAACTCCACTTTCGTAAAGGGAGTTAATAATTCGATTGCCATAGGTTAATCTCCTTTACTCTTCTGTAAAAACAGTTTTTGGGAGTGTCATTCTTAGATTTCTTTAACTTTTTTAGAAATCTTGCGATTTTCTTTCTTGCTGGATTGTTTATACAAAATCAAGATGCGTCCGATTTTTTGAACTGTATCCACGCCGATTTCTTCTTCCAAGATTTCAGCTACTTCGTGGATATTTTCATCTGTGTTTTGCAAGAGAGTAACCTTGATCAATTCACGAGCGTCAAGAGCCTGACGAACACTGGTTTTGATTTGGTCGTTGAGGCCATTCTTCCCGATTTGGATGATGGGTTTGAGGGTGTGTGCCTGGCTGTTGAGGAAGGCACGTTGTTTTGATGTTAATGACATATTTCATTTAAAAGAGTTTCTTTTTATACTTTTCTGAAGTGGTGACGGACGTCAGCAAAGTCCTTCGGACTTTCATGACTAAAATTTGAGCCTAAGGTTTCAGATTTTCCGTTGTTGGTACAATTTCTTGTACCAACTGCCACCACGGCGAAAAGTATTCGTTATGGGCTCGCAATGCTCGCCCGAATTCAGATAACCCTTTCCTTTCTGTGTTTAAATAATTGCTTTGCGTGTGACGACGGCGACGCCTTCTGGTGCCCAGACTGCTACTTTGGCGGTACCTGTTACGCGAATCCAGCCTAGTCCTGAGATGACTAGGTCTGTCTTATCCTTGATGTTAAAGACATGTTGGATTAGTTTTGGAAAATCTTCTTTTTCCTTGCTATTTGGTGGTGTTAGGAGGGTTCCAAGGTGCTTGTCGTAAAAGGCACTAGCTCCTTCTAGCTTGGTACGATGGAGTTTGAGTTCATTATCAAAGAAGGCAGTGAAACCTTGCTTCTCACCTGCAATGAAGTCAAAGCGTCCTAGACCTCCTAGAAACAGGGTTTGATCTGGATTGAGCTGGTAGGTTTTAGGTTTGATTTCCTTTTTAGGACTGACATACTTGAGATTTTTGGCTGTCAAGTAGTGAGCCATCTGGTGACGGTGGATGATTCCCGGTGTGTCGTAGATATACGAACCGTCGTCAAGCGGAATCTCAATCTTGTCCAAGGTTGTCCCTGGGAAGCGCGAAGTCGTAATGATATTCTGGTCACCCGTAATTTCCTGGATAATAGCATTAATAAGAGTTGATTTCCCAACATTGGTTACCCCAACGACATAGACATCACGGCCCTTACGGTAATGTTCAATCTTGTCAATGACTTCCTTAATGGCATGTTTGTTTTGTGCCGAAGTTAGGACGACATCGACTGGACGAAGGCCCTCATCGTGGGCACGCTCCATCAACCACTGGCTAATCTTGCCCGGTTTAACAGACTTGGGCAAGATATCTTTTTTATTTCCCACTAAGAGGACATCATTGCCCGAAACGAAACGTGGTAAACCTGGGATGACAGAACCGTTAAAGTCAAAGATATCAATAACATTGACCACCAAGGCATCACTGTCCCCCACCTCGTGCAAGAGCTTGAGGAAATCATTGTCCGTCAACTGGACATCTGTGATTTCATTGTAGTGGCGGAGACGGAAACAGCGTTGGCAATAGACTTCGCCAGTCTCCAAACCTTTTTCAAGTGCCGACTGGGGCGTAAAACCAAGACCAGCCTTGTCTGTCGTCTGAATGGTTGCTCCACAACCAATACAGAGAATTTCTTCCATAGTTAAATTCCTTTTTTATATGTAATCGGTCCGTACTTTTCAGTGATTTTTCGCATCATACGACGCTCGCGAGCTCGGTTAATCTGCGTTTTGATCGAGTCATGTTGAACCAAAGGTTTGACCAAGATTGAGCGAATGCCTGCACGGTGGGCTGCCCGAATATCCGTCATAAGTTGGTCACCTACCATGACCACTTCATTTTTCCCATAGTGAAATTCCCTCATGGCACGATCAATCCCAAATGTGAAAGGCTTCAAAGCCCAATAAACATAGTCAATCCCAAATTTCTCAACTGCTCGTTGGACGCGTTTTTTAGTGTTATTTGAGACCACGATGATGCGAATACCCGCGTCCCGAAGGTCATGTAGCCATTGTTTCATCTCTGGCGTCCCATCAGGGTTGTTCCAAGCAATGAGGGTATTATCCAAATCGACCAAAACAGCCTTGATTCCCTGCGCCTGCAAGCTTGGAACTGTCAGATCATAGACTGCTTCCACAGCAAAATCTGGCATGTAATTTTCAATCGCCATTCTGGCTCCTTTTCTTAACTTTTTTTCGCAATTTTCCTTAATAACAATGACAAAACAATACATAAACCTGCACTAGCCAAGCTGATATAGATCCAAGCATGGGGCTCATCTGTTAAAGGTAGGGGAACATTCATTCCGAAAAAGCCTGTCACGACTGCCAAAACGGCTAGCAAGACTGAAATGATGGTCAAGGTTGTCAAATTATCATTCAGATTATTGTTTAGGATGTTGTTGTAAGATGCTGATAGTTGTTGGAGGACTTGAGAAATCAAGTCTGTCATGGACACCAGTTGATGAGCCTCAATCATGGCATCATCAAACTGCTCTCTCTCAATCTCGTTAAAACTGCGATAGAGGGCATGCCCTTGGATATGTTCCAGCAACATGCGATTTTGCTTGGCAGCCGCAGTAAGATAAACCATACCAGTTTCCAAGTCGGAAAGAGCAAAGAGGTTTTTCTTAGTCGTTCGCTGACGCAAGAGACCATTGACCTCGTCCTTACTCTTATCCATCTGCTCGATGACAGGGTAGTAGGCATTACTGATGATCTCCAGACTGGCAAAGAGAAACTTGTAAATCGAAAGCATATCATGACTGTCCAGATAACGAGTCATCTGTTCAATGACATAGGCGTTCTTGGTATTACTGATGGTAATCAGGCGACGATGTTCCACGATAAAGGTCATGGGAAAGGCTTCATAGTATGCCTTATCCTTTTTCAAGTCCAAGACATTGTAGATAAAGGTCACCGTTCCATTTTCACGGTGATAATCCATGTGGGCACGCTCATTTCTATCCAGTGCGTATTCGATGGTTTCCTTGTCCAAACCGTAGATTTCAGAAAGGTCCTCTAGTTTTTTCAACTTGTCCAAATCTAGGTTAATCCAGGTACAACCATTGCCCAACTGTTTTTCTAAAAACATCTTTTCTCCTTTACCAAACTCTTTCCATTATACCATAAATCTACTAAAATTTCAGACCTGGTCTGTCCGAGAGAAATTGCTGACGACGGTGATATTCCGATTGGGAACGAAGTGCAGAACCTGGTCTTCTCCTCTGAGTTGAGTTGTTCGAATACCGACGCTGATGACCTTGCCCGATACAGTAATAGGACCATTTGTCAGAACAACCTCATCTCCCACATCCAGTTGACGTTCAAAAAGGATAAAAAAGCCATTGATGACATCAGACAGAAAGCCTTGAGCTCCCATCCCAATAGCCACCCCAGCAATCCCAGCACCTGCCAGCAAACTAGAAACTGGCAAACCTAAAATCGACAAAATGCAATAGAGCAAAAAGAAATAAAGAGTATAATTAAACATATTTTCTAACAGACGTGAGATTGTTTTCTGACGTCCAACATCATGACGAGACATTTTTAGAGAAGGTTTGACAATTCTCTGCACCATGGTATGGAGCAATTTCTTAGCTATATAGAAAAGTAAAAATAGAAATAACAGAGAAATTAACTTTGTTAGGATATTCTCAATAATCGTTGTTATATCAAGCTTATTGAGGTAGGTTTGAAAAAATTCTTGCATAGAAAACTCCTTTCATTTATTATACCATACTTTCACAAGTGATGAATCTCCATAAATATTCAAAAATAATTTCAAAAATAGACAGAAAATTCTTGATTTTAGTTCATATTTATACTATAATCATAAACATTACACAATAAAGGAGATTGTTATGAAAAAATTCATTCATGCTTGGAATAAGGCAAGCCTGATCAAACGGATTTTGATTGGCATGCTTCTTGGAGGAATCCTTGGACTGACGTTTCCTACTGTTTCAGGAATTGGTCTACTTGGAGATCTCTTTGTTGGTGGTCTAAAAGCCATCGCACCAATTCTGGTATTTGCCCTCGTTGCTAACGCCCTTTCCCAACATCAAAAGGGCCAAGATAGCAATATGAAAACCGTTATCTTTCTTTATTTAGTGGGAACCTTTGCAGCGGCACTTGTGGCTGTCTTTGCTAGTTTCATCGTTCCAGTTGAAATTACCTTAAATAGTGTCAATACAGAAATTACACCACCAGATGGGATTGGCCAGGTCCTCAGCAACCTTTTACTCAAACTAGTTGACAATCCAGTCAATGCCCTCATTACTGCCAACTACATTGGTATTCTATCTTGGGCAGTTATTTTTGGGATTGCCATGAAAGAGGCCAGCAAAAACAGTAAAGAATTGCTAAAAACCATGGCTGATGTGACTTCTAAAATTGTCGAATGGATCATCAACCTAGCTCCATTTGGAATCCTTGGCCTTGTTTTCAAAACTATCTCTGATAAAGGAATCGGAAGTCTAGCTAACTATGGAATCTTACTTGCCCTCTTGGTGACAACCATGTTCTTTATAGCTCTAGTAGTCAATCCACTAATTGCCTTCCTCTTTATGAAGAGAAATCCTTATCCTCTCGTTTGGAAATGTTTGCGTGTCAGCGGTGTAACAGCCTTCTTCACTCGTAGTTCTGCTGCCAACATCCCTGTCAACATGAAACTATGCCATGATCTTGGACTCAACCCAGATACCTATTCAGTTTCTATCCCACTTGGATCTACTATCAACATGGCAGGAGCAGCGATTACCATTAACGTTCTAACCCTTGCTGCAGTAAATACTCTTGGAATTCCTGTTGACTTTGCTACAGCCTTTGTCCTTAGTGTAGTCGCAGCTATCTCAGCCTGTGGTGCTTCTGGTATTGCCGGAGGGTCCCTCCTTCTTATCCCAGTTGCTTGTAGCCTTTTTGGTATTTCTAACGATATTGCCATGCAAGTTGTCGGTGTTGGATTTGTGATTGGAGTTATCCAAGACTCATGTGAAACAGCTCTTAACTCTTCTACAGATGTCCTCTTTACTGCCGTTGCCGAATACGCAGCAGCCCGCAAAAAATAACTCATAAAGACAAGCCTACTTCGGTCTTGTCTTTTCCGCTTTTATTCTAATACTCTTCGAAAATCTCTTCAA
Source organism: Streptococcus mitis (assembly GCF_047459985.1). Lineage (GTDB taxonomy): Bacteria > Bacillota > Bacilli > Lactobacillales > Streptococcaceae > Streptococcus > Streptococcus mitis_DZ. Next base: position 227,047 of record NZ_JASHHD010000001.1, read on the forward strand.
ACCACGTCAGCTTCACCTTGCCGTAGGTATGGTTACTGACTTCGTCAGTCTTATCTACAACCTCAAAACAGTGTTTTAAGCTGACTTCGTCAGTTCTATCTGCAACCTCAAAACAGTGTTTTGAGCAGCCTGCGGCTAGATTCCTAGTTTGCTTTTTGATTTTCATTGAGTATAACTTACTAGGAAATTCTTATGTCTATTAGCCAACGTACGACAAAACTCATCTTAGCTACCTGTCTTGCCTGCCTTCTTGCTTATTTTCTCAATCTTTCTTCAGCTGTCTCGGCTGGAATTATTGCTCTTTTAAGCCTCTCTGATACACGTAGAAGTACTTTAAAACTGGCCCGCAATCGTCTTTTTTCAATGCTTCTCGCTCTGGCTATCGGTGTTTTGGCTTTTCACTTGAGCGGATTTCATATCTGGAGCCTTGGCCTCTATCTTGCCCTATACGTTCCTCTGGCCTATAAGATGGGCTGGGAAATTGGCATCACACCAAGTAGCGTTTTGGTTAGCCATCTCTTGGTACAAGAATCAACCTCTCTAGATCTCCTAGTCAATGAATTCCTTCTCTTTGCTATCGGTACAGGATTTGCCTTACTGGTCAATCTCTATATGCCTTCACGAGAAGAGGAAATTCATCACTACCACATATTAGTAGAAGAAAAGTTAAAAGATATCCTCCAACGCTTCAAATATTATTTATCCAGAGGGGACGGACGCAATCGAGCACAGCTGGTTGAAGAATTAGACACCCTTTTGGAAGAAGCCCTCAGACTGGTCTATTTGGATCACTCTGACCACCTCTTTCACCAAACCGACTACCATATCCACTACTTTGAGATGAGACAACGACAAAGTCGTATCCTGCGAAACATGGCCCAGCAGATCAATACCTGTCACCTAGCTGCCAGCGAAAGTCTGATTTTAGCGCAACTCTTTTCAAAAATTGCAGGTCAACTAAGCCAGACCAATCCTGCTTCTGATTTGCTAGATGAAATCGAACGCTATCTAGAAGTCTTTCGGAACCGCAGTCTACCCAAGACAAGAGAAGAATTTGAAACCCGTGCCACCCTTCTTCAACTCCTCCGTGAAGCCAAAACCTTCATCCAAGTAAAAGTTGATTTTTACCAAAAATACGGACAGTAAAAAAGAAAACTTCAGACCAATCACAAAAGGTGAATATCTGAAGTTTTCTTTTATTTGTAAGTTATTACCATAAATGTTAATAATAGGACGAACAAGGTCTAATATTCAACATCTTTTTATAAAAGGCTAAGGTAAAACCCTACATACTTTGCTATCTTATTATCCACTACACAGAGTTTGGCAAATCGATTCCATTTGCCAAACTCAGCTAGCAAGGCAGTTACCCTTTTTTATCTATTACGACGGAAAAATCCACGAATCGATAATATTCGTGGATTTTTCCTAGTGAAGCGTTTAGGTAAGCCGATTGTTACACTACGACACGCAGTTTGGCAAATCGATTCTATTTGCCAAACGTAGTTAGTAAGGCAGTTAGCTAGTTCGCCAAATAGCGACTAGCGTCCAACAATTAGGAACTTTAGTTCCAGTTGTTGGTACTGAGTTACATCTTCTCTTCCAACTCTACGTCTGGATACTTGTCCGCAAACCAGCGGAGGGCAAAGTCATTTTCAAAGAGGAAGACCGGTTGATCAAAACGGTCTTTGGCCAAGATATTTCGGCTTGACGACATGCGTTCATCCAAGTCCTCAGGCTTGATCCAACGAACAGTCTTTTTACCCATCGGGCTCATAACTACTTCCGCATTGTACTCGCCTTCCATACGGTGCTTAAAGACTTCAAACTGGAGTTGACCTACCGCTCCCAGCATGTACTCACCTGTTTGGTAATTTTTATAAAGCTGAACAGCACCTTCTTGCACCAATTGCTCGATACCCTTGTGGAAGGATTTTTGCTTCATGACATTCTTAGCAGAAACTTTCATGAAAATCTCAGGTGTAAAGGTTGGCAGGGGTTCAAATTCAAACTTGTTTTTTCCAACCGTCAAAGTGTCCCCAACCTGATAAGTACCTGTATCGTAAACCCCGATGATATCTCCTGCTACCGCATTGGTCACATTCTCACGACTTTCAGCCATAAACTGAGTGACATTCGACAGTTTGGCACCCTTACCAGTACGAGGAAGATTGACACTCATACCACGCTCAAATTCACCCGATACGATACGGACAAAGGCGATACGGTCACGGTGACGAGGGTCCATATTGGCTTGGATTTTAAAGACAAATCCTGAGAAGTCCTTGTCGTAAGGATCCACAATTTCTCCGTCTGTTTTCTTGTGTCCATGTGGTTCTGGAGCAAACTTGAGGAAGGTTTCAAGGAAGGTCTGCACACCAAAGTTTGTCAAAGCTGAACCGAAGAAGACTGGCGTCAATTCTCCAGCCAAAATAGCTTCCTCTGAAAACTCATTCCCAGCTTCATTTAACAGTTCGATATCATCCTTGACTTGCTCGTAGAAAGGATTGCTGCCAAAAAGTTTATCCCCATCTTCCAGACTAGCAAAACGCTCATCTCCTTTATAGAGCTCCAAACGTTGGTTATAGAGGTCATACAAGCCTTCAAAGGCTTTCCCCATCCCGATAGGCCAGTTCATCGGGTAGCTAGCAATGCCCAAGACTTCTTCCAATTCCTGCAAGAGATCTAGTGGTTCACGACCATCACGGTCCAGCTTGTTCATAAAGGTAAAGACCGGAATGCCACGATGTTTCACAACCTCAAACAATTTCTTGGTTTGGGCCTCAATACCCTTGGCAGAGTCCACTACCATAACCGCAGCATCCACCGCCATCAAGGTACGATAGGTATCCTCTGAGAAGTCCTCGTGCCCTGGAGTGTCCAGGATATTGACTCGTTTACCATCATAGTCAAACTGCATCACAGATGAGGTTACCGAGATCCCACGTTGTTTCTCGATATCCATCCAGTCAGACTTGGCAAAGTTTCCTGTCTTCTTTCCTTTTACAGTACCAGCCTCACGAATTTCTCCCCCAAAGTAGAGCAACTGCTCAGTAATGGTCGTTTTCCCCGCGTCCGGGTGAGAGATGATGGCAAAGGTTCGACGTTTCTTAATTTCTTCTTGAATATTCATAAGTTCTCTTTCTTTGATTCTCTATTTTAAGTTGTTTCAATAGCTAAGAATGATTTTTACATTGGATTTTACCATTCCTTTCAACACTCCATTATATCGGATTTTAGCATTTTTTTCAATTTCTATTTTATATAAGACACTGCTAGAGTAGAACAATTCCACTTGCAATTTTTAAAATAAATGTTACAATGAATATAGATAGAAAAAGGTGTTGCGTCAACAACACCCTACAAAGCCGTTTAAGACGGTGGCTGTAATTACATAACTAAAAAATAGCTCGTTAACTCGCCAAAGTTAGGACGGCTATTTTTTTGTCTCTTTTACCAATTCAAGGATGAACTTCAGGAGCGTGATAACAAAGTTACCAGCTACAAACATGAGCGTCAAAGCCTCAAAGGGTAACAAATCTGGTTACTCCTTTCTACTAAGATTTTACGGGTTCTGCACATAAACATCACCCTCCTTTCGATTTCGTAACCACCGTCTTCACTTCTCTGTTATACCATTGTATCATATAATTTCCCCTTTGAAATCCGCTTTTCAAACAAATCATCATTAAAACACATTCTCTAGCCTCCACATGTCTTTTTTCAGCTTTACCTCCCTTATTTATAGGAAAATATGGTAAAATAGAACAGACTAAAAATCATCATTTCACGAAAGGATGCAAGATGAAAATTACGCAAGAAGAGGTAACACACGTTGCCAATCTTTCAAAATTAAGATTCTCTGAAGAAGAAACTGCCGCTTTTGCGACTACCTTGTCTAAGATTGTTGACATGGTTGAATTGCTGGGCGAAGTTGACACAACAGGTGTCGCACCAACTACAACTATGGCTGACCGCAAAACTGTACTTCGCCCTGATGTGGCTGAAGAAGGAACAGACCTTGAGCGCCTGTTTAAAAACGTACCTGAAAAAGACAACTACTATATCAAGGTGCCAGCTATCTTAGACGACGGAGGAGATGCCTAATGACTTTCAACAATAAAACCATTGAAGACTTGCACAATCTCCTTGTTTCTAAGGAAATTTCTGCAACAGAATTGACCCAAGCTACGCTTGAAGATATCAAGTCACGCGAGACAGCTATTAACGCTTTTGTTACAATCGCTGAAGATCAAGCTCTTGCTCAGGCTAAAGCTATTGATGAAGCTGGAATTGACGCTGATAATGTCCTTTCAGGAATTCCCCTAGCTGTCAAGGATAACATCTCCACAGATGGTATTCTCACAACTGCTGCCTCAAAAATGCTCTACAACTATGAGCCAATCTTTGATGCGACAGCCGTTTCCAATGCAAAATCTAAAGGTATGATCGTCGTTGGAAAGACCAACATGGACGAATTTGCCATGGGTGGATCAGGTGAGACTTCTTACTATGGTGCTACTAAAAATGCTTGGGACCACAGCAAGGTTCCTGGTGGATCATCAAGTGGTTCAGCAGCTGCTGTAGCTTCTGGACAAGTCCGTTTATCACTTGGTTCTGATACTGGTGGTTCTATCCGCCAACCTGCTGCCTTCAACGGGATTGTTGGTCTCAAACCAACCTACGGAACGGTTTCTCGTTTCGGTCTCATTGCCTTCGGTAGCTCTCTAGACCAAATCGGACCTTTTGCACCAACTGTTAAGGAAAATGCCCTCTTGCTCAACGCTATTGCCAGTGAAGATGCCAAAGACTCCACTTCTGCTCCTGTCCGTATTGCCGACTTTACTTCAAAAATCGGGCAAGACATCAAGGGCATGAAAATTGCTTTGCCTAAGGAATACCTTGGTGAAGGAATTGACCCAGAAGTTAAGGAAACTATTCTGAATGCTGCTAAGCACTTTGAAAAACTTGGTGCTATCGTTGAAGAAGTGAGCCTGCCTCACTCAAAATACGGTGTTGCCGTTTACTACATCATCGCTTCATCTGAAGCTTCATCAAACTTGCAACGCTTTGACGGTATCCGTTACGGCTACCGCGCAGAGGATGCAACCAACCTTGATGAAATCTATGTAAACAGCCGTAGCCAAGGTTTCGGTGAAGAGGTGAAACGTCGTATCATGCTAGGTACTTTCAGCCTTTCATCAGGTTACTATGATGCTTACTACAAAAAGGCTGGACAAGTCCGTACCCTCATCATCCAAGATTTCGAAAACGTCTTTGCAGATTACGACTTGATTTTGGGACCAACTGCTCCTAGTGTTGCCTATGACTTAGATTCACTCAACCATGACCCCGTTGCTATGTACTTAGCTGACCTTTTGACCATCCCTGTCAACTTGGCTGGTCTACCAGGAATTTCGATTCCTGCTGGATTCTCTCAAGGTCTACCTGTCGGTCTCCAATTGATCGGTCCTAAGTACTCTGAGGAAACCATTTACCAAGCTGCTGCTGCCTTTGAAGCAACAACAGACTACCACAAACAACAACCCGTGATTTTTGGAGGTGACAACTAATGAACTTTGAAACAGTCATCGGACTTGAAGTCCACGTAGAGCTAAACACCAATTCAAAAATCTTCTCACCTACTTCTGCCCACTTTGGAAATGACCAAAACGCCAACACTAACGTGATTGACTGGTCTTTCCCAGGCGTACTGCCAGTTCTCAATAAAGGTGTTGTCGATGCCGGAATCAAGGCTGCTCTTGCCCTCAACATGGATATCCACAAAAATATGCATTTTGACCGCAAGAACTACTTCTACCCTGATAATCCAAAAGCCTACCAAATTTCTCAGTTTGATGAGCCAATCGGCTATAACGGTTGGATTGAAGTCGAGCTAGAAGACGGTACAACTAAGAAAATCGGTATCGAACGTGCCCACCTAGAGGAAGACGCTGGTAAAAACACCCACGGTACTGATGGCTACTCTTATGTTGACCTCAACCGCCAAGGGGTGCCCTTGATTGAGATTGTATCTGAAGCCGACATGCGTTCGCCAGAAGAAGCCTATGCTTATCTGACAGCCCTCAAGGAAGTCATCCAGTACGCTGGTATTTCTGACGTTAAGATGGAAGAAGGTTCTATGCGTGTGGATGCCAACATCTCCCTTCGTCCTTATGGTCAAGAGAAATTCGGTACCAAGACTGAGTTGAAAAACCTCAACTCCTTCTCAAATGTTCGCAAGGGTCTTGAATACGAAGTCCAACGTCAAGCTGAAATCCTTCGCTCAGGGGGTCAAATCCGCCAAGAAACTCGTCGTTATGATGAAGCTAACAAGGCAACCATCCTCATGCGTGTCAAGGAAGGGGCTGCTGACTACCGCTACTTCCCAGAACCAGATCTACCACTCTTTGAAATCTCAGATGAGTGGATTGAGGAAATGCGTACTGAGTTGCCAGAGTTTCCAAAAGAACGCCGTGCGCGTTATGTATCTGACCTTGGCTTGTCAGACTATGATGCTAGCCAGTTGACTGCAAATAAAGTCACTTCTGACTTCTTTGAAAAAGCTGTTGCCCTTGGTGGTGATGCCAAACAAGTCTCTAACTGGCTCCAAGGGGAAGTCGCTCAATTCTTGAACGCTGAAGGCAAAACTCTCGAACAAATCAAACTAACACCAGAAAACTTGGTTGAAATGATTGCCATCATCGAAGACGGTACGATCTCTTCTAAGATTGCTAAGAAAGTCTTTGTCCACCTGGCTAAAAATGGCGGCGGCGCGCGTGAATACGTGGAAAAAGCAGGCATGATTCAAATCTCAGATCCAGCTGTCTTAATTCCAATCATCCACCAAGTCTTTGCCGATAACGAAGCGGCTGTTGCCGACTTCAAGTCAGGCAAACGTAACGCAGACAAGGCCTTCACAGGCTTCCTTATGAAAGCAACCAAAGGTCAAGCCAACCCACAAGTCGCCCTTAAACTCCTTGCCCAAGAATTGGCCAAGTTGAAAGAAGATTAATATATAAAAAACCAGCCCTGAGGTTGGTTTTTTTGGCTCCCACCATCTTCCAATAACTATTTTGACTTTATTTCCAGAAGATTTTATGTTAAAATGAAGAGTAATAATATTTATTAAAGAGGTAAAAACATGATTGAAGCAAGCAAATTGAAAGCTGGTATGACATTTGAAACTGCAGACGGAAAATTGATCCGCGTTTTGGAAGCTAGCCACCACAAACCAGGTAAAGGAAACACGATCATGCGTATGAAATTGCGTGATGTCCGTACTGGTTCTACATTTGACACAAGCTACCGTCCAGAAGAAAAATTCGAACAAGCTATTATCGAAACTGTTCCAGCTCAATACTTGTACAAAATGGATGAAACTGCCTACTTCATGAACACTGAAACTTACGACCAATACGAAATCCCAGTCGTAAACGTTGAAAATGAATTGCTTTACATCCTTGAAAACTCTGATGTGAAAATCCAATTCTACGGAACTGAAGTAATCGGTGTAACTGTACCAACTACTGTTGAATTAACAGTCGCTGAAACACAACCATCTATCAAAGGTGCTACTGTTACAGGTTCTGGTAAACCAGCAACTATGGAAACTGGACTTGTTGTCAACGTTCCAGACTTCATCGAAGCTGGACAAAAATTGATCATCAACACTGCAGAAGGAACTTACGTTTCTCGTGCCTAATCTCTAGAAAGAGGTCATTCTATGGGAATTGAAGAACAATTTGGCGAAATCGTTATCGCTCCACGTGTACTTGAAAAAATCATTGCCATCGCAACTGCTAAAGTTGATGGTGTTCACTCATTTTCAAATAAATCCGTATCTGATACTCTATCAAAACTCTCTCTTGGTCGTGGTGTTTATTTAAAAAATATCGAAGAAGAGCTGACAGCTGATATCTATCTCTATCTTGAGTACGGTGTGAAAGTACCAAAAGTTGCTCTGGCTATTCAAAAAGCGGTTAAAGATGCTGTCCGTGATATGGCTGATGTGGAACTTGCTGCTGTCAATATACATGTTGCAGGAATCGTTCCAGATAAAACACCAAAACCTGAGTTGAAAGATCTATTTAACGAGGACTTCCTCAATGACTAGTCCATTATTAGAATCTAGACGCGAACTTCGTAAATGCGCTTTTCAAGCTCTTATGAGCCTTGAATTCGACACAGATATGGAAACAGCTTGTCACTTTGCCTACACGCATGACCGTGAAGATACAGATGTGCAAATCCCTGCCTTTCTTCTAAACTTGGTTTCTGGTGTTCAAGCTCAAAAAGACGAGTTGGATAAACAAATCAACCAGCACCTCAAGTCAGGCTGGACAGTTGAACGCTTGACCTTGGTCGAAAAAAACTTACTACGCTTGGGTATCTTTGAAATCACTTCATTTGACACACCTCAGCTGGTAGCAGTCAATGAAGCTATTGAACTCGCTAAGAATTTTTCAGATCAAAAATCAGCCCGCTTTATCAACGGACTGCTTAGTCAATTTGTAACTGAAGAAAATGAATAATCGAAAAGGTGTTTGGTCTTCCAAGCACCTTTTGACTTTCCCATCTACACAGAGTGAGACCCACACAAAAACTAGAACTGACAGTCAGTTCTAGTTTTTGCGTATTCTGAAGAATTAGTATTTTCTAAATCGTTGATAGCGTTCTTCCAACAACTCTGCTAGCGGTTTTTGTGAAAGTCTAGCTAGCTCAGCTTGAAGTTCTTTCTTGACACTCTTAATCAGTTCTTTACTAGAAAGTCCTGCTTCAGAAATCACCTTGTCCACCACATCCATTTCTAACAGTTCATGCGAAGTGATTTTCATCAGTTCTGCCGCTTCCATGGCACGACTGCCGTCTTTCCATAGAATGGAAGCAAAGCCTTCTGGACTGAGAATAGCATAAATAGAATTTTCCAGCATCCAGACACGGTCAGCGACTGCTAGAGCCAGAGCCCCGCCTGAACCACCTTCACCGATAATGATGGCGATAATAGGAATTTTCAGGTCACTCATTTCCATGAGATTGCGAGCAATAGCTTCTCCCTGTCCACGTTCTTCCGCTCCGACACCAGGATAAGCACCTGCTGTATTGATAAAGGTCACCACTGGACGGCCAAACTTTTCAGCCTGTTTCATCAACCGTAGGGCCTTGCGGTAACCTTCTGGATGCGGTTGTCCAAAATTCCGTTTAAGGTTATCTTGTAAACTCTTGCCTTTTTGGATACCAATCACTGTTACAGCTTGTTCCCCAAGCCAGCCAATACCACCAACAACTGCACCATCGTCACGAAAAGAACGGTCACCGTGTAATTGGATAAAGTCATCAAAAATGCCTGTCGCAAAATCTAAGGTTGTCAAGCGACTCTGCTCACGCGCTTCTCTGACTATTTTTGCAATATTCATCTAGAACCCCCTCCGTGCAATCTGACTAGACTAGCAATCGTATCTGGCAAATCTCTTCTTTTGACAATAGCATCCACAAAGCCATGTTCAAGTAGAAATTCTGCCTTTTGAAAATCCTCAGGCAAGCTTTCACGAACCGTATTTTCAATCACACGACGCCCAGCAAAACCGACCAAACTCTGTGGTTCAGCCAGAATGATATCGCCTTCCATAGCGAAAGAAGCTGTTACACCACCTGTCGTTGGATCTGTCAAAATGGTCAGGTAAAAGAGACCAGCATTTGAATGGCGTTTAACCGCTGCCGAAATCTTGGCCATCTGCATGAGACTCATGATTCCTTCCTGCATACGGGCTCCACCAGAGGCGGTGAAGAGAATCACTGGCAACTGTTCAACAGTCGCATACTCAAACAAACGAGTGATTTTTTCCCCTACAACTGTACCCATAGAAGCCATGATAAAGTTGGAATCCATAATCCCAAGAGCCACAGTCTGACCTTTAATAAGAGCAGTTCCTGTCACAACAGCTTCATCCAGCCCTGTTTTTTCACGCATAGCCGCTAGTTTCTTTTGATAACCAGGGAAATGCAAGGGATCCTTGCTTTCAATCCCTGTAAACAATTCCTTGAAGGTTCCCATATCAATCGTCAAAGCCAAGCGTTCTTGGGCAGAAATACGAAAGGTATAGCTACAGTGCGGACAGATACGCTCACTTCCCAGATCCTTCTGATAGATGGTATGCTTACAACCCGGACACTGGGAGAATAATTCATCTGGAACCTCTGGCTTAGCTTGAGGTTTTTCCCTAACCGAACGATTGGGATTGATTCGAATATACTTATCTTTTTTACTAAATAGAGCCATTGATTCCCCTTTTCGGTTTAAACTCTTGAAGTCATTTTATTCTTTTTCTTGATATTTGGGTAAGAAGGTTTCCATCAAGAAGGAAGTATCATAATCCCCAGCAATGACATTGCGATCTGAAATAAGGTCAAGCTGGAAATCTGCATTGGTCTGCACCCCCTCTATCTCTAGTTCATAGAGGGCACGTTGCATTTTCATAAGTGCATCAAAACGATTTTCACCGTGAACGATGATTTTGGCAATCATACTATCATAATAGGGTGGAATGGTATAACCTGGATAAACTGCTGAATCCACGCGCAAGCCAACTCCTCCACTTGGCAGATAGAGATTGGTAATCTTACCTGGACTTGGAGCAAAGTTGAAAGCTGGATTTTCAGCATTGATACGACACTCGATGGCATGACCGCGTAGGACAATATCTTCTTGCTTAACAGACAGGGGCTGACCTGCCGCAATGCGAATCTGTTCCTTAACGATATCAACACCTGAAACAAATTCTGTTACTGGATGTTCTACTTGTACACGGGTGTTCATCTCCATAAAATAGAAGTTGCCACTGGCTTCATCAAGAAGAAACTCAATGGTCCCTGCATTTTCATAGCCTACAGACTCTGCAGCGCGAACAGCAGCAGCACCGATTTCATGACGCAGCGTTTTTCCGATTGCAATCGAAGGACTTTCTTCCAAAACCTTTTGATTATTCCGTTGAAGAGAACAATCCCGTTCACCTAAATGAATCACATGTCCATGCTCATCTCCTAGGATTTGAACCTCGATGTGACGAGCTGGATAGATGACCCGTTCTATGTACATGGCACCATTGCCATAATTGGCTTTGGCTTCACTAGAGGCAGTTTCAAAGGCTGAAACGAGGTCTTCTGGTTTTTCAACCTTACGAATCCCTTTACCACCTCCACCTGCTGAAGCCTTGAGCATAACAGGATAGCCAATTTTTTCTGCAACAATCAAAGCTTCCTCGGAGTTATGCACTTCTCCATCCGAACCTGGAATAACTGTCACACCTGCTTTAATCATCTGAGCACGCGCATTGATCTTGTCTCCCATCATATCCATAACATGACCAGATGGACCAATAAACTTGATTCCAACCTCTTCACACATGGTTGCAAATTTGGAATTTTCACTGAGAAATCCAAAACCTGGGTGAATGGCTTCTGCCTCAGTCAAGACTGCAGCTGATAGAACCGCATTGATATTGAGATAAGACTCTGTTGCCTTGCCAGGACCGATACAAACTGCTTCATCTGCCAAAAGCGTATGAAGGGCTTCCTTATCAGCAGTTGAATAAACTGCTACCGTCGCAATCCCCAATTCACGCGCTGCACGGATAATCCGAACCGCAATTTCACCACGATTGGCAATTAAAATTTTTCGAAACATGGAGAACCTCCTTAGTTCCCTATTGCAAAGGTAAGAGTACCACTAGCTGCAAGCTTGCCATCCACTTCAGCCTTTGCTTCAACCACAGCAATGGTGCCACGACGTTTTACAAAGGTTGCCGTCATAAGCAATTGATCTCCAGGTACAACTTGCTTCTTGAATTTAACCTTGTCCATACCAGCGTAGAAGACCAGTTTCCCTTTATTTTCAGGCTTAGACAACTCCAAGACACCAGCTGTTTGCGCCAAGGCTTCCATAATCAGAACACCTGGCATAACTGGATATTGAGGGAAATGGCCGTTAAAGAAGGGTTCGTTGATGGTCACATTTTTGATGGCAACAATGGTATCCTCGCTCACTTCCAACACACGATCCACTAGGAGCATGGGATAGCGGTGAGGTAGAGCTTCTTTGATTCCTTGAATATCGATCATTTGATGCGTACCAATCCTTTACCAAACTCAACCATTTCTTCGTTCGAAACGAGAATTTCCGTTACCACACCATCCTTAGGTGCTGGAATTTCATTCATGACTTTCATGGCTTCGATAATTACCAATGTTTGGCCTTTTTTAACACTATCACCAACTGAAACGAAGGCAGGTTTATCAGGACCAGCAGCCAAGTAAGCCACCCCAACAAGTGGACTCTCTACAACATCTCCCTCAGCAGCCACGCTTGCTTCAGCTGGAGCTGGAACTTCTTCTGCTACAGTTTCTGCTGGAGCAGATGTAGAAGCTACTGGACTCGGTGTTGCTAGAACAGGTGCTGGAGCGACTTGAGCTGTAGCTTCAGAAACCAGTCTAGCTTCATTCTTGCTAAACTGCAACTCATCCGTCCCATTCTTATAAGAAAATTCTCTCAAACTTGATTGGTCAAATTGAGCCATCAAGTCTTTAATATCGTTTAAATTCATACTTATTTATTCTCCCAACGTTTGAAAGCAAGAACTGCATTGTGGCCGCCAAAACCAAAGGTATTTGAAATAGCGTATGGAATTTCTTGCTCCAAGCCTTGTCCGTAAACGACATTGGCTTCGATATAATCTGATACTTCACTTGTTCCAGCTGTCATTGGTACAAAGTTATGACGCATAGCTTCGATGGTGACGATAGCTTCTACCGCACCTGCAGCTCCCAACAAATGTCCTGTGAATGATTTGGTTGATGATACAGGCACTTCCTTACCAAGAACAGCCACGATAGCACCGCTTTCTCCTTTTTCATTAGCAGGAGTTGACGTTCCGTGAGCATTGACATAGGCTACTTGCTCTGGAGAAATCTCAGCTTCTTCCAAGGCTAGTTTGATGGCCTTGATTGCTCCCTGACCTTCTGGATGTGGCGAAGTCATATGGTAGGCATCACAGGTATTTCCGTAACCAACTACTTCAGCAAGGATAGTAGCGCCACGTTTTTCCGCATGTTCAAGGCTTTCAAGAACCAACATCCCTGAACCTTCACCCATAACAAACCCATTGCGGTCCTTATCAAATGGGATAGAAGCACGAGCTGGGTCCTCTGTAGTAGAAAGAGCTGTCAAAGCTTGGAAACCAGCAATCGCAAAAGGTGTAATAGAGGCTTCTGAACCTCCAACCAGCATGATATCTTGGAAACCAAATTTGATAGAACGGAAGGCATCTCCGATAGCATCATTTGATGAAGCACAAGCAGTATTGATAGATTTACAGATACCATTGGCACCAAAGCGCATAGCAACATTACCTGCAGCCATGTTTGGCAAGGCTTTTGGAAGTGTCAATGGTTTTACACGTTTTGGACCTTTTTCGTGAAGTCGAAGCACTTGGTCTTCGATTTCTTTAATCCCACCGATACCTGATGCAACGATGACACCAAAGCGGTCTCTATCAAGATTCTCTACATCAAGATTAGCATTGTTCACTGCTTCTTGAGCTGCATACAAGGCATACAAAGAATAGTCATCAAAACGATTGGTATCTTTTTTTACAAAGTATTTATCAAACGGAAAATCCTGGATTTCTGCCGCATTATGCACATCAAAGTCACTATGATCAAATTTTGTAATTGGACCAATTCCGATTTTTCCAGTTGTCAAACTATTCCAAAATTCTTCTGGTGTATTTCCGATTGGAGATGTTACTCCATAACCTGTTACTACTACGCGATTTAGTTTCATCTTTTTTACCTCTAGCTTCTGCTACATACTTAAGCCACCATCAATGGCAACCACTTGACCAGTTAGATAATCTTGGCCTGCTAAAAATACTGTTAAATCTGCAACCTGCTCTGCCTGCCCAAATGCTTTCATAGGAATTTGCGCCAGCATGGCATCTTTCACCTTGTCTGATAAAACAGCTGTCATATCGGACTCAATCATTCCAGGTGCAATAGCATTAACCCTGATATTGCGATTGGCCACTTCACGCGCCACAGACTTGGTAAAACCAATCAAACCAGCCTTAGAAGCTGCATAGTTAGCTTGACCAATATTTCCCATCAAACCAACAACACTAGACATATTAATGATAGCACCTTCTCTAGCTTTTATCATCGGTTTCAAGACTGATTGTGTCATGTTAAAGGCACCAGTCAGGTTAACCTTGAGAACTTTTTCAAAGTCTGCTTCTGTCATCTTGAGCATAAGAGTATCTTGGGTAATTCCTGCATTGTTGACCAAAACATCAACTGAACCCAACTCTACAATAGCTTGATCAACCATACGCTTAGCGTCTGCAAAGTCTGACACATCTCCTGAAATGGGAACCACTTTGACACCATAGTTTGAAAACTCAGCTAGCAAGTCCTCTGAGATTGCCCCACGACTGTTTAAGACAATATTAGCTCCTACTTGAGCAAACTTGTGGGCGATGGCAAGACCAATTCCACGACTCGAACCTGTAATAAAGATATTTTTATTTTTTAGTTGCATTCTTTTCTCCTGTTTCCTTTTGTATTTATGGGAGAAGGGATTACTCGTTTTCTAGCAAGGCTTCCAAGCTAGCCTTATCTTCAACATTGGCTAGTTGAGCTGTCTTATCAATTTTTTTGACAAAGCCTGACAAAACTTTCCCCGGTCCAATCTCGATAAAGTTGGTGATGCCTGCTTCTTGCATGGCCCCAATGCTTTCATAGAAACGAACTGGCTCCTTGACCTGACGCGTCAAGAGTTGAGCAATGTCTTCTTTTTGCATAATTTCAGCCTCTGTATTGCCGACTAGGGGGCAAGTAAAATCTGAAAAACTTACTTGAGCTAGAGTTTCAGCTAGTTTCTGACTAGCAGGCTCAAGGAGAGCAGTATGAAAAGGTCCTGAAACCTTGAGAGGAATCAAGCGTTTAGCACCCGCTTCCTGCAAGAGTTCAACAGCTCGATCAACTGCAATCACTTCTCCACCAATCACGATCTGTGCAGGTGTATTATAGTTGGCTGGGGTAACCACTCCCAGTTCAGAAGCTTTTTGACAAGCTTCTTCAATAATCTCTACTGGCGTATTGAGAACAGCAACCATCTTACCAGAGCCAGCAGGGGCCGCTTCTTCCATATAGGCTCCACGCTTAGCAACCAAGGCAACTGCATCTTCAAAATCCAAGGCGCCACTGGCCACCA
The DNA here is from genome assembly GCF_047459985.1 of Streptococcus mitis. Taxonomy (GTDB): domain Bacteria; phylum Bacillota; class Bacilli; order Lactobacillales; family Streptococcaceae; genus Streptococcus; species Streptococcus mitis_DZ. The sequence continues at coordinate 242,312 of NZ_JASHHD010000001.1, forward strand.
AGGCAGAGTATTCCCCAAGAGACAAACCAGCAACCATATCAGGCTGATATCCCTTTTCTTGCAATAAACGATAAATAGCAACTGAAGTCGCTAAAATAGCTGGTTGCGTATAGCGGGTCTGATTGAGTTTTTCTTCTTCCCTATCAATGAGATGACGCAAATCATAACCGAGTACCTGACTCGCTTGATCAATCGTTTCTTTGACAATAGGGTAGTGATCATATAGATCACGGCCCATACCTAGATACTGGGCACCTTGGCCAGCAAATAAAAAGGCTGTTTTAGTCATTTCTTACAACTCCTGCCCAACGAGAGGCTTCTTCTTGAATTTTCTTAGCTGCTCCGTAATACAAATCTTTTAGGATTTCTTCAACAGTTTCTTCTTTTGAAACCAAGCCTGCAATTTGGCCGGCCATCACAGAACCCCCATCCACATCTCCGTGAACAACCGCTTTGGCTAAAGCACCTGCTCCCATTTGCTCAAAAATTTCCAAATCTGGATTTTCTTGTTTAAAGGCATCTTTTTCAGCTTGTTCAAAATCACGAGTTAATTGATTTTTGATAGCACGAACTGCGTGACCAAAATGTTGTGCTGAAATTGTTGTATCAATATCACGAGCTTTTAAAATTTTAGCCTTATAGTTTGGATGAGCGTTTGATTCTTTAGCAACTACGAAACGAGTTCCTACTTGCACAGCTTCTGCACCAAGCATAAATCCAGCTGCTGCTCCCTCACCGTCTGCAATACCACCTGCAGCGATAACAGGAATTGAAACAGCCGCTGCAACTTGACGAACCAAGGTCATGGTTGTTAATTTACCAATGTGACCACCAGCTTCCATTCCTTCTGCAATAACGGCATCCGCACCGATTTTTTCCATGCGTTTAGCTAGGGCAACACTTGGTACAACTGGAATAACCGTAATACCAGCAGCATGAAATCGTTCCATGTATTTACTTGGATTTCCTGCGCCTGTTGTGACCACCTTAACACCTTCCTCGATAACGAGGTCTACAATATCTTCCACAAAGGGAGACAAGAGCATGATGTTGACACCAAAGGGTTTATCAGTCAATGATTTGATTTTATCAATATTTGCCTTGACAACTTCTTTTGGGGCATTCCCCCCACCGATAATGCCTAGTCCTCCAGCCTTGGAAACAGCCCCTGCCAAATCACCATCAGCAACCCAGGCCATCCCTCCTTGGAAAATAGGATAATCAATGTTCAATAATTCTGTAATACGCGTTTTCATAGTGCCTCCATCGTTTCTTGCTTACGTAATAGTTCGATATCGTCATAATTTGACAATCAAACTATTGCCTAAACAAGAGGGAGCGGGTTTCCCTACTCCTTCTATCCATATTCTGTTTATTTTGTTTGCTCTTCAACGTAGGCAACCAAGTCACCAACTGTTTTCAAGTCATCTTCTGCTTCGATTTGGATATCAAAAGCATCTTCAATTTCTGAGATTACTTGGAACAAGTCCAATGAATCTGCATCCAAATCATCAAAAGTTGATTCAAGTGTTACTTCTGATGCATCTTTTCCAAGTTCTTCAACGATAATTTCTTGTACTTTTTCAAATACTGCCATGATAGGACTCCTTTAAAATAAATAGTTTTTTATAACAATGTGTTCACCACATGATTACCTAAATTGTAAGAATGAGTGTGCCCCAGGTCAAGCCTCCACCGAAGCCTGATAGCAGAACAGTCTGGCTTCCATCTAAACGGATGAGACCTTGTTCTACACACTCTGAAAGTAAAATCGGGATACTGGCTGCACTGGTGTTCCCATATTCCATCATATTGGCTGGAAGTTTAGCTCGGTCGACACCGATTTTTCTAGCCATTTTATCCAAGATACGGTCATTAGCCTGATGAAGTAGCAGATAATCCAAGTCTGTCGCCTCTATAGGAGATTCAGCAATAGTCTGTTTGATAGACTTAGCAACATCTCGAATAGCAAAATCAAAGACTGCGCGTCCATCCATCTTCAAAAATGAATCTGCATTTTCTTGATTTGAAAATGGAGAATTCAAGCCTGAATATCCATACGTCAGACATTCACTACGACTTCCATCGCTATTGAGGCTCTCAGCCAAGAAATGCTCTTGCTCGCTAGCTTCTAGCAAGACACCACCAGCACCATCTCCAAACAAAACAGCTGTAGATCGGTCTGACCAATCGACTGCTTTAGAGAGGGTTTCACTACCAATCACCAAGCCTTTTTGAAAGCGACCAGAAGCGATAAACTTTTCAGCAGTTGAAAGAGCAAATACAAATCCACTGCAAGCAGCTGTTAGGTCAAAAGCAAAAGCTTTTCTTGCACCAATATTGGCTTGGACACGAGCAGCTGTAGAGGGCATCATCGAATCTGGAGTAATGGTAGCTAGGATGATAAAATCCAACTCCTCTCCTGAAATTTCAGCTTTTGCCATCAGTTTCTTAGCAACCTCTGTAGCCAAATCACTAGTAGATTCTGTTCTTGAGATATGCCTTTGTCGTATTCCCGTCCGACTTGAAATCCACTCATCATTGGTATCCATAATCTGAGCCAAATCATGATTTGTAACCACTTGCTCTGGCACATAATGAGCAACCTGGCTTATTTTTGCAAAAGCCATTATTTCAAATCCTCCAAAAATTGGTAAAGATTAGTCAAACCTTTGCTCATAACAGCAATTTCTTCCTCGCTCATGTCATCAATGATTTTTTCAACCATGGCCTTGTGGAAGCGTTTATGTAGCCTATGAACCAAGCGACCTTTCTTTGTCAAATGCAGATGCACCACACGTCGATCATGCTCTGAACGAATGCGTTCAATGTAACCCTTGCGTTCGAGATTATTCAAACTAGTCGTCACTGTCCCAAGAGTCACCATCAACTCTTTTGACACTTGACTTGGTGTCACATCTGGAACTTTTCCAATCACATCAATCGTATGCATTTCTTTGATGGAGATATCCTTGAAACGACTACCTCTCAAGCTAACTTCCTCGATAACGAGGACATTGTTAAATATAGATGTTAAATATTCATTAATTCGTTGGTAGTCCAATCTTTCCTTCCCTCCTTTTCAAAAAAACTTTTAGAATCAAAACATTTGACAAGAGAATTATATCAAACTTCAAAGAATGGTGCAAGTATTTTTTTATTTTCCTGTAAATTTAGGTCTTCTTCTCTCTGAATGAGCCCGAACTCCCTCTTTGAAATCCTCTGTTTGCGCTAGTGATTCCTGTAGGTTCAGTTCTAAAGCGGCATAATCTTGCCAATCTTTAAATTGGCTCTCCCAAACTAACTTCTTAATGGCAGCATAAGAATTAGCTGAGCCACGTCTTAATTTTTTAAGAAGCTGTTCTCTGGTTTTTTCTAACTTATCAGCTTCAGAAATACGGTAAACCACACCCCACTCTAGAGCTTTTTCTGCGGTTAAAGCCTCTCCTGTCATGGCTAGTTGAGTAGCACGCGTCACACCGATACTTCGACTCAAGAGATGAATTCCTCCTGCATCTGGCGCCAAACCAACTCCAACAAAGGCTTGGATAAATTTAGCCTTATCAGTCGCTAAACAGAAATCTGCGGCAACAGCCATATTAGCTGCAGCACCTGCAACAGCCCCATCTACCTCCATTAAAACAGGTTTGGCTATTTGTTTAATTTTATACGAAATAGTATTGACCAATTCTGCGATTTTCGTTAATGATGGAATATCATCCTCATCCACTGCCCGCTTCATCTCTACTAAATCTCCCCCAACTGAAAAGACTTTGCCATTCGCATTGATCAAGACAAAATGCACAGTTGGATTCTCTTCTGCCAAAGTCAGAGCATCTAAAATCTCCTCACACATAGGAATGTGGAAACCGTTAGCGACATCAGGACGGTTTAAAGTAATAATTGCCAAATCCTCTTCAATCTGATAAATAATATGTTCCATCTGGACTCCTTTTTGTTTGATAAGCAGTTTATACTCTTCGAAAATCTCTTCAAACCACGTCAGCTTCGCCTTGCCGTATATATGTTACTGACTTCGTCAGTTCTATCCACAACCTCAAAACCGTGTTTTGAGCAACTTACGGCTAGCTTCCTAGTTTGCTCTTTGATTTTCATTGAGCATTAAATTATTTTATTTTCAAAGTATATCTTTTTTAGGAGTGGAAAGCAAGAAAAAATCGACTGAAAGTGTCTCAGCCGATTAGAAAAGCTCGCTTTATCCTAGAAAGCATCTTATTTTCTTCATTGAAAAAAGCCTTCCTTTCTGCTATAATCGTATAAAATACTTACTTTAGGAGTTCTTATGAAGGTTGTTAAATTTGGAGGTAGTTCTCTTGCCTCTGCTAGTCAATTAGAAAAAGTTTTAAACATCGTAAAAAGCGATTCAGAGCGTCGTTTTGTAGTCGTTTCTGCGCCTGGTAAACGCAATGCTGAAGATACTAAGGTTACGGATGCCTTGATTAAATACTACCGTGATTATGTTGCTGGTAACGATATTAGCAAGAGCCAAAACTGGATTATCAACCGCTATGCTGCTATGGTTAGTGAATTGGGACTGAAACCAGCTGTGCTAGACAAAATTTCAAAAAGCATTCGCGCCTTGGCCAGTCTTCCTATCGAAGAAAATGAATTTCTCTACGATACTTTCCTAGCAGCCGGTGAAAATAACAATGCCAAATTGATTGCTGCATATTTTAACCAAAACGGTATCGATGCACGCTATGTTCACCCTAGAGAAGCTGGGATTGTGGTAACAAGTGAACCGGGCAACGCTCGCATCGTGCCATCAAGTTATGACAAGATTGAAGAATTGACAAATACAAATGAAGTCCTTGTCATTCCTGGTTTCTTTGGAGTTACTAAAGAGAATCAAATCTGTACTTTCTCACGTGGAGGTTCAGACATTACAGGTTCTATCATTGCTGCAGGTGTAAAAGCCGACCTCTATGAAAACTTTACAGACGTTGATGGTATCTTTGCAGCTCACCCTGGTATTATCCATCAACCACACTCAATCCCTGAGTTGACCTACCGTGAAATGCGTGAGTTGGCCTATGCAGGATTCTCAGTCCTTCATGACGAAGCCCTTCTTCCTGCCTACCGTGGAAAAATTCCTCTGGTTATCAAGAATACCAACAACCCTGACCATCCAGGTACTCGTATCGTTCTAAAACATAGTAGTGATGAATTCCCAGTTGTGGGAATTGCTGGTGACTCAGGCTTTGTCAGCATCAACATGTCGAAATACCTCATGAACCGCGAGGTCGGATTTGGTCGCAAGGTTCTGCAAATCCTTGAAGACCTTAACATCGGTTGGGAACATATGCCAACAGGTATCGACGATCTTTCTATCATTCTCCGTTCTCGTGAACTAACTCCTATCAAGGAAGAAGAAATCCTTCGTCAGTTGGTTCAAAAGGCTGAGGTAGACCATGCAGAAATTGAACACGACCTTTCTATCATTATGATTGTTGGAGAAAAAATGAAGAGTCATATCGGAGTAACTGCTACTGCGACACGAGCTCTATCTGAAAACAAGATCAACATCCAGATGATGTCTCAAGGTTCTAGTGAAGTTTCTATCATGTTTGTTGTCAATAAAGACCAAGAAAAAGCAGCAATCAAAGCCCTCTACAATGCCTTTTTCGGTGAAAGTAAGGAAGACTAATCATGGCCCAATCACTTAATAAAACAGTGCTCCTCAATACCACAGGAACTTCCTACCTCTCTATAGCTGGGAAAGTTGGGAAATTCCTTGTCGGAGATCAGGCTCTGGAATTTTACCCAGATGTTAATGTCGAACAATTTATCCAGATTCCTTGGAGCCATATCAATCAGATTGGAGCCAATGTCACTGGTCGCAAAATCAGTCGCCACTTCGAAGTTTTTACAGATCGAGGAAAATTCCTCTTTGCGTCAAAAGATTCAGGTGCCATTCTCAAAATTGCACGCGAAAAATTGGGCAATGACAAGGTCGTCAAGCTTCCGACCCTGATTCAGACCATTGGTCAAAAATTTAAAAATCTATTTGCAAAAAAATAGAAAGTTTAGTATAATCATAGAAACGGATAAGTAGGTTATTCCCTTCTTTCAGAAAGTCTGCGGGTGCTGCGAGCAGATAGAGGAGTTAATTGAAATTCTACCGTTGTTTTAAATCAAATACACAATCAAGTGCACATCTGTGAAGTTGGATGGAACCGTGGCTCTGCCACTCCAACGCTTTGTCAGGTGTGCTTTTTTCATATAAAGGAGGACTCATGTTAGATATCAAACGAATTCGTACAGACTTTGAAGCTGTCGCTGAAAAATTGGCTACACGAGGTGTAGACGCTGCTATCTTAAATGAGATGAAAGAAATCGATGCTAAACGTCGTGACATCTTAGTCAAGGTTGAAACCCTCAAGGCAGAGCGTAACACAGTTTCTGCTGAGATTGCCCAAGCTAAACGCAACAAGGAAAATGCAGATGATAAGATTGCAGCTATGCAAACTCTTTCTGCAGAAGTCAAAGCGCTAGATGCAGAATTAGCAGAAATCGATGCTAAATTGACAGAATTTACCACTACTCTTCCAAACATCCCAGCGGACAGTGTTCCTATTGGAGCAGATGAAGATGATAACGTAGAAGTTCGCCGTTGGGGAACTCCTCGTAAGTTTGACTTTGAACCAAAAGCCCACTGGGATCTTGGTGAAGACCTCGGTATTCTTGACTGGGAACGTGGTGCAAAAGTCACTGGAGCTCGTTTCCTCTTCTATAAAGGCCTCGGAGCTCGCTTAGAACGTGCCATCTACAACTTTATGTTGGATGAACATGGTAAGGAAGGTTATACTGAAGTCATCACACCTTACATGGTTAATCATGATTCAATGTTTGGTACAGGACAATATCCAAAATTCAAGGAAGATACTTTTGAACTTAGCGATACCAACTTTGTCTTGATTCCAACCGCTGAAGTGCCTCTCACTAACTACTACCGTGATGAAATCATCGATGGCAAAGATTTACCAATCTACTTTACTGCTATGAGCCCATCTTTCCGTTCAGAAGCTGGTTCTGCTGGCCGTGACACTCGTGGCTTGATTCGTTTGCACCAATTCCACAAGGTTGAAATGGTTAAATTTGCTAAACCTGAAGAGTCATATGAAGAATTGGAGAAAATGACAGCCAACGCTGAAAACATTCTTCAAAAACTAAACTTACCATACCGTGTCGTTGCTCTTTCTACAGGAGATATGGGCTTCTCAGCTGCGAAGACTTACGACTTGGAAGTTTGGATCCCAGCACAAAATACTTACCGTGAAATCTCAAGCTGTTCAAACACAGAAGATTTCCAAGCCCGTCGTGCCCAAATCCGTTACCGTGATGAAGCTGATGGCAAGGTGAAATTGCTCCACACCTTGAACGGTTCTGGACTTGCAGTTGGACGTACAGTGGCTGCTATTCTTGAAAACTACCAAAATGAAGATGGTTCTGTAACCATCCCAGAAGCACTTCGTCCGTACATGGGTGGAGCTGAAGTCATCAAACCATAAAAAATAAGGTTTAGCTATTTCTAGCTAGACCTTTTTTCGTAACCAAATCAGATAAGTACCTAAAACAAAGAATAAAATAGTTAGGCAAATAGCAGTTTCAGCCAGTACCAGATAATCCAGAAATGTAAGTTTCAAGATTCCCTGAGCCATCTTAAGCGAGGTAGCCGTGATAATGGTTGGGAAGGTGAGGGCTGAGAAGGCTGGTTGAAAGCCTCGTTTTAAAATATTGGGCAGGCGAGTCAAAACAAAGAAAAAGAAGGATTGAGAAGCCAAAATCATGACAATCAAGAGCCAAGTCGGTAGGCTGGCTCCTCCTACCCGAACTAGGGATGCCAAGAGTAGAGAGAAAGGAGCACAGTAGATTCCTTCTTGCCCAAGCAAGGCTAGTGGGAGTGGATGTTTCTTTAAATCGCTATAAATAAGTGGGTAGAGATAGAAGGTCAAGAGAAATCCAAAACTCAAAGTCGCATAGGCAATTTCGATGATGCCTACAAGAGGATAGGTCAAGGCTGCCACTGCTATCCCCACATAGAGAACCGTCCAGCTAGGAGTGGCATGAACTCTCCGACCCGGATAGGTAAATTTAATTGTAAAAGCAGCAATCAAGGCCAAATCCAAGAGAAATGAAAACCACCAGAGTCCTTGCGCTACTATAGGCAAATGAGGGAATACGCGAAAGACATAAGTCGATAAAATCATCCCAGCCATGGGAAAAGTGGCCATTCCTGACAAAAGAGGAGGCTTGGTCAATTCTTGCTTGCTTTCCTTCCAATTAAAGAGATGAAAAATTAGAAAGTAAATCCACAAAATCAAACCAGTCAGACTTAATAGATGGGACAGAACCGGTAACGTATCTAAAATAAGATTTCCAGCTCCTGCCAAACCTAACAAACAACCAGAAAATACCAAGGGGAGTTTTTTCATCCTAACCTCCAATAATGATATTATCTTTAGTATATCATAAAAAAGCTGGAATAAGATTCTAAAAAACGAAGTCCGATTATTTCAGACTTCATTTTTACTCAGATAAGGATTAAGCATAAGGTTGCAATTCTGGGTTAATTGGGGTATTAGCTAGATTATTGGCATAGTTACAGAGGCTTGCTAGGCTGACACCAAGAACCACATCCAAGGCATTTTGTTGGGTGTAACCAGCTTCTAGAAACTCAGCCAAGGCTTCATCTCCTACACGACCTTTGGTATTGATAACAGCCAAGGTAAACTTAGCGAGGGTGTCTAATTTAGGATCTGTTTCGATTGGAGTACGATTGCGAAGGGCTTGCAGAAGGTCATCGTTCATCTGGATTTGTTTAATTGAAAAGGCTGTGTGCCCTGCGACACAGAAGGCACAACCATTGGTCACAGCTGCCGTGATTTGCACTACTTCGCGCTCAACGGGTGTCAGGCTGTTGCGACGATTGATGGCTCCGACAGTTCTGTAGGCTTCTAAAGCAGTGGGAGCATTAGCCAAGAGACCGATTAGGTTAGGAATATAGCCATTGTTATCTTTTTCTACTGTTTCAAGAACTTCTTTCACTTCTGCTGGTGCTGATTCTACTGTATGGATGGTAAATGCTGTCATCATAAAACCTCTTTTCATTTTGTTGAAACCTAGTCTATCACAGATTCTATACCGTGTATAATATATATTTTAAATTGCATCGATAAAAATTTTTTATGAAAGCAAAAAATCACACGAGCTGTGTGATTCCACTATTTATTAAAATACTTTTTAGTCTCAGCAATAACAACTGGTGATAAAACTAAGAGGGCAATCAAGTTTGGCAATGCCATCAAGGCATTGACGATATCTGCGATAATCCAGACCATATCCAACTCGATAAATCCTCCCAGCAAGACCATGAGCACAAAAATCACACGGTAGAGCCAGATAAAACGAACCCCAAAGAGAAACTCGAAACAGCGTTCTCCATAGTAGTTCCAACCTAGAATCGTTGTAAAGGCAAAGAGTACAAGGAAGATAGTCAAGAGGGCCGGCCCAAAATGTGAAAAGAATGTTGAGAAGGCTGACTGAGTCAAAGCCACTCCATTCAAATCACTATTCCATACTCCGGTTACCAAGATGGTCAAACCAGTCAAGGTACAGATAATAAGGGTATCAATAAAGGTTCCTGTCATGGAAATCAAACCTTGCTCTACTGGTTCATTTGTCTTAGCCGCAGCAGCTGCAATGGGAGCAGAACCCAGACCAGATTCGTTTGAGAACACACCACGCGCCACACCATTTTGGATAGCCATCCGAATGCTAGCACCGGCAAATCCACCTACCGCAGCAACCGGACTAAAAGCTGATGTCAAGATTAAAGCGATTGTAGCAGGGAGTTTTCCAATATTAAAGATAATAACTGTAAGTGTTCCCAAAATATAAATGATAGCCATAAAAGGAACAACAGTAGTTGAAACCTTAGAAATAGACTTGAGCCCGCCAAAAACAGCAATTGCTACAAAGATAGACAACACGAGAGCCGTGATAGCTGGCGAAATAGTCGTTGTATTTTGGATAGATTCTGTAATCGAGTTGACTTGGGTGAAGGTTCCGATTCCCAACAAAGCTACTAGAACACCTGCCAGGGCAAAGAAGATGGCAAGTGGTCGCCACTTTTCTCCCATCCCTAGAAGGATATAGTGCATGGGACCTCCTGCAACAGCACCGTTATCGTCTTTAGTTCTGTATTTAATAGCTAATAAACCTTCCGCATACTTGGTTGCCATTCCAAAGAAAGCAGCCATCCACATCCAAAAGAGGGCCCCTGGGCCACCGACCTTGATAGCCGTCGCCACCCCGATAATATTTCCCGTACCAACTGTCGCTGCTAGGGCTGTACACAAGGCCGCAAAACTGGATACATCCCCATGCCCCTTATCCTTGATAAAAATAAGCTGGAAGGCCTTGGGCAGACGCAAAACCTGCAAGAGTCCTAGCCGGGCAGTTAGGTAAATCCCTGTTCCGACCAATAAAATCAAGAGTGGAGGCCCCCAAGCAAAAGCATCAATTGATTTAAGCAATTCTAACATTTTCTTCTCCTATCTTTTCAACCCCAAAAGAAAGAGCACATGCAAGATACATGTACTCTGGAATGCTTAGATAAATGCTAAAAAGCGGTCTATCCTAGCTCTGTCCTTTTACCTGAGAGTTTGAGCAGTTACCTGCCTTGCCCCTTCGGTGCCTTTACGGTCTCTCCAGAGTTCCGTCCATTTACAGTCATGGAAAATCAAACGATTTCCCACTTCTATTAAACTTCATTCGGTGTTGGTATTTAATTGATTCTTATTTTACAAAAAATGTTGGCTTTTGTCAATGTTTTAATTAGTAAAAATTAGTTCAGCAGTTTTTACTTTATGAAGTCCGAAATACTGCTATCCTTTAAAAGTGACAATGGTTGCACCACTGCCTCCAGCATTTTGCGGGGCATAGCCGAAACTCTTGACATGTTTGTTTCTTTGCAAGTATTTGGTGACACCTTCACGGATGACACCTGTTCCGATACCATGGATGATATCAACTTGAGCCATATTGTTAAGCAAGGCTTGGTCGATAAAGGCATCTAGCTCATTCATGGCCTCTTCATAACGTTTGCCTCGAAGGTCCAGTCTAGCTTGTGGACCACGACCAGAAGTTCGTTTCACGACATTGACTTGTTTCTTCTTGACCTGTTTTTCTTGCTGGGCTTGAACAAGGTCAAATTCTTTCTCTTCTAAGGTCATCTTGATCAAGCCGACTTGGGCTTCCCAACGGCCGTCCTTGAGTTGACTGGTCAAAGTACCACGCTGTCCATAACTGAGAACCACGATATCATCTCCCACCTTTGGAGCTCGTTTTTTCTTGGCCTTTTGAAGGACCTTGTTTTTAGACAAATCTACTTTTTCAGGAGCCAATTTTTTCAGTTTGGCCTTGGCTTCAATGATTTCATGGGGCTTGAGTTGGGATTTACTGTGGAGATTTTTGAGAATCTGATCACTTTCACTTAGGGCCATGTCCACAATCTCAGCAGCCTGTTCACGCGCCTTGTTAAGCTCGGTTTCCTTTTCACGATTGAGCTCGTTGTAAAGTTTTTTGAGAGCACGGTTCATCTTGAGATTTTCTTGCTCCACCTCACGGATATTGTCCAAGCGTTTGCGACTCTCTAGCATCTGCTCTTCCAGTTGCTCAATAATCCGATTGACATCATTATCCTGATCGACCTGCTGACTGGCATCTCCTACGATAACTTCAGATAGGCCTAGACGTTTAGCAATTTCAAAGGCATTGCTTCGGCCAGGCACACCCTGCATAAAGCGATAGGTCGGGCGAAGAGTTGCAGTATCAAACTCCATGCTGGCATTTTGCACAAAGGCTGTCTCAATACCGTAGGCCTTGAGCTCTGGATAGTGGGTGGTCGCCATGGTCTTGACTTGACGCAGGCGCAGGTCCTCCAGAATAGCCATGGCAAGGGCGGCTCCCTCTTGAGGGTCTGTACCAGCCCCCAACTCATCCAAGAGTAGAAGTGAATGCTGGTTGACCTTGCCAAGAATATCCACGATGTTTGTCATATGGCTAGAGAAGGTAGACAAACTCTGCTCAATAGATTGCTCATCTCCAATATCGGCAAAGATTTCTTCAAAAATACCAACACGACTTCCCTTATCTGCTAAAATCGGTAAACCAGACTGGGCCATAACTTGCGTCAATCCCAAAGTTTTGAGCATGATGGTCTTCCCACCTGTATTGGGACCTGTAATAACAATGGCTGTTAAATCTTGACCAAAATGGACATCATTCGCGACGGCATTTTTGACCAAAGGATGGCAAACATGGAGCAGTTGAATCTCTTGATTTTCTGACAGCTGAGGAACGACTGCTCGTCTCTCTTGAATAAAGCGGACCTTGGCACGAATCAAGTCCAAATGGCCGATAATCCAAGCGTCATTAGCAATCTCAGCCGCATGAGGGCGGACACGCTCCGAGATTTCTTGAAGAATGCGAAGCATTTCATAGCGCTCATCTGCTCGCAGACTAGCAATTTCTTCGCTTAGTTTGACCACCTCACGAGGTTCGATATAGACGGTATTTCCACTAGCAGAAATATCATGAACGACCCCTGCAATCTTATTGCGGTAGGTGTTTTTGACCGGTAAAACCTGACGGCCATTTCTGCTGGCAACAATTCCTTCCGTCAACATCTGCGCTTTTTGCTTGAGCAGGTCTTGTAAAACATCGCGTACCTGACTCTCGCTATCATGGATTTTTCGACGGATGCGCGCTAGTTCTTCACTGGCAAAATTTTCAATGAAACCTGCATCATTAAAGGCTTGGAGATTTCCTTGTAATTGCGGAAAATCATGTAATTTCTCAAACCAAAGAGCTAATTCTTCCAAGCTGACATTTTCCAGATTGGCATAAAAACTTTGCAGTTCTCGGCTAGCAAGAAGCACACGCTTCAAGAGTAGGAACTCCTCGATATTGAGGTCTGCCCCCATCTCCAACCGCTTGCAGAGTCCTGAGATTTCCTTAGTTGCGAGAATGGTAAAATGCGGTTGCTCAACAAAAAGAGCCTGCATTTCCTTCATCTCAGCAAAAGCCTGTTTGATTTTATCTGCTTTAGCAGTTGGAGCCAGCTGTCTTAGTTGCTCCAAGCCCTGCTCTGTCAACAAATGGGGTTCAAACAAGGCCTTGACCTTATTGAACTCTAATGTTTCTAATATTTTCTTGTTCATCTTTATTTCCTTGTCTTTGAATGTCTAGGTGTGATAGCTTTTTACATTCTGATAGATTCGAGTCAATCTGTAAACAAAGGGCTAGGAAAATTCCTGCCCTTTTTATCCGATTAAATTTGTCACCCAGATTTGTTTGAGCCAACTAGTTGTTACTGGTATGCTCTGGATGACGTGTTTTGCGACGATACTCTTTTCAAGAGGATTTTGTATAGCTGCCATGGGGATGGTCGCTAGTATTGTCAAGACCATTTGTAAGACAAATAAGGTCACCAACATGGACAAGATGCCTGCTGAAACTTGGAACAACTTACCACCCAGTTTTTTACTAGGAATCAAGTGTAAGAGGAGACCAAGCAAACGACCGATGCTATAGACAATCCCAAATACAAGCAAGTAGCCAATACCTGCGTAAAAGACCTTATCCAACTGAAAAAGTTGATCCGATGGGAAGAAGAAAGTTCCCTGACCTTCCTGCGGATTTGCATAAGGGAGCAATAAATGGAACTGCTCTCCAAGACCCTTATAAAACTGGCCAGCCATAAAAGCCGATGCCATAGCTGAAATCAGGTAATAAACCTGTAAGAGCAGACCTCGCCGATAGCCGATATAAAATCCCCAAGCCAAGACCAATAGAAGAAGGAGTGAAATCATAAGGAATCCTCAATCTTGCTCTGTTCTTGCTTGCAAGTCACAAGCTTGTGGCGGAGCTCTTCTAATTCTTGCTCCTTATCATCAAATTCAATCTCACGACTGAGCTGAGTTGACAAACAGTTAACTGCCAACAAAAGGGCGATGGTTTCATCATCTGCACTAGGCATTTGTTCTTTAATTGCTTGATATTTTTCTGTCGCAACCTTAGCGATTTCCTCCATAAAGAGATTGTCATGTTCGCTTGTCAAAGTTAATGATTTTTTCCCGAATGTAAATTTGAATCGATTTAGATTTGCCATAAAATTCACCTCACGATATTATACCAAAATTCGCTAACTTTGTCAGTTTTTACAAATTTGCCTGCTTTTATGGTACAATAGAAACTATGGCAAGTATCACACTCACACCAAGCGAAAAGGAGATTCAGGCTTTTCTTGAACACTACCAAACCAGTCTGGCTCCCAGTAAAAATCCCTATATCCGCTACTTTTTGCGACTACCTCAAGCAACAGTTTCTATCTATACTTCTGGAAAGGTCTTGCTTCAGGGTGAAGGGGCTGAGAAATACGCTAGTTTCTTTGGCTATCAGGTTCTAGAGAAAACCAGCGGACAAAATCTTCCTTTGATTGGGACAGATGAGGTGGGAAATGGTTCCTACTTTGGTGGGCTTGCAGTTGTGGCTTCCTTTGTCACACCTGACCAGCATGACTTCTTGCGAAAACTCGGTGTGGGGGATTCCAAGAATCTGACCGACCAAAAAATCCGTCAGATTGCCCCTATCCTCAAGGAAAAAATTCAGCACCAAGCACTGCTTCTCTCACCCAGCAAGTACAACGAGGTTATCGGAGACCGCTACAACGCTGTTTCTGTTAAGGTTGCCCTCCATAATCAGGCTATCTACCTCCTTCTTCAAAAAGGTGTTCAGCCTGAGAAAATTGTGATTGATGCCTTTACCAGTGCTAAAAATTATGACAAGTACTTGGCACAAGAGGCCAATCGTTTCAGCAATCCTATCAGCTTAGAAGAAAAGGCTGAAGGCAAATACTTGGCTGTCGCAGTTTCTTCCATCATTGCGCGTGATTTCTTTCTGGAAAATCTTGAAAATCTGGGACGAGAACTAGGCTATCAACTTCCAAGCGGAGCTGGAACGGCTTCTGATAAGTTGGCTAGCCAGATTTTACAAGCCTATGGTATGCAGGGACTTAACTTCTGCGCCAAACTGCACTTTAAAAATACTGAAAAAGCGAAAAAACGCTTAGAAAGGTAAGTTATGAATTCATTTAAAAATTTCCTAAAAGAGTGGGGATTATTCCTCCTGATTCTGTCATTACTAGCTTTGAGCCGTATCTTTTTTTGGAGTAATGTCCGCGTAGAAGGACATTCCATGGATCCAACTCTAGCGGATGGCGAAATCCTCTTTGTTGTCAAACACCTCCCTATTGACCGTTTTGATATCGTGGTGGCCCATGAGGAAGATGGCAATAAGGACATTGTCAAACGCGTGATCGGAATGCCTGGCGATACTATCCGTTACGAAAACGATAAACTTTACATCAATGACAAAGAAACAGATGAACCTTATCTAGCTGACTACATCAAACGTTTCAAGGATGATAAACTTCAAAGCACATACTCAGGCAAGGGATTTGAGGGAAATAAAGGCACTTTCTTTAGAAGTATTGCTGAAAAAGCCCAAGCCTTCACAGTTGATGTCAACTACAATACCAACTTTAGCTTTACTGTCCCAGAAGGAGAGTACCTTCTCCTCGGAGATGACCGCTTGGTTTCGAGTGACAGCCGCCACGTAGGTACCTTCAAAGCAAAAGATATCACAGGAGAAGCTAAATTCCGCTTCTGGCCAATCACCCGTATCGGAACATTTTAAGAAACCTAAGAGGCCGAGAATCAAGAATCTCAGCCTCTTCTTCTATCGTGAGAAGATGGTTATTCACTACCCAACTCTCACCTATTCATGCAAAGGAATTTTATGGAAGTTTATTTTTCAGGAACCATTGAACGGATTATTTTTGAAAATCCCAGCAATTTTTATCGCATCCTCCTCCTAGAAATCGACGATACGGACGCAGAAGATTTTGATGATTTTGAAATCATTGTCACGGGCACTATGGCTGACGTGATTGAGGGAGAAGACTATACTTTTTGGGGACAAATTGTCCAGCACTCCAAGTACGGGGAACAACTTCAAATCAGCCGATATGAACGAGCAAAACCAACTAGCAAGGGGCTGGTCAAATACTTTTCAAGTAGCCATTTCAAGGGGATTGGTCTCAAGACAGCTCAGAAAATTGTGGATACCTATGGCGACAATACCATTGACGAGATTTTGCAACACCCAGAAAAGCTAGAAGGCATCGCAGGACTCTCTGCCAAAAATCGCGAGGCGTTCGTCTCCACTCTTCGTCTCAACTACGGAACGGAGATGGTCTTGGCCAAACTAGCCAACTATGGTATTCCCAACAAACTAGCCTTTCAGATTCAAGACTTCTACAAGGAAGAAACTCTTGATGTGGTTGAAAATTATCCCTACCAGCTGGTTGAGGATATAAAGGGTTTGGGCTTTACTATTGCTGACCAATTAGCCGAGGAACTAGGCATCGAAAGTCAGGCTCCTGAGCGCTTCCGTGCCGGTCTAGTTCACAGTCTTTTTCAGGCTTGTATGGAAACAGGGGACACCTATGTTGAAGCACGGGATTTGCTGGAACAAACCCTTACTCTCCTTGAGTCTTCCCGCCCCGTGGAACTGGATCCCAGCCAAATAGCCCAAGAACTCTCCCACCTGATTGAAGAAGATAAGGTTCAGCAGATTGATACCAAAATCTTTGATAATAGCCTCTTTTTCGCTGAGGAAGGCATCCGTAGTCACTTGGTTCGTATCCTTGAAAAAGGAAGACAAAAGAGCCAAGATTTGGAAACCATTCAAAAACATATCACTACTGTCGAGGAAGAACTGGGTATTAAGTATGATAGCATTCAAAAACAAGCTATCTGTGATGCTATCCAGAATAAGGTCTTTATCCTGACAGGTGGCCCTGGTACTGGGAAGACAACTGTTATCAATGGGATTATCGCTGTTTATGCCCTCTTAGAAGGACTTGACCTCAGAAAAAAAAGCAACCTGCCCATTCTTCTGGCTGCTCCAACTGGACGAGCAGCTCGGCGCATGAATGAATTGACAGGTTTACCTAGCGCTACCATACACCGCCACTTGGGAATGACAGGGGACGATGATACCAGTCATCTGGAAGATTATCTGGATGCCGACTTTATCATCGTGGATGAATTTTCTATGGTGGATACTTGGCTGGCCAATCAACTCTTCTCCAACATCTCTTCTAACAGTAAGATCCTCATCGTGGGTGACAGCGACCAGCTACCGTCTGTCAGCCCTGGACAAGTTCTAGCGGACCTGCTTCATATTCCCTTGATTCCTCAGACTCGCTTGGAAAAAATTTATCGACAAAGCGAAGAATCAACCATCGTCACCCTAGCTAGTCAGATTCGACAGGGTATCTTGCCAGCTGATTTCACTCAGAAAAAAGCAGACCGTTCCTACTTTGAAATTGCTAGTGGCCATATTCCTGCTACGATTGAGAAAATATTAGGTGCTGCCCTCAGGAGTGGTATCCCTGCCCGTGATATCCAAGTTCTGGCTCCTATGTACCGAGGGACGGCAGGGATTGATGCTATCAACCAGCTCATGCAAGACCTGCTCAATCCACCACAAAAAGACCAACTCAGTTTTGAAGCTCCCCAGTGCCACTATCGTAAGGGAGACAAGGTCATTCATTTGGTCAACGATGCTGAAATCAATGTCTTTAATGGGGATCTAGGAGCTATCACAGACCTGATTCCGAGTAAATATACCGAGTCAAAGCAAGACGAGATTGTCATTGATTTTGATGGCAATGAGGTCTCTTACCCGCGTAACGAATGGTACAAGATTCGCTTGGCCTATGCCATGAGTATCCATAAGTCCCAGGGAAGTGAGTTCCCTGTTGTTATTCTACCTATCACCAGTGCTAGCAGGCGTATGCTGGAGCGCAATCTCATCTATACAGCCATTACACGCGCCAAAAGCAAACTCATCTTACTAGGCGAATTACAGGCTTTCGACTATGCTACCCAGCACATCGGAACTGCCCGAAAAACCTATCTGATTGAACGATTCAGCGATTTAATTGAAAATGTTGAAGAAAAGCAACCAGCTATCTCCGAAACTGCCACATCAAGTGACTCTGATCAATCCTACATCCTAACCGAAGAAAACTGGGATAGCATCCCAGCCATGATTGGGATTACAGACGCAGATCTCAAAGAGATTTTTGGAAAATAGTGCACAAGAAAACCCACCAATTCAGGTGGGATTTTTGTTTATGAATACTCAATGAAAATCAAAGAGCAAACTAGGAAACTAGGAAACTAGCCGCAGGCTGTACTTGAGTACGGCAAGGCGACGTTGACGTGGTTCGAATTTGATTTTCGAAGAGTATAAGATTATTTAACTGTTGCTGTGCTTGTAATCAACTCAACAGCTTTTTTGATTGTGATATCGTGTTTCAACATATCAGCTGAAAGCAAGCTTTGTACTTGAGCAACTTCCATGTTGTAGTCTGTTGCCAATTGTTCAACTTCTTTTTGGATTTCTTCTTCTGAAGCATCAAATCCTTCAGCTTTCGCAACTGCTTCGATAACAAGGTTAGTCTTAGTACGTGACTCAGCTTCTCCCTCGTATTGTTTGTGAAGATCTTCTTGAGTAGTTCCAGTGATTTGGAAGTACATATCAGGGTCGATACCTTGACGTTGCAAGTTTCCAAGGAATTCGTTTACTGAACGGTGAACTTCTTCGTGAATCATTTCTTCTGGAAGTTCTACGATTTCAGCGTTTTCTACAGCTTTATCGATTGCTGCACCTTCTACTGCATCTTTGTAAGCTTCTGCTTTAGCTTCAGCCAATTCCTTGCGGTATTTTTCTTTCAATTCAGCAAGTGTTTCAACTTCTTCATCGATGTCTTTTGCAAGCTCATCGTCAAGAGCTGGAACTTCTTTAGCTTTTACTTCGTGGATAGTTGTTACGAATTTAGCTTCTTTACCTGCAAGGTCTTCTGCTTGATAGTCTTCTGGGAATGTTACGATAACATCAACAGTTTCACCAGCCGAGTGACCTACCAATTGGTCTTCGAAACCTGGGATGAATTGACCTGAACCAAGTCCAAGTGAGAAGTTTTCACCTTTTCCGCCATCAAATTCAACACCGTCGATAGAACCAACGAAGTCGATGACAACAGTGTCGCCGTTTTCAGCAGCAGCTTCCTTGATAACCAATTCAGCCAAGTTGTTGCGTTCGCGTTCGATACGCTCTTCAACGTCAGCGTCAGTTACTTCTTTTTCTACATCAACTGATACTTCAAGGTTTTTGTAGTCACCCAATTTTACTTCAGGTTTTGTAACGACTTCAGCAGTGATAACCCAATCTTGACCTTTTTCCATTGAAGTTACGTCAATTTTTGGTTGAGCAACCACTTCAAGGCCAGCTTCTTTTACAGCTGCTTCATAAGCGTTTGGCAAAAGAGCGTTCATAACGTCTTGGTAAAGCGACTCTTCACCAAATTTTTTGTCGAAGATAGGGCGTGGAAGGTGACCTTTACGGAAACCTGGAACATTAAGAGATTTCTTCACTGAGTTGAAGACACGGTCCAATTCTGGTTTGATTTGGTCTTGAGAGATAGTGAAAGTCAAGACACCACGGTTTGTTTCTTTGTTTTCAAATGATACAGACATTCTGTCATTTCTCCTTAAAATTTTTTAAATACAGTCTATTATAACATAAACGAGTGAATTTTTTCAAGTAACGAATGCGCTTTTCAATCACTCTAGAGGTACTTGCTTGCTTCTTTGATACTAAGATCAGCCATTCTTTTCTTGTTTTTCTCAATGAAACCTGCTACCCAAGTTGGATTGGTTTTGGAGTAGTCTCTTAGAGCCTAGCCAATGGCTTTATTGATAAAGAATTCTGTTTGGTTCAAATTATGAAGCAGAATCTTTTCCATTAATTGAACATTGGTCTTCTCTTTTCTTAACAACTGGTGGTCAATAGCGACCCGTCTCAGCCAGATATTATCTGATAGGCTCCATTTTAAGATTATTTCTTCTAGTTCAGGGTGGTCATACACCAAACTCCCTACTACTCGATCTAGGATATCTACGGTATCCCACCAGGATTTTGTGACGACTAACCGCTCAAGCTTAGGTAAATCGTTCTCCGTTAGATAAGACTGCATGGCTTTCAAATAATTGGCAGCCACATACTGGTATTCTCTAGATTCTTTTTCCCAGCAAGTGTCTACAAAATCCCAATCGATAATCTTTGTTTTTTTCGCTTTTGGAAAGTATTTTTTATAGAGTGCATTTCTTTCAGGAGCCGCAATACCTAGGAAGAAAAATTGATGGCGCATATAGGATTCCATGGGCCCTGCCTTTTTTGAATCTTTTGCTGCTTCTAGCTCAACAAGTAAATCTGTTAGACTCATCTAAAACTCCTCATGCCCTACCAAATGATGCTGAAAGGCATAGACTGCAGCCTGGGTACGATCGCTGACTTCAAGTTTGGCAAGAATGTTAGACACGTGGGTCTTGACCGTCTTGAGAGAGATAAAAAGTTCGTCTGCGATGCGCTGATTTTCATAGCCCTTGGCGATGAGTTGAAGCACATCTCGCTCACGCGCAGTTAGCTCCTCATGAAGCTCCATATGATTGCGGTGATATTCGACCTTCTTGCTGACCTCCTGCTCAATGGCCAACTCGCCAGCAGCCACCTTACGGACGGCATGAAGTAATTCGTCAGCACTAGAAGTCTTGAGCATATAGCCCCGAGCACCCGCATTCAATACTGGCATGATTTTTTCATTGTCCAAATAAGAGCTCACAATCAAAATCTTGGCTTCAGACCATTCTTTGAGAATGGCCAAGGTCGCGTCAATTCCATTCATTTCAGGCATGACGATATCCATGACAATGACATCTGGACGCAGTTCCAAGGCCAAATCAATACCTTGAGACCCGTTTGCTGCCTCTCCCACAACTTCTACATCATCTTGGAGGTCAAAGTAGCTTTTCAAACCCAATCGGACCATCTCATGGTCATCTACTAGTAAAATTTTCATCTTTACTCCTTTATCATTCCTTATCGAGCAGGGGAATACGGATGTCAACCGCCAGCCCTTGCTTGGGAGCTGTTAATAACTGAACCGTCCCTGCCATATCTTCAACCCGCTCCTTGATATTGCGGAGTCCATAACTCAGGTCATCTAAATTCCCCAGTTGGAACCCAATCCCATTGTCCACCACCTTCAGTTGCAATTCAAAATCTGTCTGATAGAGATAGACGTCCAGACAAGATGCCTGGGCATGTCGTAGGGTATTGCTGATTAACTCTTGCAGGATACGGAAGATATGTTCCTCGATTTTCTTAGGCAATTTCGTCACATTTTGCTTGAGACTAACCTTAAGATCACTCTTGTCCTCAAGCTCTTTTAAGAGGATTTGGATTCCCTCAACCAGACTCTTCTGCTCCAACTCAACCGGCCGCAAATGCAAGAGCAAGACCCGCAAATCCTTCTGGGCGGTTTCTAAAATAGCTGTGACACTCTGCAACTGGATCTGCATCTTTTCTCTGTCCAGTTTCAAAACCTGCTGGCTGACACCTGATAAAATCATGTGGGCCGCAAACAACTCCTGACTGACCGTATCGTGCAAGTCCCGAGCAATCCGCTTCCGTTCCTTCTCTATAATCTCCTCTTCCTGAGCAAGACTCTGATTTTCAGCCTTTTGAAGAGCTTCTGTCAAAAGGTTAAGTTTCCCAGACAAGGACTTGAAACTGGCATCCAAATCTGGATCGGCAACCTGAACCACTTCTTGCCCTGCCAATAAACGCTTGAGATTAGCCTGCATTTTTCTTAGAGAAAGCTCTTCAATACCTCGCCAAAATAGGGCTAAGAGACAGGTCATGGACATGCTAAAGACCAATAACAAAAAGACAAATTTTTCTGTTTTTTCGACATCGTGCAGGAAAATAGACCAGTCAAAATCAAGAATTTCCATCAAGCTGTGGGAGAAAAATAAGACAAACAGGATGGAGGTGAGAGCAATAATGACATAAGCTTGTTTTTTCATCCTCTGACCACCTCCACATCCCCAATCATAGTGGTCAAGAAAATTTTGACACTCTTGTTACTCTTAAGATAGTCTCTTGTTTCTTGATGATAGTGTTCATTTCGGAGGGCTCGCTTGGGTTGGTTGAAAAAAGTCAAATCCCCATAGAGACAGTTAACGCTAAGACTGACTTCCACATCTACAGGTACAATGATTTTGGTCGTGCCTATCATCTTTCTGAGGATAATGACATTATCATGATTGGTTAGGATGACCCTCTCCAGATGAATAGTGTCCTTCCCCATGAAACGAAAGAGATTGATATCATCAAACTTGCAAGTCTGGTAGCTTGAAAAATGATGGAGATTTCCAAACCAACGATTTTTCTCCTTCTTAACCGTTACCACCTCTTCAAAAACTAAATTGGTCTGCTCTTTTTCCTGGTTCATCATCGGATAAAGAAGAAAGAGGCTATAGATGACCGCAACAAAAATAGCTAGAATCACAAAGGGATTGAGCATAACGATGAAAAAGAAGAGAATGGTTGTCACTACCAACAGAAGGTTATTTCCCTCTTTACCAGTGTAATAGCGAATCAAAAGCAAAAAGAGGAATAGAATCAGCAGAAAACGCGAAAAATGCTCTGAAACCATCAAAATCAGAGCTCCTGTCAAAAGACAAGCTTCGATAAATAAAAAGATTTTAAATTTTCTCATAGGTTCATCCTCTCCCTTCTATTTTATCACAATTCAAAAAAGGCACCTCAGTCTGAAGATGGAAAAAAGGCGGTGGTTACGCCTTTTTCATCTGATCCTTTGCTTCTTTTAATTTTCCATAAAGAAGATAGTCTACTTTTTGTAAGTCTGCTATGGTGGCACAATTAAGGGCACACATAATCAAGCGTAAATCTGTTTTCCAGCCTTGGACAATGTCAATCACTTCTTCAACTGTGTAGGTTTCAACCAATTCCAAAACTGTTCGAGACAGTCCTACGGCCTTGGCACCAAAGACCAAGCACTTAATCATATCCAGCGGATTCCGAACCCCTCCACTGACCAAGAATTCGACCTTGTCTTTCCAGTCTTGGGCATTGAGAAGGGCTTGCATGGTGGACTGCCCCCATTGATTGAGGTAATCACGTTGACCACTGCGACGGTTTTCGATATAAGCAAAGCTAGTACCACCACGACCCGATAGGTCCACAGTTCGAACACCCAGTTCATAGGCTCTTTCAATAGTCTTGGCATCCATTCCAAAGCCCACTTCCTTTAGGACAATAGGAACGGGAATTTGCTTGCTATAGTCTGCTAGATGCGATTTCCAGCTTCTAAACGTTCTTTCTCCTTCAGGCATGAGTAATTCCTGCATGACATTGACATGTACTTGCAGGAGAAGAGGATTCATTTCTTCTACAGTCTGAAGTCCTGACTCGACAGGCTTGTCCAATCCAATATTGGTTCCAAGGAGGAGATTTGGATGACTAGACTTGACAGAAAAAGAGTCATCTGTTGGATCCTTTAGCGCTACGCTATAAGAACCCGTTACAAATAAAATCCCGCAGGCCTCTGCCACCTGGGCTAATTTTTGATTGATTTCTCTGCCCCGATCACTCCCACCTGTCATGGCGTTAATATAAAAAGGAAAGTTCCATTTACGCCCTGCAAATTCTGTCGAAAGATCAATCTCATCTAAGTCATATAAGGGTAGTGAGGAGTGGATTAACTCCACCTCATCAAAACTATTATAAGAACTTTTTTGTTCAAGGGCATAGCGGATGTGCTCATCCTTCCGATTTATCGTCATGTCCTATCCTTTCTTGATACAAGAGCTCAATCCCTAGATTAGCCCAGCGTTTTTTCAGTAATGTGGTCGAGTCTTGGTCAAAACTGAGAGCAATCCCACAGTCTCCACCACCAGCACCACTACTTTTTGCAACAGCTTTTAAGTCTCGGCTAGCATTTTTTAATTGCCTGAGCGAAGGTGTGTAAATATCTGAACTCAAGCCTTCTAAAAGCAGACTAGCCTGATTTAGCAAGTCAATGATTTTATCTTCTTGACCTGCATGTAAAGCCTTCACCAAAGAGCTCACAGTTTCTTTTGAAGCCTGCAAGAAGCTAGCATTCATATTATCCTTGATTTGCTTGACCATATGACTAGACACAGCTACTTCCTTGGTCCAACCCACCAAAAAATCAAATTCTAAGGCTGGTTGCACTTGTGAAATTGAAAAGCCCCAATCACGCTCCAGAACTGTCGCCAAGTTTTCTTCTTCCAACCAAGTAGCCACCTTCTGGCGATCAAATGACTGGTAGGCAACCAAATCCTCTGCTACAATACAGGCAAGGTCTCCCATGGAACCATTGTCTCCTCGCTTGAGCAAGACAGCACTGGCTAGCTTGAATAAGAGAGTCTGATCAACTGAAAGATTATACAGAGTCAGTAGGGCCTTGATAACCAAGACAACGACGCTACCGCTAGAACCCAGACCAAACTTTTTCCCTTCTCGTTCCATTTTTCCACGGATTTCTAGAGAAAAAGGTCGCAAGGTCTGGCCATGATAAGTCAGGAAATCATCCACTAAGGCAATCGTTTCTTGAATCAAGCTGTAGTCAGGATTTGGTGTCAAATCAACTGCGAACTCAAACATATCTGAATAGATACGGTAACTATCAGAAAAAGCAATCTCCCCCTTCATATAGATGGGAATGGCCTTTATCAAGGCCAATTGCCCTGGCTCTAAAATAGCATATTCCCCTGCCCAATAGAGTTTTCCGCATGTTTTAACAGTAATCATCTTGGCTCAAATCCTTTGTTTTTGACACAATCAAGCGATAACGTTGACCAAAGATTTCTGATAAATGCTCCAAGTCCTTCTCCTGACAGAGGACCTTGACATTGGGACCGGCATCCATGGTAAAGTAGCAGGATTCTCCTTGCTCTCGAAGCTGGCGGACAAAGTCCATGGCTTCATAAGAAGCATCGGTCAGATAAGAAAAGGCTGGTGATGCTGTTTCTGTAGTAGCGTGCATAGCAAGGGCATTTTTCTCCGTTAATTCCCCAACCTTGGCAAAGTCATTTTCCTTGAGATAAAGAAGCATATCCTGATAGTCTTTCTCAGACTGACGCACCCAGTCATCAAAAGTCGTCGATGTTTCCACACAAAGTTTCATCCCATCACGGCTAGAAATTGGTTTTTTCTTGTCTTCTAGCACCAACATAATCATAGCTAGTTTCAAGTCTGTCTCTACAGGGTAAATTTCTCCACTATCCTTATCCCAGGCTCCTAGCGGTCCATAAAAACTCCGAGAAGAAGACCCTGAGGCAAACTTGGCTTCCTGCGCTAACTGGCTCCGAGTCAAACCAAGTTTGAAATAGGCATTGCAAGCCTTGACCAAGGCGGACAAACCACTAGAACTTGAGGATAAACCCGCCGCGGTAGGCATATTGTTTTGAGTATCAATACGGATAAAACCCTCACCATCTGGACGGTAGCGGTCAATAATTTTGCTCATCTTGTCATGTTCCGCCTCATTTTGTAGCTGGCCATTGATATAAAAGGCATCAGCTGTCGCATCCGTCGGCAGAGATGATAAAGTCGTCTCCGTGTACATATTTTCCAAAGTCAGAGAAATACTGCTAGTAGCAGGCACCATCTCTTTTTCTTTTTTCTTTCCCCAATATTTGATAATAGCAATATTTGCGTAGGAACGTACTGTTACAGGCTCTCTATCCATGTCTGAACAGCTCCTTTCTCTTCTAATCTTTCTGCTAATTCTTGTGCTTGTGTCAAATTGTCTGCCAAGGCTATGATACAGCCTCCCAGCCCACCACCGCTCATCTTGGCACCCAGAGCATCATGGCTAAGAGCCGTTTCAACCAAAGAGTCTGCCTCAGGACTACTGACACCAATTTCTTTTAAATGTAAATGCGCTTGACTGAGGATTTGTCCCAATCTTACAGCATCTTTTTGTGAAATCGCATCTTCTGCCTGCTGGGTCAATTCCCCCAAGGAATGTAAAAACGGCAGGGCATCCTTGCCCTTGCTTTGAACCACTTGGATAGCTTCACGAGTATGACCATAAACGCCCGTATCGGCAATGACCAAATAGGCTGATAAGTCCATCTCAAGCTCTGTAAATCCTACATTCTTAATAAAGCGAATAGGCTGGTCACTGAGACAGGTCTTAGCATCCAAACCGCTTGGATTCATATGGGCAATCATCTCAGCCCGATTGACCAAGATTTCTAGTACATCATGAGGTAGTTCTGCTTGATAGTAGTCAAATACCGCACGAATGGCTGCTATGCTGATAGCTGCTGACGAACCCATGCCCCGTTTCTCAGGGATAGCCGAGTCAATTTCACAGCGAATGCAGGCTTCTTTGATATCCAAATACTCCAGCGAAGCATACACCGCCATGGACAAGGTATCCTCCTCATAAAGACGCCAAGGTCTTTCTGCAGGGACCACCTTACAAGTCACCTCCACCTCCAAAAGAGGCAGGGAAATAGCAGGATAACCGTAAACGACCGCATGCTCCCCTATTAAAATAATCTTACTATGTGCCTGACCGACACCAACTTTTTTTGTCATATTTTCCTTTTACTAGACGAAAAAGCCGTCTTATACTCAATGAAAATCAAAAAGCAAACTAGGAAGCTAGCCGTAGGTTGCTCAAAGCACAGCTTTGAGGTTGCAGATAAGACTGACGAAGTCAGTTACATATACCTACGGTAAGGCGACGCTGACGTGGTTTGAAGAGATTTTCGAAGAGTATTATTTTTCATACAAATATTTATTCTCTCCTATCTATTTTATTATATTTTCACAAAAAAAGCGATTGTTTCCTTCACAATCGCCTCTTTCATTATTGAACCCATTCGCCATTATAATTGACAGAATAGCCATCTACAGTCGTATTCACTGCCAAAGCACCTGAGCTATAAGCATAGTACCATTTTCCATTGACCTGGAACCAGCCTGTTTTCATATCGCCATTACTTGCATTTAGGTAGTACCAAGTTGAACCATCTTGATACCAACCAGTTGCCATAGCTCCTGATGAATGGAGATAGTACCACTTGTTACCAAGGTTTTGCCAACCAGTTTTCATATCACCATTTTGAGCATCAAGATAATACCACGTTGAGCCATCTTGATACCAACCAGTCGCCATAGCCCCTGATGAACGGAGATAGTACCAGTTATTACCAAGATATTGCCAACCTGTTTGCATAATGCCAGTTTCTGGATCTAGATAGTACCAAGTTGAGTTATCATTTATCCAACCTGCACGTCTTTCACCACCAATATAGTTTTCTCCATTAATTTCAGTTTTAGCTAGATAATACCAATTAGACTGGTCATAAAGCCAACCTGTCTCTAAAGAATGATTCTGATTAAAGTAATAGTTCGTGTAATAACGCTTCTCTTCTTTATCTTCTGAATCTTCACGTTTTTCCCCGTACTTTCTTCCAACACTATCTTTTGTTTTAATCTCTAATGCTTTCCAGCCTACAAACTCTTGTAGTACCCCATTTTTATCGAAGTAGTACCATTCTGGCATTGGGGAACCTTCTAATCTTATACCATTAGGGTAAGGACCAATTGTATATCCTTTAACTGGCATTGGAATGTACTGCCAACCAACAACCATTTCACCATTATAATCAAAATAATAGGTCTTGCCATCAATCACTCGCCAGTCCGTTTCTTTGATGTCACCCTTCTTGTAGTAGGTTCTACCATTTTCTTTGACAAATTGCCAACCTTCTGAATCATCTGCAAATACTGTATTTGTAACCAGCAAACCGAAGAAAAAGACTGCTAATGCAATTTGCATCAATTTTTTTATTGTTTTCATTAGATTTTCCTCCATAACTAATTGTAGCAAAGACCAAACTATATGTCAATATGTACAATCCTCAAAAAAGCAGTTACATGACTGCAACTGCTTTTCTATTCTTGCATGGTGTACCCAACACCACGCACGGTTTTAATGTAGCTTTTTTGACCTTTTACATCAAGCTTGCTACGTAGATAACGGATATAGACATCCACGATATTGGTTTCGGTCGCACTTTCATACTTCCAAACACTTTCCAACAACTGTTCACGAGTTAAAACCTTCTTGCTTCCCATAAGAGTCGCTAAAAGATCGTATTCCCGGCGTGTCAGAGCAATCATCTCATCACCACGATAGACAGTATGGTTTTCAACATCCATACGCAGATTACGATAGGATGTTGGAACTTTCATCTGGCTACAATGTTGGTCAATGAAGTCCCGACCTCGAAAAATGGCTGAAATTCGTTCTACCAAATTTTCTATAATCACAGGCTTATAGATGTATGAAACAGCAAAACGCTGGATAGTTTCAAGTTGGTCTTGCAACCCTTCTCGATGGTCCAAAACCATGATCACTGAGGCTGGTTTTGTCCGACTCAGCTGTTCTGCAAAAGCCTGGGCTGTCATATCCCCTAAATGAGCATTCAGTAAAATCAAGTCATAGTCTGTCTGAAGAGCCATGGAAAGGGCATTTTTGCCCTCTTCTACCTGATCAACTCGGTATTGCTCTTTTTGGAGTTCCAGACTTAAAAAATGAGCTAGATTTCTTTCTTTCTCAAGTAATAAAATCCGTTTCCCCATGGCTGACCTACTTATTTTTCGTCATACCAAGAGTAGTGGAATGTTCCTTCTTTGTCTTTACGTTGGTATGTATGGGCACCAAAGTAGTCACGTTGTGCTTGAATCAAGTTAGCTGGAAGATCCGCTGAACGGTAGCTATCAAAGTAAGTGATAGCTGCTGAGAATGTCGGCACTGGTACACCAGCTTGAACCGCAAGAGCTACGATATCACGCACTGCTTGTTGATACTTAGCAGTAACATCCAAGAAGTACTCATCCAAAAGAAGGTTAGCAAGGTCTGCATCACGGTTGTAAGCATCAGTAATCTTTTGCAAGAAACGAGAACGGATAATACAGCCATCACGCCAGATAGATGCGATGTCTGCAAATGGCAAGTTCCAGTTGTTTTCTTTAGAAGCTACACGCAATTGAGCAAAACCTTGTGCGTATGAAATGATTTTTGAGAAGTAAAGAGCTTGACGGATTTTTTCAATCAATTCAGCCTTATCCCCTTCAAACTTGAAGGCAGCTGGTTTTGGAAGCACCTTGCTAGCATGTACACGTTCTTCTTTGTAAGTTGAAATGTAACGTGCAAATACTGACTCAGTGATGAGTGACAATGGCACACCAAGGTCAAGTGATGATTGGCTAGTCCATTTACCAGTTCCTTTGTTACCTGCAGCGTCAAGGATGTAATCTACGATTGGTCCATCTTGACCTTCATCGTCTTTACGGTTCAAGATATCAGCTGTAATTTCAATCAAGTAGCTGTCCAATTCACCCTTATTCCACTCAGTAAAGATTTGAGCCATATCTTCTGCAGAAAGGCCTAGCAAGTGTTGCATCAAGTCATAGCTTTCTGCGATCAATTGCATATCACCATACTCAATACCGTTGTGAACCATTTTCACATAGTGACCAGCTCCATCAGGACCGATGTAAGTCACACATGGTTTGCCATCTTCTGGTGCTTTAGCTGAGATTTCTTCAAGAACATCCGCAACCAATTCGTAGGCCTCTTTTTGTCCACCAGGCATGATAGAAGGACCTTCAAGGGCACCTTTTTCACCACCAGAAACCCCAGTACCGATAAAGTTGATACCTGAGTTTGCCAATTCTTCATTACGACGGATGGTATCCTTGTAGAAAGTATTTCCTCCGTCAATCAAGATATCACCTTTATCAAGGTGTGGAAGAAGGGCTTGGATTGTAGCATCTGTACCAGGTCCAGCTTGAACCATCAGCATAATACGACGAGGTTTTTCGATTGAGTTTACAAAACTTTCAACGTCATAGCTCGGTACAAATTTCTTTTCAGGATGGCAAGCAATCACATCTTCAGTTTTTTCTTTACTACGGTTGTAAATAGCAACTGTGTAACCACGAGATTCAATATTAAGGGCAAGGTTACGACCCATTACGGCCATACCAACGACACCAAAGTTAGCTTTTGTCATTTGACACTCCTCTTGTTTAATTTGTTTTATTTTATCATTTTTACTTTTGAAAAGAAAGAATTTTGTAACGACTGCTTAGTAGTCCAAGTCATCCGCATGCCCAGAACCATTTCCAACAAAGTAGCCTGTCTTACAATTAAGGGTAAAGAGATAGGTTCCATCTGGCTTGTAGAGGTTGTAATAACCATTGCCATTAACGATATTGACACGTTCGAGGATGTATTGGTTACCAGTGATATAACCACGCGAACGTGAAGTCGCTAAAATTTGTTCCAAGACACCATCCGCAAAATCCCAGGCCGAGTTGTTACTATCATCAATAGCAGACTGATTATAGGCAACACGACTGGCACTTCTTTGAACAGCAACTCCTGCACTTGATACACCCATATTGACTTCACTGCGAGTACTTCTAGTTTCATTTGATGTAGTATTTGAGCTACTTGGGCTTGTCTCACTAGCAATATTTTCACTTGCTTGACTAGAGCTTGAGCTGCTAGTTTCACTTGAACTTGAGCTCGAAGTGCTGGTTTGCTGGCTCTTACCAAGGCTAATAGCCTTATCTAGCACTTTATCAAGCTCCGTATTTCCAGTTTTAATATCTGTAAATTTAGCATCCGATTTTGCTTTAGCATTGGTATCCAAAACACCATCCACAATAGCTGGCTTCTCAAATTGAGCATTGACATCTTGGATAGCCTTGATTTGCGTTGCTAAGCTATCATATTTCGATTTGGCAAGCGTATATTCACGACTACCTTCTAGCTTATCAAGCAAGGTCTTGAGTTGACTCAGTTTATCAAACTGGCTATTCTTCAAAGCCGTTTTATTGCTATCTGTGTAGAAAGCATCATATAAATTATTGAATTCTTCTACATCTGACTGCGTGTTTGTAGTTGATTGAGAAGTCTGGATTTCCTTGGTTGAACGAGCTACTTGACGATAAACATAATAACCAGTTCCAAGGATAAGAACCACTAAGGCTGCTAGAAGCCCATAAAGTACCCCTTTCTTCTTACTTTTTCCATCTTCACTATCTGTCACTCGAGAACGTGTGAGGGACTCTTCCGCTCCGACCAATTGTACCTCTTCAGTCTCAAATTCTTCAACAAGAGGAGCTTCTGAAACTCGTGTTAATTCTAAATCATCAAACTGACTCAATTCATCTTCTGGAGCTAGAGCAGTTACTCCTGTTTCCTCACGAAGCTCTTGAAGCAAATTATCCAGAGTCTGAGTCTCCTCTATCTCCTCTACCTCTTCTTTTTCAACTAAATCATCCTTGCTAAACTGACGCGTTTCAAACTTATCTGCCTCAATTTCATCTTTATGTTGTTTCACATACTTGTCCAAGATAGAATCTCCAGGCAATACACCCGCTTCCACCTCTTCATTTTTTCGCATGGCTTCTCCAACTGTTAGCTCTTTGGCATCATCAAAATCAAATTGCGCTTCTTTATGTTCTGTTTTATGACGATTACGTCTTTTCTTACTCATGAGTTTTCCTTTCTACTTTACTTCCTGACGTTTAACGCGCTGACCAAAATATTGATACAAATCAACTTTTAAGGTTCCATTGTACAACTTACGTTTCTTATCCGCCTGACTACCGTACTTGATCTCAAAGGCTTCATCACTAGTTAGGATAAACTTGCTCCAGGTTTTTAGCGGTGCAAATACTTGACCCATTTCCGCATAAAGCTTGGTCACCCCTGCATCATCTGACAAGCGTTCACCATAAGGCGGATTGGAAATAATCACACCATTGATTTTATCGGAACGTAAATCCTGCACGCGCATCTGCTTAAAGGTAATATCTCCTGCAACACCTGCCGCCTGAGCATTAGCCTTAGCAATTTCCACCATGCGAGCATCAATATCACATCCCATAATATCCAGTTCCAGCTCACGATCCACTTTTTTAGCCGCCTCTGTGCGCACTTCTTGAATCAAGCGATCGCTAATCCAGTTCCATTCCTCAAAAGCAAAAGAGCGACGAAGTCCTGGAGCCATCTTTCTAGCAATCATAACTGCCTCAATACAGAAAGTCCCCGAACCACAGGTCGGATCAATCAAGGGCTTGTCTGGGTACCAGTTAGAGAGTTGTAAAATGGCTGCTGCCATGTTTTCCTTGATAGGAGCGCCACCTTTTTCGGTACGATAGCCACGTTTAAAGAGGCTAGTCCCTGTCGTATCAATCATGATAGTTGCCACATCTTTGAGAATAGAAACCTCAATCTTAAACTCAGGACCATTTTCCATCAGAGGAACGCCTTCTGGACGGGCATAGTGTTTTTGCAACTTCTTAACAACAGCCTTCTTAGAAATAGCCTGTACACTTGGCTCATTGTGAAGTTTAGATTTAACACATTTGGCTTTTGAAATCGGGAATCGAGCCCCAAGCGGTAAATAATTTTCCCAATCTAGGGCGAAAACTCCTTGAAAGAGCTCCTCAAAAGTCTTAGCTGGGAACGTCCCAACGATAATCTTGATACGATCTGCTGCCCGAAGCCAGAGGTTGGTTTCGATGATGGCTCTCGCATCTCCTTGAAAACGAACACGACCGTTTTCAACCTGACAATCGTAGCCCAACTCTCGCACTTCACGTCCCACAACAGCTTCAAGACCTGCTGCAACAGTTGCAATTAAATTAAATTCTTTTTTCATTTTACAGTCTTGCAAGACCTTTCTATATGTCCACTTTAAAAAATGAGGTTGAGAAAATTTCTCAGCCCCAACCTATATGCAATTTTCTATAAGCCATGTTTTGTTCCAGAAGTGACTAGGACCACTTCCTTCGATAATCATCTGTCTACCACTAACAGCCTAGAGCTGATAGCAGTCAGAGTACTACGTTCGTTTCCGTGTACTCCATGCCCCGACCAAAATTTGGGTTGCTAGCTTGAGGGGTTTACCGCGTTCCACTCTCTCCGTTTCCAGAAAGACTCCGTCACTGTGGCACTTTCAAGCCTACTCTGGCCTATCCAAGGACTTAGCCATTTCAACTGCCGTAACGATTTCTCGTCCCTAGGCTTATGGTTTCGCCTAGCACAAACACTACAGGCATCACAGCCTGTGCTAGCATGGACTTTCCTCATGAAAAGAAACTCTCCTCACGCGATTATCCAAAAATTGCACTTTTCAAATAAGCTCTTATAGATCAGAGTTATCCAAAATTTGTTTACCAAATACTTCTTTCTCAAGACGATTCAAACGTTTCAAAATATCAAAATTCGTCATAGAAGTTGTAGCTGTCATTTCAAGAGGTTCTGCTTGAACCGGTGCAGATTCAGGTTTGCGAGATAATTCTCCCTTCAACTCTGCAATTTCTTGACGGAGAGACTTGACCAAGGCAGCATAAGTTTCATAGTCCTTGATGACATCGTCCAAAAATTCATCAACTTCAACCTTACTATATCCACGGACTTCACGTCCAAACTCTTGCTCAAAAATATCTTTTGCTGAAAAAATAATACTTGCCATCTCTCTCTCCATTCTCAGTTTCTAATAGTATTATTATATAAAAAAAAGCAAACAAAAATCAAGGTCAAAGGCTTACTTTTCAGAAAAATTTTCTGCCATCTCATTTAAGTCTTCAAAGGTTAGCCTTTTTATGCGATAACCTTCCTGATTTGTCATCAAGTTGTCCATAAATTTTAATTTGGTCTCATTTTCTGGGTCATAGAAAAAATAGGCTAAATCAGTATTTGCCAGTAAAAACTGCTGGTAATCTCTTAACTGCCCCTTGTGTTCATAGCGAGGATAAGCATATTTGACAAAGTCTACCTGCTTAAATTGGCTAAGCTTAACCTGATTCGCTTCATTCCAATTTTCCCCGTGTGTTTCAAAATCAAAAATAGTCGCTAGGCTAAAATCATACTCGTCTTTCATTTCATTTGCAACGTCGAGAACCCAAGATTCAAATCCCAAGTTCCCTGTAAAGACCAGCCATTTAATCCCTTCTTCTGCTAAACTTTCTAGATCACGACGAATGGCTTTCTTTATAATTTTTAACCTGATCTCTTTTTCATTAAACAAACCCAAATCGAAGTTAGAATAGCCCATAATTAAAGCTGTAGTCATTTTTGCACCTTTCTTTATACTTTTATGGTATAATAGAGTGATGTTATTGTACCAATAAGGAGAAATATGGTCAACTATCCTCATAAAATTTCATCAAAAAAAAGACAAACATCCATTTCTCAACCAAAAAATTTCGCAAATCGAGGAATGACTTTTGAAAAGATGATCAACGCTACAAACGACTACTATCTGACGCATGGTATGGCAGTTATCCATAAAAAACCTACACCAGTTCAGATCGTTCGAGTAGACTATCCACAACGAAGTCGAGCAAAGATTGTAGAAGCCTATTTTAGACAAGCTTCCACAACGGATTACTCTGGCGTATATAGAGGACATTACATTGACTTTGAAGCCAAAGAAACGCGTCAAAAGAATGCTATCCCAATGAAGAACTTCCATCTTCACCAGATTCAACATATGGAACAAGTTCTAGAACAGCAGGGCATTTGCTTCGTACTGCTTCATTTCTCTTCTCAACAAGAAACTTATTTGTTGCCGGCACTTGATTTGATTCGCTTTTATCATCAAGATAAGGGTCAAAAATCAATGCCACTTGGATATATTCAAGAATACGGATATTTAGTAAAGCAAGAAGCTTTCCCTCAAATTCCCTATCTCGATATTATCAAAGAACATTTACTAGGTGGTAAAACAAGATGAATAAACAAATTATTCTGCGATTTTTAAAGTATATTGGAATTACATTCCTTACCTTATTTATCGCATTATTTCTATTAGGTGGAGGTACCTTCCTCTACTTTGTTAGCAAGGCTCCAGCCTTATCTGAAAGTAAATTAGTTGCGACAACCTCTAGCAAGATTTATGACAATAAGAACGAACTGATTGCTGACCTTGGATCTGAACGTCGCGTAAATACTCAAGCAAATGAAATCCCTACTGACTTGGTCAAGGCCATTGTATCTATCGAAGACCACCGTTTCTTTGATCATAGAGGTGTTGATACTATTCGTATCCTTGGGGCAACTCTGAGAAATCTCCAAGGTAGAGGGGGACTTCAAGGAGCTTCAACCTTGACTCAGCAATTAATCAAATTAACTTATTTCTCTACTTCGACTGCCGATCAAACCTTGTCACGTAAAGCTCAAGAAGCTTGGCTAGCCGTTCAACTAGAGCAAAAAGCAACCAAGCAAGAAATCCTGACCTACTACATCAACAAAGTCTATATGTCTAACGGTAACTATGGAATGCAAACCGCAGCCCAAAATTACTATGGCAAAGACTTGAAGTATTTAAGCTTGCCACAGTTAGCACTCCTAGCCGGAATGCCTCAAGCACCAAACCAATATGATCCATATTCCCACCCAGAAGCTGCTCTAGAGCGTCGGAACTTGGTACTTTCAGAAATGAAGGGACAGAAATACATCAGTGCAGAAGATTACGAAAAAGCTATTAATACGCCTATCACTGACGGCCTCCAAAGCTTGAAATCAGCCAATAGTTATCCAGCTTATATGGACAACTATCTCAAAGAAGTAATCGACCAAGTCGAACAAGAAACTGGCTACAACCTTCTTACCACAGGTATGGAAGTCTATACTAATGTCGACAAAAATGTTCAACAGAGACTTTGGGATGTATACAATACAGATGAGTACGTTGCTTATCCAGATGATGAACTTCAAGTAGCTTCTACCATCGTCGATGTAACAAATGGTAAAGTCATTGCTCAGTTAGGCGCCCGTCACCAATCAAGCAATGTATCTTTTGGAGTTAACCAAGCCGTTGAAACTAACCGTGACTGGGGTTCTACTATGAAACCAATCACTGACTATGCTCCCGCCTTAGAATATGGAGTCTATGACTCTACTGCGTCTATTGTACATGATGTTCCTTATAACTACCCTGGTACTGACACTCCAGTCTACAACTGGGATAAAAGTTATTTTGGAAGCATTACAGTACAATACGCACTACAACAATCACGTAATGTCACAGCAGTTGAAACTCTTAATAAGGTTGGTTTAGACAAAGCAAAAACTTTCCTCAATGGATTAGGTATTGAGTATCCAAGTATACACTATGCAAATGCCATTTCAAGTAATACAACTGAATCCAACAAAAAATATGGTGCAAGTAGTGAAAAAATGGCTGCTGCCTACGCAGCATTCGCTAATGGTGGTATTTACCACAAACCAATGTATATCAATAAAATCGTCTTTAGTGATGGTAGCGAAAAAGAATTTTCTGATGCTGGTACACGAGCTATGAAAGAGACTACTGCCTATATGATGACTGAAATGATGAAAACTGTTTTAACTTACGGAACAGGACGTGGAGCCTACCTACCATGGCTTCCACAAGCAGGTAAGACAGGTACTTCTAACTATACTGACGAAGAAATTGAAAAGTATATCAAGAACACTGGCTACGTAGCTCCAGATGAAATGTTTGTGGGTTATACTCGTAAGTATTCTATGGCTGTATGGACTGGATACTCAAATCGTTTAACTCCAATCATTGGAGATGGTTTCCTAGTTGCTGCCAAAGTTTATCGCTCAATGATATCGTATCTATCAGAAGATGACCATCCTGAAGATTGGACAATGCCTGAAGGATTATATAGAAACGGGCAGTTCGTATTCCAAAACGGAGCCAGAAATACATGGAATATTCCTGATACACAACAAACAGTAGAAAATTCCTCTACAACAACTGAAACTTCAACTACACAGGCAAGTACGACTGTTGGTCAACAACCCAATAACTCTCCAGTAACTGATCCTAATCAAGGACAAGCTGGTCAAGCTGTCCAACCAACGTCACAAAATCCACAAGTTCAACAACCACAACAGTGAGATGAAAGAAAATCCTGAGAATAAAAACTCAGGATTTTTTCTATAATAATACTCAATAAAAATCAAAGAGCAAACTAGGAAACTAGCCACAGGCTGCTCAAAACACGGTTTTGAGGTTGTGGATAGAACTGACGAAGTCAGTAACATATATACGGCAAGGCGACGTTGACGTGGTTTGAAGAGATTTTAGAAGAGTATAAAATACATTTCGTAATATCGAACATCAGATAGGCATCAATCTATTTTCTCGAAACCAAAAGAAGTTAGCTAACAACTAACTTCTTGTTTAATCTATTTCACATGTTTTGCGAGTTCTTCTTGCGCTTTTTTATTGGATTCTTCTTTTTCTTTCGTCCATTTATCTTGAGCTTTTTGGTATTCATCTGCAGTGACTGCCTTGTCTTGAAGTTCAAGGTATTTATACAAGAGTGGTTCACTTGTCCCTTTGTTTCCTGCCAATGCAAATGGAATTGTAAATGGTTTCATCTTAGACAAGATAGGACGGCCTGTACGAGATGTCGTTGGAATGACTAGGGCACTATCTGTTAGCCAAGCTTGAGCTTCAGCGTACTTATTATAACGTTTTGAAACATCTGTAGTTTCAGCTCCTGCTTCATTGACCATTTTATCATAATCATTGAGACCAACCTTCTTAGCAGCCTCATTATTTGTTCCTGAATCAAATCCTAGGTAAGTTCTCGTATTTTCTCCTACAGATGGTTTGATAATATCAAGGTAGGTAGATGGATCTGAGAAGTCTGGTCCCCATCCGACGTTATCAGAAAGATCCCAATCCTCACCAGCAGCAGTTTGTGCAAATAACGTTACATTAAGCACTTCATCTTTTTGCAATTGTTGGATATCAATAATGACATTATCAGTTCCTAAAGTTGCTTCCAAGGATTGTTTCATAGATTGGACGCGCTGAACTTTTGTAGTTGCTGTTTGGTCAACAGGCATATCTAGGTGAATTGGGAATTGTACTCCCTCAGCTTGTAGGGCTGATTTGGCTTTAGCAAATTCTGCCTTGGCTTTCTCTGGATTATAGAGACCATCTTGTGCATCAGCAAGATTGACATCATTCCATTCATCCCCGTAAGTCACCAATTTTTCTTTGACCATGTCGCCAAAGTTCTTCCCATCTGCTTGAACAAATGTTGGTGGAACAAAGATATTACGTAAGATTTTGCTTGCTCCAGTTTGTCCATTCAGCTGAGAGGCATAGGCTGTACGGTCAAATCCAAAGGCAATAGCCTGACGGAAATCCTTGTTTAGGAGAGCCTTTTTAGTAGATGTTTTTTGTTCTTCGCTAGTCTTAGAAGTATATTTATAGGACTGACGGTCGATGTTTGTCCCCACTACATAAGTTGTAGAGTCTTGTTGCGTATAGACAATATTGTCCTTCATCTCTTTCTCAAGCTCTGCAAAACTTGCACTGGTTGGATAGAGACGAGCTGCTGAAAGGCTACCGTCTTTAAAGTTTTCTGCAGGTTTACTAGTATCTTGACCATCCCAGAATGACAATTTGACTTTGTCAATATGCACATTGTCTTTATTCCAGTAGTTAGGATTTTTTGCAAATTCAACAGCAGATTTGGTTACAATGGATTTCAACAAATAAGGACCATTGTACAAGATACTACTTGGATCCGTAGCTTTGGCAAAATCATCCCCTTTTGAATTCAAAAACTCTTCATTAACTGGTGCTAAGACACCCATTGTTGTTTTAGAATTCCAAAAACTTTCAGGTTTGTTCAAAGTGTATTGGACTGTTTGATCGTCAATCGCTTTAATTCCAACTTGAGAGAAATCTTTATTTTCCCCTTTAGCATATGCGTCCAAACCTTTAATTGAATCTTGTACCAAGTAAAGGGCTTCTGATTTCTTATCTGTCGCATATTTAAGACCTGTCACAAAGTCCTGAGCCTTAACAGGAGCATACTCTTCTCCCTCAGATGTATACCACTTGGCATCCTGACGAATCTTATAAGTATAGGTCAAGCCATCTTTAGAAACTGACCAGTCCTCTGCCATTGATGGCACCAAATTCCCATAACGGTCACTCTCCAACAAACCATCAATCACGTTACTAGTGATATTGGCAGTTGCTGCCTTACCAGTTGTTAAGTAGTTGAGGTTATCTGGGTCTGTCTCGTAGGTAAATGCAAAAGTCTGCTCGCCTTTAGTTGCAGAACCACCTGAACAAGCCGCTAAGACACCTGCTGCTAATAAAGTTACTCCCGCAAGAGCTAATACTTTCCTTGTTTTCATAGTACTCTCCTTTATTTTTTATCCATTATAGACTCTTTTTAAAGTCCTGTCAATAGAATTTTCTGAATTTTAGAAAATTATTTTTTAAACAACAACTTTGCAAAAATATGAATAATATCAAAAAATCCCTCAACTACATTAGGTAGTCAAGGAATTATCGATTATATTTCTAAATAGCAACTGGTTAGCAGTTTTAGTTGTTTAATCCAACTCATTTCTTACACACTGCAAGGCTGCTCCAATTACTTGGTGCATATCGTAATAACGATAGTGTCCTAAACGACCACCAAAGATAACATTCCCTTGCTCATCAGCCAATTTTTTATACGATTTATACAAATGATTATTCCGATCATTATTAACTGGATAATACGGTTCATCACCTTTTTCCCAAGTTTTAGAATGTTCTTTAGTAATAATAGTCTTTTCTTGGTTCCCAAACTCAAAATGTTTGTGTTCAATAATGCGAGTATATGGGGTATCAGCATCTGTATAGTTGACAACTGCATTTCCTTGGTAATTCTCCATATCCAAGGTCTCATTTTCAAAACGAAGACTACGGTACTCTAGTTCACCTAACTTATAGTCAAAGAATTCATCAATCATACCAGTAAAGACAATCTTAGGGTAGTCCTTCATATATTGTTCTTTATTCTCAAAGAAGTCAACATTTATTTCTACATCAATGTTTTCATGATCCAACATTTTTTCAACTATTTGAGTGTATCCACCAATTGGAATTCCTTGATAGGTATCATTAAAATAGTTATTATCATAGGTCAGGCGTACTGGCAAACGGCGAATGATAAAGGCTGGAAGTTCCGTAGTTGGCTTGCCCCACTGTTTCTCTGTATAGTCTTTGATTAATTTTTCGTAGATGTCTGTACCTACAAGAGAAATCGCCTGTTCTTCCAAATTTTCAGGAGTTTTGCCATTTAAAACAGCACGTTGCTCATCAATCTTGGCTTGTGCTTCTGCAGGCGTTACAACTCCCCAGAGTTTATTAAAAGTATTCATATTGAAAGGAAGGTTATAAATCTCTCCCTTATAATTTGCAACAGGAGAATTAGTATAGCGGTTAAACTCTGCAAACTGATTTACATAATCCCAAATCTCCTTGTCAGAAGTATGGAAGATATGAGCACCATACTGATGAACTTGAATTCCTTCCTCTTCACGGGTATAAATATTTCCCGCGATATGATTTCGTTTTTCAATGACTTTGACTTTTTTTCCTTTTAAGGCTGCTTCATGGGCAAAGACTGCACCAAAAAGACCAGCACCAACGATAAGATAATCATACATACGATACTCCTTCAATTCAAAACATACTAAATTTCAATCAAGTTATTCCTAAAATAAAATAATACTAAGTAAAAACCAGCTAGCAAACTAAAGTGATTTCTACAGTCAGCTCAAAAAATACTTTGAACTTATATACAAAACTAATAAAGTTAATAATAGACTTACAATGACAAGACAATATTTACATAGTTTTTAATAGATTTTCAAACAATATCAGCAAACCTAGAAATACTAATCAATTCTAGCATAAAGCAATGATTTTTTCAGCTACCAATATAATGAATAAGTCAAATCAAAAAGACAAGCATCAAAAAATGATGATTGTCTTCATAGAATAATTTTCTTTTCGGAAAAACTATTTTATCTTATTTAACATGATTTTCTGCTTCTTTTTGAGCTTTTTCGATTGCTTTTTTGCTTTCTTGCTCCCATTTAGTCTTGGCTTCTTCATACTGTTTGGTCGTAACAGTATCTTTTTGCAGTTTCATGTACTTGTAGTTATTTCCATCGCCCTTGATACCAACCAATGAATAACCTCTTGTAAATGGTGTCACTTTAGTTACAGAAGCTGTTCCACCATTTGACATAGCTGACATAAGGAGAGAGTTATCGATCATCCAAGCTTGAGCTTCGGCGTATTTTTCATAACGCTTCGCCACATCTTTGTTTTCACTATCCGCTTCCTTGAGCATTGTAGTGTAAGTATCTAGACCTAGGCTAGCAATTTTTGCTTTATCTTCCTTGGCATCTAGACCAAAAATCTTGAGGTAGAAACCATCCTCTGCATTGAAAGGATTGAGATAAGTTGATGGATCTTGATAATCACCTACCCAGCCATCAAAGTTCAAATCGTAGTCTCGATCAGCTGGTGTCGGTGCCAAGAAGGCTACGTTATTAAAATCATCTGTTGAAAGTTGTTGAACATCAATGACAATATTATCAGCACCTAAAACCGACTCAAGGGTCTGCTTAACTGAGTTCATGCCTGTCACAGCATTTTTATTTGTCTGATCAACAGCTACATCCAAGTGAATTGGGAAGGTCATACCTTGACTTGCCAATTCTTTTTTAGCTTCCGCAAATTTTGCTTGGGCTTTTTCTTTGTTGAAATAGGCATCCTGAGCATCTGCCAAGTTAATACCTGACCATTCTGTTCCGTAGTTGACCAATTTAGAAGCGACTACTTCTCCAAAGGTCTTATCTCCAACTTGGACAAATGTAGGAGGCACTAGGGTGTTACGAAGGGTCTTGCTAGCCGCTTCTTCCCCATTTGACTGAGCAGAATAGGCTGTGCGGTCCAAGGCAAAGTTCACCGCTTGGCGGAACTTCTTGTTCAAAACAGCTGTCTCAGTTGACTTCTTCTGCTCATCTGTCGTTTTAGCAGTATGATTGTAGGCCTTACGGTTGACGTTGAAATTGAAATACCAAGAAGTCTTGTCTTGCAAGCTATAGACGATATTATCCTTATATTTCTCCTTGGTCTTAGCAAAGTTTGAACTATTTGGATAAACCCCAGCGATAGAATAGGCTCCACTTTCAAAGTTACGGATGGTTAATTCTTGGTCTGAGCCATCAAAATAAGCTAATTTCACGTGTTCAATCGATACTTTGTCATGATCATAGTAATGCGGATTCTTCACATACTCGATAGATGATTTTGATGTGAAATCTTTTAACAAATAAGGTCCGCTGTAGAGAATGCTATCTGGAGATAGGGTACCAAAATCTTTCCCTTTTGAATTTAGAAACTCTTCGTTTACTGGGAAAAGAATACTATTCGTTGTTTTTGAATTCCAGTAAGGCTCTGGGCGTACCAAAGTATACTCAACCGTCTGGTCGTCAATGGCCTTCACCCCAACCTTAGAAAAGTCAGAATCCGCTCCTGTAATATAATCATTCAAGCCCTTGATCGAGTTTTGAATCAAGTCAATGGCCTGTGATTTATTGTCCACTGCGTACTTGATACCTGTCACAAAATCTTGTGCCTTAACTGGGGCGTACTCTTCACCGTCAGCTGTAAACCATTTGGCATCTTTTCTCAATTTGTAGGTATAAGTCAGGCCGTCACTTGAAACAGACCAGTCCTCTGCTAAAGACGGAACTAGATTTCCATAATTGTCATTTTCAAGCAAACCATCAACTAGGTTGGTTATAATCGATGTATTATCAGCGTAGTAGTCTAATAAGTAGTTAAATGTAGTTGGATTTCCACTAAAGGTTGATGAGTAAGTTTTTGTATCTGAACTTGATTGTCCGCAAGCAGCTAAAAGCAAAGCAGCCGCAAAAGTCAGGCCTGCACTAAGGACACGCTTTTTTGTATTCATCTTCTTTCTCCTTTATGTTAGTTTTTATAACATAGGTTTATTTTACCAAATTAGTGGGGATTTGTAAAGTTAATTGAATTTCTAGAATGGAAGTTTATAAACTCTAGGAATTAAAAAAACAAAGGTTTTCTGTCTTTCATACAGTCTTCCCTTGTTTTTATGCGATTTATTGATTAAAAATTATTTGTAAAAACAAGCCTAGACTCATTTTACGTGTTTTTCTAAATCCTTTTGATACTGAGCATTAGATTCTAGTTTTTCCTTTTGCCATTTTTTGAGGGCTGCCTCATACTCTTTAGTCGTAACAATATCATTTTGAAGTTCCATTCCTTTAAAAATAAATGGATCCCCTTTGATACCAACTTGTGAATAAGCTTTAGTAAATGGCACAGAACGACTTACCATAGGAGAACCTCCTGAAGACGCCACTGGAATAAGGAGAGAACTATCTGTTACCCAAGCCTGAGCTTTAGCATATTTTTCATAACGTTTGTCAAGATTAGTGGTCTCAGAGGCAGCTTCATCCAAGAGCTTCTTGTATTCATCTAAGCCAATTTTCGCCATAACTTCAGGATCCTTGCCCTTTGTTATACCTAGATGTTTCAAGGCAGAACCCTTCTTAGCATCTAAAATATTGAGATAGGTTGCTGGATCTTGGTAATCTGGTCCCCAACCTGTTCCGTTCAAATCATAGTCTTTTTGCGCTGGCACTTTTGCTTGAGAAGTAATACTTTCCTTCTCATTGTCTGTCATTTGAAGAACATCTACAATGACATTCTCCGCTCCAAGCGTTTCTTCAATTGATTGTTTTAGCGAATTGGTTTGTTGAACCGCAACTACATCTGTCTGTTCTACTGGCACATCCAAATGAATCGGGAAACTTACTCCCTTAGCTTGTAATTCTGACTTCGCTTTCTCAAATGCAGATTTAGCCTTTGTAGGATTGTAAATTGTATCCTTACCATCTGTGAGAGTCACATCTTTCCACTGTTCTCCATATTTCAGTAGTTCATCTTGAGCCAACTGTCCGAAGGTCTTCTCTGCTACTTG
The DNA here is from genome assembly GCF_047459985.1 of Streptococcus mitis. Taxonomy (GTDB): domain Bacteria; phylum Bacillota; class Bacilli; order Lactobacillales; family Streptococcaceae; genus Streptococcus; species Streptococcus mitis_DZ. Next base: position 286,313 of record NZ_JASHHD010000001.1, read on the forward strand.
AACGTAATTATCTGGTACTAGACTATTACGAATAATCTTATCCGCACCTTCTTCACCGTTTAATTGAGCTGTATAGGCGTGGCGATTAAAGGCAAAATTAATTGCTTGACGGAAATTTTTATTCAGCATGGCTTCTTTTGTAGAAAGCTTTTGTCCTTCATCTGTCTTGGCTGTTTTATTATATGATTGACGATTTACGTTAAAAGTAAAGTAATAACTAGTTGCTTCCTGAGGGCTATAAATAATCTGATCTCCATATTTTTCTTTGGTGGAAGCAAAACTTGAACTATTTGGAAAAAGTCTCGCTGTATTATATGCTCCTGTAGCGAAACTACGGATAAGAGATTCTTGATCTGATCCGTCATAAAATGTTAATTTTACATTATCAATCTTGACATTTTCCTTATCCCAATAGTTAGGATTTTTTTCATATTCAATCACAGATTTAGAAATCAAAGATTTCAAAAAATATGGACCATTGTAAAGAATACTTGATGGGGTCGGCGCTCCGTAATCCTTGCCTGTTGCATTCAAAAATTCTTCATTTACAGGAAGCATGGTTGCTGTTGTTACTTTAGAGTTCCAAAAACTTTCTGGTTTATTAAGGGTATATTCTACCGTATAATCATCAAGAGCTTTAACACCTACAGTTGAAAAATCATTGGTCTCACCACTAACATAAGCTTCCAAACCTTTGATTGATTTTTCAATCAAAGAAAGACCATCTGACTTACCATCTGCTGCATGTTTCAGACCGGTAACAAAATCCTGTGCCTTAACTTCTGCATACTCCTCTCCTTCAGAAGTATACCATTTCACACCCTTACGAAGTTTGTAAGTGTAAGTCAAACCATCGGCTGAAACAGTCCAATCCTCTGCTAAAGACGGAACAAGATTCCCATATTTATCATTCTCTAAAAGACCATCAACAACATTACCAATCACGTCAGAGGTAGAACTTTTACTCGTAACGCTATAATCCAAGGAAGACGGATCCACTGCATAAACATAAGAAAAGCTCCTCGGGGCATCTGCTTTCTTATCACTTTTACCACAAGCTGCCAAAAGAAGGGCTGCACTCAAGGTCACTCCCGCTCCTAAGAGCCACTTTTTCGATTTCATAGGCAATCTCCTTTAAGATAGGTTTTTCACCATTATAACCTATTTTTCTATAAATGCAAGAGCTTTTGAGATATTTTTTAGAAAATTCTAACAAATATTTTTTAAAGATTTTTCTATACAATTTTTAGTAAAAAACCTCAAACTCTATAAGCTTGAGGTTCCCACTTTTTAGTCAATCAATTCCACACAGAAAGCATCCCATGGAGCCAAGATTTGTTTTTCAAAAACTTCTTGAGCTAGGGTGTTTTCAATCAAGACCGATTTGATTTTTCCTTCTACTGTTAAGTCTTGTTTTTCATTGGATAAGTTAGCCACAACTAGGAAGCAACGGTCACCGTCTTTACGGATATAGGCAAAGACCTTGTCAACTGTATCAAGCAATTCAAAGTCAGCTCGAATCAGCCAGCTATTCTCCTTACGGATTTGGACCAACTTCTGATAGGTATAGAAAATAGAATCTGGATTTGCCAGTGCTTCTTGAACGTTGATTCTTTGATAGTTTGGATTCACTGCTAACCAAGGTTGACCAGTTGAGAAACCAGCATTTTTGCTTTTGTCCCATTGCATTGGGGTACGGGCATTGTCACGTCCAATGACACGAATACTATCCATGATTTCTTTCATCGGAACGCCTTTTTCTAGAGCCTCACGCGCATAGTTGAGAGATTCAATATCCTCTACTTGATCCAGCGTTTCAAACGGATAATTTGTCATCCCAATTTCCTCACCTTGGTAGATATAAGGAGTCCCTCTCATGAGATGAAGTAAGATTGCAAATGCTTTGGCAGATTTTTCGCGGTATTCTTGGTCATTTCCCCAGATTGATACGATACGAGGAAGGTCATGATTGTTCCAGAAGAGGGAATTCCAGCCATCCTCAACTCCTAATTCTGTCTGCCATTTGTTGAAAATATCTTTTAACTTAGCGATATTCAGCTTTTTTTGATAGTGCCACTTAGGTTGACCTTCCTGATACTGAAGACAAATATGTTCAAATTGAAAGACCATAGACAATTCTTGCCCCTTTGGATCAGAGTAGAGCTTGGCAATTTTTGGAGTTGCTCCCCAAGTCTCCCCTACTGTCAAGAGATTCTTATCTCCAAAGGTCGCCTGATTCATCTCCTTGAGATAGGGATGGAGCATAGGTCCATTATTGACTACCTTCTCATCAGGAATTTTCCCAATCATGTCAATGACATCCATACGGAAACCGCCAATCCCTTTATCAATCCAGAAGTTCATCATCTCATAAATTTTCTGGCGCAATTTTTCATTTTCCCAGTTGAGATCGGGCTGTTTCTTACTGAAAAAGTGGAGATAGTATTGACCTGACTTTTTATCGTATTCCCAAGCAAATCCACCAAAGATAGAATCAAGGTCGTTGGGTTCATCCCGCCAGATATAGTAATCTCGCTCAGGGCTATCAGGATTTTCACAGGCCTCGACAAACCAAGCATGCTCATCTGAAGTATGATTGACCACCAAGTCCATGATAATACGAATATCACGTTTCTTAGCTTCTGCGATCAGTTGGTCCATATCCTCCATGGTCCCAAAAATAGCTGCAATAGCTTGATAATCAGCAATATCATAACCATTATCATCCATAGGACTGTCATAAACGGGAGAAAGCCAAATTGCTGTAATTCCAAGTTTAGCAAGATAATCTAACTTACTGGTAATTCCTGGCAAATCACCAATTCCATCTCCATTGCTGTCCATAAAACTCTTTGGATAGACTTGATAGACTACGGCATTGTGCCACCATTTTTCTTGCATCTTCTTACCTCTTTATTTTCATAATCTATAGTCTATGATAGCGCTTTTCGGAACTTTGTGCAAGCGTTTGCCTAATCTTTTTGATTCCTTTTTTAACTCCATAGTTTCCTAACTTCCAATTTTTTATTATAATAGAGGTCAGAGGTAAAAAAATGAAAAAACAAGCTTTTAGTTCTGAACAATATTTGAATCTACAACGCGACCACATTTTGGAGCGCATTAACCAATTTGACGGCAAACTCTACTTAGAGTTTGGTGGCAAAATGTTAGAAGATTTCCACGCTGCTCGTGTCCTTCCTGGTTATGAGCCTGACAACAAAATCAAGCTCTTGCAAGAATTGAAAGAGCAAGTTGAAGTTGTGATTGCCATTAATGCTAGCAACATCGAACATTCCAAGGCACGTGGTGACTTGGGCATTTCTTATGACCAAGAAGTCCTTCGTTTGATTGATAAATTCAATGAATTAGGAATTTTCGTTGGCTCCGTTGTCATTACACAATACGCTGGTCAACCTGCTGCAGATGCCTTCCGCAACCAACTTGAGAAAAATGGAATTGATTCTTATCTTCATTATCCAATCAAAGGATATCCGACGGATATGGATCACATCATTTCTCCAGAAGGCATGGGAAAAAATGACTACATCAAAACTAGTCGCAACTTGATCGTCGTAACTGCTCCTGGACCTGGTTCTGGAAAATTGGCAACTTGTATGTCCAATATGTACCACGACCAAATCAACGGTATCAAGTCTGGTTACGCTAAATTTGAAACTTTCCCAGTTTGGAATCTTCCCCTTCATCATCCAGTCAATTTGGCCTATGAAGCTGCCACAGCTGACCTTGATGATGTCAACATGATTGACCCCTTCCATCTCCAAACATACGGAGAAACCACTGTCAACTACAACCGTGATATCGAAATTTTCCCAGTTCTCAAACGCATGTTGGAACGTATCCTTGGGGAGTCTCCATACGCTTCTCCAACAGACATGGGTGTCAACATGGTTGGCTTTGCTATTACAGATAATGAGGCTGCTATCGAAGCTTCTAAACAAGAAATCATCCGCCGTTACTATCAAACAGTTCTTGACTTCAAGGCTGAAAAAGTTGGGGAATCTGCTGTCAAGAAAATTGAGTTGCTCATGAACGACCTCGGTATCACACCTGCAGACCGTAAGGTTGCTGTTGTTGCGCGTCAAAAAGCAGAAGAAACTGGCGGACCAGCCCTAGCCCTTGAATTGCCAAATGGGGAAATTGTCACAGGTAAGAACTCAGAACTCTTTGGCCCTACAGCAGCTGCTCTTATCAACGCTATCAAGAAGTCAGCTGATATTGCTAAAGAAGTGAAACTAATCGAACCTGAAGTTGTTAAGCCAATCCAAGGTCTTAAAATCGATCATCTCGGCAGCCGCAATCCTCGCCTGCATTCAAATGAAATCCTGATTGCACTGGCTATCACAGCTACGGAAAATCCTGATGCTGCTCGCGCTATGGAAGAACTTGGCAACCTCAAAGGAAGCGAAGCTCACTCAACCATCATCTTGACAGATGAAGACAAGAATGTCCTTCGTAAATTAGGGATCAACGTAACCTTTGACCCTTACTATCAATACGACCGCTTGTATCGTAAGTAACGATTCGAACCTCTCCACCCTCGGAGAGGTTTTCTCTCTGTCTCAAGAGCTGGCTTTATGATATAATGAAAGAAGAAAATTGAAAGGATTTACCATGTCAAAAGAAGTTATTGTTGAAAGTTTTGAACTTGACCACACTATTGTTAAAGCACCCTACGTTCGCTTGATTGGGGAAGAAATAGGACCAAAGGGAGATGTCATCTCCAATTATGATATTCGCTTGGTGCAACCAAACGAAGACTCTATCCCTACCGCTGGCTTGCACACTATCGAGCACCTCTTGGCCAAGCTTATCCGTACCCGCATTGACGGCATGATTGACTGTTCACCATTTGGGTGCCGCACAGGCTTCCACATGATTATGTGGGGGCGCCACACCAGTGCTGAAATCGCGGCCGTTATCAAGGATTCGCTCAAGGAAATCGCTGAGACTACTACTTGGGAAGATGTCCCTGGAACAACCATCGAATCTTGCGGAAACTATAAGGACCACAGCCTCTTTTCTGCTAAAGAATGGGCGAAACTCATCTTGGAACAAGGGATTTCAGATGATGCTTTTGAGCGTCATGTGATCTAATACTCAATGAAAATCAAAAAGCAAACTAGGAAGCTAGCCGCAAGCTGTACTTGAGTACGGTAAGGCGACGCTGACGTGGTTTGAAGAGATTTTCGAAGAGTATAAACACAAAAAGGAACCAGTTTTTTCAGCTGGCTCCTTCTTTTTTATTCTCAAAATTTTGTCTTAGGCTTTTTCACGAATGACTAAAACACCATCTTCCATATCAGCTTCTAGGTGTTTAGCATCAAGATGGTCCAAATGGAAATCTGTCACCTTATCACGGATTTGTTGTTCAACCACACGACGGAGTGGACGAACACCCATGACTTCATCATAACCTTCTTCTGTCATATATTCTTTGGCAGCTTCACTCACCACCAAGTCAATATCTTTCTTAGCAAGAGTTTTGTTCACCTCTGCTAACATCAAGTCCACAATCTTAGAAAGGTCTTCCTTAGTCAAGTGTGAGAACTCAATCACAGCGTTAAAGCGATTCAAGAATTCTGGACGGAAGTAAGGTTTCAAACGATCCATCAATTCTGGTTTGTCCGCATCTTCTGTCAAGTTGGCTTCATAGCCAAATCCAGCGTTTGATGTCGCGATAATGACAGTGTTCTTGAAGTTTACTGTATTTCCTTGACCATCTGTCAAACGACCATCATCCAAGACTTGGAGGAGAAGAGTAATCACTTGAGGATCCGCCTTTTCAATCTCATCTAAGAGAATGATAGAGTAAGGATTGCGACGCACACGTTCTGTTAAGGTATTGCTATTGTCATCATAACCCACATAGCCTGCTGTTGTACCAATCAGCTTAGAAACGGCTGTGCGATCACTGTATTCAGACATATCCAAACGGATGATCGCATCCTTGGTCCCAAACATATCCAGCGCCAACTGCTTAGCAAGTTCTGTCTTACCAACCCCAGTTGGACCTACGAAGAGGAAGCTACCGATTGGGCGATTGCCTTCATCAAAACCGGCACGGTTACGACGGATAGCACGAGCTACCGCTTCTACCGCCTTGTCTTGACCGATTACCTTATCTTTCAAGCGATGAGCCATATCTTTCAAACGCTCAATGTCTGATGCTCCCATTTGCGATACTGGAATACCTGTCATTCGTTCTACAGATTCGGCCACATCATTGACACTTGCAGTCACCTTCATATCCTCTGTGTGGTTTTCGATTTTCTTTTCCAATTCTGCAATGCGTGTTTTATAGTTTAAAGCTGCTTCAAAATCTTCCGCCTCAACAGCTTTTTCTTGTTTGTCTTTTTCTGCCTCAATTTCACGTTCAACAGCATGAACATCTGTTACTGGATGTTGAGCGGCTAAGTGAGCCGCCGTTACATCGACAAGGTCGATAGCCTTATCTGGCAAACTACGTTGAGGAATATACTGAACAGAATAATCCACTGCTGCTTTCAAGACTTCATCTGGCAAGATGACATTGTGGTGTTGTTGATAGAGGTCACGAATTCCTTGAAGGATTTTAAATGTATCCTCTGCTGAAGGAGCATTGACCTTGACTTCGTTGAAACGACGAGCAAGGGCTGCATTCTTCAAGATCGTGTTACGGTATTCGTCTTGAGTCGTTGCCCCAATCACGGTCAATTCTCCACGAGAGAGAGCTGGCTTGAGAATGTCTGCAAGCCCCTTAGATCCACTGTCTCCACCAGTGCTACCAGCACCTAGAATTTGGTGAATTTCATCAAAGAAGAGGATAATATTCCCTGCTTCTTTTACTTCATTGACTAGATTTTGAATATTTTCTTCAAAGCTTCCTCGATACTGAGTTCCCGCTTCAAGTCCTGAAATATCAATTGAGATGATTTCCTTGTTCTTAATGGAAGCAGGAACATCACCATTTACAATAGCTTGCGCTAGTCCTTCAACAACTGCTGTCTTACCAACACCTGCATCTCCTACCAAAACAGGATTGTTCTTGGTACGGCGCGAAAGAATTTCAGATGTTTCTTGAATTTCCTTGTTTCGTCCGATAACAGGATCTAACTTACCTTCTCGCGCTTCTGCTGTCAAGTTACGACCTAGTTTAGTTAGGATACCATCTTGCTTCATTCCTGAAGCCTGTTGTGGCATTTGTCCATTAGTTTCTGCATTGCCTGGTAATTGACCAGTTGCACGATAGTGAGCAAATTCCTCTGGTGTCACTTCACGTCCGTTAATCAAGTAGCGGCGATTTTCAGAACTGTATCCTCGCATACCACCCATCAATTGGTTAAATAAATCATCCATGTTGTTAAAATTATTAAAGTTGTTACTCATATTCTTTACCTCATTTTGTTCACTTAGTTATGATTACTGATATTGACTATCTTTGACCTTTGTTTTAAAAAATTTAGACTAGCTAAATCGCTACTCTACGTACTATTTCTGGTTTTTCTTTTTCAAGCAGGAGTAGACTATCTTTACTTCTGAAGATTTCTAGATTAAACATAGACCCACCTCTTTCTATTTCACTTTAAATAAGCGTTCTAGTAAGGCTTTCATTTACCTTACGTTCATAATATACTACATTAGTCAGAAAAGGTCAAGAGATTTGACTTTAACTGACCAATATTTTTTATACTCTTCGAAAATCACTTCAAAGCACTTCAGATTCCATCTGCAATCTCAAAACAGTGTTTTGAGCTGACTCTGTCAGTTCTATCCACAACCTCAAAACAGTGTTTTGAGCAACCTGCGGCTAGCTTCCTAGTTTGCTTTTTGATTTTCATTGAGTATAAGCTGTACTTTGAGCAGCCTGTGGCTGGCTTCCTGGTTTACTCTTTGATTTCCATTAAGTGTTTAAATGCAAAAACACCCTGAAATGTCAGGGTGCCATTTTTACATCAAATATAAAATTGCTAGGGTCAGGAGACTTGCTAGGAGTCCCACTCCCCAAAAGAAAAAGTCAACCTTCCACTCGCTCCAAGGATTTCCTTTACCAGACAATCCCCCAAGCTCAAAATGATGATGGACAGGCGTCATACGGAAAATACGTTTACCACCTGTCAGTTTGAAATAACTGACTTGCATCATAACTGAAGTTGTTTCAAAGACATAAACAATTCCGATAATTAAGAGAGTCCATTCTTGGTGGAGGGCCATAGAGATAGCTGCCAGCATTCCACCTAGGGCCAAACTTCCCACATCTCCCATAAAGACCTTAGCAGGCTTATAATTAAAGACGAAGAAGCCGAGCAAACCACCAATCATGGCAAGAATCACTAGAAGGATATCCATCTGACCTTGCACATAGGCAATAACTCCATAGGCAGACAAGCTAATCACAACTGAAATACTAGCTAGACCGTCAATACCATCTGTCAAGTTGACTGCATTTGAAAAACCGACTAGCCAGAAAAGAGCGAAGACAATATAGAAAATCCCTAGATGCACTTGGTAACCAAAGACCGAAAGCATATCGCCCCCACGCTCATAGAAAAGATAGAAGATAACTCCACCTAAAAGCTGAAGAGCCAATTTTTGCTTAGGATTAAGTCCCTCATTGATTTTACGAAAGACCTTGAGAAAGTCATCTAAAAATCCGACAAGTCCATAAAGGACCAAGATGAACAAAATCATTCCCACATTATTGGTCAATTGTTTTGAAAAAAGAGCAACAAGGAGACTCACCACAACTGCAGCAATGAGGAAAACAAGTCCCCCCATAGTTGGCGTGCCAGCTTTTGCCTGATGCTGTTTGACATCCTCATGCATCTGCTGGCCTGTAATTTGCGCCTTTCTATAAAATTGGATAAAGGCCGGAATTCCTACCAAAGTTAGTAAAAATGTCACAATTCCAGCACTGATGGAAATAAACATATTAGTCTCCTAAAGTTAATGTAATTTTTTTAATGTCCTTGATAGCTGTATTAGCACGAACATCTTGCTTCTGCACAGTAGAGCCTGAACCTTCAAATTCAAGTTCTATATTTAACCACTTAGAAAAAGCTTCTGCTGTTGCTTTTGTCCAACCATACATATCTGGAATTTCTTCTACCTTATCCGATAAAAGGAGAACTTGTTGGTTTGGTGCAAGATTTTTTCCTTCTTCCACAGAAGACTCTTTGATCTTTGTTCCAGTACCGACAACGATTGGTTGCACAATATTTCGGCGTAGGGCTTCCGCCAAATCGCCAGGTGAAATATCCTTGATGCTAGGCATTGCATAAGAAGATTCTGTCGTCACTTGGTCTAAATTCTTAGCTGGAGATTGAAGATTGAGAGATTCTTTCATAGCAGAGGCTCTTTCAAGAATTGGGTTGGCAAATTCCCCTAACTGGATACCTGAATAATGTTCAGGCTGTTGAACCGTTACATACAAGATAAAATCAGGATTTTCAGCAGGGTTCATAGCCACAACTGAGAAAATGTAGTTAGTAGAACCAACTAAGTAGCCTCCATTTTTCTCGTCAGCGATTTGAGCCGTACCAGACTTGAGGGCTACATTTTGACCTGGAACATTGACAGTTGCTTTTCCTGTACTATGATTATACATAGTTCCATATGTAGGATCCGTTCCTACTAAGACCATATGAGCCCGAGTTTGACTAGCCGCATCTTTCGAAACTGGATTTCCAACAATTTCTTTTTGAGATTTACGAACGGTTTGATCATTTGGATCATACAAGGCCGTAATAAATTTAGGCTCTAACATAACACCATCATTGGCAATGGCTGTAAAAGCACGTAGCATCTGGGTCTGCGTTACAGAAATTCCCTGACCAAATGCACTCATGGCAATATTGACAATATTATCAGCTGGAAGTTGACCAGCGTATTCATCTGTCAAACCAAAGCGAGTTGGGACCCCAAATTTAAAGCGGTTTAGATAATCCAACCAAGTAGCATCTCCCATTTTTTGTTCAAGTAGACTCATTCCAACATTACTGGAGTGAGCGAAACCTTGTGAGAAAGTCATCATCCCACCAGTAGTCAAACCATCATTAACATCCCAATCTCGAATCGTCGCATCCGCTATTTTTAATTCACTGCTATTGAAGTATTCTCCACTTGGGAAGGTATTATTATCAATAGAAGAAGCTAACGTCATAACCTTCATGGCTGATCCTGGTTCATAGTTACTTTGATAAAGAATGTCACGCCAAACAAAGTCTTTGGTGATACCATCCTTAGTATCTGCATTAAAGGTAGGTCGTTGGGTGGTAGCGAGGATTTCACCGGTCTTTGCACTGACCAAGGTCGCGGTCATATACTTACCTTTTACTTTTTGTAGAAAGGCATCCATCTGAGTTTCCATGAAAGATTGGAGCGGGCTAGACAATGTTGTATAAACATCCTTGCCATCCACAGTTTGTTGCGACACTTGTTCTGTACCTGGTACGATATTTCCTACACGGTCTTTTTCATAGGTAATAATTCCGTCTGTACCAGCAAGAATAGTATTTAACGAACTCTCAAGACCAGAAGTTCCTAACAAACTCTTGCTGCCATCTTCATTTTCATGAAGTTGGGCTAAACCAATAAAACTAGAAGCAAATTGGCCATTTGGATAGCTTCTGTTAGGGCTCGTTGTAAAGTCAATTCCTTCCACACTAGCATCTTTTAATTCTTTTTTTATAGCCATCATATTGGCATAGGTAATCCCATTTCCTTTTGCACCAAAGGAAACCTGGGTCAGATTTGGTTGACCCAGTTGTTCTTTCACATAAGCTTCATCCATATCCAAATACTTATGGAAGACTTCAGCTACCTTATTAAATTGAGAATCCTCTACATAAAGAATTTTACCCGTTGCTGACTTGTATTTTTTATCAATAACAGCATAGACGTTATAAGAGGTCGCATCTTCAGCGATAGGCACTCCATTTCGGTCATAGATAGTCCCACGTTTGGCAGGAACTGTTCGGGTTGTTTGGTGAACTTTTCTAGCCTCTTTCACCAAGTCAGTACCAAATATATTACCTTTTGCGATAATATACGCAAAATTGGCCAAAAAGAGGGCGAAAAGAGCAACAGCTACAAAGCTGAGGTACTTGCCAACTATCCTACGGTTTTTTGCTGGAGATTTACGATTTTTTATCGCAAATCGGGTTATTTTTTCTGTCCATTTCATATCTTACTCCGCTGTTCGGATATTTTCATTATTCAATTTCAAATCTTTTTTATCTGCAATCTCTTTCAAGCGCTCTAAACGAATCAATTCATTGACTTCCTGCTTGGCGTCATCGAGCTCTGTCTTCTTCTCCTCTATCTGCGCATTGATTTTTGTCAAATCACTTTGCACTTGCAGGAGCCGTGTCTGCATAAAGATAATGCTCACTGCTAAAACAAGAGCTGTAAAAGCGATGGAAAGATAAAAAGCCTTCTCCACACGTGAGAATTTTTTTATACGATTCTGCAAGAATTGACTGGTTGTTTCTTTCTTATCTACCATTTTTTCCTCTTACTTGTGAATTTTTCTGGCCACGCGCAACTTGGCTGAGTGCGAGCGGTTATTGGCTTCTAATTCTTCTGCACTTGGCAAGATTGGCTTACGGGATACCAATTCCATCTTGGGCTTAAGATTATCTGGGATGAAAGGCAAACCTTTGGGAACTTCAACCGTTGAAGCTTCCTTGAATAACTGCTTAGTCAAGCGGTCTTCCAAGGAATGAAAGGTAATCACTGAGATTCTCCCATCCAGAGCCAACATATCCATAGCCTGCTGGATAGATTCATCCGCCGCTCCCAGTTCATCATTGACTTCAATTCGAATAGCCTGAAAAATCTGCTTAGCAGGATGCCCCTTCTTCTTGAGTTCTTTTGCAGGCTTAGCAGACTTGATAATCTCTGCCAACTCAGTCGTTGTCTCGATTGGCTTGACTTCACGTGCCTGTTCAATCTTACGCGCAATCTGTTTAGAGAATTTATCCTCGCCATACTTGAAGAAAATACGAACCAAGTCATGATAGTCATAGTGGTTCACCACTTCATAGGCTGTCAGACTAGCATCCTGATTCATGCGCATGTCCAGTGGCGCATCCTTTTTATAAGAAAAACCACGCTCACGCTGGTCCAATTGAGGACTAGACACGCCCAAGTCATAACAAATTCCATCAATTTCCTGAACACCAGCTTCGCGCAAACGTGCTTGCAAATGACGGAAGTTATCCTTGATAAAGGTCACCATCCCCTTTTCAATGTAAGGTGCCAAGCGTTTTTGCGCATTGTCAATGGCATTCTGGTCCTGGTCAAAGGCATAGAGATGGCCTTTTTCACTTAATTTACTTAATAAATATTCGCTATGGCCTGCTCCACCCAAAGTCGCATCAACGTAGATACCGTCAGGCTTTACGTCAAGCATATCAATTGTTTCATGGAGTAAGACCGTTACATGATGAAATTCTTTTGTCATATCCTATCTATTTTACCACAAATCCGACCAGCTTGCACTAGTCAGACAAATAGGCCAAAAAAAGTAAGATTTCTTTAAGAATATGTCAAATATGCTTGACATTCACTTCATAGAAGAATATAATATAGTCAAATATATACGACACAAAGCAGAAAGGAGAACAGATGAATCGTGTGAAAGAATTTCGCAAGGAACTAGGCATTTCCCAGCTCGAGCTAGCCAAGGATATCGGTGTCTCGAGACAGACTATCAATATGATTGAGAACGACAAGTACAATCCAACTCTGGAACTCTGTCTCAATCTCGCTCGCAGCCTCCAAACTGACCTCAACAGTCTCTTTTGGGAGGAAGATTTTTAAAAAAGGAGTAAACTTATGAAAAAAGAAACCTTCACTGAAAAACTTATCAAACGCACATACGCTATTTCTGATCCCCTTGATGAATACAAACGGCGCGAGGCCGATCGTATCGGCAATCAAGTCTTTATCGTCCTCTTTTATCTGATGCTTTTTGGAAATCTTATCCCACTCCTTCTGGCCTATAAATATCCTCAAGAAGTGGCTCTGGTCTATCCTCCTCTGATTTTAGGGATTGCCCTCATCGCTGCTGGCTATCTTACCTACCAAATGAAAAAAACAGGGATTACAACTATTGAACCAGATATGCTGACTGAGAAAGAAAGTAAGCAACTACATTACCCTGGTCTTAAAGCAGGTTTGTTCTTTGGTCTATGGATGTTTTTTATAACTCCTCTTCTTCATATACTGTTAGGTGAGAGTCAGGACTATCTTCAGTCTCTTCTCACTATAAGAAATGGTGTAGCAAGTATTCTCGGTTCTATCTTCTTCGGAGCAAGTATACAGTTTCTCATCTCCCGTCGCATTGCTAAAGCTAAGAAAGATCAAGATGAGGATTAGGAGGAAACTATGAAAAAAGAACAGAAACAGTTACGTTATCCTAGTCTGAAAGCAGGTTCGATTTATGGAACAGTGATATTTTTTATAAGTCCACTCATCGATACCCTAACAAGTGAAAATCCAAATTTTATCAGTTCTCTTCTAAATACAAAACATATTTTTAAAACTATACTGGGAGCTTTCTTTTTCGGAGTGATGATGCATATTGTCGACTCACTTCGTATTGCAAGAGCTAAAAAAGACCAGGATTAGGAGGTACCTATGAAATCACTAGTAACTTTACTTACCTATCATCTTTTGTTCAGTTCTCTGCTCATCTTCATCATCGTTTCAGGGAACTTGCCAATCAGCGAGACACTCCTCCTTCTAGTCTTTATTCCAGCCCTCAACAAAGGACTAACTTATCTAAAGATTGACTCCCAAAAAACACGCATACTCAACTTAGCACTATGCTTTATGATTATATCTTTGCCACAACTGATGCTCATCTCAATCAGCTGGAAATACTATTTACTGTTCACCATCGCAATCCTTTCTTCTATCACTTATCTTTATTATCTCTATCAATTCGTAAAAGAAAGTCAGTAAAGTCGCTCATTTAGGAGGTTACTAATATGAAAAAAGAAGACTTAACCACTCGCCTACTTCGAAATCTCTTTCACATCCAAGGCCCTTTTGATGAATGCCGACAAGAGATTATCTACAAAGCCTGTGCCCGTTCCATGGTTCAAATCGTTTATTCTTCCTTCTTCCTCTTCTTGTTTTATCTATTATTTGGACGCTTCATAGAGGCCGTTCGCTATGCCATGCCCTACGTTTTCTTTGGCCTTATTTATTTCATTACCTTAAAAACTCAGAGAGCCGTCAAAGAACTCCATCTGGAAAAAGATGACAAGTCAGAAATCATACTCAAAACCTACAGCAAAGGCCAAATCAAATTTCGGAGTTGGATTGTGTTTATCGGTATTCAGATCGGTCTCTTTACCTTACTCATCTTTCATAAAGTCTTCGTTCAGCAGATGTCCCTTTCAGATTTTGGGAAGTTGCTCATGCAATTCGATAAAAGTGTTCCTTTCCTGATGTATGGGTTGATTATCGGTAGTATCTTCGGAACCCTGACCTACGGATTTCTATCACTACAAGAGGAGAAAACTCCTAAAAATACCAAACAGAAGGAGAAAAGCAATCAATGACTTCACTTTACGATTTTTCCGTTTTGAACCAAGACAATCAAGAAACCTCACTAGATGCCTATCGTGGTAAGGTTCTCTTGGTTGTCAATACTGCTACTGGATGCGGTTTAACGCCCCAGTACCAAGGTCTCCAAGAACTCTATGACCGCTATCAAGACCAAGGTTTTGAGATTTTAGACTTCCCTTGCAATCAGTTTATGGGACAAGCACCAGGCAGCGCAGAGGAAATCAACAGTTTCTGTAGCCTACACTATCAAACCACTTTCCCACGTTTTGCAAAAATCAAGGTCAACGGCAAGGAGGCAGACCCTCTCTATGTTTGGTTAAAAGACCAAAAATCTGGCCCACTAGGAAAACGAATCGAATGGAATTTCGCTAAGTTTCTCATCGGTCGAGATGGGCAAGTCTTTGAACGCTTCTCTTCAAAAACAGACCCAAAACAAATTGAAGAGGCGATACAATCCCTACTATAATTTACAATCTCGCTATGCTTAGGTTTCCTTTAGCCTAATGAATAGTGAGATTTTTTGATTAATTTTGACCTAAATAGAAAAACACCTCATGATAGGAAACATGACGTGTTGAAAAATGATACATTTACCACAGACAGGCACTACTGACCACTATTTTTAACCCCAGCATATACATAGGTTCTATTTCTGGGACACGCTTTTTCCGTTACCACCCTAAAATAAAAGCGATGCTCCCGCCCATCCTTGGCATTTTCCTTGTTTAAGACAAAGTAGTTTTTCTGATTCATCGCCATGGTTCGTAGGATGTCATCAATCAAAAAAGTCAAGGGGATGTTCATGGCAGAGTATTTTTGAAAATCCTCTTCAAAACGAATATAGTTATCTGAAAAATAATCCATCTGTAGCTTGTTTTCATACAGCTCTTTTCTAGTCATAAAGTTCCTCCTCCCACAGTCGAATTTCGAGGACATCTGCAATCTCTACCAGCTTATATCCCTCATTTGTCCTAATAGATAGGATCTGATGTGATAACTCTCTCACCTCACCGATAATCGTGGTTTTCTGCTTCTTTTCCTTGACCACAAAACTTCCCTTTAGTTGGCCAACATAAAGCTGAGAAAGCAGGTGTAACTTCTCAACTGGGGCCAAATCCGTTGAAAAATCAACCCGAT
Organism: Streptococcus mitis; assembly: GCF_047459985.1. Classification (GTDB taxonomy): domain Bacteria; phylum Bacillota; class Bacilli; order Lactobacillales; family Streptococcaceae; genus Streptococcus; species Streptococcus mitis_DZ. The sequence continues at coordinate 302,030 of NZ_JASHHD010000001.1, forward strand.
TTTTTTCTTCACTCAGCGAACTAGTATGTTCTGAAAGGTAAAATCCCATCCACTTCTGCATACCTGGATCTTGATAGTCTCGCGCAGATTGAAAAGGTAAATAAGAACGATCAATCATTTTAATCCATCTAATCCTCCAGCAGAATGTCCCCCAATCAGCTTGCTTCTGGCAAGGCTCCTAGAGGTTTCTTCTAGTGCATTGGCTTTTAAAAGGGAGGTGAAACCAAATTCTTCCCGAATAGAGTCAATAGCCGTCTGGAGCCTTTCTTCTTTTTCTAACTTGTCAACATCATCAAAGAGAGATATAAAACCAAAGGACTCGTCTACAAAGCTTGAATAGTTGACTCCGACACTTCTAACCGCTCCAGAAGTGTATTTATTATGAAATAGCTTCAAAACATAATCCGTTAAGACCGCAGTATTATTGGTAGGTTCGACCTTCATTTGTGTGTGAATAGACGGCCTGACCTCCTGTTTAGAGAAACCAAGATAGATAGAGACAAGAGTTGTTTTCTTACCCGCCCTTCTCAATCTAATAGCCACCTGCTCAGCCATTTCTCGGAGAATAATTTCAATATCCCTTAGCTTCACGTAGTCTCTCGGCAAGATTTGAGAATTTCCCAAACCTTGGGACTTAGCTTTATAGGACTTATGAACATTGCTCTCGTCAATCCCGTTAGCATGAAACCACAAACGCAGGCCAGCCTGACCGAGAGCTTTCTTTAGCTGATCTGGATTGCTGGTTGCCAATTCCTTGATGGAAAAAATCCCCAGAGTATGCAAGCGTTTCTCCATCCGCCTGCCAATTCCCCAAAAATCCGTCATCTTTGGAATGGCCCAGACCTTCTCTTCCACATCCTGGTAAGACCAGTTGGCCCTCATGGTCGGAGTGTGCTTGGCTCCATTATCCAGAGCCAACTTGGCCATTAAAGGGTTGGCATTTGACATGCCCACTGTAGAGTAAATCCCTGTCCGCCTCCAAATATCCCTCTGAATGCGAGCAGAAAGCAAATCCAGCTTGTCTTTGCGAGAGAGACTCTTATCTGGGATGAAATAATTAAGTGAACTAGTCAGGTCGATAAAGCCCTCATCAATAGAGTAGGGATAAATATCATCTGGACTGCCATAATTTTGAAAGATTCGTTGGATTTCCATATTGACCGCTATGTACTCATCCATCCTAGGAGGCACAATCAAGGTCACTTGAGCCCAATCTTCGATGTAGCGAACATAGTCTGAATCGGTAGGTAACCCTTGCTTTCGAGCATTATAGTAGGAAAATTTGCGGGTATTAATATCAAAAGGCAAATCATAAGCCCGGCCAACATTTGACTTGCCAAAAATCTTCTTAAAGAGGGGAGAGGAGGCTAGAATCAGGCCAGTTGAATTATCCGCGCGACTCATGACACAAAGCGAAGTTTTCAGCGGATGCAAGCCCCTTTTCACACACTCGACACTGGCATAAAATGATTTCATATCAACAAAGGCAATGTCACTTTTAGGCTCTCTGGAATAATCAAAGTAGCCCATAGGCTAGCCCTCCATTGGCACAAAGTTCCCAACGATAATCCCTACAATCCGAGGATCTTCCTCATAGGAGATGAAAATGTCCTTGTATTTAGGATTGATAGAGACCAGACGCAGGCCATCTTCCTCTCGATATACCCGCTTGATATAGGTCTGATTGTTACAAACCACTGCATAAACCGCCCCATCATAGTCAAATCCTGTCTCTCGAATTAGGGCCACCGAACCATTTTGGTATTTGGGGTCCATGGAGTCCCCAGACACCCAGGACGCAAAATCATGAGCCAACTCCTCATTAAAGTAAACCGTATCAAAATTCTGGTCATCGTAAACCGAAGCCCCAATACCTGCTGACATACGTTCGTAGACACGGTACTCGTAAAGCCGCTCTGGCATGGTCGCCACTTTCTGGGCTTGTTCCTCTTGAGCTAGGTTGCGAGCATAGAGTACAACCTTTTCCTTCCCTTGCTTGGAGAGGCTATGGTAGATACGGACAATCTCTATCTGGGTGAAATAGCCCTTGGGTACTTTTAAAATATTTTCTAGCTGGGCCACCTTTTCTTTGGATGGTTCCTTGACCCCACGTTCCCAAGCCGAATAAGCCTGAAAACTAATCCCCAACTCCTCTGCAATTTCCCTCTGTGTTAGTTTTAACTCTTTCCTCCGAGCCTTGAGTTTTTCTGGCTGATACATACTTCACCTCCTATTATGATGCTTTAATGGATATTATCTCCCTTAGAAAGACTAATCTTTAGTTTAGTCACTTTTCAAACTCAACCATTTTGATTTAGTTTTATTATATAAAAAAAGTAGACGATTGTCCACTGGGAAAATCAAATTTTAACAGATAGTCTTATCCTTTCTGAACAAAAAAGAACACCCCAAAAGGTGCTCTTTGGAAGTATAGTAATTCTTTCGAATTAACGTTTACTAAATTGTGATGCTTTACGAGCTTTCTTAAGACCTGGTTGGAAACACTTTTATTTGAATAAGTTTCAATATCCGCTTAAAATCAATGTTTTCCCACATTTACAGAAAACAAAATTTCATCTAATTTGAATCAATTTCAGTTGAATGGTGTGAATTTTACCCTAAAAATACACAAATTGAGCTAGATTTTACCAAAAAGTTCACACCATTGGTTCAATTATTTTTTGTTACGTACGTTTTTCTTAGATGATAGACTTCCTAATGTATTTCTTATAGCATTTGAGCAAACCTCCGTTAAAGGTTCTCCTATTGCCTCCTTGTAATTAAATCCTAATAGTTGCATAGTCTTTAAAGCATCCTTATTAAGTAGAGCAACCAATTGTTTCATTGAATCTTCTTTCCCATCTTCAACATTAGTAAATGAAGATAGAAGAGAAATAACCCGTTCTAAAGTGTTGTGCAAATACTCAATATCTTTATCATCAATATGTACTTTTTCATATTCTTCTTTATATGCCTGAGCAATTCTGATTGCCTGTTCTCGTTCCGAAAGTAACTCATTTACAATTTCATCATAAGTATTTCGTAATTTATCGGCGTTACGTTCTTCCTTTAATGATTGAATTTTACTATTCACTAGTGTTGTTGTTCCCTTAAATGTTAGAGTTCCCAATTCAATCCCTGCTTTTACTAAAGCTTCTGTAATATATGGCTCCATGCTATACCTCTGTTATTTCTTTTCATAATAAAACTATTTTATCATAAATCTACATTAAACATAATATATCTTATAGTCTCTATCCCTTTAGGTAAAAATACCGATTTTATGGTATAATAAAGGTAACATTATATAAGGAGATGTGACATGACTCTTGATGTAAATAAAGAAGAATTAACAATTTTAGGGATTCCTTTTGATAATTTTTCAGATTTCGATACCGTCTGGTATGCTATTGGATCATCAATGATTGAAAATTATGAACCTACTGTTCAAGATGTGATTGATTTAAAAACTTATGTTGTCAATAGACGAAAGGAATTGAATATTGGTTAAAAATCAATACGAAGGCTATAAGTACATTGACCCTAATCACCAATATACCTATCCAAATTCCACAGTCTTAATCAACAAACAAAATGTTACAAATATTGAAGAAGCCTATCGGAATGAACACTTATTCGTTACTAAAAGACTTGCAGACTTGCGCTTGAAAGCCATTGAAGTCTATTCCATGAGTAATATTTTAGCCATTCATAACTATTTGTTTCAGGATGTTTATGCCTGGTCAGGACAATATCGCAAGGTGAATATCTCTAAAAGTGGTAATCCTTTTATGTCGATACAGTCGTTTAATGCTGCTGAAACTTATATAAATCATCTCATTCATTCCTATCATCAAACTGCCAACTCAAAAGATGAAATCATTAAACATTTAGCAAAAATTCTTGATAATCTTAATTATTTCCATCCCTTTCGAGAAGGAAATGGACGAACTCAACGAGAAGTTATTCGTTCCTTAGCACTATCAAAAGGATATTCTGCACAAATACGAGTGGAACAAGATGATGAAGTTTACAACCTTTATATGGACGGAACTGTCTATGGAGACTTAGGGAAGCTAGAAGAATTATTTGGTAAAATATTAAAAGAAATATAGATTGTAATACTTGATAATTACAGAAGTGAAGTGATTAGATATATTAAAAGCCTATGAAATCAGCATTTCAAAGGCTTTTTTCTTTTAATTTTAGCAAAACAACTGAATTTTAACTGATTATATCACTTTAGGAGAGCAATAACAGATATAATGGTAGCAATGATGGAGACTATCGTAGCAACGATAGAACTTATGGTATTTGCCTTTGTGTAATTTATCTCTGTAAGCATATTCAAATAGGAATAATTTTCTTTAATTACATTTCGATAATATGACAGATTTTTATGAAATAAATTTTCTAGTTGAACTTCGTCATTTGATACAAATATAGTCCAAGAATCTTCAAAGTCTTTTTTAAAATTAGAAATATCTATTCTGTTTTCTGACTCCGATAGGCTTTGTATCTTTTTCAAAAGGTTTAAAAAATTTTTATTAAACATTATGTTCTTTCTTCCTGATACATATTTCGAAAAATCTCTTTCAAAAATGTGAAGTTCTCGCTCTCCAAATAATAAGTAATAGAGCTCGTTCCCATATTGCGATATAGACCCTAAAATACTAAATCTAGGAATGAAATTATTTCCTGAGTATAGAACATAATCGCTATCATTAAAACTATTTGAAATATAGTAATTACCTTTATTATTATATAGACTATAACTAATATCCCCGAAGTATGTTTTATCTATATCAACTTTTTCTTTTCGAAAAGCAACTGTTAGATTAATTAATTTGTTCATTTTCCCATTTTCGCTATATAAAAACGTAGTTATGTAATGTTGACATATCAAAGAAGGAAGTTCATTTGTCATCTGATCAATAGCTAGATAATTAAGTTTATCGTCCTTATCATCCAGAATATACCAATTAATGTAATCTTTTTTACTCAAGTTATTGATATTATCAGAAATAAATAATTGAAGATTAGACTCTGTCAATACTTGTTTGAAATGAAATCTATATTGAAAAATAGCATAATAATTATTTACCGTCGCCCAACTTATTTCAATACTGCTGAAAAATTTATCTCCAATTATCTCAATTTCAGCAAAAATTCCGACTCCATGCCTTAAATATTCTAAATGGACATAGTCGTATTTTTTAAATATAGTAGGTTTTTTATAATAATTTGTCACTTTAAATTTCGACTTTGGTAACGAATATAAACGCTTCGTTAATTTATTAACACCCTCATTTGAAAGTGTATCTAAAATAATAAACTCGCCAATTGAGAATTCATCAAAATAGTCTGTCCGTGTCCTCCATTCGGGGTGTTTTTCTTCAATGTACTTTTTATGAAATTCTAATCCTTCCTGCTCATTTCTTTGATAATAAGATTGATATTCTTCTGTTGCAACTATTTTTAAATAATAATCAAAAAACTTCTTAGCTTGTCTATTTATCATACCTACACCTAATTGATACTTTATATCACTATCATATCATTTTTTGAATAAAACTGAATCAATAACTGCAACTATTACTCATTTTATGATTTCAGCCAAATCTATCATAGTTTGTTCAATCTTATGTTTTCTTTTTTGCATAACATGAAGATAGATTTTTCTACTTCTCTGCTATCTTCTGAATGTCCCACAAACTCTCGAATAAAGTTTAGGTTCACATTCTTATCAGCCAGGACTGAAACAAAACTATGTCGGAACATATGGGGAACTATGTAAACAGGCCTACCAAAATCAACTATGTTATCAATATCCTTATAGGATTTTCTACTTTTCTTATTATACTTAGCGGACTGACTAGTTCCACCACTTAAGAACATTGAAATTTCTATATGATACAATGCTCTGCCCTGTTTGTTATTTATAGAAGTAAAATAGGGATTCACTACACGTAACTAGACGGTATAGACCTTGATTCAAAGCGATTTTTGAGATTCTAAATTTCACTACATCGCAATATAAATCAACCGAATCACTACCTTATTTGAAATAAAAATGATGATTCGGATTTTTAAAGGAAGAGGGACTGAACTACACCCCAAAAGTTAGTTTTTTTCTGTCTAACTTTTGGAGTGCAGTTTGCTTGGTCCCAGTATGTTTATTTCATTTTGGATAACTTCATCAATAAACTTAAGCGTTCATCATTTTTGAGCTCTGATAACAAGCAAATCAACCGCTCATATCCAAGATCTTTCTTCTGCTTGATTAATGAGTTCATCACAGCCACCAAATCCTCTGGCGTAAAATTCCTTAAGTAAAGTGTAACATAACTTCCACTATTAGAAAATAGGCTAACATGAATTGCATTATGTTCTTTTTGCCTAATTTTCATACCTCCTGTAGACTCCCTAATATAGAACTCATACACTGTCTTTTTGGGGTAGCAATCAAATGAGTTTTCGAATTCTCTACGATTTTTATAGAGAATATAACTAATGAGGCTAAAATATTTAAGAAACATATTTGTCTCCTCCTTGAGTATTATTATAATTTTAGTATGCCATTTTTTTCAAAATAAAAAAATAAAATATTTAAAAAACTGATAAAGGTATTGTTTACTTCTCAATTTTTTGTAGTTTTTCTCTTTCTCTCATTTCCATTTTTTTACGATTCTGATTTTTGTGTGTTTAGCGTTGACAGAAACGTATGTGTAAGTCACGCTAAACACACAATACTAAGTAAAAGTGAATAACGTAAAAAAATCTTATCCTGACTTTTTTGTTTTGTTTTTTATGGCATAATATTATTAGATAATAATTGATTTAGTAGAGACGTAACTATTATAGCTACGTTTTTTATGTTTGAAAGGAGGTAGCTATCGTGGAAACAGTAGGTTTAAACTGGGTTAGGAAAGAACCGGTTTTGTATTTCATTAACTAAAAAAATAAATGAATAGATAATAAAAGAGATGTCAATAGCATTTAAAAAAAATTTTTGATCGTAACAAAGTAAATAATAAAAGAGATGTCAATAGCATTTAAAAAAAATTTTTGATCGTAACAAAGTAAATAATAAAAGTAAAAAACGAAAGTAAATAACAGGAACCAATTTTTGTATTCCATTAACTAAAAAAGAAATGTTAATGGCAGTTTAAAAAATTTTTTTGATCATAACAAAGTAAAAAATAAAAGTAAAAAACGAAAGCAAATAACAAAAGTCTAAAAATCAAATACAAAAACTAGCTTAACTCGGTCGCTAAATTCAGAGCATTTAAACCTGAAAAAGACGAACAAGAAAGAACAACAGATTTTTATCTGCAAGATGGAACTCTACATCTGATTTTAATTGAGTCAACTTGTCATGTTGTACAATGACTTGGTTATCTTCTTAACCATAATTAAGAAGCGCCCTCAGCAAAGGGAAGATACTATATCAGTGAATATAAGCTTAAGTCACTGTACTATTTCAACTTGAATAAAAAAGACCTTAAGATTTTTCTTAAGATCTTCTTTATAAGCACATTATCTACTATAGAAAGGAAAGAACTATGGCAAGGAAGAAACGTAGTCGTGCTGAACGACGAAAAGCTAAAGAGAAAGCAAAGAAACAACAGATGGATGCTCTAACCACTTTCGAAGGTCGTAAACAATTCGTCCAATCAAAAGGACTAACTAATCTAGTTATGCGCTTTAAAACAGGGAAAGGTATCAAGCGAAATGAATCCAAAAAAACAGGAGAGGACATTTATTTAATCCATACAGATCGAACTCTTCATAACTATGCTGGATCCTGGAGCAGATTCGCTTCCTTTGTTGCCTCAATAACTACTGCCGAAGATTTAGAAGCTCTTAATGAATCTAATGAAATTGATGGATGGATTGACTTAGTAAATCAATACTTAGAACATTGTAAAAAATCAGGGCTTTCTGCTCCAACCCAGTCAACCTATAAAGCAGCATTAGCCAAAGTTTTAGGCGTGTCTTCTACTACTTTTGTTGCAACAGATATTCGATACCGAGCCGACAAAAAGAATAATCGCTTAAAGTCTAACGATGACAGAATGTCTGAAGAAACAAATAATCGCTGGTTCTCAATCGTTTCTGCGACTGGGCTACGAAAAAATGAATTAAAGGCTATTACTGGAGACTCCCTCTACCAACGTGAGGATGGCCAATATTATCTTAAAATTATTGGTAAAAAACATAAAACGAAAGGAGCCCGAGACCGTTGGGTTCCGATTATTACACGAGACGAAGAAGAATTAGAGAGACTTGTTGAAGAATTTAGGCTAGCTGGTAAAAAACGTGTATTTCAAGTTCCATCTGCTTTAAAACCTCACAAATATCGTGCTGAATACGCAAAACGACTTTATCTTCTTGTCTCACGAGATCCAAAAGACATCAAGGATAAAAAGGAAAAAATTTATTTACGAGGGGAATTAAAAGGCGTTGTCCTTGATCGAAAGGCTTGTTTAATTGTATCGCGTGCGCTTGGACACAATCGACCTGAAGAGTTTCAAAAATCCTACGCATATAAATTAATCTCACAAGCGAACTAAATAACTTTTTTAAACATTATTATATTTTGATCGTAAAAAAATAGTTCTATAATTTCTACAATTGATAAAATAACTGTAGGAATTATAGAACTTTTTATTTTCCAATTTAGTAATATTGATATTTGAAAAATATATTATCATTACACACTCAACTCAACCAATTTATAAAATTCACCTTTCCTATCCATCAAGTTATCAAAAGAACCATCTTCAACAATAACTCCATTTTTCATAAAAAGGATTCTATTGTATTTTTTCAACATGCTCTTATTTAACTTATGCGTAACAACAAGAACCGTCAAATCTTGAATTTCTAAAATTGAATTTTCAATTTCAGTAGTAACTTTATTATCTAAAGACGAGGTAGCCTCATCTAATAATAAGATTGGTGTTTTTCGAATTAAAGCACGCGCAATACTAAGTCTCTGTCTTTCTCCCCCAGATAGATTTGATCCATTCTCGCCACATAAAGTTTGTAGACCTAATTCATTTTCTAAAATATAACTTTCTAAACCAGACTGCTGTATAGCTTTTTTTATATCATCTTCAGTAAAGGATTGACTAAGGGTAATATTTGCTTTTAAAGTATCATCAAAGATATAAACATCTTGCTGAACAATAGTCATTAAGTTATAAAGGCTCTCTGCTGAAATAGCTTGCAAATCTTGATTATCAATTGAGATATACCCACTTGTTACATCATAGAAACGCAGTAATAGATTAAGTAAAGTTGATTTTCCACTGCCTGACATACCTACTATTGCAATTTTTTCCCCCTTTTTGATCTGCAAAGATAAATTATTAAAAATCTTTTCCTCAGCATTAGGGTAGGAAAAATCTACATTTGAAAAAGAAATGACATCATCAAAATATTCTTTCCTTTTACCAGTCTGAAGTTCTGTTACATCTTTTACCTCAAATGAATTCAGTGTGGCCTGACCTTCACGGAATTTACTCATTCCCATACCAATTTCATTTAGTGGCATTACTACAAAATTGACTAGTTGAACAATAGCTGTAACACTCCCAATTGTGGTATGCCCACCGAAGACCAGATACATTCCTCCACCAAAGGCTACTAAAAAAACAATCATCCCTGAAAATTGAGAAATAACATTAGATAAAACATCAAATTTCCCTTTGATGAAATATATCTCATCCAATTTTTCGCTTTCGTTTTTGTAATCTTGACCGATAGCCTCTTTCACATTAAAACTCTTTATAACTAGAAACCCTGCTAAAATATCTTTAACCTTAGCTAAATATTTCTGATCGGCTATCATAGAACTATTTTGTAGAGAGGCTGATTTTTGTCCAATAAATCCTGAAATCATCATAGGAATAATGCTAGCAATGATAACTAATAAGGTCAAAAACCAATTACCTATAAACATAGCTAGGAGTGAAAAAATCATTAAGGAAAGGTTTTTTGAAATATTAAAATACTGGTGTAGATAATCTTGCTCAATTTTCTTCATATTTTCGGTTAATACAGAAATAAACTTCCCTGATTTTTCTTTAGAAAAGTCTCTATAATCACTATCTAAAATAGATTGGAACACCTTGTTTTTGTATCTTGACATGATTTGCCTAACAAGTTTATTTCTCAATCGAAGAGATATAAAGCTCAGCCCTGCATAAATGAAAATAACAGTAGCTCCTACTAGTACCGCTTGAGTTAAGGCATCTTCATTTTGGGACATACCACTATCAATTATCCCTTTAATAGAATAAGCAAAAGTAATATTAGTTAAAGGAACTAGTATATTAAAAATCATGAAAGTATAAAAAGACTTCTTATGGTACTTTGTCAATTGTTTCATTCCTAATCTACCTCATAATTCTTAAATTTCATTTAGAAAATGTGACATAAAATATTCTTCTAAGTCAATATTCTCTCTCCTAATCTCTTTCATAGAGACCTGTTCTACAATTTCTCCATTTTTGATAAAACCAATTTTATCTGCTATCTGTGAAATTTCCGATAATATATGACTCGATATTAGTATTGTAATTCCATGTTCCTTTGAAAGCGACAACAAAAGATTTCGAATTTCTTGAATTCCTATTGGATCTAAACCATTGATTGGCTCATCTAAAATTAACAATTTAGGTTTTGTTAGAAAGGCACGAGCTAAACCAAGCCTTTGCCTCATTCCTAACGAAAAATCTTTTACTTTTTTAGTCGTATTCTTTAATCCGACCATTTTTAAGGCTCTTATTATATCTGATTCAATAATATTTTTCCCCATATACTGAGCGTGAATTTCTAAAATTTCTTTTGCAGTGCAATTATCATAAAAAATTGGTGTTTCAATAACACTTCCAACCTGACTTAGAATCTCCTCTCTGTGATCTTGTAAATTTTTTCCAAAGATTTCAATACTACCAGATGTAACAGTTGATAAGGATAACATGCATTTCATTAAAGTTGTTTTCCCTGCGCCATTTGGTCCTAAAAATCCATAGATTTCTCCTTCAGAAATTTGTAAGTTAATACTACTTAAAATTTCTTCCTTAGCAATAGTTTTAAAAAGTTCTTTTATTTCAACAATATTTCTCATTTCTATCTCTCTTTCTATATCTAGCTTTAAATGCAAGAATTTTTCTCCCGGAACATAAATACCAACTTATACAGTCTCTTTTTTTATAGAAATCATTAAGGAATTATCACTTTTCTTCAATTAAACTCAGGTATGCTACTTGATACTAATATCTTGTCTTGAAATATTAAAAATTGAAAATGAAGTAATCATTAAACTTATGAAACTTGCAAATATCAAAAAGAATAAGTTATCAGCAATATTATTAGATAAACTTCCTGGACTTACATTTGAAAGTAATGCTGCTAAACCAAGTCCTGTAAGCATTGTTATAGCTGTTGAATGCTTAATCATACCTAAAACAAAAGGTAGTAGTCCGATTAATACTGTTCCAAATGTAATTCCAGCTAAGTCAATCATTTGATTAGCTACTGGGATATAATTTGATTCGGTTAAAACTGCTACTAATTTAATTAATAATTGAATCACTAAATGTGCAGTAAAATGAGCAATAAATGATATCAGAATTACTGTAAGCACTTTTCCCCATAGTAACTTTATTTTAGAAATAGGGTAAGAAAATAACTGAAAAATTGTTCTTCGTTTAAATTCATCAATAATAATCGTAGATAATAAATAAGATTCAAAAATCAAAAATGCTGCTTTTGTAAATAAAGATGAAAATAATGAAGTTGCAATTGCCCAACTTCCCCATTTATCAGTAATTTTAATATTACTGGCACCCTGTCCAACAAAATCTCCCAGTTTATTATCAGTACCTAACCCCATGATTACGATTCCTGTAATACCTAATATTATCAATATAGTACCCAACCAAGCAAAAAATAATTTTGATTTTGAAACTTTATTTAATTCAATTCTAATAAGCGACAACATAGATTTTTCCTCCAAAAAATTTTGTTAATATTAATTACACTATTCAAAAAGTACCTTACATACTTCCGGTATGTAGAAATTTAAAAAATAAACATACCACATACCGAGGGTATGTATAATGGAATTTTTAATACCATATATAGAGTATGGTATTTTTTAAAATATCAATACTTAAAATTTATTTGACACCTTTTAAGTGATCAAATAATTGGAAAATTACTTCCATCATTTCATCAGAAATCAACTGCACCCCTAGTCCTTCAAAAGTAAGTTTAATGAAATTCATTTTACGCTTTAATTCTTCTACTGAATAAATAGAAATTTGGAACCCAATCCAAATATTCAATGTTAAAACAATCAAATCAGCTAGCTCTTCTGGATATTCTGTTTTAATTGATTTATCTTCAATACCTTCGAAAACTTTTTCTCTAATCCCTGGTAAAAAATCAGAAAATAAATTTAGATACTGTTCACCTAATAAACGTGGACTTCTTAGCATAATTGAAGCTGAGTATACAAGCCTTTGTTGTTCTAAATTAGAGAACGCATCCATCAAAGAATTTTGTATTTTTTCTAATGCAGTATCTCCTCTCCAATTGTAATTTAAAATTTCTTGATTATTTTCGCTAATGATTGATTGCAATATTTCATCTTTAGACCCGAAATGATGATAAATAACACCTTTTGTCAATCCACCTAACTCATCGATTATATCTTGTATTGAGGTATTATCAAATCCTTTTTCTAAAAATAAATCTTTCGAAACTTCTAATATTTTTTTTCTAGTTTCATGTGAGTTTCTATTCCTTGCCATTTTAGCCCCTTTCTATCATACTGTCGGTATGTAATTCTATTATAATCTAACAAATTAATATTGTCAATATTTTGTTGTTTCCAATGATATTTTTGGAAATTTTATAAAACTATTTATTTCATTCCATCTTTCCTAAATCTCTCTAGATTCTTTTCCAATTGTTCCTTATGAAGTTGATTTTTAGCTACCTTTAATGTGTCGTCCAAAGTTTCTTCTCTATAAGTTGATTCTGTTTTTAGTTGCTTTGATTCTTGATCTGGAGTGAAAATGATATCAAACAGTCAATCTTTTTTTCAAAATCTTGGACGGACATATCAGATAGTTGATAAATTAGCTTCTTAAATATATCACTATTGTCTTGATTTTTTTTAATGTTGTAAGCATCTATAACCTCTCAAAAAAAGCATCCTATCAGGACTGCTTAGTGTAATTCGGAAATCGCATCATAAATGGACTGCAATTTCTTATTGTCTTTATTCTTTGTGTCAATCAAAGTATGTAGCTCTTCAATTTTCTTTCGGCTGCTTTCAATATCACTATTGTTATCCACAATCAGTCTTTTTAGATGTTGTTGATAACTTGTAGTGATATCTGTCTCTTTTCCTATTCTAACCTCTGTAACTTTAGGTTTAGAACTAGGATTTGATTCTGTCATAGGTGCTTGTTTCCGCTTTTGAAAAGCTGCTTCATAATTTACATCATTACCTCCTTGATGATTTCCAAATAAGTACGTAACTTTGTCTGAATTTTCTAATTTACTTTCTAAAAAGACTGGGCAAAATCTCAATTTCAGGAAAAAATGTAGTAAATCTTCCCACAAAAAACGCATAATATAAAGGCTTTAATACCTGATACTATACGTTTTATTGATTTTAAAGATTTTTTACCCAATCTCTCTAATTCTAATAAAAATTAGTTTGTGTTTATCTGAGCCTAACATAGATGGCTTTTTCTGTCTAGCTTAATTTTACAAATTGGGAATAAATAAAGTAGATAAGAACTTACTTTTTCCTTCAAAACCTTGTCACACCGCGTTTTTAAAGCACTCAAAGATTGAGTGCTTTTTTTGTTTTTAAAAAAATTTTTCATTTTTTTAGAAAATACAAGATTTTGACATGATTTGTGGCATACTCTTAATGCAACAAATAGGAAGTTTATATTGAATTAAAAATGCGGTTAAAATAATTTAACTGTTTTTTTACAATATCTAATACTTCTTAGCATATTTCCAATCAAAAATAATAGTAGAAAGGAAACCTTAAAAACTTGAAAAGACAACCTAAAGTTTCTACTGAACAGAAGCTTTTAAATGAGAAAAAAATCCAATCTTGTTTTACTTTAATGAATTCCTTTTGGGGCTTTGATCGCATGGATTTCAACTTAGGTGAAAATCTAATTGTTGATATTGAAGAACTGAAAGAATACAGAAAAAAGAATCCTGATAAGGTTAAAAAATTAAATTACAATTCAAATCAGATAGAAGATTTAATTATCCAATCAAGGGAATTCGGAAGACTTGAAATTGGAAAAATTTATAAAAAAGAAATCGGAGATACTGTTAATTATTGCTTACTACAGTTGAATCATGGAGGTCTCAATTTTGAAACTCTCTCTATTTCAGCAATACGAAAGAAACTAATAAATGTTATTACAAGAATTAAACAGCAAACTGGTATTTGGATTATCCCAACTACTATTAGGATTGATCAAATGGAAATCGCATTTACATTTGCTACTGATGCGATTATTCATTTTCAAACAAGAAATTTATTATTGAGGAGTTTATCTAATACATCTCAAGTAAATAAAAAAGTTTATACAGGCTGTTCAACTCCTGAAGATCACCATATTCTTTCGAGTAAAAAAATGAAAACTTGTTGCATGTTCTTTACGATAAAACAGCAAAAGCAGAACATAATAAACAGATTGAATTAAACGCATCTCGTAAATATCGCATCTATAGATACGAAATGACACTGAATGAAGAAAAAATTAAAAGTGAATTCAAGACTACTGACTTAGATAAATTACACAATGATCAGCTCTATCATTTGTATATAGTGTAATTGAGAAAGGATTGTCCAACTTTAAGATACTTGTTCAAACTTCAGTAAGAGATACCCAAAATAAGTTAAAAGAATTGTATGAAGAAAAAGGTAAAGATGAATATATAAAAACTTTTTTTGAAACTCAACTAAATCATGCTATGGATTATTTATATCCATTAACATTGGATGAATCTATTTTCTTATTTATTGATGTATCTGAATTTGTAAATCCAAAAAACTCTGCAAGAACTAAAAGAAATATGATTAAAGAAAGTAGGAGGAATGACTTAAGGAATGAGAGTTATTTTCTTTCTATTATGATTACATGGCAAGTACTATATCTCTTTAGCTTAATGCTAGATAGTCTATGTCTTGTTACTATCTTTGATTTTGGTTGTTACAAGAGTAATCAAAATACTAAACTTCATTTGTTTAAAATCCCTAATTTTACTAATGAAGAAAAAGATAGTTTTATTAAGAACGTTATTAAAAACAAGGATAAAGACATAGGTTCATCCTTGGATTCTTTTTTAGATAACATTCAAATAAATACTTCCTCCATTTTAATATAAATTCTGATTAAAAAAATGAAAAAGTATTAATACAGCAACGTTTTCCTGTTTTTTAAGTCTTCAACCCTTGAAGACTTAAAAAACAAAATTCAAACTAATAAAATTTAAATCTAACAGAAAGAAATAAACAGGACTTTTTATGAATTTATTTATTCCAGACGAAATGATTCAGCAATTTCAATTACTAATATCAGATATTGTTAAGAAAGAACTAGATAAATTTTTAGATATTAATGAAATTACCAATCACTATTTGAATAAAAAGCAGACTTGTGATTATTTGAATATATCCAACAATACTTTAGACAGCTGGATTAAGCAAGGCTTACCTTGCATTAAGGTGGGAAAAACTGTTCGCTTTAGCAAAACAGAAATCAATCGTTGGTTACAAAAGCAGTAGAAATTCTATGGTGGTTTGTTATAATGTAACCATGGTATTTTCTAGCTCAATTCAAAAGGAGAATACTATGTCTATTACAAAAACTAAAAACGGAACTTATCGCTTACGTGTTTATATTCCTGAAGAGGTTAAATCTTCGCTAGGTATTGATAAGAAAGTGATTGAAAAACGGTTCAAATCAAGGAGTGAAGCAAAAAAATATGAACTAGAACTCCAAAATAAGATTGATAAAATTCTTAGTGGAGGATCTGCTTCATTGGAGAATAGCGGTTCTATCCTCTTTTCAGATTTCTATCACAACATTTGGTGGGAATCTTATAAAGCAGGTCATACTACTTCTACCACTAAACCACCATCTCAAGCAACTATAGTTGGAACAGAAATTGCTTTTAGAAAACACATCCTACCTTTACTTGGCAATTTTTCAATAGACTTTCTTAATCAAAATAAGCAAGTTGTACTAAATCTATTGACTCAGAAGTCTGAAGAATATGCAAACTTCAAAGTTATTAGAAGCTACGTTAATTCTATCTTTGATTGGGCAGAAGAATTAGAATATATCGAAACTAACCGCTTATCTAAAACAATAAGTCGTATCAAAGCCACTAAGAAAATTAAGTTAGAAGAGGCTAAAAAAGACGAGGATTTATATCTTTCACAAGCAGAACTTCAAGCATGGTTTACAGCTTTTGAAGATGACTTAGAAAACGGGAAGCTCACATTCAAAGATTATGTGCTATTCTATACTACCTTCTTCTTAGGAGATAGGAAATCCGAAAGCTATGCTTTGCAATGGAAACACATTAACATCAAGAAACAGGAAATTCAATTGGTTCAAGCCTTAGATAAATATAAAAATGTAAAATCTACAAAAGGGAACAAGAAAACAACTTTCCAAATCCCTATTGAACTAACTGAATTGCTCCAATCTTGGAAAAAGCAACAAAAAACTGAGCTCGCAAAATTTGGTATTATTCAATCTGATGAACAATATGTCTTTACTTATGTCGATATGAAGGGTAATGTTAATAGCCCTCTACACTCTGACTATCTTAATAATAAAATGAAATCTGTCAAACACCGTCATAAGGAGCTGGCACATGCTACACCTCACAAATTACGCCATACAGGCGCAACTCTAGCTAAACAAGCAGGAACTTCACTTGAAGCTATTTCAGAGGCACTTACGCATAGCGATACCCTTACAACAAAGACTTATGTCAATACTTCGAATGTTATTCCAATGGCTGTTGGAGATATTGCCTATCGTAATCTTAAAAAGTAATGGTGTGAAAAGTGGTGTGAATTTTGCTAAAAATCATCCAAAAAACACCCCATGGTGTGAACCATGAAGTGTTTCGAAACGTTGATAGTATCGTATTGATTAACGTTTTGAGAATTGTGATGCTTTACGAGCTTTCTTAAGACCTGGTTTGGAAAGTATGGATTTCAGTTGGACTAAAAACAGCGTAATATAACGGCTTTTCAGAACTATATCTACTAATTAATTTCATAAAATATGAATCATTATTTTTTAAATAGGGGAATAGTTTAGGTCTGTAAGAATTAACTTATACACTTACAAGGTTTATTCTGATCGACTTTATAACTGTCTACGAAAAAAAGACAGAAATGAGAGATTGAGTGTGGGGAAAAAACTATTAGGTGTAGTTTCAATACTTCTACTAATGCTTTTGCTTATATTTAATGCAAGTAAATAGTCAATTCGTCCGAGCATTTCCTTCTCCATCTCCGTAGCAGAAAGTTGAGTTTATTTAACAAACTGATAAAATAATAGAGAAACTAGTTATTTCGAGGCCCAATCATGAACCTATCAAACGTATTTCAAAAATTATCCCCAAATACTCCCATCTTACAAGCTACCTTTGGTCTGGAGCGCGAATCTCTACGAATCAATACTGAAGGCCGTGTCGCTCAAACGCCACACCCTGAAAAATTGGGTTCTCGCAGTTTCCATCCCTATATCCAGACAGATTATAGCGAACCTCAACTAGAGCTCATTACACCGGTAGCACAGTCGACCACGGAAGCTCGTCGCTTCCTCGGGGCCATCACCGATGTGGCTATTCGCTCAATGGATAAGTCAGAATATCTTTGGCCTTTATCCATGCCACCTGTGATTGTAGAAGAAGAGATTCAGATTGCCCAGTTGGAAAGTGACTACGAGTATCAATACCGAGTTGGTTTGGCAGAACGCTACGGCAAATTGCTCCAGTCCATATCTGGAATTCACTATAATTTTGAACTCGGCAAAGATCTGACCCAGCAGCTCTTTGAAGTCAGTGACTATGACGATTTACTGACCTTCAAGAATGCCCTCTATCTCAAGTTAGCTCAGAACTTCTTGTGTTATCGCTGGCTCTTGACCTACCTTTACGGAGCAAGCCCGCTAGCAGAAAAAGGGTTTTTGACAGATGAAATTGGTTGCGTGCGGTCGATTCGTAACTCCAACTACGGCTATGTCAATGCCCCCGATGTTCACATTTCCTTCTCTTCACTGGAGCAATACGTGACCGACATCGAAAATGCTGTTGGATCTGGGCAACTGTCCTCTGAAAAAGAATTTTACTCTGCCATCCGTTTACGCGGTGCTAAGACTAGCCGGGACTTTTTGACTAAGGGCATCTCCTATCTAGAGTTCCGCAACTTTGACCTCAACCCCTTTGAGCCACTGGCAATCAGCCAAGAAACACTAGACACCACCCACCTCTTTGCACTCGCACTCTTGTGGCTAGACGACATGGAGCGAGTCGACGAAGAATTGGCAGTAGCTGCTACTCTCAACAACCAAATCGCTCTCAGCCATCCCCACACACCACTTCCTAAAGAGGCTGACCCTAAACCTATCGTGACAGCCATGAAGGACATCGTCGCTCACTTTGGACTGGATGACTATTATAGCCAGCTTATCACTAAGGTGGAGGCCTCTCTTCTTGATCCACGTTTGACCCTTTCTGGAAAAATAGCAGAGCAGGTTGAAGAAGGGTCCCTTGAAAAATTTGGCCAACAACAAGGACAAGCCTTTCATGACTATGCTTGGACAGCACCTTATGCCCTCAAAGGCTATGAAAACATGGAACTCTCCACCCAAATGATTCTCTTTGACGCCATTCAGCTGGGCTTGAACGTAGAAATTTTAGATGAGGAAGACCAATTTCTCAAACTCTGGCATGGTGACCATGTGGAGTACATTAAAAATGGCAACATGACATCCAAAGATAACTACGTAATTCCACTGGCCATGGCTAATAAGGTTGTGACCAAAAAGATTTTGGACAAGGCTGGTTATCCAGTACCTGCGGGAGCAGAATTTGCTAACAAGGACGATGCCTTGCGGTACTACGGACAAATAGCCAACTCTGCTATTGTTGTCAAACCCAAATCCACCAACTTCGGTCTGGGCATTTCCATCTTCCAAGAGTCAACAAGCCTTTCTGGCTATGAAAAAGCCCTAGACATCGCCTTTTCGGAAGATAGCCATGTGCTAGTCGAGGAGTTTGTGGCAGGGACCGAGTACCGTTTCTTTATCTTGGATGGAAAATGCGAGGCTGTCCTGCTCCGCGTCGCGGCCAATGTCGTAGGCGACGGAAGCTCAAGCATCCGAGAATTAGTCGAAAAGAAAAACCAAGACCCTCTGCGTGGTCGCGACCATCGCTCACCTCTTGAAATCATCAATCTGGGTGATATTGAATTACTCATGTTGGAACAGCAGGGTTACACACCTGATACAGTCTTGCCTAAAGGTAGCCAAACCTTTCTGCGTGGTAATTCTAATATCTCAACTGGAGGCGACTCCATTGACATGACTGACCAGATGGGCGAGAGTTACAAACAACTAGCTGCCGATATGGCGACTGCTATGGGGGCTTGGGCCTGTGGAGTCGATTTGATTATCCCAGACTACACCAAGCCTGCTAGTAAGGAGCTACCAAATTGCACCTGTATCGAACTCAACTTCAATCCTGCCATGTACCTGCACGCCTATACTTACGTAGGGCCAGGACAACGTATCACACCGAAAATTTTACGGAAGTTGTTTGGAGAGATATGAGAATAAGATCAGAGATTTTCTGAGCTTACTTTTTTATATTTGATAAATGGTAAAATATAGTGCAACAAAAAACTCATAGAGCCCAATCTCGTGTAAACTGTAAGTAACCACACTAAACAGAACACGGGAGAAATCTATAAGCTACCATCATATTACCATAATTGAGCGAATTAAGATAGAGACTTACCTAGAATTAGGTCTCAAACCCTGCCAAATAGCTAGAAAATTAGGCGTTCACAAATCAACCTTCTCAAGAGAATTAAGTGTGGTAATGACACTTACTCTGCACAGGCAGCACAAACACACAATGAACAATTGGCGAAGCAGAAGGGAAGAAAATCGAGTTAGACTCCTGTGAATTGAAGTAGGAAATTAAAGAGCGATTACAATCTTCATGGTCTCCAGAACAAATTTGTAGTCGTTATCAACTTGAAAATAGGTCCATGGTGTCCTTCAAAATCCAATTTGTAAAATTAAGCTAGAAAAAAGGGCTCTATAATATTTGTAGTGGGTAAATCCCCTATGGATATTATGGAGCCTATTTTGTTGTAGAAAAAAAGTCCCATATGATCTATAATGAAAAGCGACAAAACAACTCATTAGAAAGATTCATATGGAACAATTACATTTTATCACAAAATTACTAGACATTAAAGACCCTAATATCCAAATTATAGATATCATCAATAAGGATACCCACAAAGAAATCATCGCTAAACTGGACTACGACGCCCCATCTTGTCCTGATTGTGGAAGCCAAATGAAGAAATATGATTTTCAAAAACCATCGAAAATTCCTTACCTTGAAACGACTGGT
>NZ_JASHHD010000002.1:0-313836 GCF_047459985.1 Streptococcus mitis
ACCGTGAGTATAAGAGTAATCCCAAAGTATGTGTTGCCTGTCCTTTATTATCCGTTTGTACCCAAAGCAAGAATTTTCAAAAAGTAGTAACGAGACATGTCTGGAAAGATGACCTTGAATTTTGTGAAGAGGTTCGCCACCAAAAAGAAATGAAGGAACTCTATAAGAAGCGCAAAGAAACAATTGAACGACTCTTTGGGACAGCTAAGGAGTACCATAACTTGAGATACACTAGAGAGAAAGGAAAGTCCAAAATGGAGGATAAAGTTGGGCTTACTTTGGCATGCTTAAATATTAAAAAATTGGTGAAATGGATAGAGAATATCCCTTTTTATTTTGTTCTAAATCCGGTTTTTGGTTGGAATATCAGATGATGAGACAAAATATTTTTGAAAAGCAAAAAAGACAAACGCCAAAAATGACGTTTGTCTACATTCTGAATCAGTAAAATCTCAGGTTTTACTGATTTTTTATAAATAGATTTTCAAAATAAACTGTTATGAATTACAGAAAACGCTTCCTTAATTCTAAAGTTTGTGATATAATTATCAGGTAAAAAAATTTTAGGAGTTTATTATGGTCTCTTCAGAATTTATCTCAAAGATTGAATTTGCTTGCAAGAAGAAGGAAAATCTTTATAATAAAAGCAAATTTAAGTATGCGATTCGTTCCATGTTCGCAGGTGCATTTTTAACCTTTAGTACTGCTGCAGGTGCAGTTGGAGCTGACTTGATTAATAAAATTGCACCAGGTAGTGGACGCTTCCTTTTCCCCTTTGTCTTTGCTTGGGGATTGGCCTACATTGTTTTCTTGAATGCCGAGTTGGTAACATCCAACATGATGTTCTTGACTGCAGGTAGTTTCTTGAAAAAAATCTCTTGGAGAAAAACAGCAGAGATTCTACTTTACTGTACCTTATTCAACCTTATCGGAGCCTTGATAGCAGGTTGGGGCTTTGCTCATTCGGCAGCCTATGCACATCTGACTCACGATAGTTTCATCTCAGGTGTTGTTGAGATGAAGTTAGGCCGCTCAAATGAATTAGTCTTGCTTGAGGCGATTTTGGCAAATATTTTCGTAAATATTGCGATTCTTTCATTTATTTTGGTCAAAGATGGTGGAGCTAAACTTTGGCTTGTTTTATCAGCAATTTACATGTTTGTATTCTTAACAAACGAGCACATTGCTGCGAACTTTGCTTCTTTCGCGATTGTAAAATTCAGTGTTGCTGCGGATTCAATTGCTAACTTCGGTGTTGGAAATATGCTTCGTCACTGGGGTGTAACCTTCATCGGAAACTTAATTGGTGGTGGTCTCTTGATGGGTCTTCCATACGCCTTCCTCAATAAAAACGAAGATACTTATGTAGATTAAGAAAATGAGCACAGCACGATTGAGTCGTGCTGTGCTCATTTTTAAAATAAGGCAATAGCTATTTCTTATATCAAAATATAGAAAATTAATATTTGTAAACTATACCTTAAGGTGCTACAATATCCTTAATCAAACTATTTGGAGGTCGTTTTATGACTCGTGATTTTAAATTTGAAACTTTGCAACTACATGCTGGTCAAGTTGTGGATCCAGCTACCAAGTCTCGTGCAGTGCCGATTTATCAAACAACATCCTTCGTTTTTGATGACACGCAGGAAGGTGCTGATCTATTTGCCTTGAGAAAACCAGGGAATATCTATACTCGTATTACCAACCCTACAACAGCTGCCTTTGAAGAACGAATTGCTGCTCTTGAAGGTGGTGTTGGAGCTCTTGCAACAGCATCAGGTATGGCCGCAGTGACTTATACGATTTTGGCTCTTGCCCATGCTGGTGATCATGTAGTAGCGGCATCAACTATTTACGGTGGAACCTTCAATCTCTTGAAAGAAACCCTTCCTCGTTACGGAATCACAACAACCTTTGTTGACGTGGATAATTTGGAGGAAGTGGAAGCAGCGATCAAAGACAATACCAAGCTTGTATTGATTGAAACCTTGGGCAACCCCTTGATTAATATTCCTGACTTGGAAAAATTGGCGGAGATTGCTCATAAGCATCAGATTCCACTTGTTTCTGACAATACCTTTGCTACACCTTATTTGATTAATGTCTTTTCTCACGGTGTCGATATTGCCATTCACTCAGCTACTAAGTTTATCGGTGGGCATGGTACGACTATTGGTGGAGTGATTGTCGATAGTGGTCGTTTTGACTGGGCAGCTTCAGGAAAATTCCCTCAATTTGTTGAGGAAGATCCAAGCTACCACAATTTGAGCTATACTCGTGATGTGGGTGCAGCAGCCTTTATTATCGCTGTTCGTGTCCAATTGCTTCGTGATACGGGTGCGGCCTTGTCTCCATTTAATGCCTTCCTCTTGCTACAAGGACTTGAAACTCTCTCACTTCGTGTGGAACGCCATGTGCAAAATGCTGAGAAAATTGTTGATTTCCTTGTCAATCATCCTAAGGTAGAAAAGGTCAATTATCCAAAACTTGCAGATAGTCCTTATCATGACTTAGCTGAGAAATATCTTCCTAAAGGTGTGGGCTCAATCTTTACTTTCCATGTTAAAGGTGGGGAGACAGAAGCACGCAAGGTTATTGATCATTTAGAAATCTTTTCTGACCTAGCAAACGTGGCAGATGCTAAATCGCTTGTTGTCCATCCAGCTACAACCACTCACGGTCAATTGTCAGAAAAAGACCTTGAAGCAGCAGGTATCACACCAAACCAAATCCGTTTGTCTATCGGTCTTGAAAATGTAGAAGATTTGATTGAAGACTTGCGCTTGGCCTTGGAAAAAATTTAAAGTAACAGAGGATAAACAGTGGGTTTCGACTCGCTGTTTTTGATTTTCCCTCAGGCATGATATAATGGTTAAAGAAGTCTAGAAAGAGGAACGTTATGAACGAAATCAAATGCCCCAACTGTGGGGAAGTCTTTACAGTAAATGAAAGTCAGTATGCTGAACTTTTGTCCCAAGTGAGAACGGCAGAGTTTGATAAGGAATTGCACGATCGGATGAAGCAGGAACTGGCTTTGGCTGAGCAAAAGGCCATGAATGAACAACAGACCAAACTAGCTCAAAAAGACCAAGAAATTGCACAATTACAGAGTCAAATCCAAAACTTTGATACAGAGAAAGAATTGGCCAAGAAAGAAGTTGAACAGACAAGCCATGAGGCTTTATTGGCTAAGGACAAGGAAGTACAAGCCTTGGAAAACCAACTGGCTACCTTGCGTTTGAAGCATGAAAATCAACTGCAAAAGACTTTTTCTGACCTAGAAAAAGAACGAGATCAGGTTAAAAATCAACTTCTTTTACAAGAAAAAGAAAATGAGCTTTCTCTTGCATCAGTTAAACAAAACTACGAAGCACAGCTCAAGGCGGCTAGTGAGCAGGTCGAATTTTACAAGAATTTCAAAGCTCAACAATCTACAAAAGCTATCGGGGAAAGTCTGGAACAGTATGCAGAGAGTGAGTTTAACAAGGTACGAAGTTTTGCCTTTCCAAATGCTTACTTTGAGAAGGATAACAAGGTCTCTGCACGTGGGTCTAAGGGGGATTTTATTTTCCGTGAATGTGATGAAAATGGAGTAGAGATTATCTCCATTATGTTTGAGATGAAGAACGAAGCGGACGGAACAGAGAAGAAACACAAGAATGCAGATTTTTACAAGGAATTGGACAAGGACCGTCGGGAGAAGAATTGTGAATATGCGGTTTTGGTGACCATGCTTGAGGCTGATAACGACTACTTTAACACAGGGATTGTTGACGTCAGCCACGAGTATGAAAAGATGTATGTGGTTCGTCCTCAATTCTTTATTCAGTTGATTGGGCTCTTGCGAAATGCAGCGCTTAATTCTTTAAAGTATAAGCAGGAGTTGGCCTTGGTTCGCGAGCAAAATATCGACATTACGCATTTTGAGGAAGATTTGGACGCCTTTAAGCTAGCTTTTGCTAAAAACTATAATTCAGCTTCGACCAACTTTGGTAAAGCTATTGATGAAATAGACAAGGCTATCAAACGCATGGAAGAGGTCAAGAAATTCTTAACTACATCTGAAAACCAACTCCGACTGGCTAATAATAAGCTGGAAGATGTTTCAGTAAAAAAACTGATTCGGAAGAATCCAACCATGAAAGCCAAGTTTGATGCCTTGAAGGGGGAGTAGAAAGCAAATATGAACGGTATTATTAACTTAAGAAAAGAAGCGGGCATGACCTCGCATGATGCAGTTTTTAAGCTGCGTAAGATTTTGGGAACAAAGAAAATTGGTCATGGTGGGACCTTGGATCCGGATGTAGTGGGTGTTTTACCGATTGCGGTTGGGAAGGCGACTCGCATGGTAGAGTTTATGCAGGATGAGGGCAAGGTCTATGAGGGGGAGATTACTCTAGGCTATTCCACGACGACTGAGGATGCTAGTGGGGAAGTGGTTGCAGAGACCCCTGTTTTGTCGCACTTAGATGAAAAGCTTGTCGATGAAGCGATTGCGAGCTTGACTGGGCCTAATACCCAGATTCCGCCTATGTATTCGGCAGTCAAGGTCAATGGTCGCAAACTTTATGAGTATGCACGTGCTGGACAGGAAGTGGAGCGTCCAGAACGTCAGGTGACCATTTATCAATTTGAGAGGACAAGTCCGCTTTCTTATGAGAGCGAACTTGCACGCTTTACTTTCCGTGTAAAATGCAGTAAGGGAACTTATATCCGTACCTTGTCGGTTGACTTGGGAGAGAAGATGGGTTATGCGGCTCATATGTCTCAGTTAACACGGACGAGTGCTGCAGGTTTACAACTGGAGGATGCTCTGACCTTGGAAGAAATTGCTGAAAGAGTAGAGGTAGGGCAACTAGACTTTCTCCATCCTCTTGAGATTGGGACGGGTGACCTTGTCAAAGTTTTCCTAACTCCAGAAGAGGCTACAGAAGTACGCTTTGGTCGTTTTATCGAGTTAGACCAAACAGATCAAGAATTGGCTGCCTTTGAAGGCGATACTTTGTTAGCCATTCTAGAGAAGCGAGACAATCTCTACAAGCCAAGGAAGGTTTTTAACTAGTATAACTGGGGTGTAGGAATTGGAATTGTTTCCCCTAAACTATCCAAACCAGACTATAAATTTTGCAAAAAATGTGATAGAATAGACGACGGATAAAAAAACGGAGGATAGCATGCAAAATAGACCAATCATTATCGGAGTGACAGGTGGTTCTGGTGGTGGTAAAACCAGTGTTTCAAGGGCCATTCTATCGCATTTCCCTGATGAAAAGATTTCCATGATTGAGCATGATTCATACTATAAGGATCAGTCTCACTTGACCTTTGAAGAGCGTGTCAAAACCAACTACGACCATCCTTTTGCCTTTGATACAGACTTGATGATTGAGCAGATAAAGGAATTGTTGGCAGGGCGTCCAGTGGATATCCCGACTTACGACTATACAGAGCATACACGAAGCAGCAAGACCTATCGTCAAGAGCCTCAAGATGTCTTTATCGTTGAGGGGATTTTGGTCTTGGAGGATAAGCGTCTGCGTGAATTGATGGATATCAAGATTTTTGTGGATACGGATGATGACGTGCGCATTATTCGTCGTATCAAGCGTGATATGGAAGAGCGTGGCCGTAGTTTGGATAGCGTTATTGACCAGTATTTAGGTGTGGTCAAACCAATGTACCATCAGTTTATCGAACCAACAAAGCGTTATGCTGATATCGTCATTCCTGAGGGAGTCAGCAATACAGTGGCTATCGACCTTTTGACAACCAAGATTTCTAAGATTTTGGAAGAAGCTCGAAATAGCAAATAATCAGATGTGGAGGCCTTGCCTCCTTTTTCTATTTTTCCCTCATATTGGTACATAAATGGAGATTTTTAGGCATATTTTTGGTATAATAATACCCATGGAAAAGCAAGAAAATGAATAGTAGGTGGAGATGGAAAAGTATTTATCGGTAACAACTTTGACCAAATATCTGAAAATGAAATTCGATAAAGACCCGTACTTGGAACGGGTATATTTAACTGGTCAAGTTTCCAACTTTCGTAAACGACCTACTCACCAATATTTTTCCCTAAAAGATGACCATGCAGTTATTCAAGCGACTATTTGGTCTGGAATTTATCAGAAATTAGGTTTCGATCTGGAAGAAGGGATGAAAATCAATGTGATTGGGCGTGTGCAGGTCTATGAACCTAGTGGTAGCTACTCCATCATCATTGAAAAGGCAGAGCCTGATGGGGTTGGTGCGCTTGCGATTCAGTTTGAACAGCTCAAGAAAAAATTGACAGAAGAAGGCCTGTTTCAAGAACGCTTCAAGCAAGCTCTGCCCCAATTTTCTAAGAGAATTGGGGTGGTAACCAGCCGCAGTGGAGCTGTTATTCGAGATATTATCACAACTGTCAGCAGACGGTTCCCAGGTGTAGATATCCTACTTTATCCAACTAAGGTGCAAGGTGAAGGTTCTGCGGAGGAAATTGCTCGAAATATTGCGCGTGCTAATGAACGGGACGATTTGGACTTGCTGATTATTGGTCGTGGTGGAGGTTCCATCGAGGATCTCTGGGCCTTTAACGAAGAAATTGTGGTACGAGCGATTTTTGAATCTCGTTTGCCAATTATTTCTAGTGTAGGTCATGAGACGGATGTGACCTTGGCGGATTTTGTGGCAGATCGTCGCGCTGCAACTCCAACAGCTGCTGCTGAGCTGGCAACACCTGTGACCAAGCTGGATCTATTAGCTCATTTGCAAAATCAGGAAAAACGGATGGCAACAGCAGTCCGAAATGTCCTATCTAAGAAACAAGAAGCCCTAAAAAAATGCAGTCAGTCAGTAATCTTTAGACAACCAGAGCGGTTATATGATGGCTATTTGCAACGCTTGGATCAACTGCAACTGCGCTTAAAACAAAGTTTGCGAACACGGATTTCTGATAACAAACAAGTCGTCCAAGCAAGGACGCATCAACTAGTCCAATTATCGCCTGTTACCAAAATCCAACGTTATCAAGACCGTCTAGGCCAGTTGGACAAGCTCCTCCGTAGCCAAATGGCGCTGGTTTATGACGCCAAAGTTGCTGAGGTCAAGCGACTTTCAGAAGCCTTGCTCATGTTGGATACCAGTCGAATCGTGGCGCGTGGTTATGCAATTGTCAAAAAAGAAGAGTCGGTTGTAGATTCGGTTGAGAGTTTGAAGAAAAATGACCAAGTGACGCTTTTGATGCGAGATGGTCAAGTAGAATTAGAGGTTAAAGATGTCAAAACAAAAGAAATTTGAGGAAAATCTAGCAGAACTGGAAACCATTGTCCAAAGTTTAGAAAATGGTGAAATTGCTCTGGAAGATGCGATTGCTGCCTTTCAAAAGGGCATGGTCTTGTCAAAAGAACTCCAAGCGACCTTGGACAAGGCTGAAAAGACTTTGGTCAAGGTTATGCAAGAAGACGGAACAGAAAGTGATTTTGAATGAAGAAGCAAGAAAAATTAGCTCTTGTTGAGTCGGCTTTGGAAGACTTTTATGGAGACCAGCAGTTTGCCTCTAGTTTAAGGAAGTCTGTTCTCTATTCTATTCATGCTGGTGGCAAGCGTATTCGTCCTTTTCTCTTGTTAGAAGTTCTGGAAGCCTTACAGGTTGCCATTAAACCTGCTCACGCGCAGGTGGCTGCGGCCTTGGAGATGATACATACAGGGAGCTTGATTCATGATGACCTTCCTGCAATGGATGATGATGATTACCGTCGGGGACGGTTGACAAATCATAAAAAATTCGGTGAAGCTATGGCGATTTTGGCTGGAGATGCCTTGTTCCTAGATCCTTATGCCTTGATAGCGCAGGCAGATTTGCCAAGTCAGATCAAGGTAGACTTGATTGCAAACTTATCGCTTGCTTCAGGAAGTCTGGGCATGGTGGCAGGGCAGGTTTTGGACATGGAGGGCGAACATCAGCATTTGTCTTTGGAAGAACTTCAGACCATTCATGCTAATAAAACTGGAAAATTACTAGCCTATCCCTTCCAAGCAGCTGCTATCATTGCGGAATTGGCTCCTGAAATGCAGGTAAAACTGAAAACTGTTGGCGAATTGATTGGGCTTGCCTTTCAAGTCAGGGATGATGTACTGGATGTGACTGCTAGTTTTGAGGAAATCGGCAAGACACCGCAAAAGGACTTGCAGGCAGAAAAGTCAACCTACCCTGCCTTGTTGGGCTTGGAAGAAGCCATTACCTTCTGTAACCAAACTCTTGATCAAGTCGAGGCTAAATTAGAAGAAATCGCCCAGCAGATTCCCTTTGAAACAGAATCGATTGTTAGTGTAGTAGAAAGTTTGAGAATCAATGGCTAAGGAAAGAGTGGATGTACTAGCTTATAAACAGGGCTTGTTTGAAACGCGAGAACAGGCCAAGCGCGGTGTCATGGCTGGTCTAGTTGTATCAGTCCTGAATGGCGAACGGTTTGATAAACCAGGGGAGAAAATCCCAGACGACACCGGGCTAAAACTCAAGGGCGAGAAGCTCAAGTATGTCAGCCGTGGTGGCTTGAAATTGGAAAAAGCCTTGCAGGTCTTTGATGTGTCAGTTGAAGGAGCGACCACGATTGATATCGGTGCCTCTACTGGAGGTTTTACCGACGTCATGTTGCAGAATGGTGCCGAGTTGGTCTTTGCAGTTGATGTTGGTACCAATCAGTTGGCTTGGAAACTACGCCAGGACCCGCGAGTTGTCAGCATGGAGCAGTTTAATTTCCGCTATGCTGAAAAGACTGATTTCGAAAAGGAACCGAGCTTTGCCAGTATTGATGTCAGTTTCATTTCCCTCAGTTTGATTTTGCCAGCCTTGCACCGTGTCTTGGCTGATCAAGGTCAGGTTGTGGCTCTGGTTAAGCCTCAGTTTGAGGCAGGACGTGAGCAGATCGGGAAAAATGGAATTATTCGCGATGCCAAGGTCCATCAGAATGTCCTTGAATCTGTCACAGCTATGGCAGTAGAGGAGGGCTTTTCAGTCCTTGGTTTGGACTTTTCTCCCATCCAAGGTGGTCATGGAAATATTGAGTTTTTAGCGTATTTGAAAAAAGAAGAGTCAGCAAGCAATCAGGTTCTTGCTGATATTGAAGAAGTAGTAGAGAGGGCGCATAGTCAATTTAAAAATGAATAAAAAAGAAAGACTTGAAAAAATTAGACGATTTGTGACAGATTATCAAATCGGTACGCAAGAAGAAATCGTAGAACATTTGAAAGAAGCAGGTATCACTGCTACTCAAGCAACGGTATCCCGAGATATCAAAGAGCTAGGTATTGTCAAAATTCCTTTGAGAGACAATACCTATGTCTATGAATTGCCAAAATCAATCGTAAAAAGTTTGCAATTGGCTGAAGACAATATCGAATCGGCAGAATTGATGGACAAGATGATCAATCTCCAAGTTATTCCAGGAAATACGGCTTTTGTAAAAGCTCAGTTAATCGAGACTTTTGCGGATAAGATTTTCAGCTGTTTAGCTGATGATAGCTCGATTTTAGTCATTGCCAGAAGTGAAAGTCTAGCCGAGGAAATCTTTGAACAAGTAAAAAATTGGTAGGTCTATATGTTACTTGAAATTTCGATAAAAAACTTTGCCATTATTGAGGCTATTTCCCTCAATTTTGAAAAGGGGATGACTGTCCTGACTGGTGAAACGGGTGCAGGGAAGTCGATTATCATTGATGCCATGAATATGATGTTGGGGGCTCGTGCGACGACAGATGTTATTCGTCATGGTGCACCAAAGGCAGAGATTGAGGGCCTTTTCTCAGTTGAGAATAGTCGCCTTTTACAGGAAATTTTTGATGAGCAAGGTTTAGAATTGGGTGATGAAATTATCATCCGTCGGGAAATTCTGCAAAACGGTCGCAGTATCAGCCGTGTGAATGGTCAGATGGTCAATCTGTCGGTTTTGCGTGCTATTGGGCAACATCTGGTGGATATTCATGGTCAGCATGACCAAGAGGAGTTAATGCGTCCTCAACTGCACATCCAGATGCTGGATGAATTTGGCGATGCAGCTTTTTGGGACTTGAAAGAAACCTATCAGACGAGTTTTGATGCCTATCGAAAAATGCGCAAGCAGGTTCTGGAAGTCAAGAAAAACCAACAGGAACACAAGGCTCGTATTGAAATGTTGGAATTTCAAATGGCAGAGATTGAGGCGGCTAATTTGCAAGCAGGTGAAGACTTGGCTCTCAATCAAGAGCGAGAGAAGCTCCTTAACCATAAAAATATTGCAGATACACTGACCAATGCTTACAGCATGTTGGACAATGAAGAGTTTTCAAGTCTAGCTAATGTTCGTTCGGCCATGAATGACATGGAAAGTGTCGAAGAGTATGATACCGAATACCGTGAAATTTCAAGTTCTTTGTCTGAGACCTACTATGTCTTAGAAGATATTAGCAAACGTTTGGAAACTATTATTGAGGACCTTGATTTTGACGGCAATCGTCTCATGCAGGTTGAGAATCGTTTGGACCTCCTTCATACTATTACCCGTAAGTATGGTGGGACTGTAGACGATGTCTTGCTTTATTTTGCTAAGATTACGGAAGAATACAATCTCTTGACAGGCAACAACCTTTCTTCTGAAGATATGGAAGCTGAACTCAAGAAATTGGAAGTTAATCTTGTTGATTTGGCCGGTCAGCTTGCCTCTGCTCGTCATGATTTGGCCCAGCAGCTCGAAGCTGAGATTAAACAAGAACTGCAAGACCTTTATATGGAAAAAGCCCAGTTTCAGGTTCGTTTTAGCAAGGGCAAATTCAGCCGTGAGGGCAATGAAACAGTTGAGTTTTACATTTCAACCAACCCTGGCGAAGACTTTAAACCTTTGGTCAAGGTTGCGTCTGGTGGGGAATTATCTCGTCTCATGCTAGCCATTAAATCTGCCTTTTCTCGTAAAGAGGGCAAGACAAGTATTGTCTTTGATGAGGTGGATACGGGAGTTTCAGGTCGTGTAGCTCAGGCTATTGCTCAGAAGATTCACAAGATTGGCCAGCATGGTCAGGTACTGGCTATTTCCCATTTACCACAAGTAATTGCGATTGCGGATTATCAATTTTTTATTGAGAAGATTAGCAATGAGCATTCAACAGTTTCGACTGTTCGCCTCTTGACGGTTGAAGAGCGAGTGGAAGAAGTTGCCAAAATGTTGGCAGGCGATGATGTGACAGAAGCAGCCCTCACGCAAGCCAGAGAATTATTGAGAAACAGGGAGAAATAAGATGACAGACTATTATGTAATTGGAGATGTTCACGGAAAAGCTGGAATGCTGGAAGACCTTCTCAAAACATGGGATGGTCAGACCCAGTTGCTCTTTCTAGGGGATTTGATTGACCGAGGTGAGGATAGTCGCCGTGTTCTAGAGATGGTTAAGGACTTAGTGGACAATCAAGGGGCTATCTGTTTGTCTGGAAATCATGAGTATATGTTTTTGACTTGGCTCGATAACCCAGAAGAAAGCTATGACCACTATCGTCGCAATGGTGGAGATACAACTATTAACTCAATCCTAGGTCGTCCCTTGGATGCACCAGTTGACGGGGTGGAGGATGCCAAGCGTGTTGCCACTGAAGCAGCAGATTTGGTTGCATTCATTCGTCAAATGCCATTTGTAGTAGAAACAGACAAGTATATCTTTGTTCACGCAGGTATTGATTTGACTTTGGATGATTGGCATGAAACAACAGATTACAAGAAAGTCTGGCTTAGAAAACCATTCCACGAGGCAGAAAATCATACTGGAAAAATCATTGTCTTTGGGCATACACCGGTTTATGGCTTGTTAAAGCAAGAACGAGGTACAGCTGAGCTTTGGACTACAGAAGATGGCAAGATTGGAATGGATGGAGGAGCTGTCTACGGTGGTGTCCTTCACGGGATTGTTTTTACAGACCAAGGGATGACAGAACACCACTTTATCGAGAATGACGGCTTTGTCGCTGAAGATTAGTACTCCTAGCAGGGTATGGTCTTGTCAAAATGTCAAAAACAATTTATAATAAATAGATACCCTGAAAGGAAGAGAATCATGAACTTAGAAGAATTGAAAAAACGAAAGGAGAAGATCCGTAACTTCTCCATCATCGCCCATATTGACCACGGGAAATCAACTCTAGCAGACCGCATTTTAGAAAAAACAGAGACGGTTTCCAGCCGTGAAATGCAGGCCCAGCTTTTGGATAGCATGGATTTAGAAAGGGAACGTGGGATTACCATTAAGTTGAATGCCATTGAGCTCAATTATACTGCAAAAGATGGGGAAACTTATATTTTCCACTTGATTGACACGCCGGGGCACGTTGACTTTACCTATGAAGTTTCACGTTCGCTAGCTGCCTGTGAGGGAGCGATTTTGGTGGTCGATGCTGCCCAAGGGATTGAGGCTCAAACCCTTGCAAACGTTTATTTGGCCTTGGACAATGATTTGGAAATTATGCCAGTCATTAACAAAATTGACCTGCCAGCTGCAGACCCTGAGCGCGTACGCACGGAGATCGAAGATGTGATTGGTTTGGATGCTAGTGAAGCAGTTTTGGCTTCTGCCAAGGCTGGTATCGGTATTGAAGAAATCCTCGAGCAGATTGTAGAAAAAGTACCAGCACCAACGGGTGATGTGACGGCGCCGCTTAAAGCTTTGATTTTCGACTCTGTTTACGATGCTTACCGTGGGGTTATCCTCCAAGTGCGTGTCATGGACGGAGTGGTCAAACCCGGCGATAAGATTCAACTTATGAGCAATGGCAAGACTTTTGATGTGACCGAAGTTGGTATTTTTACACCGAAAGCAGTTGGTCGTGATTTCCTTGCGACTGGGGACGTTGGTTATATTGCAGCTTCTATCAAGACGGTTCAGGACACTCGTGTGGGTGATACCGTTACCTTGGCAACCAATCCTGCGGCAGAGCCATTACATGGCTATAAGCAGATGAATCCTATGGTCTTTGCGGGTCTCTACCCAATTGAGTCAAACAAGTACAATGACCTTCGTGAAGCCCTTGAAAAATTGCAACTGAATGATGCTAGTCTTCAGTTTGAACCAGAAACATCACAGGCTCTTGGATTTGGTTTCCGTTGTGGTTTCCTTGGACTTCTTCATATGGATGTCATCCAAGAGCGTTTGGAACGTGAGTTCAACATCGACCTTATCATGACAGCTCCGTCTGTTATTTATAAGGTTAATTTGACCGACGGGGAGTCAATGGATGTGTCAAACCCATCTGAGTTTCCAGACCCAACTAAGATTGCGACCATTGAAGAGCCTTATGTTAAGGCGCAAATCATGGTACCTCAAGAGTTTGTTGGAGCAGTAATGGAATTAGCTCAGCGTAAGCGTGGGGACTTTGTGACTATGGACTATATTGATGACAATCGTGTTAATGTTATCTATCAAATTCCACTTGCTGAAATCGTTTTTGACTTCTTTGATAAGCTTAAGTCTTCGACACGTGGTTATGCAAGCTTTGACTACGAATTGTCAGAGTATCGCCCATCTAAGCTGGTCAAAATGGACATCCTTCTCAACGGAGATAAGGTCGATGCCCTCAGCTTTATCGTTCACAAGGATTTTGCTTACGAACGTGGAAAACTCATCGTTGATAAACTCAAGAAAATCATCCCTCGTCAACAATTTGAAGTGCCAATTCAAGCGGCTATTGGACATAAGATTGTGGCTCGTACTGATATCAAAGCCCTTCGTAAAAACGTACTTGCTAAGTGTTATGGTGGTGACGTTTCTCGTAAACGTAAACTCCTTGAAAAACAAAAAGCTGGTAAGAAACGTATGAAAGCTATCGGATCAGTTGAGGTACCACAAGAAGCCTTCCTCAGCGTCTTGAGCATGGATGAAGAGTAAGTCATCAAAATTGTTTTTCCTTCTTCATAGGAAATTTATATAAGAATCAATAGTAAAGCAGGCTAAAATGGTCTGCTTTTTTAGTTTCGAGAACAGAAAAAATGGTTGAAATGTTTGTTTATGTGTTTGTTTTTTTACGCAACAAACCGAAAAAGCAACAAAAGTATAAAAAAAGAGACAAAAAAAAACAGAAAAATCTTGACAACGATTTCATATAGTGTTATACTTATAGCATAAAGCTAATGGAAAGAAGGGAAAACCTTATGGGATTAGATCATTTCTTTGACAAAAACCTTGTGTTTTGCTTAGAAGCGGATAATCAAGAACATCTCTTTGATCAGGTTGCAACTTTATTGGAAGAACGAGAAATCGTAACTCCAACCTATCGTGAAGCCTTGATCACGCGTGAAAAGTCATTTCCAACTGGCTTAGATATGGAATTCTTGGGTAAGGATTTGCCGAATGTGGCTATTCCTCACACAGATATTGTTCATAACCTAGCCGAAAAAGTTGTGGTCGTTCGATTAGAGAAACCGGTGACTTTCCACAATATGATTGCACCAGATAAGGAAGTAGAAGTATCTTTACTCTTCTTTATCATTAATAACTCAAGTTCAAGTCAAACTAACATTCTTGCTCAGTTGATGGACTTCTTTACTGGAAATGGTCATCTTGAAGATCTATCAAAAATTTCTGAACCAGAAGCCCTCTATGCTTATATAGCTGAAGCAACCGTTTAATCTTGTCTATTAAAAATATTAAATCGGAGGAAATCCATATGATTAAAATTCTTGCTGCCTGCGGTGCAGGTGTTAACTCAAGCCACCAAATTAAAAGTGCTCTTGAAGAAGAACTTTCAAACCGCGGTTTTGATGTTCATTGTGATGCGGTAATGGTCAAAGACGTTAATGAAGACCTTATCAAAGGTTATGACATCTTCACACCAATTGCTGCGACAGATCTTGGCTTTGACCCAGGTATTCCAGTTATCGAAGCTGGACCAATCTTATTCCGTATCCCAGCGATGAGTGCTCCAGTATTTGACAATATTGAAGCAGCCATTAAAGAACACGGGTTAAGCTAATTAATAATTTGTTAACATTCATATAACATAAAAAAGGGAGGAACTGTTATGGATG
The DNA here is from genome assembly GCF_047459985.1 of Streptococcus mitis. Lineage (GTDB taxonomy): Bacteria > Bacillota > Bacilli > Lactobacillales > Streptococcaceae > Streptococcus > Streptococcus mitis_DZ. The sequence goes on from NZ_JASHHD010000002.1 coordinate 15,024, forward strand.
CAATCTTTGGCCTAATCAAAGACTTTTTCACACCCATCTTAGATATGGGTGGACCTGTCATCATGTTAATCATTTTGACAGTATTGGCTTTACTTTTTGGAGTGAAATTCTCCAAAGCTCTTGAAGGTGGTATTAAACTTGCCATCGCTCTTACTGGTATTGGAGCTATCATCGGTATGCTAAATGGTGCTTTCTCAGCATCACTTGCAAAATTCGTTGAAAATACTGGTATCCAATTGAGTATTACTGACGTTGGATGGGCACCACTTGCAACAATCACTTGGGGATCAGCTTGGACACTTTACTTCTTGCTTATCATGTTGATTGTCAACGTAGTAATGCTTGCTATGAAGAAAACTGATACACTTGACGTTGATATCTTTGATATCTGGCACTTGTCTATCACAGGTCTTTTGATTAAATGGTATGCAGACAACAACGGTGTGAGCCAAGGGGTTTCACTCTTGATTGCTACAGCAGCTATCGTACTGGTTGGTGTGTTGAAAATTATCAACTCTGACTTGATGAAACCTACATTTGACGATCTTCTTAACGCTCCAAGTTCATCACCAATGACTTCAACTCACATGAACTACATGATGAACCCAGTTATCATGGTTTTGGATAAGATTTTTGAAAAATTCTTCCCAGGTCTAGATAAATATGACTTTGACGCTGCTAAATTGAACAAGAAAATTGGTTTCTGGGGTTCTAAATTCTTTATCGGTTTCATCCTTGGTATTGTTATCGGTATTATGGGAACTCCACATCCAATTGAAGGGGTTGCAGATGCAGATAAATGGCGTCTAGTTATCAAAGGTTGGTTGTCTCTTGGTTTGACTGCCGGTGTGTCTTTGGAACTCTTCTCACTTATCGGTTCATGGTTCATCGCAGCCGTAGAACCTCTTTCACAAGGTATTACAAACGTTGCTACTAAACGTCTTCAAGGACGTAAATTCAACATCGGTCTTGACTGGCCATTCATCGCTGGTCGTGCTGAAATCTGGGCTTGTGCCAACGTACTTGCACCAATCATGTTGGTTGAAGCAGTACTTCTTTCAAAAGTCGGAAATGGTATCTTGCCACTTGCAGGTATCATCGCTATGGGTGTTACTCCAGCTCTCTTGGTTGTAACACGTGGTAAATTGCTCCGTATGATTATCTTCGGAACACTCTTGTTGCCACTCTTCCTTCTTTCAGGTACACTTATTGCACCATTTGCAACAGAACTTGCTAAAGGTGTAGGTGCCTTCCCAGCAGGTGTGAGTCAAACTCAATTGATTACTCACTCAACTCTTGAAGGTCCAATCGAAAAACTTCTTGGTTGGACAATTGGTAACACTACAACAGGTGATATTAAAGCAATCCTTGGTGCTGTAGTCTTCCTTGTATTCTATATCGGTATCTTTGCTTGGTACAGAAAACAAATGATCAAACGTAACGAAGAGTACGCAGCAAAAGCAAAATAATGCGCTCCTATAAAATGTAAATTGTTGAAACTAGGTTGTCATTTTCCTGATAGGAGTGACAGCCTAGTTTTTTATAAACTATCAAGAAATCGGAGAAAATAATGGTAATTGAATTAAAATCAGAACAATTAAGAGTTCAATTTAATAGTTTTGGTGGGGCTCTTTCTTCTATAAAAGATGCTGAGGGACTTGAGTATTTGTGGCAAGGGGATGCTACTTATTGGAGTGGACAAGCTCCTGTTCTCTTCCCCATTTGTGGTTCATTGAGAGGGGATACAGCTTTCTATATAGATGAGAAGGGACAAGAAAGCAAAGGGAACATTCCTCGTCATGGTTTGGTTCGTAAGAAAGAATTTGAATTAGTTGAACAGACAGACAAGAGTGTAACTTTTGCAATTGAAGATGATGAGAATAGCTATCAAAATTATCCTTATCATTTCCGCTTAGAGATCACTTATAGTCTTTCTGGCAAGACAGTACGGACTCAATACAAGATTTTCAATAAAGAATCTAGCAAGGTCATGCCTTACTTTATTGGTGGACATCCAGGCTTTAATTGTCCTCTACTGGATGATGAGGTCTATGAAGATTACTATTTAGAGTTTGAGAAAGAAGAGACTTGCTCTGTTCCACGTCCTTTCCCAGAAACGGGTATGCTTGATTTTCAAGATAGAAGTCCATGGCTAGAGGGTCAAAAAGAAATCGATCTTAGTTATGATCTTTTCAGCACAGATGCAGTTACCTTAGATGAATTACAATCTAGAACAATTTCCCTTCGTTCTCGTAAACATGATAAGGGATTGAAAGTGCACTTCCAAGAGTTTCCAAACCTTATTATCTGGTCAACTTTGAACAAGGGACCTTTCATTGCTTTTGAACCATGGTCTGGCTTGTCAACATCCCTTGAAGAAGGCGATCATCTAGAAGATAAGAAGGATGTTCGTCTACTAGAACCTGGTCAAGTGGATCAAATTGGTTTTGACATCGAAGTTTTTTAGATTAAAAAATAAAACACAAAAACAAACATTAACTGTTGACTTTTTCAAGAAATAGGAGTATATTATGTTTGTAAGCAACAAATGATGTTTGTAACAAACAAATAATCGCTTGTTATATTCTCTTTCGTTAAGAAAGATTATTTTTAGGAAACTGGTTTCCTAAACTTGAATAAGGTGTAATTCATCTCATTCAATCCAATTTGTCAATAAACTGCTAGAAAGCTTTTTGTAGATAAACTGCTAACTATAAAAGGTTTTACTAGCCTAGAAAAATATAAAGGAGTATACAATATGTCTATTGTTATCGGTGCAGATGCTGCAGGTTTGAGATTGAAAGAAGTTGTGAAAGACTTTTTGGAAAAAGAAAACTTCCACGTTGTGGATGTTACAGCTGAAGGTCAAGACTTTGTTGATGTGACTCTTGCTGTTGCTGCAGAAGTAAACAAAGAAGAACAAAACCTTGGTATCGTGATTGATGCTTATGGAGCGGGTCCATTTATGGTCGCAACTAAAATCAAAGGAATGGTTGCTGCAGAAGTATCTGACGAACGTTCAGCTTATATGACTCGTGGTCACAACAACTCACGTATGATCACTATGGGTGCACAACTTGTTGGTGATGAATTGGCTAAAAACATCGCTAAAGGATTTGTTAACGGTAAATACGACGGTGGTCGTCATCAAATTCGTGTCGACATGTTGAACAAAATGTGCTAATACTCTTCAAAAATCAAGATAATCTGTTGTCAGCTCACTTTAGCTAACCTCAGTTATGCTTGCATCTCGCTTCCTAAGCTAATCTTGATTTTTCTTGAGTAGGGATAAATGATATTAGATTTATATAATTAATCGGAGGGAATAACTAATGAGAATTGCAATTGGATGTGACCACATCGTAACAGATGAAAAAATGGCGGTTTCAGAATTTTTGAAATCAAAAGGATATGAAGTCATTGACTTTGGTACATATGATCATACACGTACACACTACCCAATCTTTGGTAAAAAAGTAGGGGAAGCTGTAACTAGTGGTCAAGCTGATCTTGGGGTATGTATCTGTGGTACTGGTGTTGGTATCAACAACGCTGTAAATAAAGTTCCTGGTGTCCGTTCTGCCTTGGTTCGTGATATGACTACAGCTCTTTATGCTAAAGAACAATTGAACGCAAACGTTATCGGTTTTGGTGGTAAGATTACTGGTGAATTGCTCATGTGTGATATCATTGAAGCTTTCATCCATGCTGAATACAAACCATCTGAAGAAAACAAGAAATTGATTGCGAAAATTGAACACGTTGAAAGCCACAATGCTCAACAGACAGACGCAAACTTCTTCACTGAATTCCTTGAAAAATGGGATCGCGGAGAATACCACGACTAAGAGGTGGCCTATGATTTTAACAGTCACAATGAACCCATCCATTGATATTTCCTATCCTTTGGATGAGTTGAAGATTGATACTGTCAATCGTGTGGTGGATGTAACCAAAACGGCTGGTGGTAAGGGACTCAATGTTACCCGAGTACTTTCAGAATTTGGAGATTCTGTTCTTGCTACTGGTTTAGTTGGTGGTAAACTTGGTGAGTTTTTGGTTGAACATATCGATAATCAAGTAAAGAAAGATTTCTTCTCCATTCAGGGAGAAACTCGTAACTGTATCGCTATTCTCCATGGAGACAACCAAACAGAAGTTCTTGAAAAAGGTCCTGAAGTATTGGAACAGGAAGGTCAAGACTTTTTGGAACATTTCAAAAAACTCTTGGACTCAGTTGAAGTAGTAGCCATCTCAGGTAGTTTACCAGCTGGCCTTCCAGTTGATTACTATGCGAGCTTGGTAGAACTTGCTAATCAAGCTGGCAAGCCTGTTGTCTTGGACTGCTCTGGTGCGGCTCTTCAGGCGGTTCTTGAATCACCACATAAACCAACAGTCATCAAACCAAATAATGAGGAATTGTCTCAGCTTCTTGGAAGAGAAGTTTCTGAGGATTTGGATGAATTAAAAGAAGTCCTTCAAGAACCGTTGTTTGCAGGGATTGAATGGATTATCGTTTCACTTGGTGCCAACGGTGCCTTTGCCAAACATGGCGACACTTTCTACAAGGTAGATATTCCTAGAATTCATGTAGTAAATCCTGTTGGCTCTGGAGACTCTACTGTGGCAGGAATTTCTTCAGGACTACTTCATAAAGAATCAGATGCAGAATTACTCATCAAGGCAAATGTCCTTGGTATGCTCAATGCTCAAGAAAAAATGACTGGTCATGTCAACATGGCCAACTATCAAGCTCTATATGATCAATTAATAGTAAAAGAGGTATAAAATGGCTTTAACAGAACAAAAACGTGCACGCTTAGAAAAACTTTCTGATGAAAATGGTATCATCTCAGCTCTTGCATTTGACCAACGTGGTGCTTTGAAACGTCTCATGGCACAACACCAAACAGAAGAACCAACAGTGGCTCAAATGGAAGAACTTAAAGTCTTGGTAGCAGATGAATTGACTAAATACGCTTCATCTATGCTTCTTGACCCTGAGTATGGCCTTCCAGCGACTAAAGCTCTTGATGAAAAAGCTGGTCTTCTCCTTGCTTATGAAAAAACAGGTTATGACACAACAAGCACAAAACGCTTGCCAGACTGCTTGGATGTTTGGTCTGCAAAACGTATTAAAGAAGAAGGTGCAGATGCAGTTAAATTCTTACTTTACTATGATGTGGATAGCTCAGACGAACTCAACCAAGAAAAACAAGCTTATATCGAACGTATCGGTTCTGAGTGTGTGGCTGAAGATATCCCATTTTTCCTTGAAATCTTGGCTTACGATGAAAAAATTGCTGACGCTGGTTCTGTAGAATACGCGAAAGTAAAACCACACAAAGTTATCGGTGCTATGAAAGTCTTCTCAGACCCACGCTTTAACATTGATGTCTTGAAAGTAGAAGTTCCTGTTAACATTAAATATGTTGAAGGCTTCGCTGAAGGTGAAGTAGTTTATACACGTGAAGAAGCAGCAGCATTCTTCAAAGCTCAAGATGAAGCAACTAACTTGCCATACATCTACTTGAGTGCTGGTGTATCAGCTAAACTTTTCCAAGATACTCTTGTATTTGCCCATGAATCAGGTGCAAACTTTAACGGTGTTCTTTGTGGCCGTGCAACATGGGCTGGATCAGTTGAAGCTTACATCAAAGATGGTGAAGCAGCAGCTCGTGAATGGCTTCGCACAACTGGATTTGAAAACATTGACGAACTCAACAAAGTCCTTCAAACAACAGCGACTTCATGGAAAGAACGCGTGTAAGAAAGTCATTAGAAATTGAAATTTTTATACTCAATGAAAATCAAAGAGCCAAACTAGGAAACTAGCCGTAGGCTGTACTTGAGTACTGCAAGGCGACGTTGACGTAGTTTGAATTTGATTTTCAAAGAGTGTTAATACTTACAAAAATCCCCACCAATCGGTGGGGATAGTTTTATGGTTTAGAAAGAATAATTTTTGTTTGTTTCGAAAGTTGTTCAAACATTTCTTTGCTCAGTTTAGAGTCTGAAACGATGGTATCAATATCAGAGATATTGTAGAAGGTATAAAAATCAAATTTATTGAACTTACTATTGTCAGCTAGTAAGTATTTTTTATTGGAATTATTGAGGGCGATGCGTTGAGATTCACCTTCCTCTTCACTGAAGGTCGCAATCGCATTGTCCTTAATACCATTACAGCTAACGAAGGCTTTAGAAAATTGTAGATTAGCCAAGTTTTGCAAGGTTAGTGTTCCCACAAAGGCTCCGGTAATAGAGCGATAGTTTCCACCAATTAAAATCAAATCTGTTAGTTTTCGTTCGTTTAGGATGAGAAAGACTGGTAAACTGTTTGTTACAACACGAATATTATCAATTGGTAGTTCACGGGCAAAAGATTCTAAGGTGGTACCAGGGCCGATAAAAATAGTTTCACCCTCATCAATTAAATGGCCTGCAAAACGGCTAATTTCTTGTTTTTCTGCGATTTGTAAGCTTTGTTTTTCAATATTGGAACGTTCATTATTTAAAATAGAACCTGTGCGAATTTTTTCAGCTCCCCCGTGCACCCGAACAAGTAAATCCTTGTCTGCTAACTCTTGCAAGTAGCGTCTAGCAGTCATATCTGATACATCTAAGCGAGTCATGATTTCTTTTACAGTAATAGTTCCCTTTGTATTTACCGTTTCTAGAATATTATCTAGTTTTTCCTGCTTTAACATCGTTATCACCTCTATTTCTATTACTATTTTATCATAAAGTATTCAATCAATCAATTTAAAAAACAAAAGAAAACAAAAACAAAAATATCATGGTTGTTTTAAACAAACCATGATATTTGTTATTGCTTATAAAATAGATAACATTAGTTCAAACCGTAGTTGTAGTCATCGTCTTGCATGGCTTCAACTTCACCAAGGAGGTAACCATTTCCGACTTGAGAGAAGAAGTCGTGGTTAGAAGTTCCTGTTGAAATACCGTTCATAACGATTGGGTTGACGTCATCAGCTGAATCTGGGAAGAGTGGATCTTGTCCCAGGTTCATGAGTGCTTTGTTAGCATTGTAGCGAAGGAAGGTCTTGACTTCTTCAGTCCAACCAACACCGTCATAGAGGCTCTCTGTATAACCTTCTTCATTCTCGTAGAGAGTGTATAGCAGATCGTACATCCATTCTTTGAGTTTTTCTTGCTCTTCTTCAGGTAATTCATTGAAACCAAGTTGGAATTTATAACCAATGTAGGTTCCGTGAACAGATTCATCACGAATAATTAATTTAATGATTTCCGCAACATTGGCTAGTTTGTTGTTACCAAGATAGTAGAGGGGAGTGAAGAAACCAGAGTAGAAGAGGAAGGTTTCGAGGAAGACACTGGCAACTTTCTTTTCAAGTGGGCTACCGTTTAGGTAGATTTCGTTGACAATCTCAGCTTTCTTTTGTAGGTAAGGATTGGTATTGGTCCATTCGAAAATTTCTTCAATCTCAGCCTTAGTATTCAAGGTAGAAAAGATTGATGAATAAGATTTTGCATGGACAGATTCCATAAATTGGATGTTATTGAAAACAGCTTCCTCATGGGGTGTACGGATGTCTGCGCGAAGGGCTTGAACCCCAGTTTCAGATTGCATAGTGTCGAGAAGGGTTAAACCACCAAAGACTTTTCCAACTAAGTCTTTTTCTACATTTGATAGCTTTCTCCAGTCATCCAAGTCATTTGACAAGGGAATACGTGTATCGAGCCAGAATTGCTCGGTCAGCTTTTCCCAAGTTGATTTGTCGATGACATCTTCGATGGCATTCCAGTTAATGGCTTTGTAGTAAGTTTCCATTTGAAATCTCTTTCTGTGTTTAATATTGCGAACTCACAATTATTTCTATTTTATCATAATTCCAGAGGAGTATCGCATAAAAAGTCGGAAGCCCGACTTTTTTGTTATTTCATAGTATAGATGCTTATTCCAGCTTAGCTTGGTAAATGAATCGATAGCTTGAGAAAATGTAGTTTCCTCAAGCAAGGATTAAATCACACAGCTTTCACATTGGTTAGCACCGACTTCTCCACCATCATCTGTAAAGGTACGGACGTAGTAGATAGACTTGATACCCTTGTTAAAGGCATAGTTACGAAGGATAGATAAGTCACGTGTCGTTTGTTTGTTTTCTTTCTTCCATTCGTAAAGTCCTTTTGGAATGTCACTACGCATAAAGAGTGTGAGTGAAAGTCCTTGGTCCACGTGCTCAGTTGCAGCAGCATAGACATCAATCACTTTACGCATATCCATGTCGTAGGCAGAAGTGTAGTAAGGAATGGTTTCTGTTGACAAGCCAGCAGCAGGATAGTAGATTTTCCCGATTTTCTTTTCTTGACGTTCTTCGATACGTTGTGTAATCGGGTGGATAGAAGCAGAAACGTCATTGATGTAACTGATCGAACCATTTGGAGCAACAGCTAGACGGTTTTGGTGGTAAAGTCCATCTGCTTGAACCTTGTCGCGAAGTTCAGCCCAGTCAGCAGCACTTGGGATAAAGACATCTTTGAAGAGTTCTTTAACACGTTCTGATTTTGGAACAAATTCGCCAGTTACATACTTGTCAAAGTAGCTTCCGTTAGCATAGTCTGATTTTTCAAAGTTGTGGAAGGTGATGCCACGTTCACGCGCAATATTGTTTGATTCTACCAAGGTCCAGTAGTTCATGAGCATGAAGTAGATGCTTGTAAATTCAACAGACTCAGGCGATCCATATTCAATCAATTGTTGGGCAAGGTAGCTGTGAAGTCCCATGGCACCAAGACCAAAGGTATGAGCTTGGCTATTTCCGTGGTCGATAGTAGGAACAGCTACGATGTGTGAACTATCTGTAACGAAAGTAAGTGCACGAACCATAGCACGGATAGAACGACCAAAATCAGGTGAAGTCATCATGTTAACCACGTTGGTTGAACCAAGGTTACATGAAACGTCCGTTCCCATTTGCAGGAATTCTTGAGCATCGTTGATCAAGCTTGGTTCTTGGACTTGAAGAATCTCAGAACACAAGTTACTCATGATAATCTTACCATCAACAGGGTTTGCACGGTTAGCCGTATCAATGTTGACGACATAAGGGTAGCCAGACTCTTGTTGCAATTTAGAGATTTCCGTTTCCAAATCACGCGCCTTGATTTTTGTCTTGCGGATGTTTGGATTTGCGACTAATTCATCGTATTTTTCAGTGATGTCAATGTAGTTGAATGGCACACCGTATTCAAGCTCTACAGAATAAGGGCTGAAGAGGTACATTTCTTCATTCTTACGAGCCAATTCGTAGAATTTATCGGGTACTACAACACCAAGTGAAAGGGTCTTAACACGAACTTTTTCATCGGCATTTTCTTTCTTAGTTGAAAGGAAGGCGATGATATCTGGGTGGAAGACGTTGAGGTAGACAACCCCAGCACCTTGACGTTGCCCCAATTGGTTTGAGTAAGAGAAGCTATCTTCGAAAAGTTTCATAACTGGAACGACCCCAGAAGCTGCTCCTTCATAGCCTTTGATAGGTGCACCAGCTTCACGAAGGTTGCTGAGGGAAATTCCAACCCCTCCTCCAATACGTGAAAGTTGAAGAGCTGAGTTGATAGAACGTCCGATAGAGTTCATATCATCAGTTACTTGGATTAGGAAGCAAGATACTAACTCCCCACGGCGAGCACGTCCAGCATTCAAGAAGGAAGGAGTAGCCGGTTGGTAGCGTTGGTGGATGATTTCATTGGCAATATCGATTGCAACAGCTTCATCACCATCAGCGAAATAAAGGGCGTTAAAGAAGACGCGGTCTTCCATACTTTCAAGATAATATTCACCGTCGTTGGTTTTCAAAGCATATTGATTATAAAATTTATAGGCAGCCATGAAAGACTTGAATTGGAAGTTTTGGTCTTTGATAAATTGATAAAGCTCTTCTAAGAATTCTGGACGATATTTCTTGATAAATGCTGTTTCGATATAGTTGTGTTCAATGAGGTAATTGATTTTATCTTTGATTGAATCAAAAACCATAGTGTTTGGAACTACATTTTCTTTAAAGAAGGCATCCAAGGCTTCCTTATCTTTATGAAGCATGATTTGTCCATTGACAGGACGGTTGATTTCGTTATTGAGACGGAAGTAAGTCACGTCCTCAAGATGTTTTAATCCCATAAAATTTCCCTTATCTAATTACAAAAGAAAGGCTTCTAAGTTAGCCCTAGAAGCAGTTTCTTCTGGATGATGTACTAAGATTATGCTAATTGTTTCAGTTTTCCTGGTTGGAAACCTGAAAAGACTTCAGTTGGTGTTTGGATAACAGGAGCTGCGCTGAAACCGAGCTCTTTAACTTGATCGATGTACTCAGGTTGCTCATCAAGGTTGATTTCACGATAAGTGACATTATTACTGTCCAAGAAACGTTTGGTCATCTTACATTGGACACAATTGTTTTTAGAATAAACGGTTACCATTGTGTAACTCCTCTTTAAAATTTAATACTATCCTAGTATATCAGAAAATAAAATTTTGTCAATGATTTAGAACTAAATATAGTGGTATGTTTTTATGAAGAACCTACCTAAACACAATATATAGTGTTTTAAGTGTAAAATAGCAAAGAATATCCTACAGATTGTTTTTTGGAAAACTATATCCTGTGTTTTGTTATTTAGGATAGAAGATTTTCAGCAAGTTATCTGAAAGGAAATCGAATAAATCCCATAAAATGCTTGAAAAAAAACCTAGAAGATGATATAATACCAAATTGTAAGGGTTATCACATATAACTCAAAAAAGAAAGAACAAAAGGAGAGTCAAACTATGGCTTCTAAAGATTTCCACGTAGTGGCAGAAACAGGTATTCACGCACGTCCAGCAACATTGTTGGTACAAACTGCTAGCAAATTTGCTTCAGATATCACTCTTGAGTACAAAGGTAAATCAGTTAACCTTAAATCAATCATGGGTGTTATGAGTCTTGGTGTTGGCCAAGGTGCTGACGTAACTATCTCAGCTGAAGGTGCAGATGCAGATGACGCAATCGCTGCAATCTCAGAAACAATGGAAAAAGAAGGATTGGCATAAGGAAAATGACAGAAATGCTTAAAGGAATCGCAGCATCTGATGGTGTTGCAGTTGCAAAAGCATATCTACTCGTTCAACCGGATTTGTCATTCGAGACTGTTTCAGTCGAAGATACAAACGCAGAAGAGGCTCGTTTGGATGTTGCTCTTGAAGCTTCTCAAAACGAGCTTTCTCTTATCCGCGAGAAGGCTGTAGGTACGCTTGGTGAAGAAGCGGCTCAAGTTTTTGACGCTCATTTGATGGTTCTTTCTGACCCAGAATTGATCGGTCAGATTAAAGAAACAATCCGTGCTAAGAAAGTCAATGCTGAAGCAGGTCTTAAAGAAGTGACTGACATGTTCATCACTATCTTTGAAGGCATGGAAGATAACCCATACATGCAAGAACGTGCAGCGGATATCCGCGACGTGACAAAACGTGTATTGGCAAACCTTCTTGGTAAAAAATTGCCAAACCCAGCTTCTATCAATGAAGAAGTAATCGTAATTGCGCATGACTTGACACCATCTGATACAGCTCAATTGGACAAAAACTTTGTAAAAGCTTTTGTAACTAATATTGGTGGACGTACAAGCCACTCAGCTATCATGGCACGTACACTTGAAATTGCAGCTGTATTGGGAACAAATAACATCACTGAAGTGGTGAAAGACGGCGATATCCTTGCCGTTAACGGAATCACTGGTGAAGTCATTATCAACCCAACAGATGAACAAGCGGCAGAATTTAAAGCAGCTGGTGAAGCTTATGCTAAACAAAAAGCTGAATGGGCACTTTTGAAAGATGCTCAAACAGTGACTGCTGACGGTAAACACTTCGAGTTGGCTGCTAACATCGGTACTCCAAAAGATGTTGAAGGTGTTAACAACAACGGTGCTGAAGCTGTTGGACTTTACCGTACAGAGTTCTTGTACATGGATTCTCAAGACTTCCCAACAGAAGACGAGCAGTATGAAGCATACAAGGCTGTTCTTGAGGGAATGAATGGTAAACCAGTAGTTGTTCGTACTATGGACATCGGTGGAGATAAGGAACTTCCTTACTTCGATATGCCACACGAAATGAACCCATTCCTTGGATTCCGTGCTCTTCGTATCTCTATTTCTGAAACTGGAGATGCTATGTTCCGTACACAAATCCGTGCTCTTCTTCGTGCTTCTGTTCATGGTCAATTGCGTATCATGTTCCCAATGGTTGCCCTATTGAAAGAATTCCGTGCAGCTAAAGCAGTTTATGAAGAAGAAAAAACAAACCTTCTTGCTGAAGGTGTTGCAGTTGCGGATGACATCCAAGTTGGTATCATGATTGAAATCCCTGCAGCAGCCATGCTTGCAGACCAATTTGCAAAAGAAGTTGACTTCTTCTCAATTGGTACAAATGACTTGATCCAATACACAATGGCAGCAGACCGTATGAACGAACAAGTTTCATACCTTTACCAACCATACAACCCATCAATCCTTCGTTTGATCAACAACGTTATCAAAGCAGCTCACGCTGAAGGTAAATGGGCTGGTATGTGTGGTGAGATGGCTGGTGACCAAACAGCTGTTCCACTTCTTGTCGGAATGGGCTTGGATGAGTTCTCTATGTCAGCTACATCTGTACTTCGTACACGTAGCTTGATGAAGAAACTGGACACTGCTAAGATGGAAGAGTACGCTAACCGTGCCCTTACAGAGTGTTCAACAATGGAAGAAGTCCTTGAACTTCAAAAAGAATACGTTAACTTCGATTAATGTCATTAACCTTGTAACCTAGTTGCAAGGTTTTTTGATGCATTTTGGGAAAGTATAGTCTTATAATACTCTTCGAAAATCAAATTCAAACCACGTCAGCTTCGCCTTGCCGTACTCAAGTACTGCCTACGGCTAGCTTCCTAGTTTGCTCTTTGATTTTCATTGAGTATAAAGTCCACTTTTCAATGAGTCAGAGGCATGATATAATAGGGTGAAACAAATAGAATAAGAGAGAAACCATGTCTAAAGAAATTGATATTGAGTATTACCATCAGTTAGCCTTGCAAAAGCAAAAGGAGCACCGTAAAGTTTTAGCCAATTTAAAGAAAAAGCCACCAAAAAATTTAGATAAGATAGCCCAGCAGATTCACCAAGAAGTTTTTGCTGAGATTGATTGTACGGCCTGTGCTAACTGTTGTAAGACATTGGGGCCTGACTTTAAAGAAGCGGATATTACACGAATCGCCAAGTACTTTAAGATGAAATTACCAGCTTTTGAAGCTGAATTCCTTCAGGTAGATGAAGATGGGGATAAGGTTTTCAAATCCATGCCCTGCCCATTTTTAGGAGGAGATAACCTTTGTTCTATCTATGACGTTCGTCCAAAGGCCTGCAGGGAATTCCCCCATACAGACCGTAAAAAAATCCATCAAATTAACCATTTGACAATTAAGAATACCTTGACCTGTCCAGCAGCCTATCTCTTTGTTGAGAAATTAAAGGATAAGTTGTAGATATGTGCACTCTTCATTCTCACACAGAAGTGAGCTCCCTATTTTCTCTATCCCATTTATTTTTATAAAGATACCAGTCTAACTCTGTAGAAATACTTTCTATGGAGTTTTCTTTTTATGGACTATTTTGAAAAATCATCAATTTATTTTTGTAAAAAAGCAGATATAAGGATTTTTTAAGCAAGTCAACGTATACTTATACAAATCAAAAGAAAGAGGTGCGGATATGAATTATCTAGTTATTCCAGCATACCAACCCGATTTTAATCTGCTAACACTGATTGAAAAAATTCACAAGAAGTGTGATTTTTCTATCATTGTGATTGATGATGGTAGTTCTCCTGAATGTCAAGAAATATTTGCTCGAGCTGAAAACTATGGGACTGTACTTCGTCATCAAGTCAATCAAGGTAAGGGACAGGCTTTGAAAACAGCTTTTGCTTATATTCAATCACTCAATATTCCTGGAACTATCGTCACAGCAGATGCAGATGGTCAACACAAGATTTGGGACATATTACGTACCAGTAACAAGGTGGACGAAAATCCTAGCACTCTTGTTCTTGGTGTTCGTGCTTTTACTGGCAAGGTTCCCTTACGTAGTCGTTTTGGAAATAGCTTGACCCGTATCTTATTTAAAATTCAAACAGGTATAGCCGTTTCGGATACGCAGACAGGACTTCGTGCTTTCACGACAGACTTGATTCCTTTTATGATGGAAGTGGAAGGTCAACGCTATGAGTATGAAATGAACATGCTATTGGAAGCCAGCAAGCAATATTCTATTTTGGAAGTTCCTATTGAAACAGTCTATATAAATGACAATCAAGCTTCTCACTTCCGACCTATTCGAGATGGGTTAATAATTTACAAAAACATTTTTAAATTCGCTCTTTCATCATTCAGTAGTTTTATCGTAGATTACCTGGTTTATGCTCTCTCCATTCTATGCTTGAGCTTTATTCCATCGGGGTTACGCCTTATCCTCTCAAATGGGCTGGCTCGTGTTACTAGCTGTATCTTCAACTTTTCGACTAATAAAAAATTGGTATTTAAAAATAAAGCAAGTAATTTAAAAACAGGTGTAGGTTATTTAACGCTGTCTCTTGTTCTATTTTTCTTAGATACTCTCCTAATTAGCCTTTTTAATACAGGTTTCGGAATCAATTTATTCATGGCTAAAATTGTTGTAGGAATGCTTCTCTTTGTGGTATCTTGGACTGTTCAAACACGATTTATTTTCAAAGAAAGGATTTGTTATCCAGTATGAATTTTTTTAAGAAAGCTTATCTATACGCCTCGGTTTTTGGCTTGCTTCTGACAAGTTTCTTTACCTATTCGATGTTAAAGACCTTTGTACTCTCTGAAACGATTTCCACTGTATCAAATACTAGCTTTACGTCTAACACCGTAGTAGAAAGCCAAGCAGCAAAAAATGCCCAAGTGACGGATACCAGCTATTCAGATGGAAATATCAGTGTCAATCTAACTAAAAAGACGGTGAATGAAACGCAAATCTATGTGGCGGATGTGACTCTGAGCTCTGCAGATTATCTGAAAACAGCCTTAGCTCAAAACTCCTATGGAAGCAACGTTACAGCCAAAACTTCTGTGACAGCTGCTGAAAACAATGCTATTTTAGCTATTAACGGTGACTACTATGGAGCCAATAGCTCTGGTTATGTTATCCGGAATGGAGTTGTCTATCGAGATAGTGCCCGTGACAATTCAAGTAATGGTGATTTGGCTATTTACAAGGACGGTTCCTTTAAAATCATCTACGAGAACCAAGTTTCAGCCGACCAATTGGTTCAAGATGGTGTAGTCAATTTACTGGCGTTTGGCCCTTCTCTAGTTGAAGATGGGGAAATCTCTGTCGGCACTAATGCAGAAGTTGGTCAGGCTATGGCTTCAAATCCTCGTACAGCTATCGGGATTATCGATGAAAACCACTATATCATCGTCGTTTCGGATGGTCGTACCTCTGAGAGCAAGGGCTTGTCTCTTTACCAGATGGCAGAAGTGATGAAGTCGTACGGAGTGAAGACAGCCTATAACCTTGATGGCGGTGGATCCTCAACTCTCTACTTTAACGGTCAGGTGATTAATAAACCGACTACAGGTGGAAGCAAGATATCAGAAAGGGCGGTGAGTGATATTGTCTACATCGGTTACTAAAATCAAAAATAAACGCCTCAAAAAGACAGTCGTTGGCTATAGTCTTCTAACTATTTTCTTTTTATCATTTAGTCGTATCTACGAGTCCTATAGTTTTGGGGAAACTTCGCTTCATATGCACTATCTTTTTGTAGGTCCTCTAGTAGGGGGCATCATTCTGACATTATTGTTGAAAATCATTCCAAACTTAGCGCGGCTCAGTCTAAACTTGTGGAATTCGGCAGTTGCAGTTCTAACAACTGGAATGCTCTTTCGTGGGATCATCAATCTATCAGGTCGTTCAACCACCCTAGATCAACCCTACTGGTATGTTAGCATTGCCTTTGCTATTTTGGCTATAACATCGCTTTTCTTTCAGAAGAAAAAAGTAAAGAATTAGCTTAAAAATGAAGAAACTGGTTGTTGAGCGGAACATCCAGTTTTTTGATAGAAGAATTGTAAAAGGTAGATGGACTCTTTGAAATAGAAAGAGTGATACTCTTCGAAAATCTCTTCAAACCACGTCAACATCGCCTTGCCGTATATATGTGACTGACTTCGTCAGTTCTATCTGCAACCTCAAAACAGTGTTTTGAGCTGACTTCGTCAGTTCTATCTACAACCTCAAAGCAGTGCTTTGAGCAATATGTGGCTAGTTTCCTAGTTTGCTCTTTGATTTTCATTGAGTATGAATTCTTTTAAACGTGAGATAAGATTAAAAGGGTTATCAAGTGATGTAGTCCTTTTGAGTTATACAAGAAAATTACCATGCAAAAGCTGTCGTTGGAGCATTGAGTGCTTCTAACCACTGTTTATTTTTTACGGGGCATAGAGTTACGGATATACCTGCCATATCCAAACTGGTCATAAATGTTCCTGATTTTATAAAGGTAATAGTGATTCCTTCAATTTCTAAGAGTTGAAGGAGATCGTTGATAAATATCCCCATTTCTAGGTTGCTGCTAGTACCTAGATTATTTACAAGCAATATAAATTGATCACTATTTTTCCAATGATAGTGTAATCTTAATTTGCTTATAATTTCATTTGCTAGGATTTCTGATGATTGGAATGGGACGATACGATAACCTTCTTCGCCATGTATGCCAATACCATAGGAAATATTTCCTTCTTCCAAGTTAAATAGTGGAAGGGTAGCTTGGGGGAGACTAGCGGATTTCGTTGCAAAGCCAATCGTTGCGATTTCGGGAGCAAGCTGATGACCTAAATCAGTTAGTTGCTCGATGTCGGCGCCGTTCTGAGCCGCATATCCTAGGATTTTATGAAGTAAAATGGTCCCTGCAAGCCCTCTACCTCTAATTTGAAATCTATTGTGAGGTTCAATGGAAATATCGTCGTGTGCTAGACTATATCCGACTTTAATTCCTTCCTTTCTAGCGGTGTTAATGGCCGAGCTAAATTCTTTGATGTCTGCTTCGAAATTTTTAACAATGATGAAGACACCTTGACCATTGTTTAAAAAACGAATGGACTCTAAGATTTCAGTTCTTGTAGGTGGAGTAAATAATTGGCCATAGATAGCAGCGGTCAGCATTCCTTTTCCCACATATCCAATATGAGCAGGTTCGTGACCTGAACCTCCACCCGACAATATTGGAACCTGATGAGGATTGCGATTTTTTTGATAGACTAATGGTAAAGTAGGGTGTTTTTCTAATTCAGGATGACTGCTGACAGTTGCTGAAATGTAACTTGAAATAATTTTTTGTTTATGATTTGAAATAAATGTCATTGTGGTCTCTTTCCAATAATCGTCAGGATGAGATAGTCTGGTTGTGGAACTGGACTTTTTTTATTGACGTAAGCCTTCACGATTTCTGCTAGAGCGTGTGAATGATAGTCTAATAAAAAACAAGTATAGGTAGATGAATCGATATCAAATTGACCATATTCTCTTAAAATTTTTGATACAAGCAAGCGACAGTAGTTTATAAAGTGGTCATAGAAGTTATTTTGCCCTTGAATATCAAAAAGTTGAATATAAAAGTCGCGCTCTTGTTCGAAATAAAGAAATAATTCTTGTAATAGTTTTTGGCCCGAAATGAAGTCCAAGTTATTAGTGATATACTCGGTTAAGTCAGTTTCAAAAATCCAGTCTAGCAGTTCATATTTGTCAAGAAAGTGATTATAAAAGGTCTGTCTACGAATGCCAGCTGATTCCATGATATCTACAATGGAGATTTTGTCAAATTCTCTAGTAGCTAATAGGTCTCTAAATGCCTTGGCAATCCGTTTTTTTGTAATAAGTGATGATGCCATAGGAAGCCTTTCTTTTACTTACTTCATTTTACCAAAAATTTTTTTAAATGGGTTTAAAAGGGGACAAATAATAGAATCTGTCCCTTATCAGCCAGCAGTAAAAAATATATAATGAAAGCGAAAACAAAGGTACATGCCGAAAGGAGTTTCTCATGAAAAAAATTATAAATGAACCGACACAAGTTGTTGATGAAATGTTGCAGGGCTTGTCATTCATGCATGATGACCTGGTAGAACGCTTAGATGGTTTTGATGTCATCGTTAGAAAGGCAGAAAAGACAGGAAAAGTTGGACTCATTTCAGGTGGAGGTTCAGGACATGAACCAAGTCATGCTGGATTTGTAGGAGATGGAATGTTGTCTGCTGCCATTTGTGGAGCAGTCTTCACTTCACCTACTCCAGACCAAATTTTAGAAGCCATTAAGGCGGCTGATGAAGGGGCCGGAGTTTTCATGGTCATCAAGAACTATTCTGGGGACATCATGAACTTTGAAATTGCACAAGAACTTGCTGAGATGGAAGGTATTGATGTAGCAAGTGTTGTAGTCGATGATGATATTGCGGTTGAAAATAGTCTCTATACCCAAGGTCGTCGAGGTGTTGCAGGTACTATATTAGTCCATAAAATTTTGGGTGATGCGGCTCGTTCTGGTAAATCATTAGCTGAAATGAAGGACTTGGCCGATAAACTTGTCTTAGAAATCAAAACAATTGGATTGGCCTTATCTGGAGCAACCGTTCCTGAAGTTGGGAAACCAGGCTTTGTTCTAGAAGATGATGAATTTGAATATGGTGTTGGTATTCACGGTGAGCCGGGATATAAAAAAGAGAAAATGCAACCTTCAGCACAATTAGCTTCTGAATTGGTTGAAAAATTATCTGAAGGTTTCCAACTTAAAGCTGGTGAACGCTATGGCCTTCTCATCAATGGTTTAGGAAGTACCCCTCTTATGGAGCAATATGTATTTGCAAATGATGTGGCTAAATTACTCCATGAAAAAGGTGTTCAGTTGGCATTTAAGAAAATTGGAAACTATATGACCTCAATTGATATGGCTGGCTTGTCATTAACATTGATTCGATTGGCAGATGATGAATGGTTGGATGCTCTAAATGCACCTGTTACTACCCCAGCTTGGTAAAACTCAAGGAGGAAATGTCGCATGAATGCTGAACAAGCTCTTGAATGGATGAAGCTTTTTAATGAAAAGATTCAGGAACAGAAAGATTACCTTAGTGAGCTAGATACTCCTATAGGAGATGGAGACCACGGTGGAAATATGGCGCGTGGAATGGCTGCAGTTATGGAAAACATAGAAGGAAAGCAATTTGAGACAAGCAGTGATGTTTTTAAGCTTGTCTCAATGCAACTACTGAGTAAGGTAGGCGGTGCTTCTGGTCCCTTGTATGGCTCTGCTTTTATGGGAATGTCCAAGGCTGATTCTAATTCGAAATTAGAAGAAATCTTACAAAGTGGTCTGGATATGATTGTCAAACGTGGGAAAGCAGAAGTTGGAGAAAAGACAATGGTTGACGTTTGGACTCCTGTTATTGCTGCCTTGTCTGATGGCCAATTGACTCAAGAGGTTATTGATAAGGTAGTGAATGCTACCAAAGATTTACTTGCAACTAAAGGGAGAGCATCTTATGTAGGGGAACGTTCTCTTGGACATATTGATCCTGGGTCATTCTCATCTGGATTACTCTTTACTGCTCTTTTAGAAACTGGGGTGGTCTAATGGGAAGTATTGGTCTTGTTATCGTTTCGCATTCCAAAAACATTGCACAAGGTGTTGTTGAACTGATTAGTGAAGTTGCTAAAGATGTTCCGATTACTTATGTAGGAGGAACCGAAGATGGAGGAATTGGAACTAGTTTTGATCAAGTAGATAGGGTTGTTTCCGAAAATCCAGCAGATACTTTACTTGCCTTTTTTGATCTAGGATCTGCTAAAATGAACTTAGAAATGGTGGCTGATTTCAGTGATAAAAGTATCGTCATCAACAGGGTTCCAATTGTAGAAGGTGCTTATACTGCAGCTGCTCTTCTTCAGGCTGGTGCAGAACAATCAGTTATTCAAGCACAGTTGGCGGAGCTTGAAATTAATAAATAAGGAATTTTCCTATTATTCCGTCTATAGATGACTTATTTATTACCTCTACTATCAAATTTTAAGTAAATGATTTCAAAATCAGAAAGGGATTGCTTTAGGCAGTTCCTTTTTAATGTAAAAGGAGTAGAATCATAGAGTTTCTAAATTGTTAATCATTCAAAACTGATTGTGATAGGACTATTCTAGCTTTAGAATTCTTCAAAAATTAAAATTTAAGGCAATCAATGGCATAGAATAGTGCAAAAACATTTAGTTTATAGGAATTCTAGGTCTAGAATTACATGGATATTTATGAAACCGGGGTATTCGATAGTTAGGATAGTTCTATTCTAAAAGATTTGGGTTGTCAATCTTATAGAATAGTAGTTTGACAATGAATTTTGTTGAAAGATTCCTTGTTTTATGGTAGTCTAAAGTAAAAGAAAGCCTTATCATTATATTTGTATCTTTAATCTGACTTGCTTTATGTCTAAAAGAGGGATAGATTTTTGTGGACTGCAAATAACAATTATATTTTCACTTGCAGAAATGTATTTCAACTTTACCTAATGTAGAAGAAGGAAATATCATGAAATGCTTATGACTTGTTGGAAAAAGAATGTGAACTAAAAATGGATTCCCTTTGCATATTAGGAGTAGGCAGATGAGTAATCTAGAGTCAATTCGTAAAGCGCATATCATCGTGTGGGGCGCCTATCTATTTTTATCATTAAGGGTATCACTAATTAGCAGCATTGAGTATTTCTTGCTTATTTTTTTAGCGTTTCTCTATTCAATAGTATCGCTACCTATATACTCTGCGAAGAATAAAATAGTATCTATTTGTTTGGCTATAAACTCGATTATGTTAATGAGTTTTCCAATTTTAATCAATAAATTTTTCCCAGGAAACGTTTCTACTTATATCTTATTAATAAGTGTTTTTATCTTGGAGTTCTTAATCTTTAATAAAATTGGGAAAGATTTTGATACTAGATTAACTAGTGAATATAGGAAAATTAGTCAGTTTAAAAGTAAGATGTCTCAATCTCCTTGGATAAAATATTTAGAGATTTCTAGTTTTATATTAACTCTATTTCCATTTATTCTTCATGCCACAGTTGCTAATCATGTACTGACTCTTATCTTTTTGATAAAAATTTGTGTAGATACTACGATAAAGGTTCTATTAAACAGAATTTTTAAGACAAGTAAGGTAATGAAAAGGAGAATATTTTCTCTTTTTGTACTAGATTTGATGATCTATTTATTTTTAGGCTATGTTTTAGCAATGCAAAAAGACGGATATCTGTTTTCAATTCTACTAATTTTTTCTAATTTTTCACTTCCCTTTATCAGAGAAAAAGAGTATGAATTATTTAAAAATAAGAAGTAAGATAAATAGGGTTAAATCTTAGTTTTCTGTAAAATAAAATCAGGTAGAGAAAGAGTATCTTATTTAGCTGACGGAGAGATAAAAACGAAGTTGTCCATTGTTTGAACACTATCCTAGCCATGCCACATTAAGGAGGAGAAATCTTATGGCACTCGTATCACTAAATAATGATGTTGATCTTGACTCAGGAAAAATGAGGTATCTTAAATGGGAAATTATCTCTCAATAACGAAGTTCTTTCTTTTGGGATAGATTTTACAGTAAACATAGCAATTGCTTATTTTATGGGAGACCCAATATGTTTAAACTAAGTGATAAAGTTAGACTAATATTTGCCATTATAGGAGCAAGTTCCATATTGGTTAGTATGTATCTTATACCTTTCATTAAAACTGAGAATAAATTTTGGGAAATACTTTTATTTATATTAGGTGTGTTGTTAATTGTAATTTCATTACTAAGTCCCCCAAAAATTAAATTTTGGAAATAGAGTTAGTGAGAAGGACAGGACGGTAGTATTATGATGGTTGTTTTAATTTCAGTGGTTGTGGCATTTCTGTATTATGTAATTACAGAATATTTTCAGAATAGTTATATTGACTGTATACTATTTCTAACATTGCTGATTTCTCATTTGATATGGGATTACTATTTTTTGCCCATTGAAATTTTAGTGGCATTAAGTGGAGTAAATTTGCTGTCAAGATTTTTCAAAAAAAAAGAGAAGTCAATAGAGTTGTTAGTGGCTTGTTAGTGGATTATAAAGATGAAAGGTAAAATGGGGATATTTAAAATGAAACATTTTTTTGCAGGAATTGGTGAGATAAGATTTAGTAGTTATCTATTGTATATATGTGTAGGACTAGCCCCTCTTTTTCATATATATTTCATAGGTTCGGAAATGAGTTTTGTGAAAATAGTATTATCTATTCTGGGAGTCATATTTGTATGTATTTTAACCATTGCTCGAATTTATAGAAGATTTTTCTATAATAAAACTAAACTTGATTAGAATAGTATGGGGTAGTTAATCAATTGGAACGATTATTCTTTGTGATACTATACCACTTTTAAGTTTTTACATTAAACAACCGAATGAAGTGAAAGTTGTTTATCATAGAAAGGAAAACCTCAAATTGTCCTACAAATTTCTACTCTTCGACCTTGACCACACCTTGCTTGATTTTGATGCTGCTGAAGATGTGGCTTTGACGCAACTTCTAAAAGAAGAAGGGGTTGCGGATATTCAAGCCTATAAAGAATATTACGTTCCTATGAACAAGGCTCTCTGGAAGGAATTGGAGCTGAAGAAAATCAGTAAACAGGAGCTGGTTAACACGCGCTTTTCTCGTTTATTTGGTCATTTTGGACAGGAAAAAGACGGTAGTTTTCTAGCCCAGCGTTACCAATTTTACCTCGCTCAGCAGGGGCAAACTTTTTCAGGCGCTCATGAACTCTTAGACAGCCTCATTGAGCGAAATTATGACTTGTATGCTGCGACAAATGGCATTACTGCCATTCAGACAGGGCGTTTGGTTCAATCTGGTCTAGCACCTTATTTCAATCAAGTCTTTATCTCTGAACAGTTGCAAACACAAAAGCCTGATGCTCTCTTTTATGAAAAGATTGGTCAGCAGATTGCTGGATTTAGCAAAGAGAAAGCTTTGATGATTGGAGATTCTTTAACAGCCGACATTCAAGGTGGCAATAATGCTGGGATTGACACCATCTGGTACAATCCTCATGACCTCGAAAATCACACACAAGCCCAGCCGACTTACGAAGTCCATTCTTACCAAGACTTGTTGGATTACTTAGGTAAACTGTAAAAAGTGGTTTCCATAGCCACTTTTTGCTATAATAGAGGCAGTAAAAACGAAGGAGTAGTAAATGATGTCAAGACCAGCTCTTTCTCTTTATGCACCATTGTATACACTAAAGGAAGTTGATCAAAATATCTGGATAGTAGACGGTGATTTGATTCAAATGGATATGAAGGTCTTCAAACTACCTTTTCAGACACGTATGACGGTGGTTAAGTTAAATGATGGCAAACTATGGATTCATTCTCCTATCGCGCCAAACGAGGAGCTCTTTGCTGAACTGGATGCTATGGGTAGAGTCGCTTACCTGATTTCTCCAAATAAGATTCACTATACCTATATTGCAGATTGGAAAAAAAGATATCCTCATGCGCAAGCATGGTCTAGTCCAGGAGTTGAAGAGAGAGCGAAAAGTCAGAAAGTAAAGCTGGTATTTGATGCTCCCTTAACAGATGAGTCTCCTGACTTATGGTCTGACGAGATTGATCAACTTATTTTTAAGGGAAGTTCTGTGATTGAAGAAGTGGTGTTTTTTCATAAATCAACTAAAACACTCATTGTAACGGACCTTATAGAGAATTTTGAACCGGAAATGATAGCTAGTCCAATCCGAAGAAAAATCTATCGATTAGCCCGAGTAACAGCCCCTGATGGGCAAACTCCTATCGATTATAGGATGACCTTTTTTAGAAGACAAATAGAGGCAAAGGTTTCCTTTTCCCGTATGTTAAACTGGGAACCTGATAAGATTATACTTGCACACGGCCTATGCTTTTTTGAGAATGGTACGGATGAATTAAGACGTGCTTTTAGATGGATACGGTAAAGGAGAGAAAGATGCAACACTCGTCTTGGCATGCTTTGATTAAGGAGCAATTACCTGAAGGTTATTTTGGGAAAATCAATCAGTTTATGGAGCAAGTCTATGCTCAGGGGACTGTTTATCCGCCCAAGGAAAAGGTTTTTCAGGCTCTCTTGACAACACCGCTTGAAGAAGTTAAGGTGGTGATTCTAGGGCAAGACCCCTATCACGGACCAGATCAAGCGCAGGGCTTGAGTTTTTCTGTACCTGACTCTATCCCAGCTCCGCCATCTTTGCAAAATATCTTGAAAGAATTGTCAGATGATATCGGCGTTAAGAAATCTCATGATTTGACAGCTTGGGCTCAGCAAGGAGTCTTGCTTCTTAATGCTTGTTTGACGGTTCCTGCTGGCCAGGCCAATGGTCATGCTGGTCAGATATGGGAGCCTTTTACAGATGCGGTTATAAAGGTCGTCAATAATCTTGATAGACCAGTCGTTTTTGTACTCTGGGGAGCCTATGCACGTAAGAAGAAGGCCTTGGTTACCAATCCTCATCACTTGATTATCGAATCAGCCCATCCCAGTCCTTTATCGGTTTACAGAGGATATTGGGGTTCTAAGCCTTTTTCCAAGGCCAATACATTCTTAAAAGAGACAGGACAAGAGCCAATCGATTGGCTTAGATAAGGAGAAAATATGCCTCAGTTAGCGACGATTTGCTACATTGATAACGGGAAAGAACTGCTCATGCTCCACCGTAATAAGAAACCCAATGATGTCCATAAAGGAAAATGGATTGGTGTGGGTGGTAAGTTAGAGCGTGGAGAGACGCCTCAGGAATGCGCGGCGCGTGAAATCCTCGAAGAAACAGGTCTCAAAGCCAAACCAGTTCTAAAAGGTGTTATCACTTTTCCTGAATTTACGCCAGATTTAGACTGGTATACCTATGTTTTTAAGGTGACAGAGTTTGAGGGCGACTTGATTGATTGTAACGAGGGAACACTAGAATGGGTTCCTTACGACCAAGTTCTAAGCAAGCCGACTTGGGAAGGGGACCATACCTTTGTCGAGTGGCTTTTAGAAGATAAACCATTCTTTTCAGCTAAGTTTGTCTATGATGGTGATAAGTTATTGGATACCCAAGTGGATTTCTACGAATAAAGGAGAAAATAGATGTTACTAATTAAAAATGGACGAGTAATGGATCCTAAGTCTGGTTTGGATCAAGTGTGTGATGTCTTGGTTAAAGATGGCAAGATTCATGAAATTGCTCCTGAGATTAAGGAAGAAGGAGTAGAAATTATTGACGCTACAGGTCTTGTTGTTTCACCTGGTTTGGTGGATATCCATGTTCATTTCCGTGAACCTGGTCAAACTCACAAGGAAGACATTCATACAGGTGCTCTTGCAGCTGCTGCTGGTGGATTTACAACTGTCGTTATGATGGCTAATACTAATCCAACAATCTCTGACGTAGAGACCTTGCAAGAAGTCCTTCAGTCAGCAGCTAAGGAAAAAATCAACGTCAAGACTGTGGCCACTATTACCAAAAACTTTAATGGCCAAGATTTGACAGACTTTAAGGTACTTTTAGAAGCTGGAGCTGTAGGTTTTTCTGATGATGGTATTCCGCTTGAAAGCAGTAAAGTTGTCAAAGAAGCTATGGAAGAGGCTAAAAAACATAACACCTTTATCAGCTTACATGAGGAAGATCCTGGCTTGAATGGAATTCTCGGTTTCAATGAAAACATTGCTAAAGAACATTTCCATATCTGTGGGGCGACAGGAGTAGCTGAGTATGCTATGATTGCACGTGACGTTATGATCGCCTATGCAACAAAGGCTCATGTCCATATTCAGCATTTATCAAAAGAAGAAAGTGTCAAAGTTGTCGAGTTTGCTCAAGGATTAGGTGCGCAAGTAACAGCAGAAGTAGCACCACAACATTTTTCTAAAACTGAAGCTTTGCTATTGACCCAAGGAAGCAATGCAAAAATGAACCCACCATTACGATTGGAGTCAGACCGTCTTGCCGTTATTGAAGGTCTGAAATCGGGAGTTATCTCTGTTATAGCGACTGACCACGCGCCTCATCATGTAGATGAGAAGAATGTCGAGGATATTACTAAAGCACCATCAGGTATGACAGGACTTGAAACCTCCTTGTCACTTGGTCTAACTTACCTAGTAGAAGCTGGGGAACTAAGCTTAATGCAGTTATTAGAAAAAATGACTATTAATCCAGCTAAATTGTATCATTTTGAAGCAGGTTATTTGGCTGAGAATGGTCCAGCAGATATCACTATTTTTGATGCTAAGGCTGACCGCCTTGTGGACTCCCATTTTGCTTCGAAAGCAACTAATTCACCATTTATCGGTGAAACCTTAAAAGGGCAGGTTAAATACACCATCTGTAAGGGACAAATCGTCTATCAAAACTAGGTGGGAGTCTGCTCTGTAAACAAAAAGAATAGAGAGCCTATATGTATCAAACCCATCATTTTAAAGACAAGTTTATCTTATTTTTAAAGATATTTTTCCCTATCCTGATTTATCAATTTGCAAATTATTCTGCCTCCTTTGTTGATACGACTATGACAGGTCAATACAATACCATGGACTTGGCTGGTGTGTCTATGGCAACCAGTATCTGGAATCCTTTTTTTACCTTTTTAACAGGGATTGTTTCGGCCTTAGTTCCTATCGTTGGCCATCATTTAGGAAGAGGAAAGAAAGAGGAAGTGGCTTCTGATTTTTATCAATTTCTTTATCTTTCGCTTGGCTTATCAATTTTTCTTTTTGTTTTAGTCTTTATCGCTGCTCCTCTTGTTTTAAGCAATATGGGGTTAGAACTAGAAGTGGCGGATATAGCTATTCGTTATCTATGGTTTTTGTCAATCGGAATCATTCCACTCTTACTCTTTAGTGTCATTCGTTCATTGCTAGACGCTCTAGGGCTGACTAAGCTATCCATGTATTTAATGCTTCTGTTGTTACCTCTAAATAGCGGTTTCAACTACTTATTGATATACGGCGTCTATGGTTTACCTGAGTTTGGAGGAGCAGGAGCAGGTCTTGGTACTTCTTTGGCTTATTGGGCTTTGTTGCTAATTTCTATATTCGTTCTTCTCAAACAAGAAAAACTAAAAGAACTCCATTTAGAGAACCGATTACCTTTAGACAAGAATAAAATAAAAGAAGCAATAAAATTGGGGTTACCTATTGGTGGAACTGTATTTGCAGAGGTTGCTATTTTTTCAGCAGTAGGATTGATTATGGCAAAGTTTTCATCTTTGATAATAGCAAGTCATCAATCTGCCATGAACTTTTCATCTCTCATGTACGCCTTTCCTATGAGCATTTCAACAGCAATGGCTATTGTTGTTTCTTACGAAGTCGGTGCTAAACGTCTAGATGATGCTAAGAAATATATAAAAATTGGACGTCTATCTGCTATGGTATTTGCGATTTTAACACTTTTCTTTTTATATATTTTTAGAGAAAATGTTGCTAGTCTGTATGGCCATGATTCGGAGTTCATCCAATTAACTGCTAGCTTTATGACTTATAGCTTGTTTTTCCAATTAGCTGATACATTTGCAGCACCATTACAAGGTATATTACGTGGTTATAAAGACACAGTCATCCCTTTCTATCTGGGACTTTTGGGATACTGGGGAGTAGCTATACCTCTGGGGTTGTTCCTAGATTATTCAACAGATCTCGATGCCTATTCCTACTGGATAGGTCTTATTGTAAGTTTAGTAGTCAGCGGACTACTCTACCAGTGGCGTTTACAAGTTATTATGAAAAGATTCAAATAATTTGTTGAAATTATCCCTGAAAATCAGCTTGTGAAATAGTTGTTTTATGTAAAGAAAAGTCTTGATTTCATTGACTTTTCTTTTTTTATATTGTGAAAAATTATAAAGCATAATCTTTGACTCTAGTTAACCTATAAGTTAAAATAGAAGTATAAGAAATTTAACTTAGAAAGGCAAGATTATGTCAACTTTAGATAAAAATCTTTTGCTTGAGATGTTCCGTAAGATGGAAGAAATTCGTCGTATGGATTTAAAAATTGCTCAATTAGTAAAAAAAGGTAAAGTGCCCGGTATGACTCACTTTTCTGTTGGAGAAGAGGCGGCTAACGTGGGTGCTATGTTAGCTCTCAACCCAGATGATTTGATTACTTCAAACCACCGTGGTCACGGACAAGCTATTGCTAAAGGAATCGACCTTAATGGTATGATGGCTGAGATCCTTGGTAAATATACGGGAACTTGTAAAGGTAAAGGTGGATCTATGCATATCGCCGACCTAGATGCGGGTAACCTTGGTGCTAACGGTATCGTAGGTGGTGGTATGGGAATCGCAGTAGGTGCAGCCCTTACTCAACAAATGAAAAAGACTGGTAAGATTGTTGTTTGCTTCTTTGGTGATGGCGCGACAAATGAAGGTGTATTCCACGAGGCTGTTAATATGGCTTCAATTTGGAATCTACCAGTTATTTTCTACTGTATCAATAACGGTTATGGAATCTCTGCCGATATTAAGAAAATGACAAATGTGGCGCATATCCATGAGCGTAGTGCTGCATATGGAATTCCTGGAATGTTTATCGAAGACGGTAACAATGTTATCGATGTATACGAAGGATTTAAGAAAGCAGTTGATCATGTTCGTTCTGGTAAAGGTCCTGTCTTAATTGAAAGTGTAACCTACCGATGGCTTGGTCACTCGTCATCTGACCCTGGTAAATATCGTACACGTGAAGAAGTCGATGCGTGGAAAGAAAAAGATCCAATTGAAAACCTTCGCAAGTACCTTGTAACGAATAATATTGCTAGTGCAGAAGAGCTCGAAGAAATTCAAGCACAAGTTAAGGAAGCAGTGGAAGCATCTGTTAAATTTGCTGAAGAAAGTCCTTTCCCTCCACTAGAATCAGCATTTGAAGATATTTACGCAGACTAAGGAGAAGTAGAGAAATATGGAAACAAAATTAATGTCTTTCCGCGATACCATTATCCTTGCAATGTCTGAGGAAATGCGTCGCGACGAAAATGTACTCTTGATGGGTGAAGATGTCGGTGTCTTCGGTGGAGACTTTGGTACATCTGTTGGTATGCTTGAAGAATTTGGACCAGAACGTGTTCGTGACTGTCCTATTTCTGAAGCAGCTATTTCTGGTGCAGCTGCGGGTGCTGCTATGACGGGACTTCGCCCAATCGTTGACATGACCTTCATGGACTTTTCTGTTATTGCCATGGATAATATCGTCAACCAAGCAGCTAAAACTCGTTACATGTTTGGTGGTAAAGGTCAAGTACCTATGACAATCCGCTGTGCCGCTGGTAACGGCGTAGGTTCTGCAGCTCAACACTCACAATCATTGGAATCATGGTTTACCCATATTCCTGGTTTGAAAGTTGTTGCTCCAGGTACTCCGGCTGATATGAAAGGACTTCTCAAGTCTTCTATTCGAGACAACAACCCTGTTATCATTCTTGAATATAAATCAGAATTTAACCAAAAAGGTGAAGTTCCTGTTGATCCAGACTATACTATCCCACTTGGTGTCGGAGAAATCAAACGCGAAGGAACTGATGTAACAGTAGTAACCTATGGAAAAATGCTTCGACGTGTCATCCAAGCAGCTGAAGAATTGGCTGAAGAAGGAATCTCAGTTGAAGTAGTAGACCCACGTACTTTGGTTCCACTTGATAAAGAAATCATCATTAACTCAGTTAAGAAAACAGGAAAAGTAGTTCTTGTCAACGACGCCCACAAAACAAGCGGATATATTGGTGAAATCTCAGCTATTATTTCAGAATCAGAAGCATTCGATTATTTAGATGCACCTATTCGCCGTTGTGCAGGTGAGGATGTACCAATGCCTTACGCACAAAACCTTGAGAACGCAATGATCCCAACAGTTGAAAGCATCAAAGATGCAATCCGTAAAACTCACAACAAGCAATAATACATAAAATAAATTATGTAAATAAATTAATCGGACGAGAAACTTTGTATCTTTTAGGTGCAGAGTTCTCTGCGTTCTTGATATCTTAGATTAGAGCACGGGCTAAAAGTTCGGAAAAAAGATAAATCTCCTTTACTTCATCGAAGTCTGCGTAGATTTCCTATTTTTCGGTCGCTTTTAAACGCCCTTAGTATCATGTAATTGAATTCGGACGGAGGTCTGTGAAAAAAAGATAGATTTCCTTGTGTTCATCGAACACATCGTCAATCTCCTATTTTTTCATTGCCCTCTTCGTCCTTAATATCTTAGTATAGAATAGGAGAGGTCATGGCTGATGATAAGCTAAGAGCGACTCCTGCAGCTAGAAAATTAGCGGATGATTTAGGAATTAATCTCTACGATATTTCTGGCTCAGGCGCAAACGGTCGTGTCCACAAAGAAGACGTGGAAACATTTAAAGACACTAATGTGGTTCGCATTTCACCACTTGCAAAACGAATTGCCCTTGAACATAACATTGCATGGCAGGAAATCCAAGGGACTGGTCATCGTGGTAAGATTATGAAGAAGGATGTTTTAGCTTTCCTTCCTGAAAATATCGAAAACGATACGATTAAGTCACCTTCTCAGATTGAAAAAGTGGAAGAAGTTCCAGATAATGTAACTCCTTATGGTGAAATCGAGCGTATTCCAATGACACCGATGCGTAAGGTTATTGCTCAACGTATGGTTGAATCTTACTTGACTGCACCAACCTTCACGCTTAACTACGATGTAGATATGTCTCAAATGCTTGCCCTTCGTAAGAAAGTCCTTGATCCAATCATGGAAGCAACTGGTAAGAAAATTACTGTTACTGACTTGCTCTCACTTGCGGTTGTTAAGACTCTTATGAAACACCCATACATCAACGCTTCATTAACTGAAGATGGTAAGACAATTATCACTCACAATTATGTCAACCTTGCGATGGCAGTTGGAATGGATAATGGATTGATGACGCCAGTTGTTTATAATGCTGAAAAAATGAGTTTGTCTGAGTTGGTAGTTGCCTTCAAAGACGTTATCGGACGTACTTTGGATGGTAAACTAGCTCCTAGCGAATTGCAAAATTCAACCTTCACCATCAGTAACTTGGGAATGTTTGGTGTTCAATCATTTGGTCCTATCATCAACCAACCGAACTCAGCAATCCTCGGCGTTAGCTCAACGGTTGAGAAACCGGTTGTAGTAAATGGTGAAATCGTAATTCGTCCAATTATGAGTCTTGGATTGACAATTGACCACCGTGTCGTAGATGGTATGGCTGGTGCTAAGTTTATGAAAGACTTGAAAGCTTTGATTGAAAACCCAATCTCAATGTTGGTTTAAAGTATTTATTATTAGAAATATAGATAAAGGAAGTAAGATATGGCCTTAGAAGTAATTATGCCAAAAGCCGGCGTGGATATGACAGAAGGACAAATCGTCCAATGGAATAAAAAAGTCGGAGAATTTGTAAAAGAAGGAGAAATCCTTTTGGAAATCATGACTGACAAAGTCAGCATGGAATTGGAAGCCGAAGAAGACGGTTACTTGATCGCTATCCTTAAAGGTGATGGAGAAACTGTCCCTGTTACTGAAGTTATCGGTTATCTTGGTGAAGAAGGGGAAAATATCCCAACTGCTGGGGCAGCTGCACCAGAAGCTAGTCCAGCACCTGCTGTAGCTAGCGCTTCAAACGATGATGGTAAGAGTGATGATGCTTATGATATCGTTGTTATTGGTGGTGGACCTGCTGGTTATGTTTCTGCCATTAAAGCAGCTCAATTAGGTGGTAAGGTTGCTCTTGTTGAGAAATCTGAACTTGGTGGAACATGCTTGAACCGCGGATGTATCCCAACTAAGACTTACCTTCACAACGCTGAAATTATCGAAAATATCGGTCACGCTGCAAATCGTGGTATTGTGATTGAAAATCCTAACTTCACTGTTGACATGGACAAACTTTTAGAAACGAAATCAAAAGTTGTTAATACTCTTGTTGGTGGTGTTGCGGGTCTTCTTCGTAGCTACGGAGTTACTGTACATAAAGGTATCGGTACAATCACTAAAGATAAGAATGTCTTGGTAAATGGTTCTGAATTGCTTGAAACCAAGAAAATCATCCTTGCTGGTGGTTCAAAAGTCAGCAAAATCAACGTTCCTGGTATGGAATCATCTCTTGTTATGACTAGTGATGACATCCTTGAAATGAACGAAGTACCAGAAAGCCTTGTGATCATCGGTGGTGGTGTTGTCGGTATCGAACTCGGTCAAGCCTTCATGACCTTCGGTTCAAAAGTTACTGTTATCGAAATGATGGATCGTATTGTTCCAGCAATGGATGCTGAAGTATCTAAGAACCTTCGTTTAATCCTTGAACGCAAGGGTATGACAATCTTGACGGATACTAAACTCCAAGAAATCATTGAAGAAGATGGCAAACTTCGTATCAAAGTTGAAGGAAAAGATGATATCATTGCTAACAAAGCTCTTCTATCAATCGGACGTGTTCCAGACCTTGAAGGTATCGGTGAAGTTGAGTTTGAGCTAGACCGTGGTCGTATCAAGGTTAACGAGTACATGGAAACTTCTGTTCCAGGTATCTATGCGCCAGGTGATATCAACGGTACTAAGATGTTGGCTCACGCTGCCTTCCGTATGGGTGAAGTTGCTGCTGAAAATGCCCTTAAAGGGAATCACCATGTTGCTAAATTGAACTTGACTCCTGCAGCTATTTACACACTTCCAGAAGTAGCAGCAGTTGGTTTGACTGAAGAACAAGCTCGTGAGAAATATGATGTCCAAATCGGTAAATTCAACTTTGCTGCTAACGGACGTGCGATTGCTTCTGATGCTGCTCAAGGTTTTGTTAAAGTCATTGCAGACAAGAAATATGGTGAAATCCTTGGTGTTCATATCATTGGTCCTGCTGCTGCAGAGTTGATCAATGAAGCGTCAAGTATCATCGAAATGGAAATCACTGTTGAAGAAATGCTTAAGACAATCCACGGTCACCCAACATACTCTGAAGTTATGTACGAAGCATTTGCTGATGTTCTTGGAATGGCTATCCATTCACCTAAGAAAAAATAAAAATAGATAGACTAGACTGGAATTATTTTCCAGTCTCTATCGTATTAGAAGGTATCTTATGAAATACATTATCAATCATTCAAACGACACTGCCTTTAATATTGCTTTGGAAGAATATGCCTTTAAACACCTTTTGGACGAGGATCAAATTTTCTTGCTTTGGATTAACAAACCATCTATCATTGTAGGACGTCACCAAAATACCATCGAAGAAATCAACCGTGATTACGTTCGTGAAAATGGAATTGAAGTGGTGCGTCGTATCAGTGGTGGTGGAGCTGTTTACCATGATTTGAACAACCTTAACTATACCATCATTTCTAAAGAAGATGAAACTAAAGCATTTGACTTTAAGAGTTTCTCCACTCCAGTAATCAATACTTTAGCTCAACTTGGTGTTAAAGCTGAATTTACAGGTCGTAACGACTTAGAAATCGACGGTAAAAAATTCTGTGGTAATGCCCAAGCCTATATCAATGGACGCATCATGCACCATGGTTGCCTTCTCTTTGACGTTGATTTGACTGTCCTTGCCAATGCTCTCAAGGTATCTAAAGACAAATTTGAATCAAAAGGTGTTAAATCAGTTCGTGCTCGTGTAACCAATATCGTAGATGAATTGCCAGAAAAAATCACCGTAGAAGAATTCCGTGACCTACTTTTGGAATACATGAAAAAAGAATACCCTGAAATGACAGAGTATGTCTTCTCAGATGAGGAATTGGCTGAAATCAATCGTATCAAGGAAACTAAGTTTGGGACTTGGGACTGGAACTATGGTAAATCACCTGAATACAATGTTCGTCGTGGAACTAAATTCCCAAGCGGTAAGGTTGAAATCTTTGCGAATGTCATTGAATCAAAAATCCAAGACATCAAGATTTACGGTGACTTTTTCGGTATCGAAGATGTTGCAGCAGTAGAAGATGTTCTTCGTGGCGTTAAATACGAACGTGAAGATGTCCTTAAAGCTCTTCAAACGATTAATTTAGGCCGTTATTTCGCAGGAATTACTGCAGAAGAAATTGCTGAAGCAGTTGTAGAATAAGTCATAACCACCCGTGAAAACGGGTGGCTTGTACACCGGCTATAAGCCGTTTCTCTCCAGCGGCGTCTAAAGACGCTCGCTGAACTTCGTTCAGGTCGTGCTATATTACTTGACTAATGCCCGTCACAACGGGCTTTTACCTTGTTCTAAATCCACCATCAGAAAACGGATCTTCATATTCTTTTACACTCAACTTATCGAGTGCAATGTCATTCTTTTCCTGCTCGCGAATATATTTAGCTACGGTCTTTTCGTTTAGTCCAACGGTACTTACATAGTATCCCCTAGCCCAAAACTTTCGATTTCCATACTTATATTTTAAATTAGCATGCTTATCAAATATCATCAATGCACTTTTACTCTTGAGATACCCCATAAAATCGGAAATCGAAAGTTTAGGAGGTATCAGTACAAGCAGGTGTACATGGTCTGGCATCATATGACCTTCGATAATCTCCACGCCACGACAACGGCATAGATATTTAATAATATCTATCAAATCCGACCTGACTTTGTAATATATCGCCTTACGGCGATACTTAGGTGTAAAAACTATATGATATTTGCACATCCATTTGGTATGTGATAAACTGTAACTGGTTTTAGCCATTTATTTTTCCTCCTTTATCTAACCTGAACAATTAGATTATACTTGGAAAAATAAATGGAAGCTAGAAGCCTTGTCAGCCACCAGCATAGCTGGTGGTTTTCTTGTTTTTCTCTACGAGAAAAACTGGCTTGAAGCCATAACAAAAAAAAGAAGTTGGTTTTATCCAGCTTCTTTTTTATAATCAAATATTACATAATTTATATTATGTTTCTTATAAACTATCCAAGGCATTTTTCTGTTCGTCATTAACGATATGGGTATACAAGTCTGTTACTTGTGTGCTAGCATGTCCTAGCTGGTGGCTGACCAAAACTTGGGATTTAGTTGCATCATAGAGCCTAGTTGCAAGTGTATGACGAAGCTTGTGGGGGGTTACCCGGACTTTGAAGTCTTCTGAATACTTGGCTACCATCTTTTCAACACTGGAAGCATCGATACGATTGGGAACACCTCTATACAAAGTTAAGAAGAGGGCTGTATCGGTCTTTTCTGTCTTATATCGTTTGTCCCGAATGGCAAGATATTGTTCTAAATAGGGCTTAGCAAAGGCAGCAACATTAACCGAGTCACGTTTTCCACCTTTTCGAGTGACGTCAATCACCATCATCTTAAGATTAAGATCTCGAAGATCCAGGTTTACTGCTTCAGAGAGACGGACACCAGAGGCAAGAAGAAGCGCTATAATGGCTAAATCACGTTCTTTATTTTTATTGAATGATGAGAGAGCGCGATTTGAGAGAGTTTTAGGGTATTCCTGGTCGATATAGTTCAGAAAACCTTCTGTCTCATCACCTAAAAAGAGTTTTTGTTTGATATTTTCAGCTCGAGCGGCTAAGGTTTCTTTCTTTTTCTTGGTAGCAACCTTCTTCATGACGTTACGGTAGAAATAAGGTTCGCCTTGTTCATTCTCAACCTCTTCAGTTAAGTACTTATAGAGACTAGAAAGAGCAGAAAGTGTACGGTTAATGGTTGTTTGAGACACACCATTTTTCGTTGTGTTAGCATTCAACAAAGGACGTTCTCGTAAATATAGAATGAAAGATTCCAAATCTTTCTTTGTCATGTTTTCTAAAACATCTAATGGGATATTGGCCATGGTGTCAGCATCCGATATACCAGATTTCAAGACCCAGGTGAAAAATCGATCGTATTCCTTTAAGTATTCATACAAGGTCGTAAAACTGTATGGAACGGCCAGTTTCGATTGGTAGTATTCTAATACATACCAGGGCATGACTTGTTTGAGTTTATCAATGCGTTCTAATAAGATCTCACGTTTCATGTTTTTCTCCAAATCTTTCTATACTAGTAGTATAGCATAACCAGGTATATTTTTCAAGAAAATTATAGTTTTTCGGAAAGATGTTATAGGGGATATATGCATTATCTAAATCTTTGCTAGTGTAACCTAAATTTTTTTAGTTTTTCTTTTAATTAATTTATTATGATTAAAATTTTTTATTCTTTTTACTAAATGCTCCTCCATCGATTTTCAACTCTAATAAATGTAATTCAAGTAAAATTTGATTCTTATTATCATAAAAACCAAATCATATTTGATTTGGTTTTGGAGTTTTATATTTCATTTTATTAAAATGAAAAGTTTACCAATACAATCAGTTACGACTATACTCTTCTTTTTTATTCATTACCATATAGCATGAAACTAAGATGACGAAGATTTTTATCAAGTAAGTTTCGTATTGATTAGTATCTATGGTTAGTTGAGACAAGACATTAATAATTGAATGAGTCATTACACAAATCCAGAGATTGTTTGTTTTAATATAAAGTGCTGATAGTATGAAAGAATTTGTCAGTAATCCAAATAAAAACGGCGTCAATTGTAATATTGCCAGGGAACCATCTATGTAAAAGTACAACAGATGCCAAATAGCCCAACTAAAAAAGGTTAAGATTGTTGAGAGGAAATACGGCAAATGTTCTTGTAAAATTGGTTGAAATACATATCGCCATCCAATCTCTTCTATTCCTCCAAATAAAATAAATTTGAAGAACATCAAAAAAGGGAGATACCAGCTAAATTCTAACATTTTCCCACCAAACATTAGAAAAGAAAAATCAAGGATAATTAGAAAAAAAGATAATAAATAATGTTTATAACTGGTATGAATGTTAAAAAAATCTTTTAAAATCTTCTTAAAATGAATATGAAAATATCGGTTCGCAACAATTATTCCCCAAAGAGCTGAAGAAATTCCACCTAGAATGATTCCTGAAATAGTTAATACATCAGACTGAACAGAGTAACGATTTAATAGAAAGAAAACTAGACAAACGGATACTAATTGGATAAATGTTCCTAGCAAATATACCAAAATTGCCTTATTTTTTTTCATAGAGAAACCTTTCAAAATATATTATAACTTTTCGTAATAAAAATTATGTAAATCAACACTTCTATAAAAGCAAATCTTTCACTTTTCCAATTTCACTTTTTGGAATCACGAGATGGATCATATCACCTAGATACATCCTTGTAGATCCATTAACAGTCTTACTTTTACCGTTATGTACTTGGGTTGTGATAAGCACATTATGAGGTAAATTGAGTTCATGTACTTGTTTTCCAGCTATTTTGTCTGAAACAGGGATTTCTATCAGTGTAACTTCTCCATCATCAGTTGCTGATTCAGGTAACATTTTTTCTAGCATGGCTTCATATACGGGCGCTCCTTTGAGCAAATCCATAACAATATAGGCAACTAGGGTCACCATCCCTAAAGGCATGAGATTGCGGATGTCACCAACCATTTCAGTTACAAGAATCATAGCTGTCAAAGGTGCTTTTGAAATAGCTCCAAAATAGCCACTCATTCCAAGAATTACAAAAATTGGAAATTGCTGCTGACTAACAAGGCCAAGATTGACACAAATAACGCCTACTAGGGCACCAAGTAAAGAACCTAGTGCTAAAATAGGTAGGAAAATTCCACCTGGCAGTCCACTTCCGTAACTAATCATGCTCCAGATAAAGCGAATGATAAAGTAAAGTAAGAGAATTTGGAAGCTATAATCTTGTTCTGTTAAGGATAAGACAACCTGATTGCCTCCACCAAGTATCTGTGGCAGGAATATTCCCACAGGAATAATCAGGCTAAAAGCAAAAATTGGATGATAAGCTTTATCAATATGAAGCATTTGGCCAATCCATTCATAAACTTTGCCGACATTTAGAACGGCTTTCTCATAAAGAAAACCTGAGAGTCCAAGAAAAATCCCCATTACTAAATAAATCCAATATTGATTCAAACTCATGAGAGGGATATCATCAGGCATATCCAGAACAGGTGTTAAGCCGAAGATGAGAAGAGAGACGAAGTTTGCTACCAGACTGGCAGCCAGGGTTGAAACCCAGAAAAATCTTGAAAAATGATGGTAGACTTCTTCTACGACAAAGAGAAGTCCTGCAATCGGAGCATTAAAGGCTGCGGCTAATCCTGCTGCAGCACCACTGGCAATCAGGGAACGTTCCTCTACTGGACTGGATTTGAGCCACTTGGCAATACCTTTACCACCGACCGCTCCAAGTTGAATACTTGGCCCTTCACGCCCCAGCATGAGTCCACTGGCAATAGCTAGAATTCCTAGCACATATTTTTTCCAAAGAACGCCCCACCAGTTGAGGGTCATGAGGCCTTTCAGTTCGGCTTCGACTTGAGGAATTCCTGAGCCTTTGATATCTTTTTCTGATTGAGTTAATTTAGCACTGAGCCAGCAGATGAGTATGTAAAATAAAACCAGTACAAAAAGATTGCGCACGAGGTGCGCTTGATCTTGATAAAGTCCTTGTATCAGGTGGAAGCTTTTTTCGATTAAGAAACGAAAGGATCCGACAATGATTCCAACGACGAGACCGACAATGATTCCTCGTCCAACTTGGGATAATATGGTGCTCGAGGCAAAGGCAAATTCTTTCTTGGAACTGAGT
Organism: Streptococcus mitis; assembly: GCF_047459985.1. Lineage (GTDB taxonomy): Bacteria > Bacillota > Bacilli > Lactobacillales > Streptococcaceae > Streptococcus > Streptococcus mitis_DZ. The sequence continues at coordinate 53,836 of NZ_JASHHD010000002.1, forward strand.
GTTTCTGACTGTTCCTCCATAATCATTCCTTCTAACTTAACTTTCTTTTTCTCCTAAAACCAGCGATTTAACGGGTTCAAAGCTGGTTCGGTGAATAGGTGTAACTCCTAGTTTTTCCATTCCTTCTAGGTGTTTAGCTGTTCCATATCCTGCATTTGCAGCGAAATCATAGCCAGGGAACTGCTGATCGTATTCCTTCATCAATTCATCACGTGTGACCTTGGCTACTATAGAAGCTGCTGCAATTGAAAGGGAATTAGCATCCCCTTTGATGATGGAAGTTTGTGAAATTGGTAATTCCAGTTTCATGGCATCTATCAAAAGGTGCTCAGGTTGAGGACTGAGCTGGGAGATTGCTTCCTGCATGGCCAGTTTGGTTGCTTCATAGATATTGACTTGGTCGATGACTTGATTATCCATGATACCAATGCCGATTGACAAGGCTTGGTCTTGAACTGCTTGGAAAATCTCCAGATGTTTCTTTTTAGGAATTTTCTTGCTGTCGTTGAGACCTTTAATCTTACAATTTTGAGGTAAAATAACAGCTGCAGCGACTACAGGACCAGCCAAAGGACCACGGCCAACCTCATCAACACCAGCAATTAAGGTCAATCCTTGCTTATACAGTTCTTTTTCGTAGGAAAGCATAGATTCTAAACGAAGCTCCTCATCTAATTCAGCCTGAATGGCTTTTTTACGCTTGCTGATTTCCTTTTGAACTCCAGAGCGATTGTCCTTTTCAAGCTCTAAAAAAATAGGGCTATCTAACTCCTTGACTGTTGCAAGGAGTTCTTTGATTTCTTTAATCGTCGCCATCGAGGTCTTCCAATGTATCTAAGGTATAGTTACCGAGTTTGCCATCGCGGACTTCCTTCACGAAGAGACTGTAAAAGCGGTCATAGTCATCTCGGAAACCGAGGGCGCGAGTCATATCCATAATAATAACAGGCGCATCTTCTTCAATTTTCATTTGTTTGAAGCGTTCAGCCAACTTTTCTGGGTAATGTTCTTTGAAATAATTGAGGCCAAAAATAGTTACCTCATCCATAGGAAGCAACTGGTCTTTGATAGCTCCAGTCAAGGCCAACTTAAGCGCAACAGTTTCATCCTCAAACTTAGGCCAGAGAATCCCTGGTGTATCCAAGATTTCCAGGTCTTTATTGGTTTTGAGCCATTGTTGTCCCTTGGTAACACCTGGTTTGTTGCCGACAACGGCAATTTTTTTACCAGCCAAACGGTTCATCAGAGTTGATTTACCAGCATTTGGAATCCCAATAATCATGGTACGCAAGGTTTCAATCTGAATCCCACGTTCTTTCTGGCGAGCAATCTTATCAGCCATGAGCTTCTTGGCCGCATCTGTTACAACTTTTACAGTTACTTGCTCTTTGGAGTTAATAGCCAGCGTCTGGATTCCTTGTGATTCAAAATATTGGCGCCATTCCTTGGTCATTGCTGGATCGGCCAAGTCTGCCTTGTTTAAAATCAAGAGTTTTGGTTTGTCACCAACAATCTTGGTCAACATAGGATTTTGACTAGATAGAGGTAAACGTGCATCCACCAAAATCGTTACAAAATCAACAAATTTTAAATTTTCCTGAACCTGTCGACGAGCTTTAGACATGTGACCAGGAAACCATTGAATAGTAGCCATAATATATCTCCTTCGGATTGAAAAAATTGTAAAAACGTTTTCTTTCTTATCCTCTATTCTATCATAAATTATTCTTTTTTGCATAAGCTTTTATCTGGAATAGCTGCTTTATTAAGGAAGACTGATTTTAAATCCACTTGATTTGTATATTAACTTTATATAAAATTCTATGTCTTATATATTTAGTTTTAGATGAGTATTCGAGATAAAAATGGGACTATACAATTTGTTAGAATTCCTTCTATCCAGCTTTCTTGTGCTGAGGAGAGATGATCTGCCTGGAGGCTTTCTTTTAGAAAATCTCGGACTTGTTCTGGTGAGATTTCAAACTCAAAGGCTTTCATTTTATAGAAAAAGTCGAGCAGATGGTCTGATAAGTATTCAGTTGAAAAAGGAACTTCTCCACTTTTTCGATATTCTAATAAGAGCCGAGCAAATCTGGATTTTTCTTCAGGAAGCTCACGAAAATAGGAATTGAGGAGCCAGGTCTGCTTCTGCTTTCTTTCAATTGGATCCTGACCTGCAATTCGTTGTTCTTTTTCCAACTCTTTTTGGTATTGTTTGGCCTTAATAGCCCGTTCTGTTCGATTTTTACCAAAAAGAATTTTCTCCCACTTGCGTTCTTCTTGGGTCAGGGTCTCTGTAAAGCCAAAGTAGTCTTGGTAGGCTCGTTCTGCTGGTCCCATAGCTAGGACTAGATTATCTGCATATTGCTTGGCGATTTTATCCCTCTTCTTACGTTCTTTCTCTGCTTGGATACGCAGTCCTTGCTCGTAATCAATTTTCTCCTTACCTAGCTTGACAAGGTAGAGTTGGTCATCTGGTTTCCCAAGTAAAAAGGGTTTGATACACTTTTCAAGGACTTCTTCCATACGAGCCTTCTTCTTAGGCTCTGCCTTGGTCCAACTTCCTCCTTGAAAGACTTCCAGGAAGAGCTGGTAGTCTCTTTCAGGTGAGAACTGATTGCCACGATTGGGTTTAAAAACACCTTTTTCCCAGAGCCATTTTAGAAGTCGTTCGTCAAAATCACTTTTGTTAACCTTGATTTTTTCCTTTTTCTGGGCTTTTCTGGTCAGATTTTCAACCTTTCTGAGCAGTTTTTCTTCCTCTTCCAGTTGCTGGTCAAGGCTTAATCGATGAAAATGCCGAACACAATCGCTACCAATCGGAAAGAGGCGTTGACCTGTGACGCCGTTAAAGAGTTCGTAGGCGTACTTGATGGCATTTCCACAGACACAATTGCTACGGCCGATACCGTTAAAAATCAAGGAAACTTCATTCCATTCCTTGGTAGCTTGTTCCCAAGTATCAGCTTTTGAAGCCTGTAAAACCGTATCATGCAGGGATTTTCTAACTGGGAGTGTCATGAGGTCTCCTTTCTAGATTATACTTTTACAACTTGAACCTCGTCTTTACCGAGTAAAATCAAGTATTTATCTATGTTTTCAATCGAATAGGCTCGTGATAAAGCCTCTCCGTATAGGGCCAACTGACCACGATAACGGTCTATGAGTTGACTTGGTTCATCATAGCGGTCTGTCTTATAGTCGAACAGAACAATTCTGTCCTCGTACAGCAGATAGCCATCAAGGATACCACGGACAACAAAGTCTTCCTGACTCTTTGGGTCTCGTTTGAGCATGGAGAAGGGTTGCTCGCGATAGAGATGATTGGTATTTGCGAGAATTTCCTGACCGAGTGCTGTGTCAAAGAATGCAAGAATTTGAGAAAGATTGATCTTGTCTCTGACAGCCGGCCTGGTTTGAACTTGTCTGAGAGTTTCTGTCAGGCTAGCAAGCGTTGGTCGCTGACTGAGATCAATTCTCTGCATGAGTTCATGGGTAGCACTACCAATCTCAGCTCCAGTTACCCTTTCTTTGCTTGAAAAATCTGGTAAATCAAAACTGATCTTCTTGTCTACTGACTGGCCTTGACCAGCAATCTCAACACCTTCCATATCCATAACAGGCTCGTAGAATTTCTTGATTTGACTTGGGGTTTGAACACTAGGAAGTTCAATGGCTGCGCGGTGAAGAGTATTATATACTTCCACTTCTTTCAGCATTTCAAGCGCTTCTTTAATAGTTTCAGACTGGCGGTTGTCTGCTTGGGAGCTATTTTGGAGTGGACTTTTGTTTTCCAACTCTCCGATAGCTTCTCTAGTCAGCTGATCTTCACCAATAAAACGATAGCTAAAGTTGAGAATGTCCTTAGCAAATACTTTAGTAATAGCCCACATCCAATCTTGGAAATTCCTTGCTTGGAGTCTAGTGTTGCTATTTAGTTTTCCATTTTTAGCTGCTGGGTATTCCTTGGCTTCCATCTTTTCACGAGAACCCTTGCCGACAAGATAGAGCTTTTTCTCAGCCCGCGTCATGGCAACATAAAGCAGACGCATTTGCTCAGAATAGCTTGCCAGCTGTAATTCCTCTTCGTTCTGCCTATAAGTCAGGCTAGGAATGGAGAGTTTGATGGTTTTAGGATAGTGATCTTCCACTGCCCCTGACTCCATCTTAGCAATATATTTGACACCAAGCCCATTTTTACGACTGAGAATGACTTCTGACATAGAGTCTTGATTGTTGAAATCTTGATCCATATTGAGGATAAAGACGTAAGGAAACTCCAGCCCTTTACTCTTGTGGATGGTCATGAGCTCTACTGCATCTTTTGGCGGTGCAACTGCCACGCTTGCAAGATCGTGCTGGGCTTCCAAGACTTGGTCAATCATACGAATAAAACGAGACAAGCCCTTGAAATTGCTCTTTTCAAACTGATCAGCACGCAGAGCTAGTGCATAGAGATTGGCCTGTCTAGCAGGACCATTTGGCAAAGCCCCAACATAATCATAATAAAAACGGTCGTTGTAAATCTTCCAAATCAGGTCATAGAGGGAGTGGTTTTTGGTATACAAGCGCCAAGAAGCCAAGATATCCATAAATTGCTTTAGTTTCTCAGCTAGAGCTGAGTGAATCAATCCTTTTAGGCTTGTTGACAGTTTTTGAGCATTGACCAGTTTCTCATAGAGATTTTCTTGGATTTTATCCTCTGCTTTCTGAAGGGATAAACGTGCTAACTCGTCCTCATCAAAATCAAACATTGGAGACTTCATAAGGGCAACTAAGGCATAGTCTTGCAGGGGATTGTGAATGACACGAAGGGTGTCTAGCATGACTTGCACTTCTAGCGATTGGAGATAATTATTTTGCTCTCCGTCAGTTTTGACAGGAATTCCGTACTCAGACAGGGCGAGGAGAATCTGGTCATTACGACTACGACTGGCGGTCAGAAGGGCAATTTCTTTAAAGGCAACACCTTTTTCCTGATGAAGTTTCAGAATCTCCTTGATGACTAAGCGCATCTCACCAGTTAATTTTGTGTCTGCTTGGTTCTCTTCTTCCTCGCCTGTGTCGTCCTTGTCGTAGAGGAGAAATTCTGCCTTGTTGTCTGGATTTGGAGTCAGTTTGGTATTGGCAAAAACAAGCTGGTGCATGTTGTCATAGTTGATTTCGCCGACCTCTTGATCCATGAGACGTTCAAAGACATCATTGGTTGCTGACAACACTTCTGAACTACTACGGAAATTTTCCTTGAGGAGAATCAGCTTTCCTTCTTGTGGATTTTGCGCATAGCGTTGGAATTTTTCATTGAAAATATGCGGGTCTGCTTGACGGAAACGGTAGATGGACTGCTTGATATCCCCCACCATAAAGCGATTGTGGCCATTAGACAGCAATTCTAACATTCGTTCTTGAATGTGGTTGGTGTCCTGATACTCATCGACCATGACTTCATGGAAACGCTCCTGATAAGCCTCACGGACAGAAGAAAAATTCTCTAAAATCTCAATAGTATAATGGCTGATATCAGCAAATTCAAAGGCATTTTCTTGGCGCTTACGCTGACGATAAGCCTCCACAAAATCGCTCATGAAAGATTGGAAGGTTTTAGCTAGATTCCATGTGTCTCCATGATAACGTTCTTGATAGTCGAGAATCGTTATCTGGTCTGCTAGTTGTCCCAGTTTAGCAAACTGGGCTTTTCTCTCTTCGTTGTAGGCATCGGCCAGTGGCTTCAAATCAGCCTTACGACTGGCATTCGTCAGAGCCCGACCATTTTTCTCTTTCGAGATTGCGACAACACGCGCAAGCACTGCCTGATAAGCCTGACTATCGGACTCCTGATTTAAGGAGCCAATTTCATCCAGAATCAACTGGACATTTTCTAAAAATGCAGCTTTGGGAAACTCCTTGGCATCATTATCCAGATGATAACGGAAAAAGCTTTCCAAATCCCAAAGGGCTTGTTTGATTTGCTCAGTCAGTTTTTCTTTTTCACTGGTAAAATCAGCCTCTTCAAAGCCTTTGAGGAAAGACTCACTCAACCATTTTTGAGGATTGCTGGTGGATTGGAGGAAGTCATAGATTTTGTAGACTTGCTGGCGCAGACCCCGTTCATCCTTGCCACGCCCTGCAAAGTTTTTCAGCAAATGGCTAAACTTTTCTTTCTGATTCCCTTGGTAATGAGCTTCAAAGACCTCATGGAAGACTTCGTTTTTGAGAAGGAGTTGTTCACTTTGGTTTTGTAAAATACGGAAATTAGGAGCAATATCAAGCAGATAGCCATGTTTGCCAAGGAATTTTTGTGTGAAAGAGTCCATGGTACCAATAGCAGCGTTGGGTAGGTCTGCCAACTGGCGACCCAAGTGTTGTTTGAGGTCGACATCATTCGTTTCTTGGATTTGTTGGCTGATTTTTTTCTCCAAACGTTCCTTGAGTTCAGTCGCAGCCTTGACGGTAAAGGTTGAGATAAAGAGTTGAGAAATTTCGACACCACGCGCTAACTGGTCCAGAATACGCTCAGCCATGACAAAAGTCTTCCCAGAACCAGCCGATGCTGAAACGAGGATATTCTGACCAGAAGTGTAGATGGCTTCGATTTGCTCGGCCGTTTTTTTCTGTTCCTTGCTCGAATTTGCTTCTGCTTCTTGCAGTTTTTGAATTTCTTCCTCAGTTAAAAAGGGAATGGGCTTCATCGATTCAACTCCTCTCTTATTTTTTCAAACCAAGCTTGCTTGAGTTTTTCTCCAACAAGACGCTTGCCATCAGCTAAGTCCAACTTCTCAAGAAAACGGGCTTGACCCAAGTGGTAATTGGCTTCAAAACCAGTGATGGATTGATGTTGCTGAACGTATGGGGCAATACTTCTGCCGTTTTCTGTGTATGGATTGATAGCGAACTGGCCTTCTAAAATCTTCTCAGCTGCTTTCTTGTAAAGATGGGCATTGTAGTCCAGTAAGAGCTGGAATTCCTCATCTGTCAGCTGATTAGCCTTGTTTTTATTGTAAAATTCGCCCAAGTGACTGCTTTCTTTTTCTAAAAAGAGGCCTTGGTATTTCATTGACTTGCTGGCTTCTACTACTGCACCTGCCAGACTTTTAACAGCCATCAGAGATTGGACAGGTTCAGCCATTTCCAAGTACATGGCACCGAAAAAGTTCTCCTCCCCTTCTCTTTTTAGGGCAGCTAGGTAGGTTGGTAACTGGGAATTGAGTCCATTAAAGAAATGAGGAAACTGGAACTGAGTCAGACTGGATTTGTAGTCTACCACTCCTATCGCCCCATCAGCTTTCAATCGGTCAATGCGGTCAACCTTACCTCGTACAAAGACACTGCGACCATTATCTAATTGGATAAAGGCTTGGTCTTTTCCACCGAAATTTGCTTCCTCTTTGATGGTTTCGATGGCTGGATTGTGTCGGAGAATATGTCCAGTTGTCTGGGCGACATCAAGAAGAACTTCCTTGGTAAACTGGGCTTCCAAACTTTCCTGATAAATAGCCTCAAATTCTCGTTCTTGACTGGTTTCTTGAATAGCTTGTTCTAAACGTTTATCAAAGGAATCTTCGTCAGGCAACTGCAAGGCGCGTTCAAAAATGCGGTGTAAGAAATTTCCGTGACTACGAGCATCTGGACGTAGGCGCAATTCTTCCTGCAAGCCTAAAACGTAGCGGAGGAAATAGCTGTATTCATTGCGATAAAACTCCGTCAAGCCAGAGGTAGACAAATAAAATTCCTGTTCAGCAGGATAGAGAGCTTGCAAGGTGTCCTTGGCTAAGGGCTTACTGCTTGGGCTGGTTGGAAGGGCAGGATTTGCAAGGCCTTTTTGGTCAAGTTTTTTACCCATGACACGCGCCAGAACCTTGACAAAGGTCAAATCTTGCTCAGTATCGCTCGCCTCGCTCTGCTGGTGATAGGCAACCAGACTAGACAAAAGACTGTGATAGGACCCCATATCCTCCTTAGACAGCCCTTTGTGATTCATCCTCTTCTCTCTCCTACTAAATCCAAAATGGACTAGCTCTTGAAGATAGGCTGACTCCTTGCTTTCACTTTCATTAAAAAGGCTTGGAGTCGACAAAACCAACTGCTTACGGGCAGAATTGACCAAGGAAAGCATAGTATAGCGATTTTTCTTGAGATTTTCACTGCTGGCAATCAGCAATTGCGCCCCTTCCTCTGTCGTTTGGTTTAGGTTTTGCCTTTCTTCATCTGTCAAAAGGCTGGTGTTTTGAGCAATTTTTGGTAAATTGTCCTGAGTCAGCCCAATAGCGTAGACAAAATCAGCCGTCAAAGGTGCAATCAAATCGTAACTCTGCACCAGAACAGTGTTCACTGTCGCTGGAATGGTACGATACTGAGACAAACTCATTCCAGAATGAAGCAAGGCAAGAAAGTCTTCTAGACTAACCTGTGAACCAGCAAAAACAGTCGCAAATTGTTCTAAAACATGGCAGAATGCCTTCCAAACTTCAGTCTGTCTTTCCTGTTCAAGAGCTTCCATAGTGACTGTCAAATCTTGGAGTTGATTAGTCACCGCTCCTTCTTTTAGAAAAGAATTCCACTTTTGCAAGAGATTTTCTGCCTTCTGTTTTCTACTGGCAAAAAGAGTTTCAAGAGGGGCTAAAATACGCAGACGAAGAACATTTAAACGTTCCAGATTAAATTTTCCATGGTGGGATTTGGTGAAGGCTTGCTGAAAGGCTAGCAAGCCATTGATACCAAGATAACGGATATATTGCTCAAAAGCATCAATATCAGCCTGACTAAGGTCGGTATACAGACCTGTTCTAAGAAGGTTAATCAAATCTTCCTGACGGAAACGATAGCGTTTCAAAGCTAAAATAGACTCGACAAACTGTGTCAAAGGATGATGAGCCATGGATTCGCTTTTTCCAAGATAGAAAGGAATCTGGTACTGGTCAAAAACGGTTTTCAGCGATAACTGGTAAGACGCTACATCCCCCAAGAGAATTCGAAAATGCTTGTAACTCAGGTCTGAGTTCTCATGCAATTTCTGACGAATGCTACGAGCTACTAACTCCAACTCTTCTTTTTGCGTCAAGCAAGACCAGATTTGTAAGTTTTCACGGTCTTTCTCATCGATATCCAAAGAAAGTTCTGAAAAGTCATAGGATGATTCCAATAAACGAGAGGCCTTGTCAAAACTATCCATTTTCTCATGAGTCTGAGAACAGTATTGAGCAGGAGTTTGGTATTTAGAGGCTAGATGATGGAGAAACTCCACACTGGCTTGGTAGAGATTGCCCTCGCTAAAAGGACTAGCATAAGCTTTCTTACTAGCATAAACCCCAATGACAATCTCAACTCCCTTGGCATGAAGTAGGTCCACAATCCGTTCTTCCTCGGCAGAAAAACGGGTAAATCCATCAATGACTAAGGCAATCTGGCTAAAATCACTACTTACCTTGTTATTATCAATAGCCTCAATCAAATTGGACAACTGACCTCCCTGAGCCAACTGGCCTTGATTGAGATAGGTCGTTACTTTCTCAAAAATCAAGAGTAAATCGGCTCTCTTGTCCTCATCCGCCAAGCTTTCCAAATCCAAAAAATTCATCTGAGCTTTGGTCATCTCGTGGTAAAGTTCAATCAACTGCTGGATAAATTGAGGATCCTGCTTAATGGCACCATAAACACGTAAATCCTTAGGGTCAAGTTCTGCAAGGCATTTGTAAAAGGCCATCCCAAGACCGATGTCATCTAGACTGGTCTTTATAGGCAAGTCATTCAAAATCAGGTATCGAGCCATCTGCGCGAAGCGCGTGACTGTGATAGCAAAAGAAGCCTGCTGACTCAAGCACTCCAGCACGGCACGTTCCTTTTCAAAAGAAAGAGAGTTAGGGGCAATGTAGAAAACCCGCTTACCAGCAGCAACCAGCTCTTCCGCCTCTCTGGTTAGAATTTCTGTCAAAGAAGTCCGAATATCAGTATAAAGTAATTTCATCTCTGCCTCGTTGGAATTTTTCATTACCCTATATTATACCATGATTAGCCACCCAAGTCTGTAAATAATTAGTTCTTGCTCATCTGTTGAAAAGAAAATGCCGGAAGGTTCCGACATTGTTTTAGTAAGCTAGCTTCCTGAAAATAGGAGTAACCACACGTCCCAGAAGGCAGTGATATTGATGAGAATATGAACTAGTATTGGATAGTAGAGACTTTTTGTCATGCGATACAATAGGGCTAAAATAAGCCCTCCACTAGCATAAATGAAAAAAGCAAGAGGAGTTAAAGCAAAATCGATATGAATATAACCGAAAATAATAGCAGAAAGCAAGACATCTCCGTACCAAGGCGAGTTTTTGAAAAAGGTTGTCATAAGCACACCACGATAAATCAATTCCTCAGCAACAGGGCCGATGAAGCAAACTATGAGCAAAAAATAGGGTAACTCCTGTCGTCCCATCATTTCTACCGTTTCATTCAAGGAAATTTGATTTGAAGACGGGGATATGAGATAAGAAAAGAGGAAGTCAGATATATACGAAATGATGTAGCCCAGTAAAAGGTAGATAAAATACCTCAGCCGCAACTTGAAATGAAAAGTTTTCTTTCCTGCAAAAACTAGTAGATAGATAACTGCTGACAAAAGAGCTCCACTCTCCATCAAAAGCAGAATATGAAAAAATTCACGACTTGCTGGTAGATAGGGCTTTGCGAGGTGATTAAAAATCCACCAAAACCAAGTTGATTTATAAAAAATTAAGGATAATGCTAGTAAAATCTGAATAATTCGTTTTTTCATATTAAATTTTCTGCTTTTCTTGACTAAATTATTGAATAGAGCGGTTTGCTTAATTAAATAACAAATTTAGTATAGCATATATTTTCCAAATATATTCTACAAATCTTGAATTGTCATCGAAATGTCCTAAATTGAAATAGTAATCCTTATTTCCCTCAAAATATGCTATAATATAGACAAAACACGTGAAAAGGAAATATTATGATTAAACTACTTGCCCTAGATATGGATGGAACTCTGCTCAACGAAGCCAAGGAAATCCCTCAGGCTCATATTGATGCCATTCATAAGGCTATCGACAAAGGTGTCAAACTGGTTCTCTGTACTGGTCGACCTCTCTTTGGAGTTCTCCCCTATTATAAGAAACTCGGTCTTGATTTGCAGAATGAATACGTTATTGTCAACAATGGTTGTTCTACCCACCAAACGAGTGATTGGGGCCTTGTTGACTGGAGAGAACTTAGCAAATCAGACATTGAATACCTGAATGAACTTGCTGAAAAGAGTGAGGTCCAATTGACTCTCTTTGACGAGGAACACTACTTCGTTCTCGGAGGCGAACCAAATCCTATCGTTCAATATGATGCCACACTTGTCTTTGCTGATCTGACTGAAATCTCACTGGAAGAAGCTACTAGTGGTAAGTATCGTATGTTCCAAGGCATGTTCTTAGGCACAAAAGAGCAAACGGATGACTTTGAACAACGGTTTGCTGAAGAACTTTGTCAGAGATTTAGCGGAGTTCGTTCTCAACCTGTTATCTATGAAGCGATGCCACTTGGCACAACCAAGGCTTCTGCTCTTTCTCGCTTGGCTGAGATTTTAGATATTCAACCTTCTGAAATCATGGCAATGGGGGATGCCAATAACGATATTGAGATGTTAGAGTTTGCTGGGCTAGGGATCGCCATGGGAAATGCCAGCGACCACGTCAAATCTCTTGCTGATGCCGTAACTGCTAGCAATGAAGAAGATGGTGTTGCACGCGCTATTGAGAAATATATTTTGTAGAAAATAAGCCCAGTCAACTAGTATTTCTAGCCAACTGGGCTTTTATTTTTTTAAAAATTTAAAAACTTTAGAAACTCTTTAGAAATGCTTGACGATTCTTTGATATCTATGCTTTATACTAGAGTTATAAAAATAAAACATCTTAAAGATTAAAGGAGAAAACTATGAAAACAGTCCTCGAAATCCATGGCTTGTCCAAACAATTTGGCAAACAGCCTATTCTACAAGATCTAAGTCTCTCAGTTAAAGAAGGAGATGTCTATGGACTTATCGGAAAAAATGGTGCTGGTAAAACAACTCTGATTAAAATCATTACCCAATTATTATCTGCTGACCATGGAACTATTTCCCTCTTTTCCAGTCAAGGTTATAAAGAATGCACAAAAGCCCTATCTCGAGTAGGTTCAGTCATTGAATCGCCAGTAGCTCACAATCATTTAACAGCCTATCAAAATCTAAGATACTATTGTACTATTCGACATATCCCAAATGCTGATCAAGTCATTCAGGAAACATTAAAGTATGTGGGGTTAACAGATACAGGTCGAAAAGTTTTTCGAGATTTCTCTCTTGGGATGAAACAACGTCTAGGTATTGCTATTGCCCTACTATCAAAACCAGACTTTCTCATCCTTGATGAACCTATCAATGGACTTGATCCAATCGGTATTCAAGAGTTTCGTCAAATGATACAACGTCTGAATCAAGAACTAGGAATAACAATTCTCATCTCTAGTCATATCTTGTCAGAGCTCTATCTGGTTGCCAATCGCTTTGGAATTCTTGACCAAGGGAAAATCATTAGAGAAATCAGTAAGGCCGAATTTGAGACACTGAACGAAGACTATATTGTTCTAAAAACAAGTGAAAAAGAAAAAGCTAGTCAAATCTTAAAAGACAAAGTGCATCTTGAATTTAAGGTCGTTAATTCAGATAATGAGATTCATATTTTTAGTCATGAACAAGATATCAAACGAATTCTCAAAGAACTTACTCTAGCAGATATTGCAGTGGACGAGATTTACTATGCTCGTCAAAATCTTGAAGAATACTTCACACAATTAGTAAAATAGGAGGATAACCATGATACATACCATTCAAGCAGACTTTTACCGTCTTTTCCGTTCCAAAGGTTTTTGGATTACAGAGCTCGTTCTCTTTGTACTTATGTTACTGGGAGCTATTTTTGGGGCTACTGGTCATCTGATGGCAATCCAGACAGAAGAACCAGATATTCCAACCCAAGGTTGGAATGGTGTACAAGCACTTATTAACGCATCTAGTCAAGGTTCAAACCTCGTTTTTCTCTGCATTGTTCTAGCATGTCTCATTCTTGGAGTTGATTTAATCGGCAAACTCTATAAAAATAATTTAACAGTGGGTGTTTCTCGTACCGAGTTTTTCCTTGCCAAAGCCTTTGTATTGACTTGTATTGCACTTTCGCAAGTCATCATCTGTCTTGTGATTGCCTTTATTCCATCAACTATCCTCAATGGATTTGGAACTATGCCTGATGGCTTTGTTGGCAATCTACTGGTAACCATTTCCCTTCAATTTCTTTGCCTCCTTGCTTGGCTTTCCATTGTTTCCTTCATTCTCTATGTTAGTCATTCTTATATTGCGGTATTTATTGGTTATTTTGTCAGCGCTACCTTACTTTCTATGCCAATGCTCATTTTTCCAAATATCAAAATTTTACCATATTTATCATTGCAATTTGTCTATGCTATGACTGCTAATAGTGAGTCAATTCTCTACACACTTATAGTTACTTTAGTTGTTATTGTAATCTTTAATATAATGGGACTGACAGTTTTCAAAAAGAAAAGTCTATAAAAAATGACCTCCTCTGTTCAAAAAGAGGAGGTTTCTTGTTTTAAAAGAGTATTTTAACTGTAAACCAAGCACCATCTGTACTTAGTTGTAGTTCTGCACCAAGTATATGGGATAATTCTTCTGTAATATAAAGACCTAAACCAGAGGATTCTTCAGTATCTGAGAGGTTTTCAGAGTAAAATCGTTGACTGAGATTTTCAATTTTACGAATCGGTTGTTTGACCAGATTCGCAATTTCTAAACAGATGTGATTGTCCACTTCCTTCAAAGAAAATATCGCTTCATCTTTACCATGTTTTAGAACATTGCCAAGCAGATTTTGTAACATACGGTCTAATAAATCTGAATCTGTCAGTAAATACAAACCAGGTTCTACTTGCAAATCAAGGTTAATCTTTGCCGTTTGAAAAGAATCATAATAGGTCAGTAATTTTTGAGTTATAAAAGCTGAAACTTCTAACTCAGATAAGTTAGGTTTCACTGCTCCTTCCATTAACCGACGATAGTCCAAAAGAGCCTCTAGACGTTTTGAAACTTGATTGAGATGATGGGAAATTTTTTTTAAACTCTCAGACTCAGGATTTTCTGTTTTAAGCAATTGCTGAGTATAACCCGACGCAATCGTTAAAGGGGTTCGAATATCGTGTGCAATATTGCTAATAGCCATATCTAAAGTCTGTTTTTCACGTTTCATAATCAAGCGTGACTGTTCAACTTCTTGAAAGAGATGATTGATTTGCTGGTAAAGATGTAAAAAAGCCTTGGAGAAGGTTGACACTCCTATTCTCTTCATACTTCCAGTATGAATCTTGTCTTCGATTTGTTGGCTTAAGTTCACCAGTGCTAAATGATAACGAATCAACCATATTATCAATACGATAATGACTATCAGTAGCAAAGATAGTAAAATGTAGATCATTGCTCATCTCCTTTTAACCGAACACCAACTCCCCAGATAGTCTCAATATACTCTTTCTCTGGATCCAGTTGGCTTAATTTTTTACGAAGATTACTTAAATGAGTGTTGAGAGTATTGTCGCCTGGTAAATAAGTATCCTCCCAAATCAATTCATAGAGTTCTTCTTTCGTAAAAATCTTCTTAGGATGTTTCAGCAAGGTTTGGAGTATCAAACATTCTTTTTTAGCTAGGCGAATAGTTTCCTGGCTATTTTTGATTTCAAAACTATCTGCATCAAATTGAATATTTTTTAACTTTTGAATTAACTTTTCTGAATGTTCAATTTCAGCTGGTTGTTTGTCACTATTCTGACGTAATTGTACCATAACCCTGGCAAAAACTTCATCCAAATCAAAAGGCTTTACAATATAATCATTAGCACCATCTAGGAGATATTGACTGATAAGCTTTTTATCGCTTAGGGCAGTTAGCATGATGATAGGAACTGAACTATCTTGTCTAATGAGTTTTAATACCTGATCACCATTTTTACCCGGAAGCATAATATCTAACAAGATTAGATCAATAGCCTCTTGTTCAAATCGAATCATTCCTTCAGTACCAGAAAAAGCCTGAATTACCTCATGTTCCTCAGAAAGAAGTGTTCGCAAAATTTCTTGAATGTCACTATTGTCTTCAATAACCAATATTCTAGCCATAAATACCAACCTTTCTGCAACTATTATAGCATGTTTTATTGATAAAGATTAAACAGAAAAGCTCCTCGCATAAAAGCGCGAGAAAGCTTTGGGGGGTTACCACTTACTAGGTAACATAGTATCTTATAGTTGCCAGTGAAAACGAGTCTAGCAGAATGAATCTCTCATTCCCCTACTAGTCCGTAATTCGTTGGTACATTTCTGGTCTTCTATCTCTAAACAAACCCCAGTTTAGGCGCTCATTTGCTCCCCTGTCAAGGTCATAAGTTGATAATAGGATAGCTTCAGCTTGTCTATCTGCTTGAGTCAAGATAGCTCCTGTTTCATCGGTCATAAAGGATGAACCGTAGAAGTTAAGGCTAGAACTTTGTCCCCCATTTTCCTCGCAAGGTTGAACTTCTTCTAAGCCATAACGATTAGCCGCAATAACTGGCACAATATTTGCTGCAGCATGTCCCTGCATGGTACGTTGCCAATGACCACAACTATCTGTATCCAAAATCGGCTCCGAACCAATGGCTGTTGGATAAAAGAGTAATTCTGCGCCATTTAAGGCAAGACAACGGGCTGTTTCAGGGAACCACTGATCCCAACAAATCCCAATACCAATTTTCGCATAGCGAGTATCCCAAACTTTAAAACCAGTATTTCCAGGAGTAAAGAAGAATTTCTCTTGATAATAATGGTCATCAGGAATGTGAGTCTTCCGATAAACGCCAAGCACTTCTCCATCTGCATCAATGACAGCTATGGAATTGTATAAGACATTGCCATCCTTTTCATAGAAACTGATCGGTAAAACGACCTTTAGTTCCTTGGCAATCACTCTAAAATGCTGAATAGCCGTATTTTCTGACACCGACTGGGCATACTGGTAGTAGTCATATTGACGTTCCTGACAGAAATAGGGACGTTCAAACAACTCAGGCAAGAGAATAATTTGCGCACCTTGCTCAGCAGCTTGTCGAACTATACGTTCAGCTGTTTGGATATTCGTTTCCACATCCTTAGCGCATTGCATCTGAATAGATGCAACCGTTACATTTCTCATCTTTTTCTCCTATTCTGGAATTTGTTGGGTAATACAGTGGATATTTCCACCACCTAAAAGAATATCTCTTGCAGGGATTCCTACGACTTCACGGTCTGGGAAACACTTACTCAGGATATCCAAGGCCACTTGGTCGTTTTCATCCTGAAATTGTGGCACCAAGACAGACTTATTAGCAATATAGAAATTCACATAGGATGCTGCTAAACGCTCACCAGCATAGCGTTCCTCTTCGCCTTCTTCATAAGTATAGCCTGGCGAATCTTCTTCCGTCACTACTTGATGGATAGCTGGAATCGGAAGTTTATGAATGGTAAAGGAACGCCCCTTTGCATCTGTTTCCGTCTCTAAAAGAGCTAGATCAGCAGCAGACATGCCAAACTGAGGATCGTCTTGGTCGTCTGTCCAAGCTAAAACAAGCTCTGCAGGACCAACAAAGGCTGCTACATTGTCGACGTGCTCATTGGTCTCATCTTGATAAATACCGTAAGGTAACCAAATAACTTTTTCAGCTCCAAGGCTCTCTAGTAAGGTATTTTCAATCTCTTCTTTAGTCATATGTGGATTGCGACCCGGACTGAGCAAGCAGCTTTCAGTCACAAGAATAGTTCCTTGACCGTCACTGTGAATAGCTCCACCTTCTAGTACAAAAGGTTTGGCATCGTAAACAGGCATTTCCAACGCCTCAGCAAAGCGACTGGCCACTTGGTCATCTGCTTCATAGTCTTGGTAGAGACCATCAACAGCCCCACCCCAGGCATTGAAAGACCAATCAACTGCCAACTTTTCTCTTTTATCACTAACGAGAATGGTCGGACCTGTATCACGCGCCCAGGCATCATTTGTTGCGATATCTAGATAAACGACCTTGTCTCCAAGATAAGATTGTGCTTCAGATAAGTGAGCTTGGTCTACCAAGAGATAGACTTGTTCACCTTTAGCAATGGTATGAATAATTTGGCTAAAAGCTGCTTTAGCAGCCTTTCCTTGATAAGGCCATGAACCTGGTCGAGTCGGCCATATCATGAGAGTTCCATGGTGGGGTTCATACTCCGCCGGCATACGATAGCCTAATTTTTTTGGACTGTCCATCATGATAATCTCCCTTTAAAATCTTGATAGCCAAAGGCTTTGACTAAGCTGCAGTCACCCTGCTCGTCCATGAGATAGAGACTTGGCAATCCAATACCATTAAAGGTATTATTTTTGACAAAGGAATAAATTGCCATATCTTCGAAATAAAGTCTATCTCCAATTTTAACAGGATTTTCAAAACTATAGTCTCCAATGATATCACCTGTTAGACAGGTATTGGAAGAGAGTCTATAAGTATACGCTTTTTCTTGCGCTTCAAAACCATCTCTCAATGGGGGACGATAAGGCATTTCAAGAACATCTGGCATATGGCAACTTGCTGAAGCATCTAACACTAAGGTCTCAATCCCATTTTCAACGATATCTAAGATTTCAGTAGCTAGATAACCCGCATTAAGTGCAATGGCTTCTCCTGGTTCGATATAGACGTCAAGGTTATAGGTTTCTCGAATTCGCCTGATTTCAGAAATCAGCAAATCCACATCGTAATCTTCTCTTGTAACGTGATGTCCACCACCCATATTGAGCCATTTAAGGTGATGCAAATAGGATCCAAACCGCTCTTCGACTGCTTTCAAAGTTGTCTCTAAATCATCTACCCCTTGCTCACAGAGGGTATGAAAATGTAGTCCGTCAACCAAATCCAACAAATCACTTGGTATCTTGTCTGAAGTCACTCCAAAACGTGAGCCAGGAGCGCAAGGGTCGTAGAGAGCGTGGTCACCCTGCGTTGAACATTGAGGATTGATGCGAAGGCCTACACTAATACCAGCCCCACGACAAAGTTGACCGTATTTACGTAGTTGTCTCTCTGAGTTGAAAACAATATGATCCGATATTTGCAGTAGCTCTTCCATATCTGATTCCTTGAAAGCAGGCGCAAATACATGAACTTCTCCCGGGAACTCTTCTCTAGCTAGCTTAGCTTCAAAAAGTCCACTAGCTGTCGTACCTGATAGATAGTGACTAATCAAAGGATAGGTTTTGTAGAGGGAATAAGCCTTTTGAGCTAGCAAAACCTTACAACCGGCCTCTTCTTGTACATATTGTAGGATACGGCAATTGGCTTCTAACTTGGCTAAGTCAATGATATAAGAAGGCGTTGGTACTTGTTCTAACTTCATTAGTCCACCATTTGTGGATTTTCAACCACAACCCATGGCAAACCGTATTTATTCAAAGCTTCCATAAATGGATCTGGATCCAATTCTTCAAGGTTATAAACTCCTGGTTGTTTCCAAGTGCCATCCAACACTAATTTTGTCCCAATCATAGCTGGAACACCTGTTGTGTAAGAAATGGCTTGTGAACCAACCTCTGCGTAGCATTCCTGATGATCACAAATATTGTAGATGTAGATTGTCTTTTCAACACCATCTTTGACACCTTTAAAGATACATCCAATATTTGTTTTACCAACAGTGCGTGGTCCAAGGCTGGCTGGATCTGGAAGCAAGGCTTTCAAGAATTGGATAGGAACAATTTCTTGTCCGTTAAAGTTAATAGCATCCGTACGAAGGAGTCCAACGTTTTCCAAGCATTTCATATGTGTAAGATAAGATTGACCAAAAGTCATAAAGAAACGAATCCGTTTAACTCCTGGAATGTTTTTGGCCAGTGATTCAATTTCTTCATGGTGAAGAAGATACATGTCTTTTTGTCCAACTTGAGGGAAATCATACTCACGTTTGATAGACATGGCTTCGACTTCAACCCATTTTCCATCTTCCCAATAAGAACCTGGTGCAGAAACCTCACGTAGGTTGATTTCTGGGTTGAAGTTTGTCGCAAATGGATAACCGTGGTCACCACCATTACAGTCTAAAATGTCGATGTAATGGATTTCATCAAAGTAGTGTTTAAGAGCATATGCTGAAAAGACACTAGTGACACCTGGGTCAAAACCAGATCCAAGTAGAGCTGTCAAGCCTGCTTCCTTAAATTTTTCTTGATAAGCCCATTGCCATGAGTAGTCAAAGTAGGCTGTAAAACCAAGTTCCTTGCAACGTTTCTCATAGATGGCACGCCATTCAGGGTCTTCTGTGTCCTCAGCCTCATAGTTGGCAGTATCGATATAGTGGACTCCTGTTGCCAAACAAGCATCCATAATGGTCAAATCTTGGTATGGTAGAGCTACGTTCAAAACAGCTTCTGGTTTGTAGCTTTCAATCAAGGCAATCACTTCTTCCACCTTGTCAGCATCAAGAGCAGCTGTTTCAATCTTGGTATTAGTTTTGCCTTCTAGTTTAGCCTTCAAGTCATCACATTTTGATTTGGTACGGCTAGCAATCATAATCTCTTTAAATGTTTCGCTATCTTGACAAATCTTTGAAATAGCAACTTGGGCAACGCCCCCACATCCAATAACTAATAAACGACTCATTTTTTTCCTTCCTCTTCTTCTAAAATGTCTTCTACATACTTAGGTAACATAAAGGCACCCACATGTAAGTTTGCAGTGTAATATTCCGTAAATAACTGACGTTTTTTCCAACCTTCCTTGTCAAAATCTTTGACAGGGTGATATTTTTTAGATGCAAATCCAAACAACCAATAGCCAGCAGGACTGGTTGGAATATGTGCCTGATAGACACGGCTGATTGGAAAGGCTTGATTGACCTTGCGGTGCATGCTTCGGCAAGCTGACTCATCTTCGTCAAAGAAGGGACTACCATGCTGATAGATCATAATACCATCCTCTTTGAGAGCTCTATAACTATTGCCGTAAAACTCCTTGGTAAAGAGCCCTTCTGTATGACCAAATGGATCTGTCGCATCGTTGATGATAATGTCGTAATCATCTTCACAATTTCTCAAAAAGCGAAGTCCATTTTGGTAGTAAATGGTGACACGAGGATCATCAAGACCTGCAGCAAAATCTGGGAAGTATTCTCGACAAACCTCAACCAGCATCTCATCTGGTTCCACGATATCGATTTGTTCCAATTCTGGATAGAGTGTTAAAACTTGGGCAACACCACCGTCACCACCCCCAATAACCAAAACTTTCTTTGGATTTGGATGCACGGCCATAGGAACGTGAACAGTCATTTCATTGTAAACAAAGTCATCTGCATCTGAGAACAAGACATGCCCATTTAAAATCAAAATCTTTCCAAAAGCTGGAGTATCTAATACTTCAATATCCTGCCACTCACTTTTTCCAGCATAGAGTTGTTTAGCAGTTCTAAGCGACAATTTCACATCTGGAGTATGAACTTCAGAAAACCATAAATCCATCTAGTTCTCCTTTCTTTCAATAACATTGATGTGATTGACCTCTGGATCTTCCGTTCCTTGGAGGGAACAACCACGTTCCTTTGCAAATTGGATATAATCGACAATTTCTCGTGTAATCCGTTCACCTGGCGCTAGGATTGGAATCCCAGGAGGATAACACATGACAAATTCCCCACAAACTTGTCCAACGGACTCGGTCAAAGTTAAACTTCTTCTCTCTGAATAGAAAGCTTCCTGAGGAGATAGCACCAACTCTGGCTGGATATATTCTCCAGCAATTAAGTCCTTCCCGTCTCGCGAGTAAAGTCTCTTGATATCAGCTAAAGCTCCTACCAAGCGTTCAATGTCTTGGATACGGTCACCAATCGAAATGTAGGCCAAAATATTCCCGATATCACCAAACTCGATCTGAATGTCATATTCATCCCGTAAGAGATCATAAACCTCAATCCCTGTTAGACCGATTCCCTGAGAGTAGACGGATAATTTAGTCACGTCAAAGTCACAAACGGACACTCCGTCTACTAACTCTTTTGAGTAGGCATAGTACCCTCCGATAGCATTGATTTCACGGCGGGCATACTCGGATAGCTCAATAACTTTCTCAAAAGACTCTTTACCACGAAGGGCCAGGTTGCGACGTGAAATATCCAAACTAGCCATCAACAAGTAAGAGGCGGATGTTGACTGGGTCAGGTTGATTATCTGACGTACGTACTCAGGATTCATCTGATCCCCAACTAAAAGAAGGGAACTTTGAGTCAAGCTGCCACCAGACTTATGCATGGATACGGCTGACATATCTGCTCCAGCGTCCATAGCAGATAGAGGAAGTTTATCTGTAAAGTGCAGATGAGCACCGTGTGCTTCGTCTACTAAGACTTTCATTCCTGCAGCGTGAGCCATCTCTGTTAGTCCTTTAAGATCTGAACAGATGCCGTAGTAAGTAGGATTGTTGATTAGGATAGCCTTGGCATCTGGATGTTCCTGAATAGCTTGTGCTACACGCTCATTTTCAAGCCCCAAAGCAATACCGATTTTGGGATCCACACTCATCTCGATATAGATGGGAATAGCTCCGCATAAAACGAGTGCATTAATAGCTGATTTATGGACATTTCTAGGAAGAATGATTTTATCTCCCGCTTTACAGGTAGAGAGAATCATGGTTTGAACAGATGAGGTTGTGCCCCCAATCATTAAAAAGGCATGAGCAGCACCAAAAGCCTCAGCCGCTAGTTCCTCTGCTTCTCTGATAATCGAAATGGGATGCCCCAGATTATCCAAGGGCTTCATAGAATTGACATCAATCCCTACACATTTTTCCCCTAAAAGTTCAACCAACTCTGGGTTTCCACGGCCACGCTTGTGACCAGGTACGTCAAACGGTACAATTCTTTTCTTTCGTAACTTGACCAACCCCTCATAGATGGGAGCTTGGTTTTGATTTAACATTATAAAGACATACTCCTTATCATATTTTTTAAACCTTAACCATGCAAGGCTCTAAAGGATACTTATGAAAAAAGAGCAGGTTGGCACCTGCTCTACAATCTACTGACGTGTTTATGTTTGTTTCTTTTGAGTATGTCTGTTCCTGATGTTTCCTAACTCTCTAGTAGCAAATATTACGTACTTTATTGATCGTTTCACAAGATGACGTGTGCTTTCACCACACTAACAAATCTATACGAATTAGGACAAGTGTCCTAACATCAACTTATAAAAGTAGGCTTTTAACCCTATCAATAATGTGGCTTTTCAACCACGCTTCGGCATTCAACCCTGCCTGTCCGTAGGCATTTTTTACTCGGGTTTATATTTGCTAGAAAACATCATCTCATTTTCTAAGCTTCATTACTATATCATGTTTTCGTATTCTTGTAAAGTATTTTTAGAAACTTTTTTTAATAAATTCATTTTATTCGTTCGTGAAATTTATTTAACTTAAAAATGGAAATCGTTTTAAATTTAAATCAAAAAACAAAAAAAGAAAAAATAACGTTTGTCTTCGTTCTGAAAGAAACTAAATAGATTAGTTTCTTTAATGAATTATAAGCATAATCAACTATTCAAAATCCTATCTAGTCATCTCGTGCTACTTGAACAGCTAGCTCAAAATCAGTCATCAAGTAATTTTCATCCAGACGGATGAGACTATAATACTCATTCCAAAATAGAGAGTCACTGTTGCTGGGCCACTTTAATCCATACCACAATTGAGTGACATCACTTGTATGTGATGGGGGGATTGACCATAGATGCTTTTTAAAAATTTCTTGAACAAGAGGAAGGTCCAGTCGCCTAGTCATGTCAAGTTCATCTAATTTCAAAGTGATAGAATGTTTTTTCGCTGCCTCAATACTTTCCTTGTTAAATCGAACCTGAATAACCTTAGAATCTTCTAA
Organism: Streptococcus mitis; assembly: GCF_047459985.1. GTDB lineage: Bacteria > Bacillota > Bacilli > Lactobacillales > Streptococcaceae > Streptococcus > Streptococcus mitis_DZ. The sequence continues at coordinate 76,856 of NZ_JASHHD010000002.1, forward strand.
AGCCACATTCTGGTCCTCAGCACCGTAAAAGGAAATACTCCCCAGTACTATGCCATCTTTTGCTAGGAGATAGGGAGCGTAAGGAACAGCATTGCTATCCAGTCTGAAGCCTTTTTCGATGGTAACTGTTTTATCGCCTGGATACTTTTGGAAACTTCCCTCTGTCAGAAGGTTGTCGTAGTCACTAGCACCATCGCTCTGTCTTACATAAATGTCAAAACCAGCATCCATCAGCTCACTGGCTTTAGTTTCTGCTAAAATGATTTTACTTTCATTAATTTGCAAAATCGGTGCCTGAGGTGGCAAACCAATCGTGAGATTAAACATGACCCCTACTAGAAAGACCATAAAGGTTATAAGGAGGGCAAGTAAAGACTTTCCAGTCCTTTTTCTTGCATTGAAAAGAGCCATTAGAGCAGGTAGGAGGATCATTTTGGCTAAAATAGAATTCCCAACACCACCTCTATTTAAGGTCTGAAAAGCAAAGATCCCTGCAATAGCAATCAGGGACAGATAGACCAAAATCTCGCCCAAACCCAGTTTTTCTGTTCGAGTTTGTTGATTTACAGGAGTTTCGTACAATGACTGCCCATTCTCTTTCCTCTTTTTTAGAAAGAGATAAAAGCCCAGACCGAGTAGCAGATTAAAGATTGCAAAAACTACTAAGGTACCTATAATCACCGTTCTAGCCATAGCTCTCTACTCCTTTATGCTCTCTCTCAAATCTAAACTTTCTCTTTAATACCCAATTTCCAACCAATCAAACAATTCGTAATAAGGGGTCGCCTTCTATCAGTACAATCGGTAAAGCTTAAATGGCAATAATTTTCATCTTTTTATCTTTAAGAAACTGCTGATATTTCTAGCTCTATTTCCCTAGAAAGTGCTATAATGTAGCTAACAAAATAGATCTCTAGCAATTGAAAAACAGGGGAAGTAGTCATGTTCACTAGTATTGTTTTGGGGTTTTATGCTCTTTTCTTTCTATCCCTATCCTTTACTATCTATCTCTATATCAGACTCGTAGTTGCAGTTAAAAAAGGCAAAGACATTCCCAAATGGATTTATAAACTCGGTCATGCTGTTCAAGGAAGAATTCACGTTGACTATGAAGAAATCACAGATACCAATGCCATTAAAGAGATTCATTGGTTCCTTCTAATCTATCTAATCGTAAATCTACTCGTATTAGCTGGCTTCTACTATCATAGCCATAGCTTTCCGCAAGCAATTTATGAATGTTTAAAAAAACAATTTTTCATTGTACTTGTTAGTATGGTTTTAAAAAGTATTGGCAAATTGATCGTATTAACTATAAGAAAAAACTTTCAAAACAGTCATGCCTATGCATCAACCAACGCTTTTATCGGAACAGCTTTTTTAACGAGTTATGTGTTTATGTTTTGCATGATGATGAGTGGTCTTCCAGCTCAACCTGTTCCAGTAAGCCTTCAAGATACCACTGTCATTATCGGAGAAACCAAGGCTTCAGAGCTTTTGGATCAAGGATTTAGTCTCGAAGATAAAAGTTCAGAGAGCCCCATCACCAATCCCAAAAACGACCACTTCTATTACGGTCAGCTTCTTGAAGTCAAGCGAGATAATCAGTCCTATGGCTTTATGAGCCTTACTCCTACAGGAAAAGATACTGATCAACTCAAAAACTGTATCATTACCTACTATAGAACTCCCAAGGACGACCATCAACTGCAGGAAATTTCTATCAATCATGTCAATCTAACAAATCTCAAGCTCCAAGATTTTCAAACACGAAAGTTAATCGATATCTTTCAACTAAATCCTGCTGATTATGAAGAAAGTAAAAATCCCAACAACTTCACCTTGACCATTCAAACAGCAGATTACGATCTCTGGAAAAGATACAGGATTGAAGCCAAGTTTAATACAGATGGTTCCCTAGATAGTTATGGTGTCAGAGCCCAACATAGCATGTGGGAATGATGGAGTGTTAGCTATAGTCATTAGTAAGCATATAATCAAATAGACGAGCGTTTAGGCGTTCCTACTTGATTTTATGCTTATTCATTTTCTCTTGGAAAATAGTTGTAAGAATTTGGCGTAATTCTTGAGCTTCTTTTTCTGGAAGCTGGCCTTCTTGTTCAGCAACAGCGTACAATTCCGGATACTCAAGAGAGATTCTCTTAATAGTACGTGTAATAGCATGTTTTCTAACAAAAAACGGGATACGCTTAATATATTCATGAGGGATTAGAGCGATAATCTTATCAGCTGTTTCCTTATCACTAAGTTTAGAAAAAGTTAATCCCTTTTTAATCATTTCTTGTTCTTGTTTCGTAAAATCTTGTAGTTCCATATGTCTACTCCTCATCTTCTGTCACATGCAAAACTTCAGCTTGGTAGGGGTCTCCATTTTCATCGTATCGATTGATATAACCAATAAATCGTTCATTCTTTCTTGGCGTCTGCTGATTTTCTTTGATAACCCAAACAGCCCATACTCCGACTAAGACAATTATTATGAATGCCAGTACTACTTCCATTTCAATGCCACCCTTTAGAATTGAACCCACTTATCATTATCCATAATAAATGGCTTCGCTAAACCTTCACCTGTATAGTTTTCGTATTTTGTATCGAGATATTTGTAACAATCTTCCTTGGTCGCAAACTTGATGGCTTGATAAGGTTCCTCAAAGGTCAGCTTTTCGACAAAGAGATAGCCGTCCTCGCTCGGTACAAGTATGCCGACATGGCCGATAAAGAGAGATTGACCATCCAAGTCATCATGGACTACTACAGAGAGCATTCTTGCATTTTCATTAAACTTGAATTGAGAAAGGAATTGTTCCATTTTTGCAGCATGAACTTTGACATCTGTCGTTGCTTCGGTCTTGACTCTTGAAAATAAAATATCAAAAGCTTCCTTGTCTTCAGCACTAAAGACTTTTCCCTTGTCAATGGCATCATTATCGACAAACAAGAGGGAATCATCTTTCTCTAACTTTGGGATTTCGATAGAGTTTTTTAATAAACAATAACTGTTAATACGACAGTTGGTGCCGACAAAATCACCTTTTTTAGGTGCCCAAAGATTGTTTATCTTTTCAACATCATAGTCTGTTTTGGTAAATGTAGAAAAATCTCCAGTTAAGCCCACTGAACCGACAGTCCCGTTATAATCATTTACAAGGTTGAAAAATGCATCGACACTATCTTTATCCAAATGTGCAGCCAAGGTTTTTCGAACTTCTTCTTCACTTTCCTTGCTATTGAGATTGCTATAGGTTCCTTTGTAGCTTTCTTTATCTGAGCTAACCAACTTAGTAGTTGAACTATTCTGTTTTTCCGTAGATTGGTTTTGGTTTGTACCACAGGCAGCTAAAGTAAAAATAGCTAGACCACAGCAGCTCATTAATCTGATTTTTTTAGATACTTTCATAAAATGTTTCCTTTTTAACTAAGACCTTTCAGGTCGATTAGCTTCTCTTATATTATAGTTCAAATTTATTTTAAGTCCAAGCATTTTGCTAAGTAAAGTAGATTTTAAATCATTAAAAAGGAAGCTGGCACACAGCACGCTCCCTAATAAGTGAAATATCTATGAAATATTTAATTTTAGTCACCTTTTAGCTGCACCTGTGTATGAGCTATAAGATCACCTAGATGACGCTTATCTTTCCTGAAAACCATCATTGCTAGTAAGGCAACTGCGAGGAGAGTAGCTAAAAACGAGAGGATAATAGATATGAAATCAAACTCACTATAGAAACCATGTATCGTGCCCATGTGACCTATTTGCCAAGGTAAAAATTTAATGGTGTTTCTAAGCAAGCTAGCTTGCACAGTTTTTTTCTTGTAAACCAATTGAAGTCCTGCTTTGGCCTTCCCAAAACTCCCATTTTTTGTATAATCTAAGAATGTAAAAACTAGAGTGATTGGAAAAACAGAGGTGAAAAATACAAGACACTGCGACTGAATTTCTGTAAACTCTGGGATACCATTAAAAAGAATAATATAAAAAAGCATAGAACCTAAAAACAGAAGTGCTAAATAAGCTAGAATGAAAAGATAATCAAATAGTAATTCAATCATTCTTTTTTTAAACGAAATTGAATTAATTGCTAAAATCTTCATCATCATCGCCTCCTTTATTATCTACTATTCTTTTCAAAAGTTTATCATTCTTTCGGTTGAGAATAGACCTCGATATGCTGACCTAGCACTTTGATTTCTACTGGTAGGTCATCAGATTTATCGCCATCAACATCCGTTTCTAAGGCGGCATCTGAAGAAATTTTTATGTGACGAGCTTTTATGTACTCGATGTGATCATTTTCTACAACATCACCTTTTAATAAATCAGGGATAACTGACAATTTAGTAAGGATTGAGGCATCTTTTAAAATCAAAATATTAGCATAACCATCCTTATCTTCTTCAAAGATTTTTTTGTCAGCGAAATAATTGGTAAGGAGAACCAAGATATGACTGGCTGGGCCAATGTAATTTCCATTTTCTGTCTCAACTTTAATGTCAAATACTTGATCTGTAACAACAGACTTCATGGTGTTAATCGCATAGGCTAGCATGCCAAATTTTGTTTTATCTTCTATTCCAACGTTATGGATGGCTTCTGGTAGTGAACCAATACTAAAGATATAACCAAAATAATTACCATTTGATTTTCCGATATCAATCTTGTTTGTAGAACTGAAATCAAGCTCGTCAATGGCGCCATCAATATCTTGATTAATCTCTAATAGTTTCGTGATGAGATTTCCAGTTCCTCCTGGGATAATCGCAAGTTTAGGAATGTAGTCTTTTTCCGCGATACCAGAGATTACTTCATTGACAGTCCCATCTCCACCAAAAACAAGAACTGCATCATAGTGCTCCTGAGAAGCTTCTGCTGCAAAGTTTGTGGCGTCTTGCGCTTTCTCCGTAATTTTAATTTCCACATCTTCAAAATAGTCTCTAGCTTTATTCTCCAGTTTTACCTTATAATCCAAAGCTTTTTCACCACCAGAGGTTGGATTGATGATTACCATAATTTTTTTCATTTATAATTCTCCTTAAGGATTTTAAAAACAATAAAGATCAATTAAAAAACCTTTTTGCTTCTCATTCACTTATTTGATGTCGTATTAGATAGATTTATATTGAGCTAAAACTATACATATAGAACTATCTAAACTCATTGTACTTGATTCTAGTTTATTTAGCAAGTTTACAAGATGAGCATTAAAAAACCAACCGATATTTCCTTTCGATTGGTTTGTTAATTTGTGAAGAATTCATAAGTTTAACTATACAAAAACTCTTCCATCGCTTCTTTCACATATCCTTCTACATCTTCAATCTCTACAAACAGCGGGTCTAAGTGACATAGGAAGTGCAAATCTTCGGTGTCGCGTTTTCTGTAGACAATCGCTTCACCGTCTTCACTTCCGAAAAAGCTTCTATCGACTTCATATCCACTGCCTTCTAAAAAGTCTTTTGCCTTGCGGAAGTTTGCTTCTCTGGCTTCGATATAGGCTTTCACTTCATCGTTATTCACGACATAGGCATCGATTTTTGTAGCTCCTTCGATCACTTTATCGTTTTTAACGGATAGATTCGAAATCTCTTTCCAAATAATATCCACATTTTCCTCAGGATTAAACGAAAATCTAGATAAAGGGACAATGTTTCCATTGAAGACAATTTCCATATAATCCGGTAAGTGTTTGGGGTCCACATACTCCACTTCAAAGCCATCTTCTGTTTCTAAAGTATATCCCGGAATTTGATCAACAAAGGCTCTCCCCTCTTCTAAAGTCTCAAATACAACTAAATCCTTTTGATAATCACCTTGATACAATTCCAATAGATACATCTTTCATTCTCCCAATATTTGAAAAATCAACCGATATTTTAAGCAACTTACAAACAAACTATCTATCCTTAATATATGCATTATCATATAACGAAGATAATTAAGTTTGGTTTATCCAGGATCTACATCTACAGAAGTTATTTTGTAACCATCATTATTATATAAAAATTCTAATTGTAGGGTTAAATCTACTAATTCAGAATCGGACGTCATCTGATATTCAACAGCAAAGCCAGTTTGATCATTAAATTCATAAACTTGTAATTGAGAGTACTCATAGTTCGGATGGAAATTACATTCTACACCATATTCATCAATTTTATCAAAATCATTTAATTGTAATGAATCCTCAATATATTCAAGTAACTCTTTTACATCATTAACTTCTGAACCATCAACACAATCCATAATCTCATTATAGTTATTTAGATGAATTGCTCTTAAAATTTTTTTAAGTACCTCAATTACTTTTTCTTCATTTTGGTACTTGTCTTTGTACTCAAAATCATCGAATATTCCCATGATAATAATTCCTTTTTTTAGTAGTTAATTTTACAGCTTATGAATAGTAAAAATGGTTCTCTAACAAGTTTACACACTCAGTGGTTCGGACTTACCGTATCATCTCGTCAGATTCCCTCCTTACTCTACGATATGATTTTGAAATGATACTGTGGAACAGAAAGTTGATCACTTTATCCAAAAGAAACAACATCCATTCTATAATTTAAAATCCTTTTCCTTACTAATTCTATTACTAGCCAATATAGTATAAATTAAATAACCAACAAAAATGATAATAAAAATAACATTAATTTTTAACACAAAATAAAGGTTTAACAAATTTGCGAACGCGTGAAATAAAATACAGTACCCTACAGATTTCGTTTGTCGATAAAGAAGCCCTAAAGCAAAACTTAAAAATAATGTATATATAAAAAATAAAATAAAAGGAAATCCTTGATGACTTTCTCCATCTATAAACCATAAAGGCAGATGCCATATTCCCCAAATTGATACTACAATCAAATTAGATTGCCAATATGTATATTTTTTATCAAGTAACGGCTGTAATATTCCTCTCCATCCTAATTCTTCATGTCCACCACCAAAAAAAATTAATTGAATAAAGAATAGTGGCATTAGATAAATGGATACTCCATTAAATTCTAAGGAAGATACAGAAAATAGTATCAAAATTGCTAACAAATGAATAATGAAATAAATACTACTATTTTCTTTCTTACTAAATAAAAAATGTTTAAATTTTATATTATTCCTTTTCAAATAAAAGCCACTTGCAATAGCTGGTCCAAGTGCACCTACTATATGTAATATTCTTCCTATGATTGTTTCTAATCCCAAAATATGAGATTGAGAAAAGATGGCAAGAATCCCCCAAGATATATAAGTAATTCCAAATGTACAATAAAGATAATTTTTTAAATTCTTTTTGTCAATTTCTGTCATTTTATTGCCCTTATTTTTATTATTTTATATGTAATATTTGTTACTGCTTCTTAGTTGCTCTCGATTATAACTACCTATATTCTATCATAAAAAACAAAAAAAGCCTTACAATCAAGGCTTTTCATTATTCATTTCGTCAATACTTTAGTTTCTTAGATTCAGATTCGCATGATTAAAACTAGTCAATTTTCTCTATGATATTTCCAAATTTATCCAATACAAGCCATGAATGATCATTTAGTGGAATTATGGGAACATTAACGAGTTCTTCAGCTCTATCCTTATTAGCTTTATCATTCCAGGAATCATAATGAACACTAATTAAAAACTGACTAAAGAGTCCTAATCCATTTTTTATCTTTATCTGATGGTCTGAATTATCATTAGGTGAAATATAAACTTTTTCTCCTAATAATAAGGCTCCTGCAGAAAATCCTATAACTATCGCCCCTTTTTTCAGCATAAGTTTGATATAATTTTTGAACTCATGATTGACATAAGTAGCTATATATTTTTCCGTATTTCCACCACCGATGATAATTAGATCAGCATCTAGATAGCTATCAAAATCAATCTGCTCAGTGTCCAAGAGTAAGTAATCAGTGTTTAGGTTAGAAAAAAGGCTTTGGAAAACTTCCGTGTACTTTTTCATATAGGGTTGCCAATTTTCTCGATAAACTGTAAAAATGACAATTCTTTCGATCTTCCTTGATGACACAATTTTATTAACAATCGTATGGTTCTTTATCGGCGGATTTCCACCCATCAAAAAAATTTGTTCGTCCAATCTTTCACACTTCCTAAAGATACATAAATTTTGACCACGTTCTGAAATTATAAATTCTTCTTAAAATGAATAATTCTATTTGCCTCCTGAAATCCAATACTGAGATGAAATCTTATAGAATCCGTATTCGTTAAAGTACAGTCACTTGCAAATTCCTTACATCCTTTATTTTTCGCCCATTCCTCACATTTTGTACAGAGATTTTTAGCAATATCCTTTAAACGATATTCCTCGTCGACAATAATCCCTTCCAAGAATCCAACAGGACTATATTTACAACCTTCAACATAATCAAATCTGAGTGAACATAGTGCTAGACCTACAATTGTGTCGCCTTCAACTTCAGTAAAGATTGCAGTATTTTTGCCATTCGTATATCTTTTTACTTCATCAATAGCTTCTTTATCGGTCAATTGGGGCCATAATTGTTTCATTAGTTTAGCCGTTTTTATAGAATCTTTTGTTATTCCATCCATATTGATGTTCCTCCGCAAATTACAAGCAAATGTTTCGAATCATGCTTTTACTTTGTTACTCATTGATTGATACTAATACCATCCCCTTCTACTTTTCGACTGTCTCAGATCTGAAGAGTAGAGTCACACACTCAGCGGTTCGCTGTTGCCGTATCGTTTCGTCGTAAACTCCTTACTCTACGACAGCTATCGCATGGGCGGAACATCTCCTTCTACTTCGCTGATGCCTCAGCTTGTACTAGCAGTGATACCACCTCAACATGATGCGTTTGTGGGACTCAAAAGGTTTGGGAAACCTTTTGAGGATTAATTGCATTTCACTAACAAACTTACACACTCAACATGATGCGTTTGCGGAAAGAGGTCCACCGGCTGGACTTTCTTAAACTCATATCCCAACTCTTGGTAGAGTTTGATATCACGCGCCATAGTAGCGACATTACATGAAATATAGGCAATGCGTTCAGCTCCTGTTTGGCTACTTGCCTTGATAAAGCTTTCTGTGAGTCCTTTTCTTGGTGGATCCACTAGGATAAGGCTTGGTTGAATTCCATCTTTGAGCCAATTCTGCATAGCATTTTCAGCTGTATCACAGACATAATGGGCATTTGAAATATTGTTCAATTGAGCATTCTGCTTGCTATTCTCAACCGCTTCTGGAATCACTTCAACACCATAAACTTCCTTGACATGTTTGGCAACAGAAAGGCCAATCGTCCCAATACCAGAATAGGCATCAATAACCACATCATCTTCTTTTAATTCAGCAAAGTCAATGGCTGTTTGATAGAGCTTTTCAGCCATTTGAGTATTAACTTGGTAAAAAGCTGGACCAGAGATTTGGTAGTCATTTCCCAACATCTGGTCAGTGATAAAGTCCTGTCCATAAAGGGTGCGCCATTCCTTGCCAAAAATTGCATTAGTATTTTGGTCGTTGATATTTTGCATAACAGACACAATCTCTGGGAACTGCTTGATTAGTTGTTCAATCAATTGGTCCACTCGGAAAATCTTCGGACGAGTTGTCACAAAAATAACCATGATTTGTCCTGAATAGTGTCCGCGACGCACCACAAGGTTTCGAATCAAGCCAGCTTGTTCCTTTTCATCATAAGGTTTCAAATCATAACGACGGAGCAAGTCGCGTAGGGCCACTACTACCTCGTCAATCACAGAATCTTGGATAAAGAAATCTTCCAAAGGCATGAGGTCGTGGGAATTCTTACGGAAAAATCCAGTTTCTAAGACACCATTCACTCTACGAACAGGCACCTGCGCCTTATTTCGATACTTGACTGGATTTTCCATACCCAAAGTTTCAGCAACCTCTACATCAGCAATTCCTGCAATCTTGTAGAGGCTGTCCTTGACTTGCTTGGTTTTAAACTTGAGCTGTTCTGGATAGGAAAGGTGTCCTAAATCAGCGATTCCTGAACGCAGGTAAGCCAAATCTAGATCTTGATTTCGGTGTGGTGACTGGACAAGGTATTCTTCAACCTTCCCAAAGCCAATCTTTTTATTGACCTTGAGGACACGCATAAGGATTTTTTCACTCGGTAAAGCATTCTCTACAAAAAATACCAACCCATCCACCTTGGCAACTCCTGCACCTTCATGGGTCAAATCAACAATTTCAACTTCTACAATATCATTTTTCTTTAACATTCTCTTCTCTTTCTATTGGCCGACAAAAAAGACGGCAACGTTACGGTTACCATCTATTATACCATGAAATTTCTTAAGAACCAAAACTCTTGAAGAAGTTGACAATGGCTTGCCAGAGGGAGCTTAAGAAGTTTCCTCCGTCCTCTAGCGCCTTATCAGCATCAAAGTTAAGGTTGATATTTTTAAAACTGTCGCCAGCTTGTGATACGATACTTTGTTTAAGGTCATTTAGGGTCTTAGTGAAGTCTGCATTGCTGAGGATATCACTCTTTGAAAGATTCAAAGCAAAATTGATGATGATATTGATCTGGTTTCCTGTTATGACCTGATCAAGTTTGTAATTTTTCAAGGTATCTTCAACGATTTTGCGGACATCTTCTTCTGTCAGATTTCCCTTGCTTTCTTTAGCTTTGGCGACTCCTGACTTGATATCAGCTAGGGCAACGTTTAATTTATTAGCATCATAGCCTGACTTGTCCTTGTTTTCAGCATTGATATCTGACAAAGCCTTCAACTCTTCTTGAGCCAAATCTTTGTTGGCTTGTGGCACCTTGGCTCCATTAGCTTCTAGCGAATAGTAAATCCCCGCTAAAGCACTCTCACCTGTAACTGGAATGGGCGCTGCTACAGTGATTTTAGCATGTTCCACACCCAAGGTTACTGCTGCGTTTCGGTACATATCCTGAGTTACCTTAGTAATGTTTTCTGGTGTTTCAATTTTGACCTCAAGTGGCGACTTGTCACCTAGTTTTTGAATCTTGGCTGATGAATACAACTGTAAACTAGAGTCATTTGCCACATTCATGATTTTAGAATAGACATCAGGTGTCATGGTCTTGAGTTCTTTGGTGTCTGATGAGGCATTGTAGCCAAGTTTTTTAAGGGTTTGATTTTTTTGGTCTTCAGTTAGGGATGAACCTAGGACATATTCAGGTTGAACATAGGTTTCGTCAATGACTTTTTGAACATCTGTTGCTGCGTGGACACTCGTCATAGCTGTTGCTGCCCACAAGACCGCAGCACTGGTCAGAAAGAGTTTCTTTCTCATAGGGAATTTCCTCCTTTACCTTTCTAGAGTAATATATCTATCTTAAAGAAAACTTATAGCAAAAACACCTGGACTAGCCAGATGTCGAAAAGAGAGTGAAACATTTGATGATGTAAAGGTTGAGTTGCACCTGTCTAGAATAATAATAGTTTCCTCCATTTACATAGAGTTCTGCACCGTGAAAAATGGAAATGGGGTGAATATAACTATATGTCTTTCCAGTGGTATTGCCAAGCAAGGGAGCAACAGTCTCACGAGAGTACTGTTTGGCCAGAGCCAAGGTATTTTCCTTGCCATTTTGGGCGATAAAATCGATATAGGCAGGTCCAAAATTATAGGCTTGAACAGCCGTCCAGACATCTACCCCCTTCTTCTGGGCCAGGTAGAGATTGTCTGTCAGAGTTTGAACACCTTGCCGAATGCTAGAGGCATTATCATTGATGGTGTTGGTGGAACCACTTGCAGACTCACTAGACTGCATAACATCGCCTTCTTTTCCTTTTGTTTCGGTATAAATCATGGCGAGCACAAGCTCTTCGTTTGCTGGTGTGTCTTTTTCACTCAAGATTTCTCGCACCATGGGTTGATAGGTCATGACTTGCTTGACATCTTGGTGAACGAGGTAAGCTTTATAGCCAGCAAAAAGGAAGACTGCTAGTACAAGCACTCTTCGAATTCGTTTAAACATTATTTACTTTGGATATCCTCGATATTTTTGATTAAGATAGAGTAAGTTCCATTGTCGTTTTGGATAAACTCAACAGACTCGGCATCTTGATAGACGTTATTGGGAACGATGAGTTCAATTCCATTTGACAAGGAGAGTTTTTGGTTTTCAAATTTCTTTAATTGGCGACTGGCATCAATTTCATCAAATTGAACAGGTTCTGGTACAGCTTCTTTAACTTGGTCAATAAAGCTCAAACGAGCTGTTAGATTATTGTCAAAAAGGTCATTAGCCAGTTTCTCAGGTGACAATTCATTGCTTTCTTCTAGGTTATTGAAAATCGCTGATTTGACCTTGGATTGAAATTGAAAATCATCTGTATTAAAGGATTCAGCAATTCTCTGGGCTGTTTTTTCCAGTTCCTTGATAGATTTCTTAGGAGAAATCTTAGGAGCGACAGCAAGAAGATTATCTGAAAAATAGTTCAAAAAAGTCCCGTTGTACTTGATTCGTTTTTCAATCAGGTGATACTTACGACTTTGAAGATTGACCACCAAGGCCTCGTCAGCACCTGTCCCAAATCCAGGCAGGTTATTCTGAGTCAGCTTGATGGGATTATCAACTTCTCCACCTAAGTGGGTCAGGGTCTCCCGCAGGGCAATTCTCAAGAAAGCGAAATATTCTATACCTTCTTTAGAAAATTGTACAAAAATCAAGTCATTGGTCTTGAGATTTTCTGAAATGCTAAACTCTTCTTTCCAGAGATTAGCCAGTGTTACTGATGTCTCCAACAAATCGTCTGTGATGTGATTGAAGAAGGGATTTTCTTCTTCGAAAATCCCAGTCTTGGCTTCATCTGAATACACACGTTCAATTTTTTTACGCAGGTATTCTTCGATTTTTGGAGTGATATTGAGAAACTTATCCGCTAGGAACAGCTCAGTATCATTCGAACTGAACTGGTGGATAATGGCTTTCTTAATATAAATGTCCATAAAAGTTTTAGTCCTCGTATAATGGGAAGGCATCTGTTAATGCTTTGACTGCGCTTCTCACTTCTTCTAAGACAGCCTCATTTTCTGCATTTTTAAGAGTTTTAATGATGAGTTCAGCCACTTTACGGCTTTCTTCTTCACCAAATCCACGTGCAGTAATGGCTGCTGCTCCAATACGAATCCCACTTGTCTTGAATGGTGACAAGGTTTCGTAAGGGATTGAGTTTTTATTTAAAGTAACATTGACTTCATCCAGCAAGTTTTGAGCAACTTTTCCGTTTTCTACAACCTTAGTCACGTCCACTAGGAAGAGGTGGTTTTCAGTTCCGCCAGAAATGATACGGAAGTCAGGGTCTTGCAAGAAAACAGCTGCCATAGCCTTGCTGTTCTTGATAACATTTGCAGCATATTCCTTGAAGGCTGGATCTAATACTTCTTTGAAAGAAACAGCTTTAGCTGCCACAACATGCTCCAAAGGACCGCCCTGAATACCAGGGAAAATAGCTGAGTTGATTTTCTTAGCTAGGTCTTCGTCATTGGTCAAAATCAAACCACCACGAGGTCCACGAAGGGTTTTGTGAGTTGTTGTTGTTGTGATATGAGCGTATGGAACCGGACTCGGATGTAGACCAGCAGCAACCAAACCAGCGATATGGGCCATATCTACCATGAGCTTAGCCCCAACAGCATCTGCAATTTCACGGAATTTTGAGAAGTCGATAATTTGAGAGTAGGCTGAAGCACCTGCTACGATTAGTTTAGGTTTTACTTCTTGGGCTTGTTTCAAGATAGCATCAAAGTCCAAGAGTTCTGTTTCAGGATCTACACTATAAGAAACAAAGTTGTAGGTTTGACCAGAGAAGCTGACAGGAGCTCCGTGGGTCAAGTGACCACCTGCAGCCAAATCCATTCCCATAACCGTATCGCCAGATTCAATCAAGGCCATATAAGCCGCACAGTTGGCCTGGCTTCCTGAGTGTGGTTGGACATTGGCAAATTTAGCACCGAAAATTTCTTTTGCGCGTTCAATAGCAAGAGTCTCTACAACGTCTACCACATCCGTTCCACCATAATAACGGCGTCCCGGATAACCTTCAGCGTATTTATTCGTCAAGATAGACCCTTGAGCTACCATAACAGCCTTGGAAACTACGTTTTCCGAAGCAATCAACTCGATGTTGTTTTGTTGGCGTTCTTCTTCTTTGGCAATAGCATTCCAGAGATCAGCATCGTATGCTTTAAAATCATCTTTGTCAAAAATCATAGGTCTTCTCCTTTATAGTGTGACAGGTCATTTAGTTTAAGAAAATAAACTAAATGATGCGAATAAACCGCTTCTGCACTTTATCACAAGTATAACCAACTTTTTCATAAAATGCATGAGCTTCTAGACGATGATCGGCAGAATTTAAGCGGATAAACCCATAACCACGTCTTTTTGCTTCTTGTTCCAACCCTTGCAGTAAGCATTTACCGATACCTTGACCTTGCGCTTGAGGCGAAACTGCTAAGGCTAAAATATTAAATCCTGCTTTAGAATAAAGGGATTCATAAACCTCAGCGTGGACATATCCCAGCAAGACATGGCTGACTGCGTCCTCATATCCAAGAAGGAAATGATGGGAATCCTGAGATAGTCTAGCTAATTGACTAGCCGTTTCCTCTGGACTAAAAGTATAGCCCAAAGCCTCTTGGTTAATGTCACAAATAGCTTTCACATCTGTTTCTTGCAAATCTCTTAGCATCTCATTCCTCCTCAAAAGAAATCTCTGGCAACTGAGCAAGAATATCTTCTCGCTTAATGGTCCCTTGGCGTAAGATTTTCACCTTTTCTCCAGACAAGTCCAAAATAGTTGAATCCTGTCCAGTTAGAAAAGCATCGTCTTCCAGACCCAAAACCTCTTGGTCAAAATCTTTAAGAATTTCTTTAAAGCTAACTCCACTTGCCTGACCTGAGATATTGGCAGACGGTCCAATCAAGGGACCTGTCTCTCGAATCACATCAAGCGTAATAGGGTGACTGGGCATCCGAAATCCAACAGTTGCAAGTTCAGAATTAACCCAATAAGGAACTCTGTTATTAGCTTCGAGAATAATGGTCAAAGGTCCTGGTAAAAAGGTCTCTACAAGTTTTTGTAGATAAGTTGGCTGGTTCTTAGAAAAGTGTAAGATGTCCTTGAGAGAGGCGATATTGAGATTGAGCGCCTTGTCTCTTGGACGACGTTTGAGTTGGTAAACATGGTCCACTGCTTGTTCGTCTAGAGCTTTTGCAAAGAGACCGTAAACTGTCTCTGTAGGCAGAACAACAGCTCCACCCTTTTCCAACTCTTGTCTAATCCTGTCCATCATCAACGACAACCATCCTATCTTGACCAAACTGGTCCTTGAGTGTTCGAACTCTTTTATCAGGAAGATGTTTCCTAAAAAGTTCAGGGACACTTTGACCTTGCTTGTATCCAATTTCAAGGTAAATCTTACCACCATCTTTGAGATAGTCTTTTGCATCTTCCGCAATTCTACGGTAAATTGCCAGACCATCCTCATCTGCAAAGAGAGCTAGATGAGGTTCTGAATGCAAAACATTCAAACCTACCTCTGACTCATCTTTACGAGAGATATAGGGTGGATTGGATACAATTATATCATATTTTTCAGAAATTTCTGCAAAACAATCAGATTTTTTAAAAAATATATTAAGTTTTTGATTTTTAGCATTCTCGGATGCAAGGTCAAGAGCCTCTTGGGAAATATCTGCTGCTGTCACTAACCAATTTGGTCTGTTTTTTGCTATTGCAAGGGCTATGGCACCACTTCCAGTCCCGATATCTAGGATCTTTAGATTTTCCTCAGAATTTTCATCTAGGATAAGCCCAACCAACTCCTCTGTCTCTGGACGAGGAATCAAAACCCACTCATCAACTTTTAACTGCATTCCGAAGAAATCTGCATGACCAATAATGTACTGGGCTGGTTTATGAGCTGCTAACTGCTGGTAAATATCCTCTACAAATAGTTCTTCCTCTGTTGTCACTTCCTGCTGAAGGGCAAAAACAAAGTCTGTAAAAGAGAGGTTTTTCAGGCTACGATAGACAAAAGAGAGGCTTTCAGCTTCCTCTCCTTGTCTTATCAATTCTTCTTCAAAATCTGAAAATAATTGAGCTAATTTCATTATTTGTTTAATTCTTCTAATTTTTGTGTTTGGTCATAGAGCACCAAGGCATCTACAACTTCGTCCAATTTACCAGACAAAATCGTATCTAGTTTTTGTAGGGTTAAGCCGATACGGTGATCAGTCACACGGTTTTGTGGGAAGTTGTAAGTACGGATCCGTTCTGAACGATCCCCAGTACCGATTGTCGACTTACGCTCAGCGTCTTGTTCGTCTTGAGCAATCTGTGCAAAATGGTCCGCCACACGCGCACGGATGATCTTCATAGCCTTCTCACGGTTTTTCTGCTGGGTACGTTCTTCCTGCATCTCAACCTTAATATTGGTCGGCAAGTGAACGATACGAACGGCAGTCGCAACCTTATTGACGTTCTGTCCACCAGCACCAGAGGCGTGGTAGATATCGACACGAAGGTCTTTTGGATCAATATCGTATTCAACTTCTTCTACTTCAGGCATGACAAGAACCGTCGCAGTTGAAGTATGAACACGGCCTTGGCTTTCTGTCACAGGGACACGTTGTACACGATGGGCACCTGATTCGTACTTGAGTTTAGAGTATACAGATTGACCCGAAACCATAGCAACTACTTCCTTGAAACCGCCGACACCATTCATGGATGCTTCCATGACTTCAAAGCGCCAACCTTGGGCTTCCGCATACTTTTGATACATGGTTAACAGGTCTCCAGCGAAAAGTGCTGCTTCGTCTCCACCAGCTGCTCCACGGATTTCAAGGATGATGTTCTTGTCATCGTTTGGATCCTTTGGAAGGAGCAAGATTTTCAGTTTTTCTTCGTATTCTTCTTTTTCAGCCTTAGCATCTTTGAGCTCTTGCTTGGCCATTTCTTCCAAGTCAGCATCTCCACCTGATTCCTTAATCATCTCTTCGGCATCGATAATGTTCTGAAGGACTTGCTTATATTCTCGGTAAGCCGTAACCGTATCACGACTTGAAGCCTCCTCTTTTGAAAGCTCCATAAAACGTTTGGTATCTGATACAACATCAGGGTCACTAAGCAATTCTCCTAACTCTTCGTAACGGTCTTCTACAGCTTGTAGTTGATCATAGATGTTCATTTTTCTTCATTCTCCTTATTGATTTCAGGCGCAAAATAATGTTTACGGCAAACCGAGATATAGGTTTCATTACCACCAATCTGGATCTGTTCTCCATCATAAACGGGCAGTCCATCCTGTGTTCGTAAAACCATGGTCGCCTTTTTCTTACAATACTGACAAATGGTCTTGATTTCGTCAATCTTATCTGCTAAAAGCAAGAGATATTTAGAACCTTCGAATAGTTCATTGCGAAAGTCATTTTTCAAACCAAAAGCCATGACGGGTATATCTAGCTCATCAACGACACGAGCTAAATCATAAACATGATGACGCTTGAGAAACTGGGCTTCATCGACCAACACACAGTAAGGTCTTTCTGGTAAGTCTCGAATATAGCCAAAGATATCCGTCGTTTCCTCAATGGCAAGGGCAGGGCGTTTCATACCAATACGACTCGACACATAGCCAACACCGTCACGCGTATCCAGAGCTGAAGTCATGATGACAACTCCCTTTCCTTGCTCCTCATAGTTATAGGCCACCTTGAGAATCTCGATTGTCTTTCCAGAGTTCATGGTCCCATAACGATAATACAACTGTGCCATGTTTCTTGCTTCACGTCCATTTCTAAATTTTTGCTACATTCTAGTATATCATAATTTTCTTAAGCTTTAAACGGCAAAATGTGGTAAAATAGAAGAAATCAAAAACTAGTGGAGGAAGCTATTATGCCATTTGTACGCATCGATTTATTTGAAGGACGCACGCTCGAACAAAAGAAGGCTCTTGCTAAGGAAGTAACAGAAGCTGTTGTTCGCAACACAGGAGCACCTCAGTCTGCTGTCCATGTCATCATCAACGACATGCCAGAAGGAACTTACTTCCCACAGGGAGAAATGCGCACCAAATAAGCTAGCTTAAGCAGAATTGCTTAGGCTTTTTCAATCTCCAAGTAGCATTCATTGAAGAAATAGCCTAAATTTGTTACAATTTGAAAAGAGACTTGGAAAATTTTCCAAGAAAAGAGCTATTAATTAAAGGAAAAACTATGATTACACGTGAATTTGATACCATCGCTGCTATCTCTACTCCACTAGGTGAAGGGGCTATTGGTATTGTCCGCTTGAGCGGAACAGACAGTTTTGCTATTGCGCAAAAAATATTTAAAGGAAAAGACTTGAGCAAGGTTGCCAGCCACACTCTCAACTACGGTCACATTGTTGATCCTCTGACTGGAAAAGTCATGGACGAGGTCATGGTTGGAGCCATGAAGTCTCCAAAAACCTTCACTCGTGAGGATATTATCGAGATTAACACCCACGGTGGGATTGCCGTGACCAATGAGATTCTCCAACTAGCTATCCGTGAAGGAGCTCGATTGGCTGAACCTGGTGAATTTACCAAACGTGCCTTCCTAAATGGTCGTGTAGACTTGACACAGGCTGAGGCTGTGATGGATATCATCCGCGCCAAGACAGACAAAGCCATGAACATTGCAGTCAAACAACTAGATGGTTCCCTTTCTGATCTCATTAATAATACCCGTCAAGAAATCCTCAATACACTTGCCCAAGTTGAGGTCAATATCGACTATCCTGAGTATGACGATGTTGAGGAAGCCACTACTGCTGTTGTCCGTGAAAAGACTATGGAATTTGAGCAATTACTAACCAATCTCCTTAGAACAGCCCGTCGCGGTAAAATCCTTCGTGAAGGAATTTCAACGGCTATCATTGGTCGTCCAAACGTTGGAAAATCAAGCCTTCTCAACAATCTCTTGCGCGAGGACAAGGCTATCGTAACAGATATCGCTGGGACAACCCGAGATGTCATCGAAGAATACGTCAACATCAACGGTGTTCCCCTAAAATTGATTGATACAGCCGGTATTCGTGAAACAGATGATATAGTTGAACAAATCGGTGTTGAGCGTTCGAAAAAAGCCCTTAAGGAAGCTGACTTGGTTCTTCTAGTCCTAAATGCCAGTGAACAACTAACTGCCCAAGATCGTCAACTCCTAGAAATTAGTCAAGATAGCAACCGCATTATTCTACTTAATAAAACAGACCTGCCTGAAGCGATTGAGACTTCGGAACTTCCAGAAGATGTCATCCGTATTTCAGTCCTTAAAAATCAAAACATCGATAAGATTGAAGAGAGAATCAACAACCTCTTCTTTGAAAATGCTGGTTTGGTTGAGCAAGATGCTACTTATCTATCTAACGCCCGTCACATTTCCTTGATTGAAAAAGCAGTCGAAAGCTTACAAGCTGTTAATGAAGGGCTGGAACTGGGGATGCCAGTTGACTTGCTTCAAGTTGATTTGACTCGTACTTGGGAAATCCTCGGTGAAATCACTGGGGATGCTGCTCCTGATGAACTCATCACCCAGCTCTTTAGTCAATTCTGTTTAGGAAAATAATCAAAATCCATGATCGTTCTTTCGGTCATGGATTTTATTGTCTTTCTTAGTAATCTGGTCTTAAAACACCTGTTACAGTTGCCTTGGTCGCTTCGTAGTCGCCATCTACAACAACCTTGATAATGCGTTTGGCATCTTCTTCTGGTGCTGGAACAAGAGGTAGACGAGTTGGTCCAGCTTCAAATCCCATGTAGTTCAATACTGCCTTAACTGGTGCAGGGCTTGGATAAGAGAAGAGAGCATTTACCTTAGGAATGAATTTACGCTGAATAGCTGCGGCTTTTTTCATATCGCTTTCTGCAATGGCAGTAAACATATCGTACATTTCATCTCCATTTGTATGAGAGGCAACAGAAATAACCCCGTCCGCACCAAGGTTCATGGCATGAAAGGCATCTCCATCCTCACCTGTATATACCAAGAATTCTTCAGGCTTGTGTTCAATCAAATAAGCCATATTAGCTAAGCTGGTACATTCTTTGACACCGATAATATTCGGATGGTCAGCCAAGCGAAGCATAGTTTCTGGAGTCAACTCGACAACTACACGCCCTGGAATGTTATAGATAATAATTGGTAGGTTAGAAGCATCTGCAATGGCCTTAAAGTGCTGATACATTCCTTCTTGAGAAGGTTTGTTGTAGTAAGGAACAATAGCAAGCCCAGCTGCAAAACCACCAAATTCTGCTACTTCTTTGACAAACTCG
Organism: Streptococcus mitis; assembly: GCF_047459985.1. Classification (GTDB taxonomy): domain Bacteria; phylum Bacillota; class Bacilli; order Lactobacillales; family Streptococcaceae; genus Streptococcus; species Streptococcus mitis_DZ. The sequence goes on from NZ_JASHHD010000002.1 coordinate 97,180, forward strand.
ATCGAGTCACGCGTATCATTGGTACCCACACCCGCAATTAAAGGAACACGTCCATTAACAACCTTTTGAACCGCCGCAAAGAGTTCCAACTCTTCATCGTGAGTTAAAGTTGGACTCTCAGCTGTCGTCCCTGCAAGGAGAATTCCGTCTGTATGATGCGCCAACAAATGCTCAATCAAGGCTGGAATAGCATCAAAGTTGATGGAACCATCCTCGTGGAAGGGAGTAATAAAGGCTGTGATGATTTTACACTCTTTTAAATCTTGATAAGACATGAGAAACACCTCTCTATTTCAAAGAAGGAGTTCATCTGAACTCCTAAACAATATGACTATTTTAATTCAAATTTCAATTCAGCTGTTGGACGAACCAAGCCACGTTCGTGCAAAGTTTCAGCAATCTGAACTGAGTTCCAAGCAGCACCTTTGAGCAGGTTATCTGAAACAACCCACATGTGGATTCCTTTTTCTGCATCCAAGTCTTTGCGGATACGACCAACAAAGGTATCACGAGAACCCACTGCATTAATGGCTTGAGGATAAATTTGATGAGCCACATCATCTTCAAGAACAGCACCTGGGAAGGCTGCGATAGCTGCTTTTACTTCTTCAATTGGAGCCACTTCTTTTGTTTCGATGTAAACAGACTCAGAGTGAGCTGACAAGACTGGAATACGCACACATGTTGCAGATACTGCAATGCTATCATCTTCCATGATTTTCTTAGTTTCCTTAGTCATCTTCATCTCTTCGTAAGTGTAATCATTATCAGTGAAGACATCGATTTGTGGAAGAGCATTAAAGGCGATAGGATAGTGTTTCTTATCACCACCTGAAGGCAAGATTTCCGCATGCAAATCACGTGGATTCACACCATCATTCAAAACTTCACGAAGTTCACGTTGTGTTTCAAGAATCGCTCCCATACCAGCACCTGAAACTGCTTGGTAAGTTGAAACAATGATACGGTTCAAGCCCCATTTTTGACGAATAGGCTCAAGAGCCACCATCATTTGAATTGTTGAACAGTTAGGGCAGGCAATAATTCCGTTGTGAGCATCAAGTGCATGAGCATTAACTTCTGGAACAACCAAAGGAACATCTGGGTTTTGACGGAAGTAAGATGTATTATCTACTACTACCGCTCCAGCTTTCACTGCGTAGGGTGCATACTTAGCTGATGTAGAACCACCTGCTGAAAAGAGAGCAATATCAACACCCTCAAAAGCTGTTTCAGTTGTTTCTTCAATCGTAATATCTTGATCTTTAAATTTCAAAGTCTTGCCTGCTGAACGTGCAGAAGCAAGGTAACGGATTTTATCGATTGGAAGTGTTGATTCTTCCAACATTTTTATCATCTGAGCTCCGACAGCACCTGTCGCGCCGACTACAGCAACTGTATATCCCATAAATAACCTCTTTCGGAATTTTCTAAAAATTTCTATAATAGATGTATTATACTACTTTTTCCATGAATTGCAAAGCTTTTTCATCATTTTTTAAAAAATAAAAATCCCCAGTCGTTAGACTAGGGACTAAGAGGCATCTTCATGTGATGAGCAGGTTCACACAACTCATCAAGGTCCGCTCCTGCGTTATGACCTCCTTATGCTCAATAGTAGTCCGAAGACTACCTATCGACTCATCGCATCTTCTATTCTACTAAAGAGAATCACTTTTGTCAACAGATGAAACTCTTTAGTTTCATTTACACAGCTGACTAAGAAATATCTTTGAAAAATTTAGGGCAGAAATAACAAAAACCCTTGTAAATCAAGGGCTTTTCTGTCTATTTTATGCTAATTGCCGGGATTGAACCGGCGACCTCATCCTTACCATGGATGCGCTCTGCCAACTGAGCTAAATCAGCTTACTTAAAAAGTATACTATAGTTAGAAAAACTTGTCAAGTTTCCTAAGAAATTTTCCATAAGAAAAAGCCAGGTAAAAACTACCCAGCTTGTCTTCTTCTATTTGCTTAAATCAATTCGACGACCAATTTTACCGATAATAATCGCTCCAATAATTAATGAGGCAAATTCACCAATTCCTGTTGTGAACCAAGTAAGGAAAAATGGTAATTGCGCTACAATATGCAACTCAGCAGCAATGGTAAACATGGAAATTGAAAAGAGGATTGAAAAGAAGAAATGATCTTTTCGAATCAATCCGTTAAAGAGATAATCCTTGCTATATTTTGCAAAAAGCCAAACACCTAGACTGAGGAATACCAAGGTTGAGCCACCACCAACAAAGACATCTAGCAGTCCGAAGCTAAAGAAATTAGCAATCATACAACCAATGGTAACTCCGATGATGTACTTAGGATTGTAAAAAGCCATAAAGTTCATCATTTCTGAAATACGAAACTGATAAGCACCATAGCTGATGGCATTTAGGGGCGGTGTGACAGTCAAAACGACATAGATGGCAGCAACGATTGCAATATCAGCTACATCACGAATAGTTAATTTTTTCATCTTTTCTCCTTTGGCGGTTGCCCGCGTAAAATATGCTTGGTGAAAGAAGCTAAGCACCAAGGGTTGATTCAATCAACCTTACCAGTATAGCACAATAGGCTGCTTTATGCTATACTAAAAGCATGAAAAAAATAATCACTTATGTTTTTAAGAACGAACTTTTAGCCTATCTCTTTTTTGGTATAGCAACTACTCTTGTCTCCATTCTATCCAGATTAGTCATTTATCAACTAACTCATCAGGAACTCCTGGCTACTGCCTTGGCAAATATAATTGCTATCCTATTTGCCTTTATCACAAATGATAGGCTTGTATTTAAGCAAGCTAGGCAGAATTGGACAAGACGTTTAGTGAAATTTTTTCTTGCTCGCCTTTCTACTTTTCTGTTAGATTTGCTCCTTACTTTTCTGTTTGTGACTCAATTCCCTCATATCATAGGGCAATTTGTAAATGAAAATCTTGATAAGATAAATACAATTGAAACGATAATTGCACAATTCTTAATAGTCATTCTTAATTACATTTTAAGCAAGGTCTATATTTTTAATAAATAGAATCTCTGAGCATATATCTTGCAAGTATTTCTTAATTAATATATAATAAAGAGTAAAAATTTTGGAAAGGAATTATGAAAATGTTAAAAGATCTTAAAGAATTTTTGCTCCGCGGTAACGTTGTAGACCTTGCTGTCGGTGTGATCATCGCTTCTGCTTTTGGTGCTATCGTTACTTCATTTGTTAATGATATCATCACTCCACTCCTATTGAACCCAGCCTTGGAAGCTGCGAAAGTACAAAACATCGCTGAGCTTGCATGGAATGGTGTTACATATGGTAAATTCTTGAGTGCTGTTATCAACTTCCTTGTAGTTGGTACTGTTCTATTCTTTGTGATTAAAGCAATGGAAAAAGCTCAAAGCCTTACTAAAAAAGAAGAGGTTGTTGAAGAAGCACCTGCTGGTCCAACTGAGTTGGAAGTTCTTCAAGAAATCAAAGCTCTTCTTGAGAAAAAATAATCGATTAAAAGGATCTAGCACAAAGCTAAATCCTTTTTTCTTTACTCTTTTGGCAACTTACCTGCTTTTTCAAGCATTCTCTTGATAAGATAAGGCATTTTAACATTTTCCCGACCTTTTTTCTCGATCAATTTTTTCACAAATTCTGGCATTTGTAAATCTTGAGATTCGGCCAAAATGTTTTTAGTATCGTCTGAAGGGACTAACTCATCAAAGGTTTCTTCTTCTGGGAGAAATTCCTTAAATTCTTGATGTTCGTTAGCTCTGACTGTACTAATCAAAGCATCAATCAAACGAGAATCCGTATTTGGCATTGGTGGACGATGATAGTTCACACCCAATTCTTGACACAAGTCATAACATTCCACATCATTATCAAAAAGAACTTCGATATGTTCACTGATAAAGCTAATCGGGACAAAGATATAATGCTCTGGATGTTGCTTTTGTTCTCGTAAATATTCTAAGACATCTGGCTTGATCCATGGAATACCAATATCACTTTCACTTTGCCAAGTGTTGGTATATTGCTCAGAACTCAAACCTATTTTTTCAGCAACTAGCTTACTATTTTCAAAAATTTGGTCAATATAAGGGTCACCAAAATCCAAGGCAAAAATGGGCACACTATGGGCTGAAAAGATGACTTTAAAGCTATTTTGCTTCACTTCTTCTTTTAAAATCTTAGCAATTTCATCTGCCCAATAGTTTAAGAGCGCTTCTTCTTGATACCAGTCCTTGATAACTAAAAATTGAATTTGCTTGCTTTCTAAAAATTTCTCATAGCCCATAACAGAGTAAAAAGAATAATGGGGCTCTAAAATCAAGCAAATACACTGCTCGATTCCATCTGCTTCCATCTGACCAATCACATCTGGGATAAAGGGTCTGGAAAATTTATTGGCAAAGTAAACACTGTATTCATTCCCCAGCCTAGCTTCTACCAAGGCAACCTCTTCACGGGTAATTTTTTGCAGAGGCGTGCCTCCAATTCGTACATAATTATCATAGAGAGTTTGAATTTCGTGGTCTTGAGGTCTCACTCCACGACGAATATTTGTGAAAAAATCAGCCACACCTTCAAAGGTAATCTCTTCTGGCGAACCGAAAGTCATCATTAAAATTGCTTTTTTCATAATCGCTTCCTTGTGATGTTTTTATCAAGTTTATTTTATCATTAATTCATTGATAAGTAAACGCTAACATTGTAAATTCCCCTAACTTCTGTCTTTTGTTTTTCTCTTCTTTCTATGATACAATGGAAAAAATGAATTCAAAAGGAGTTTTTTATGACTTATCCAAATCTCTTGGACCGTTTCTTAACCTACGTTAAGGTCAACACGCGCTCTGATGAACACTCTACTACTACTCCAAGTACACAGTGTCAGGTTGACTTCGCTACCAATGTTCTTATCCCTGAAATGAAACGTGTTGGACTGCAAAATGTCTACTACCTTCCAAATGGTTTTGCGATTGGGACCTTACCAGCCAATGATCCAGCTCTAACACGTAAGATTGGCTTTATATCTCACATGGATACTGCTGATTTTAATGCCGAAGGAGTTAACCCTCAGGTGATTGAAAACTACGATGGTGGTGTGATTGAACTAGGGAATTCTGGTTTCAAACTCGATCCAGCTGACTTCAAGAGTCTTGAGAAATATCCAGGACAAACGCTTATCACAACAGATGGAACAACCTTGCTAGGTGCTGATGATAAATCCGGTATCGCAGAAATCATGACAGCTATCGAATACTTGAACGCTCATCCTGAAATTAAACACTGTGAAATTCGTGTCGGTTTTGGTCCAGATGAAGAAATTGGTGTCGGTGCCAACAAATTTGATGCAGAAGACTTCAATGTCGACTTTGCTTATACAGTCGACGGCGGGCCTCTTGGTGAACTTCAGTATGAAACCTTCTCTGCTGCGGGTGCAGAACTCCATTTCCAAGGTCGTAATGTTCACCCAGGAACAGCCAAAGGACAAATGGTCAATGCTCTTCAGCTAGCCATTGATTTCCACAACCAACTTCCAGCTGGTGACCGACCTGAATTAACTGAAGGTTACCAAGGCTTCTACCATCTCATGGATGTGTCAGGTACGGTCGAGGAAGCGCGTGCTAGCTATATCATTCGTGATTTTGAAAAAGAAAACTTTGAAGCTCGTAAAGCTGCCATGCAAGCTATTGCTGATAAGATGAACCAAGAACTTGGTAGCAATCGTGTTACTCTAACTTTGACAGACCAGTACTACAACATGAAGGAAGTCATCGAGAAGGATATGACACCAGTTACCATTGCCAAAGCAGTTATGGAAGAACTTGAAATAACTCCAGTCATCGAACCAATTCGTGGTGGAACTGACGGGTCAAAGATTTCCTTTATGGGGATTCCAACGCCAAATATCTTCGCTGGTGGTGAGAATATGCATGGCCGTTTTGAATACGTTAGCCTTCAGACCATGGAGCGCGCTGTTGACACCATCATTGGTATCTTAGCTTATAAAGACTAAAAAAGACGAGGTAGCTCAGCTACTTCGCCTTTCTGTTTATTCTGCTGGTTTTTCTTGATTTCCAGTACTTGTTGTAGATTCTGTTGTTTCCTTTTCTGAAGTTGATTCAGCAGGTTTAGAATCTCTTGTGTTGCTTGGTTTGTTTTCATCGCTGGCAGTTTCACTGTTAGATTCAGATGCCACTGGTGCTTCGGCTGCTGTAGCTGCAATTGGTTGATTCTCTGCACTTGTGCTATCAGCATTCGATTCAGCTTTTGTTGTTGGAGTCGCTTCTTCACTTGCTCTTGATTTTGACTTGATTTCTTGAGTCAAGGCTACTATTGTTTTGGCTAATTCAAGTAAAGCTTCTTTATCATTATTTTTCACATCATCATCAAGCTGATCGAATAGTTTATCAACTTTGTCAAATTCTTCATTTGAACCATTGTTATCTTCTAAGTACTTATGTAGTGAGTTGATATATCCATAGAGTTGTTTATGTAGATTAATTATTTGTGGATCTTGTTGCGCAGTCTCTTTCTCTTTTTGCAGAGTAGCTACAATACGTTTCAAGAGATCGTTAACTTGGACATTGATTTCATCCAAGTCTGCATCAGCCTTGTTAGCTGCAACTTTTAGATTTTCTACTTCTTCTGCTAAGGATTGTCTGATTCCTACTTCTTTAACTTGAGCTAAGAATTGCTCTGCTTTAGTTAAGATAGTTTCGACTTGATCTTTACTAATATGATTGACATGTTCCTCCTTCTTAAGATCAGGATAGAGTTCTTTCAGAAATTCATAAATTGCTTGCTTAGCAGATTGACTATCAACTTTTTCTTTATCTAAAGCTGTTTCATTTACTTTTGCAGAAGTTGGCTGATTTTTCAAAGCCTCTTCTACTTCTTGTTTTGTTTGATAAATGCTTGGGAAAAGCTTATTCAAATCCACAGCCTTACGGAAAGATTGTGATTGATATAAAGTCAAAGTCAAATTAGCAACTTTATTACGAAGCTCATCACTCAAACGACTATCATTTACATGCTCATAGAAGTACTTGATATATTCCACTGTTGTATCACCAGTACGATCATTAAAGTCTTGAAGAGCTTGAAGTTGTGATTCAACCGCTGCTAAACCAGCCTCATCTTTAGCCAGCTTAGCTTCTTGGAGTCGAACTAGAAGGTCTTTCTTAGGAAGTCCATAAGAGTCTGTATCCAGTGTATTGATTTTATCAATCAAGGCCTGGTATTTCTTATCTAAAGCACTTGTTTCAACTGGTTTGACACTTTCATCAATATGGATATATTGCTTATCAAAGAGATCAAGTGTCGCAAGATAACCTGCTGTAGAGTTCGTTGCCAGTTTCTTCATATTTTCAGTAAACTGACCTAAAGCTAACTCAATCTGTCTTTGTTCGATAGGCTTATCTTTGTAGATACTTCTGCTATCAGCTAGAAGTTGATCTACTTTTGCCAAGACTGCCTTCTCATCAAAAGCTCCAGGTTGATAGTTGGATTGCAATGCTGGAATCTTGTTTTTCAAAGCCACTTCATATCCCTTAGTTTGAACTTTGATGTAGTGATTATGGTCTCCATGAGGAATCACAAAACTACCATTTTCTACCTGCAAGCTATAAGGTGACACACCATCTCGCAAAGCAGTGGTATAAAGTTCATTTAGGAAATCAAGTTCTGGATTGCCAGTTTGGAGAGGAATCCGAACGTGTTCTTTACGAACAGCATATGGATGGATATGAGTTGGATCATAGGCTTGGTCTGGATTTCCAAAGACAAAGAATCCGTTTGAAATTCTAATAGCTTCAAGTGGAACTCCATAGGTTTTAGAAATGTATGCAATCTTCTCTTCATCGCTAGCATCTCTTGAGAAAGACTCAACGGTTTTAGCAAGAGGTTTTACAGGCTCTGCATCATGATGTGTTTGCAAATGGTCTTGCGCTGCCTTAATTTGGTCTGCTGTCAAGTCCTTCTTGAAGAAGTAATGATTGTGGTCACCGTGACTCATGACAAAACCTTGCTCATCCTCACTAATGACACGATTGGCATCAAAACCATGATCATTGTCTTCATCATGTTTGTGGCCATGTGTTTCTTCATCGTGATTATCATGGGCTGGACTTGGTACTGATGGCGTTTTACCTTTCAGATGATTTTGTGCAGCCTTAATTTGTTCTGGTGTCAAATCTTTCTTGAAGAAGTAATGATTGTGGTCACCATGACTCATGATAAATCCTGATTCATCTTCAGCAATAATACGATCTGCATCAAAACCGTGACCATCTTCTTCATGTTCCACGTGTGAAGTTCCTGGATTGATTGGAAGTGATGGCGAAGGTGTCGCTAAACCATTATTTGGAAGGGTCGGTTGACCAATTTGATTCGACTTAGGAATGTAATGGAAATGATCACCATGTCTTACAATATAAGCTGTAGACGTTTCTTCAACGATATCTTTTGGATTAAAGACATAGCCATCAGATGCTGAAGAGATTGCCTTATTTGTAGTCATTGTAGATGGATTACTTGGAAGACTGCCTAGACTAGGCCTTACTACATTAGATTTTTCAGTTGTAGATACCGTAGAACCAGTTCCACCGATAGGCACCATTCTGGCAATCTTTTCTTCTAAAGGAGAGAGCTTGCTGTAAGGAATAAAGTGATAATGGTCGCCATGTGGAATCGCAACACCATTTGGTGTACGACTGATAATCTTAGCAGGGTCAAAGACCAGACCATCTGATTCACTGTAACGTTGGTCACTAGGTGAATTATAGAGTTCTTTCAATAAACTTTGGAGATTTTCAGATTTACGTTCTGACTTGCTAGTTGATTCTTTCTCTGTAGCTTGATTAGTATTGTCACTAGCTGTTGAAGAATAGCTTAACTGGCTCGGTTGCGTATTTTTACCAGCCAGATGAGCTTTAGCTGCTGCTAATTCACTAGCAGATAAATCACTTTTTGGAATATAATGATAGTGTCCTCCGTGAGGAACAATATAAGCATCACCAGTATCTTCGATAATATCAGCTGGATTAAAGACATAACCATCATCTGTCGTATAGCGTCCCTGAGACCTTGCTACAGCAACATCTGAGCTGATCTTCTCCTTATCTTTGACATGTTCTTGTTTTTGACGGTTGATTTCATCTTTCGTTCGAACATTGTCAGCATGAGCTGCATCTTTCAGGTAGACATAATATTTCCCATCTACCTTGATGATATAACCACCCTTGACTTCATTGACAATATCTCCATCCTTAAGTTGATAGTTTGGATCCTTCATCAGAAGTTCTTCACTAAAGAGGGCATCATAAGGAACTTTCCCGTTATAGTAATGGTAGTGATCACCGTGTGACGTCACATAGCCCTGATCTGTAATTTTGATTACAATTTGCTCAGCCTGAATTCCTTCTTTCTGGCTAACCTGATCTGGTGTCAAGTTTTCACTTTTCTGACTGGACTGGCTGCCATCCACATAAGAGACACGATTATTGTCCTTACTTTCCTGCGAGCGATGCTGGTTCAGTGCATAGGCACAAAGACTCAAGGATACGATAAGAGCTGATCCAGCTGCTATATATTTTTTACTGAATTTCATAATTTCCTCATTTCAATAGATGATGAAGCTTTTTCTTAACTTCTTTTCTCGGTTAAACAGTTTTCCTAAACTGGTTATTTAACCAATTAATTAACCAGTAAATAGTTTACCTTTTTTAAGTTTATATGTCAAGATTTTTATATCATTTTAAAAAATAAAAGCCAGTATTGCTACTGACTCTTACATCCCATTGATTTATAGGACAAACTTATGCTTCTGGTTTCGTCGTGACTGACTTGCTTCCTTTTAACAAAGCAAGTAATTTCTCCGCTTCTGCTATGATGCCATTATTATCCATGGTTTGGAGACTCAAATTATTTCTTAAACCAGCTAGGGTTTCTGTTGCATTGGCCTTCAGACTAGCATCAGTTACTTTAGCAAGTAAAGCTTCTGCTTCTTTGAGCTTGGATTCTACTTTTTCAGTCTCTACTTGAGGGACTTCTGGCTCAGCAGGTGTTTCCTCTACGGGTTCTTCATCTGCTTTGAAATTCTTTTTGGGATCTTCACTGTGGTCTTTCTTACCTAAGACATGCTCGCTGGCATTTCCCCATCCGTCATTAGAATGTGGACGTTCGTCAGGATGTTCAACATAGTACTTAATCGTCGCAAAGAGATCCTCTAAACTATAGCCTTTGGGTGCCTCATAAAGTCCTTCGTCAAACCACCCAAATTTAATGTTATGGTAATGGTCGTAATGAGGTATAATTAAGCTACCATTTTTAACTTCAACAGTATGTTGTAGATTGTAAGGAATATGATCAAGTGGAACCTTCTTAGCTGCTTTTACTTTATTATAGATTGCTTCTACTCCTTTAACCTCAGTATTTCCTGAACCCTGATTATCTGTTGAAGGAGGCGTCAAACCTTTCTCTTTAACATAAGCCTGAGCTGCCGCTCTTTCAGCTTCAGACAAGCTCTCTTTCTTAATCCAATGACTATGGGTCATATGTGGAGTTACATAGGCATCTCCCTCATCACTGGTAATATCATGAGTATCAAAAATATAACCATCTTCTGTTGTGTACTTGCCTGCTAATTTCGCTAATTTAATTTCATCGTCTGTATATGCAATTTGAGAATTTGGTTTGCCAAGTCGCTCTGGGTGGGTGATTGGTGCTAGGAATGCCAATAAATCATCTACCAATTTTCCTTTATTAGTTGATTCATCATTCAAGCGTTCTGCTAATTTATCCAAAACTTGGAAATCAGTAGAGCGACCCTTATTTTCAGACAAGGCTTTATGAGCCTCGGCCAACAGATTATATGCTTTATCATAAAATTCTTGGTCACGAGGAGCAACATTTTCTTTCTTCGCAACTAGAGCGTGTGTCTCTTGAGTTTTCTTAGACAAGAGATTTTCAATAGCATCAATCTTATCCTTGGCCAAATCTTTAGCTAGAACATAACGACTAACGCCCCTATCCTCTATAATATATCCGTCGCCAACTTTTCTAACAACCTGGTTGACATCAAGGTCAGTCGGTTTATTTTCCACTGGTGCTAGAGGTTTGGTAGTAGGGGCTGGCTTCAGTGGTGTGACGCTTGGCAAGACACTGCCATTTTGTCCCTTGACAGCTATCATACGAGCCAATTTTTCTTCCAAAGGTGACATTTGTGAATAAGGAATAAAGTGATAATGGTCTCCGTGAGGCACAGCAACACCGTTAGCTGTACGTTTGATGATTTGTGCCGGATCAAAAACTAAGCCATCCGATTCTACATGTCGCTCTGACAAAGGTTTGGCATACAATTCTCGTAAAAGGCTTGGAATATCTTCCCCTTGATTTTGATGATAGGTTGGCGTGACAGTCAGATTAGGAGTCTCTGTCAAACTTGGTTGGGCTGGTTTTGTATCATTGCTATTCGTTTTACTTGAACTTGTAGCAGAATGTGAGCCCTGTTTACCATTCCAATAATCTTGAGCGGCAGCTAATTCTCCTGCAGACAAATCACTCTTAGGTATATAGTGGAAATGATTGCCGTGTGGTACAACAAAAGCATCTCCTGTATCTTCAATCACATCTGTCGGACTAAAGACATACCCATCATCCGTTGTATAGGCTCCTCCAGTTCCTCGATTCGGCGCTGGCGTATTGAGATTAAAGTTTGGTTTAATGGTTGAAATTGGTTTCTCAGTACTACTTGGTTTCGGATTGTCAGCATGACTTTGAATTGGTTGACCTCCAATTGGTAGATTTCGAGCCAACTTTTCTTCCAAGGCAGACATTTGCGAATAAGGAATGAAATGGAAATGATCCCCGTGAGGAACTGCCACACCATTGGCTGTACGTTTTGTAATCTGTGCTGGGTCAAATACCAATCCATCAGACTCCACATGGCGTTGGCTAAGTGGTAAAGCGTACAATTCTTGAAGAAGACTAGCTAAGTCCTCGTTTTGACTCTCAGGAGCTGTTGCAGGATCTTGAGGAGTTTCAGATGAACTCGTTCTCACATTAGATCTTGTTTCTCCCCTGCTTGAACGATATTCAACCGTACTTAATTGACCACCTTTTCCAGATAAGAAGGCTTGGGCGGCAGCTAATTCACTAGCAGACAAATCACTCTTTGGAATATAGTGGAAGTGATTGCCATGAGGGACGATATAGGCATCGCCCGTATCCTCAATGATATCAGATGCATTAAAGATATAACCATCATCCGTTGTATAACGTCCTTGAGCTCTGGCTGCAACTACCGCCTGATCGTTAGAGCCGCCTCCATGATTACTACTATGTTCCTGTTTCTGACGTTTAATCTCTTCTTTTGTCCGAATATTGTCCGCGTGAGCAGCATCCTTGAGGTAAACATAGTATTTCCCGTCTACCTTAATGACATAGCCACCCTTGATTTCATTGACAATATCTGAATCCTTCAACTGATAATTTGGATCTTTCATCAGCAGTTCTTCACTGATAATAGCATCATAAGGAACCTTGCCATTATAGTAATGATAATGGTCTCCATGAGAGGTCACATAACCTTGGTCCGTAATCTTGATAACGATTTGCTCGGCGTTGATTCCCTCTCTCTTACTGACTTCATCAGGTGTCAAATTTTCTGCTTTTTGGCTTGGTTGGTTACCATCTATATAAGCAACTCGATTAGAATCTTTCTTAACTTGACCAGCTTGATATCGTCCAAGTTCATAGGAACAGACACTTAGGGCAAGGACTGCCACTGAACCTGCTACATATTTTTTATTGATTTTCATTTTTGCCTCACTTTAATTCTTCAGCTAATACACTCATATTTTCTTCTAGATTTTCTAGGTAAGTCTTGTCATTTTGTGGGTCTGCCTCTAAAGGATTCAGAGTTTTAAGACCAACACCTGTTGATTTGACAAGAGTTTCAGCTACTTTTGAAGAAGCGTTACTTTCTGTAAAAATCGTTTTAACCTTATAGGTTTTAACAAATTCCTGAATTTCAGTTAGTTGTCTTGGACTTGGTTCTTGTTCAGGAGAGATACCTGCTATACCAAGTTGATTGAGTCCAAATCGCTTAGCTAGATAAGAAAAAGCTGTATGTTGTGTTACAAATGTTTTCTGACTCGCTTTTTCAAATTTAGGCTGGAATTTCTTAGTCAATTCTTGAGCTTTTTTGATAAAGGCTTGCGCATTTTTCTGGTAAGTTTCTTTATGCTCATTATCAACCTCTGAAAGTTTATCAGCGATAATCTGGGCTTCTTCGCCAGCTTTTTCAGGATCTAGCCAAGTATGAGGATCATAGAGCGTTTTTTCGTCAACTCCATCACCTGCTTCCACATCTTCTAGCCCAGGAACACGGTCTAAGGTCATTCCCTCAGAAGCCTCTAAAACCTTAACTTTGGATTTTTTAAGATTGGGATCCAGACTTCCTGCCCAAGATTCGAGCGTATGCGAGTGATAGACAAAGACATCCGCATCATAGATTGCTGCGATATCATTTGCTGAAGGTTCAAAGGAGTGAATTCCACTACTTGACTGAATCATTCGAACATCATTCAAGTCACCAGATACTTCCTTAACCATGGCATAGATAGGGTAAAAACTAGTTACAATTTTCATCCCTTTCCCTGTCTGGCTTTCCTTCTGCCCACAAGCAGCTAAACACAAAAGAAAGACACTTAAAAATACTAAAAATAAACTTTGTTTTTTCATAAACAACCCCTTAACTAATTAATTAACTGGTAAACATTCTACTCCTAAAAATTTAATCTGTCAAGATATTTTTAGAAAAAATTTGAAATTTCTTTCACATATAAAAATCTGCTGAGTTTCAACAACTCAACAGACTTTCACTTTATTCTTCTATAGTCGAATGCTTATAGCCATAAGTAAAGTAAATAAGACTTCCTATCAACAAAGCAACTAGGAAAGCAATCCAGGTTTCCACATTATACTGCAACATGAAAGATAAACAAATGATGATTGATAAAATCGGTAACAAGGCTACCAATGGTGTCTTAAATTCTCCAGCTTTTGGCATCCCTTTTTCCTTTCGTAAGCAAATCAGGCCGTAAGCTAGCATGATCAAGTAGGCTAAGGTACAAATATTTAAGAAGGCTGCGATACTAGCAAGAGGGAACATTCCAGCAGCTATCGCTGAAGCTAGACCTGTCAAGATAGTAGCATTTTTTGGTACCTTGCTTGTCTTCGTTAGTTCTTTAAAGGCAACAGGCATCAATCCGTCACGCGCTAAACTGTAAATCATACGCGATAGGGCATAGGTCATCGAGATACAAACCGTAATCAAGGTCAAGATGGCCACTAATGACACATAATTAGCTGCCCAACTAATTCCAACGCTGCGAAGAGCAAAGGCAACGGCATCATCGACATTTAGATGACTATAGTGAACCACACCAGTCAAGACAAGCGTCACAAAGGCATAGAGAATGGTTACGATAGAAAGCGATAAGACAATCCCTCTAGGAATATTTTTTTGAGGAGTCTTGACTTCATCTACGGCCATAGAGATGGATTCAAATCCCAAAAAACCAAAGAACATCAAGGATGCACCAGCCATAATACCAGTGCTAGCTCCATAGAATTGTCCAAAACCATAAGGAGCAAAATTGCTCCAATTATCAAGTTTGATATGCCAAATTCCTACTAAAACAAAAAGAGCTAAAGCGGAAAATTTCAAAATAACTAGGATAGAATTAAAGCGTAAGGCTGCTTTGGCATTTAGTAAAACAAGCGAAGTCACCAAGACCAAGACAAGAATTGGCAATAAATCAACAAATGTCCCTGCTTGAGGATTAAAGGTACCATTTAAAGCCTGAGGAAGAGCTATCCCGTATTGAGAGAGCAAGCCTTTAAAATAAGCTGCCCAACCCGAAGCAACACCCGATATGGCTGTCATGAATTCCATCATGGTTAACCAGCCAGCCAACCAAGCTGGAAATTCTCCTAAAATAGCATAGAGATAACTGTAGGCACCACCTGTAGCAGGTACCCGTGAAGCAAATTCTGCAAAAAATAGAGCTGATAATCCCACACACAAGGCAGAAATGACGATTGAAATCACTAGAGCTGGACCCGCTAGAGTTGCGGCTGCAGTACCTGTAATTGTAAAGACACCTGTCCCTACCATGGCTCCAATACCCAACAAAATCAAATCCCATAACTTCAAATGCCTATGCATCTCCGTTTTATCTAAACTAACATTCTTTGTTCTAAATATATTCATCTTTGACTCCAAAATAGAATGATGATCCTATTTTACCATAAATATGGGGTATTTGTGAATATTTATAAAATGATTTTCTAAAAAAATCTGACTACTCTCTTGTAATCAGATTTTTATCTATTCTAGTTCATTTCTTTAAAGGCTGCTTCTGCATCCGCGTTGCTGATAACACCAAATTGAATCTTTCCAATCTTTCCTTGACTATCAATTAGGTATTCTGTAGGAATGCTTCGGATTTGATAAGCTTGGAAGGTTGTTGCTTTAGTATCGTAAAGAACTGGGATATCCTTATAACCTTGATCTTGGAACCATTGTGGGAATTGCTCTACAGTTTTTTCACCTTGAATTCCCGGTGCAATGACACTAAGAATTTCAAAGTCACGATCTTCTTTTGCAGCTAATTCCATCAACTCAGGCATACTTTTCTTACATGGACCACACCATGAAGCCCAAAACTTCAAATAGACTTTTTTACCCTTATAATCAGACAACTTCACTTCTTTGCCATCCATTGATTGCAAGGTAAAGTCTGGAGCCTCTTTTCCAACAGCAATTTGTTGTACAGTCGTTTGTTGCTGTTGTTTTGGGGTTTGTTCTGGTGCTTGACTCTTTTTAGTCTCTTCCTCACCACAAGCCATCAATACAACTAATGACAAGAGGCTTAAGCCAGCAAACATTACTTTTTTCATTTGTTCTCCTTTATTCAAAAATTCCAGCTAGAACATTTACTTGTCCTAATAGTAACAAAATTCCCATTAAAATAATGAGGAAACCACCAATTTTCTTCAGTAGCATCATATGACGCTTGATTTTACTAAAATAAGGCATCACCACACCTGAAGCTAGGGCCAAAACCAAGAAAGGAATGGCCATCCCCAAAGTGTAAATCAAGGTATAGATAGCTCCTTGCCAGGCGCCATTGCCTCCAGAAGCCGCAAGTGCTAAAACAGAACTTAAGACCGGACCAATACAAGGCGTCCAACCAAAGCTAAAGGTAATACCAAGTAAAAAAGCTGACCAATAACGATTAGAATCTGATTTTTTAAAAGTAAAGCTTTTTTGAACCTCTAATTTATTAAAATGAAAAATTTCCATTTGGTGTAGACCTAAAACGATAATAATCGTCCCCATGGTATATCGAAACCAATTGGCATAGAGAATATTACCAAAGTAACCAGCACCAAATCCTAGAATAAAGAAAATGAGAGAAATACCTGCAATAAAGCAAAGTGTTCGAATCAATCCTGACCAAAGAACCTTTCTCCCAAACAAAGAAAAGCTTTTTGCGCTTTCCTGATCATCCAATAAAATTCCAGTATAGACTGGTAACAGAGGAAAAATACAAGGGGAAAAGAAGGACAAGATCCCTGCTAAAAAAACGGAGATTGAAAATAATATCGTTTCCAATAAAGAACCAACTTTCTTAATAATTCATATCCTATTTTACTATAATCAATTTTATTTGTATGATTTCTGCTACGCAATTTGAATTATACTCAATGAAAATCAAAGAGCAAACTAGGAAGCTAGCCGCAGGTTGCTCAAAACACTGTTTTGAGGTTGCAGATAGAGCTGACGAAGTCAGTAACATCTATACGGTAAGGCGACGCTGACGTGGTTTGAAGAGATTTTCGAAGAGTATTAGCTTGTATTTGAAAGATTTTTTCACTTACTAGTTCATTCTGATTCTGCCCCAAAATGCCCCCTATACACAAAAAAAGCCTACTGACCAAGCTAGAAAGCTTGATACAATAGGCTTTTTAAGGGCTGGTTATTTAACAGCGTCTTTGAGAGCTTTACCAGCTTTGAATGCTGGAACTTTAGAAGCTGCAATTGTGATTTCTTTACCAGTTTGTGGGTTGCGACCTTTACGTGCAGCACGCTCACGAACTTCAAAGTTACCAAAACCGATCAATTGAACTTTTTCACCAGCTGCAAGGTAATCAGCTACTGCTGCGAATACAGCTTCAACTGCTGCTGCTGAGTCTTTCTTAGTCAATTCTGTAGCTTCTGCTACTTTAGCGATCAAATCTTGTTTGTTTGCCATGTTAATGATTCCTCCAAATTAATTTCTAATTAACAAATATAATCATATCCTAAAATCCCTTTTTGGTCAAGTTAAAAACGTTGTTTATTCGCATTTTCTTTATTTTTTTAGGAATGGTAACGTACTAAAATAGCCCATGCATTCTCGCCTGTATGAGTCTGAATAATAGAGCCCGTTTCCAAAACTGAAATTGGCTTTTCAACATAAGCTTGTAAGCTTTCTTTCATCTCTTTTGACCAATCAGCACTACCAGAATATGAAATTCCAATCTCTGCTACAGAACGTTCAGAGAGAGATGTTGTCAACTCATCTAACCATTTTTTAAAGGTTTTAGCTCCACGACCTTTAACAATTGGCTGCAATTCATGGTCTTTCATTTGCATGACAACACGAATATTGAGAAGTGAGCTCAACAATCCAGTTACACGTCCAATTCGTCCACCTTTTACTAAATTTTCCAAAGTTGAAACGCCAATATAAAGTTCTGTATGGTTTTTAACCTCTTCTACACGAGTTAAAATTTCCTCCATATCTTTGCCTTCTTGTGCTAACTTCGCAGCCTCAACAACCTGAAATTTCAGGGCTTGGTCAGTAAAGGAACTGTCAATAACTGTTACGTCAGCAGTAGATAAACTAGCACCTTGGCGCGCTGCTTCTACAGTACCTGAAAGGGCATGGGACATATGAATAGCAAGAATCTGACTACCATCCTTGCATAGGTCTTCAAATACTTCAGCAAAGACACCTACAGGTGGTTGACTTGTCTTAGGAAGATTCTTACTTGCTTGCATCAACTGAAGAAATTTACCTTCTTCTTTCAAATCAGCATCAGAATAAACAACATTATCAATCATTACAGATAATGGAATAATTGTGATATCTAATTGCTTTACTAGTTCTGGTTCAATAGTAACAGATGAATCGGTTACAATCTTAATTTTAGTCATAGTATCAATCTTTCTATTTTAGGATTCAGATTGGTTTTCTTACTTTTAATTATATCAAAAAAAGATTAAAAATCCTAATGGAGTCATTCAAATTTTCCCTAAAAATTTGATATAATCTACTTATAAGAAAAGAGGTGTCCTATGATTAAAAAAATTTATCCCATTTTAACCATTTTACTAGGTGCTGCTATTTATGCTTTTGGTCTGACTTATTTTGTAGTTCCTCATCATCTCTTTGAAGGAGGTGCGACAGGTATTACCCTTATCACTTTTTATCTTTTTAAAATCCCTGTTTCTCTCATGAATCTGCTGATTAACATTCCCCTTTTCATTCTAGCTTGGAAAATCTTTGGAGCTAAATCCCTCTATTCTAGTTTACTAGGAACCTTAGCTTTGTCCGCTTGGTTGGCTGTTTTTGAGCGTATTCCCCTTCATATTGATCTTCAAGGTGATTTACTAATCACTGCCCTTATAGCTGGGATTCTATTGGGAATTGGTCTTGGAATTATCTTTAATGCTGGTGGTACAACTGGTGGAACTGATATTCTAGCTCGTATTCTCAACAAATATACACATATATCCATGGGAAAGTTGCTCTTTATCTTAGATTTTTGTATTCTCATGCTTATTCTCTTAATCTTCAAAGATTTGAGATTGGTTACCTACACGCTCTTGTTTGATTTTATCGTTTCTCGTGTTATTGATTTGATTGGCGAAGGTGGCTATGCAGGTAAAGGATTTATGATTATCACAAAGCGTCCTGATCAACTTGCTAAGGCGATTAATGATGACCTAGGAAGAGGTGTTACTTTTATATCAGGACAAGGCTACTATAGTCAAAAAGATTTGAAAATCATCTACTGCATTGTCGGACGAAATGAAATTGTGAAAATGAAGGAAATGATTCATCGAATCGATCCTCAAGCCTTTATAACTATTACAGAAGCCCATGAAATCCTTGGAGAAGGATTCACCTTTGAAAAAGAATAAAAGACCTCAAAAGTTAGGCTCAATAATATTGGTAGTGGGTAAATCCCCTATGGATATTATTGAG
This sequence comes from Streptococcus mitis, assembly GCF_047459985.1. Lineage (GTDB taxonomy): Bacteria > Bacillota > Bacilli > Lactobacillales > Streptococcaceae > Streptococcus > Streptococcus mitis_DZ. Next base: position 116,498 of record NZ_JASHHD010000002.1, read on the forward strand.
CCTATTTTGTTGTCTTCAAAAGTCTGAAAACATCAAAATAATGCATCTATTTAATATAAAAAGATCTACTGGATTTTTTATCAAAATAAACATCCAGTAGCCTTTTTACTTTTTATTAATAAGTCCCTTCTTCACCTTGACTAGTCAAGATAACAGGTCCATCTTTCGTAATGACAAATTGGTGCTCATACTGACATGACAATCCACCGTCAATGGTCTTATGCGCCCACCCTGTTTTCATATCTGTATCAATTTCCCAGTCACCTGTATTGATCATCGGTTCAATGGTCAAGACCATTCCTTCACGGAGACGAAGCCCACGACCAGCAATACCATAGTTGGGAACCATTGGTTCTTCGTGCATGGTTGGGCCAACACCATGACCAACCAAATCACGCACTACACCGTAACCACGACTTTCAGCGTATTCTTGAATCGCTGCTCCAATATCACCGATACGGTTTCCAACAACAGCTTGTTCAATCCCCTTGTACATAGCTTCTTTAGTTACATCCATCAAGTTTTTCACTTCTTCGGACGGTGTACCAACAGCATATGCCCAACAAGAGTCTGCTAGGCCACCAGAGTAACTCTGGGTGTATTTTTTCATTTGCTCAACATTGTTAAAGTTTAATTTTGAGACATTCAGGTCAGATTTAGCAATTGGGCCTCCCAAAACCATATCAACTTTGAGCAAATCACCATCTTTCAAGATATAGTGACGAGGAAAAGCGTGAGCCACTTCATCATTAAGAGAGCAACAGGTAGCATAAGGATAGTCCATCATTGCACCGTCAACTCCAATCTGAAGCGGAAGGAAATTTTCTTCCTTACAACGACGGCGGACATACTCTTCAACTTCCCACATATCTACGCCAGGCTTAATCAAATCACGTAAGCCGATATGAATACTTGCTAGAAAATCACCGGCCTTATCCATAGCTTCGATTTCACGAGCTGATTTTAATGTTATCATTTTTTCTCCTAGTTTCTAATTAATTTTAACGGTTACATTTGCTTTTGAAACAATCTGATGACCATGATAAATATCGTAGTCAATAATAGCTGACCGTCTAGTATGATGAATAATGCGTGCTTGAATGCGCAATATATCATCTATTTGAACCGCTTGCAAAAAGTAGATTAGCATCTGCTCGATGATAAGATTACGACCACTATTAACAACTAAATCTTGGGTCATATGGGTCAAAATTTCTGCCAATATACCATTAGCCAAAACTCCGTTCTTCTCAAGCATAAAGGGTTCAACTGTAATTACCACCTCGTCGTGGTGATAAGAAAGCTTCTGTCCAATCTGCTCAGAAAAAGTTGGGAGAGCAGAAACTTGAGAACGACTCATCTTCTCCATAACATCTCGTCTAGTTACAACGCCAAGCAAAGTTTGATTGCTTCGAACAACTGGTACCATTTCAAAGTCTTCAGCAATCATCCGTTGACTCACATTGGCAATATTTGTCGATAATCCAACCAAAAATAAACTACGAGACATGACTTTGTCAATTGTCGTACTTGGTGACTTATCACCAGCATCTCTCATGGTAACAACTCCAACAACAACCTGATGTTGATTGATAACAGGGAAACGACTGCTACGATTCTTACGTACCAAATCTAAATAATCTTTAACAGTATCTGTCTCTCTCAAAAAACCATATTCATGACTCGGGCGATAAAGTTTCTCAACTGTCAGAATATCAGTCTTAATTTGGACATTTGACAAGGCTTTATTGATCATGGTCGCAACGGTGAAAGTGTCGTGCTTGCTTCTTAAAACTGGAATTCCTTTTTGATTGGCCAGTTTAAGCACATCATCATGGATCTGAAATCCACCTGTAACCAGAACTGCATTTTCATTTTCCAGCGCTAATAATTGGATACGGGTACGGTCTCCGACAATCAAGAGTCCCCCATCATGAAGGTAAGACAAGATATTCTGTTCGGTCATGGCACCGATTGAGAACTTACTAAATTCTCTCTCTAAACCTTCTTGCCCAGCCAGAACTTCAGAAGAAGTCACTTCTGCAATTTCAGCAAAAGTTAATCTCTCTATAGCAACTTTCTGAGATTTAACACGGATAGTACCACTTCTTGGGCGAGTCTCTACAATTCCACGGTTTTCAGCTTCTTTGATGGCCCGATAAGCCGTTCCATCACTGACTCCTAGATGGTTGGAAATGCTACGAACACTGACCCTTTTACCAACGGGTAATTCTTCCAAATAGCTTAGAATTTCTTGGTGTTTACTCATTGAATTCTCCTTTTACATATCGAAACTCAAGATAATCACGCATTTTCCTTGTATAGCGATCACTTCCTTTAAACTGACGAATCAATCGAAATCCAGACTTAAGAGCAACTCTTTGACTAGCTTCATTTTCAAGGTGGGTTATGATGGATAATTGTTTTAAACCAAATTCCTCAAAAGAAAGCTGACAAATTTTTCTAACAACCTCTGTCATAAATCCTTGAGACCATGCATCTTTTCTCAAAAAATAGCCAAGTTCTGCTTCTTTTTTAATTTCATCTAGCTTTTCAAACTTAATTGAACCAATCATTTTTTCAGTTTTCTTATCACAAATAGCCCATACTCCTAAAGGAGACTTCATAAAATAATTGGCCAGTGCATACTGACTCTCTTGCAAGCTAGCTTGACTTGGAAAAATGAACTGTAAATTTTCTGGATTTGAAGCTATCTCATAGAAGTCCTTACTATCACTAAAAAAGAAAGGACGCAAATACAAGCGATCCGTTTCAAAAAAAGAAAACATAGCTAATTTGGTCCAAATATTCATAAACACCTCTACGGTTTAATCCTCAACAAGTGTAATATCCGCTCCTAGATTACGTAATTTTTCAATAATATCTGAATAACCACGTAAGATAAACTCAATATTTGTAATTTCAGTTTTACCTTCAGCCATCAAACCAGCAATGACAAGTGCAGCCCCAGCTCTAAGGTCAGTAGCTTTTACATTTGCACCGTGTAAACTACGACCACCGGTATATAAAATATGGTCGTTTGTAGTCGTAATATCCGCGTCCATCTTTGCTAGTTCAAAAACATGGTTTACTCGTTTTTCATAAATGGTATCAATAATGGTACCACGCCCTTCTGCTGTTAACAAAAGAGGAGTAATTGGTTGTTGCAAGTCAGTAGCAAAACCAGGATAAGGAGCTGTCTTAATATTGATTGCTTTCAAATTAGACTGCTCCTCAACAAAAATGCTGTCTTCAGATACAGTCATTCTCACTCCCATTTCTTCCAACTTAGCAATGAATCCTTCTAAGTGTTCATAAAGAACATTATTAATACGAATTCCCTTACCAACTGCAGCAGCTAGGGAAATATATGTTCCTGCTTCAATACGATCTGGAATCACCTGATGACGAGTTCCATGTAATCTTTCAACACCATCAATAATGATAATATTGGTTCCAGCACCACGGATATGAGCACCCATATTATTCAAAAGAGTAGCAACATCAATAATCTCAGGTTCACGGGCTGCATTTTCAATAATAGTACGTCCCTTTGCTTTAACAGCAGCAATCATCGTATTAATCGTTGCACCGACACTAACTGTATCCATGTAAATACTTGCGCCATGAAGTCCTGTTTCTTTAGCAGATAACTTCATGTTATCTCCCTCGTAGCTAACAGTAGCACCCATAGCTTCAAAAGCCTTAAGGTGTAAGTCAATCGGACGAGGACCAAGATCACATCCTCCCGGCAAGCCAACAGTGGCTTCACCAAAGCGTCCTAAAAGACTTCCATAAAAATAATAAGATGCACGAAGACTATTGATTTTTCCATAAGGCATTGGAATATTTTGAACACCTCTTGGATCAATCTCTAACACATCGTCATAACGCTTAACGGTAGCACCCATTAACTCCATGATTTCGACAAGACTAGCAACATCAGAAATATCTGGTACACAATCCAAAGTTACAATATCGTCTGCTAAAATAATAGCCGGAATCAAAGCTACTACACTATTTTTTGCGCCACTAATGGTAATCTCACCTTGCAGGGGCAAGCCACCATTGATAAGAATTTTTCTCATTTTAAATTTTTTATACTCTTTCAAAATTTCTAAAAAGGTCCTATACTAGAGTATATCATAAATTCACCTTTTTTTCCATCATTTTCAATTATATTAGCTGAATCGTATTTATTGCGTAACTGAGCTTTCTTAAAAAGTTATGCCCCTTTTTTGCCTCCTGAACAGAAAAAAGGCCCTCCGGATAAAATCCGAGGGGCTAGAAACGTTGTTAAATCAACGGCCGAACTTTTGAGTTTCAAGGTTCGGAATAAAATAGTTCACTGAACTATTTTATTTTTTCAAGTTGTAGAATGATTTCAATCCACGGTATTCAGCTACTTCACCAAGTTGGTCTTCGATACGAAGCAATTGGTTGTATTTAGCGATACGGTCTGTACGTGAAAGTGAACCAGTCTTGATTTGTCCTGCGTTAGTTGCAACTGCGATATCAGCGATTGTTGAATCTTCAGTTTCACCTGAACGGTGTGATACAACGGCAGTGTAACCAGCTTCTTTAGCCATTTCGATAGCGTCGAATGTTTCAGTAAGAGTACCGATTTGGTTAACTTTGATAAGGATTGAGTTAGCAGCGCCTTCAGCGATACCTCTTTCAAGGTAAGCAGTGTTTGTTACGAAGAAGTCGTCACCAACCAATTGAACTTTACCACCAAGACGTTCAGTAAGAGCTTTCCATCCATCCCAGTCGTTTTCGTCCATACCATCTTCGATAGTGATGATTGGGTATTTGTTTACCAATTCTTCAAGGTAGTCGATTTGTTCTGCAGAAGTACGAACAGCAGCTCCTTCACCTTCGAATTTAGTGTAGTCGTATACTTTACGTTCTTTATCGTAGAATTCTGATGATGCACAGTCAAATCCAATAAATACGTCTTTACCTGGAACATAACCAGCAGCTTCGATAGCAGCAAGGATAGTTTCAACACCGTCTTCAGTTCCTTCGAAACGAGGAGCGAATCCACCTTCGTCACCTACGGCTGTTTCAAGACCACGAGATTTAAGGATTTTCTTAAGAGCGTGGAAGATTTCAGCACCCCAACGAAGAGCTTCTTTGAATGTTGGTGCACCAGCAGGTACGATCATGAATTCTTGGAAAGCGATTGGAGCATCTGAGTGAGAACCACCATTGATGATGTTCATCATTGGAGTTGGAAGAACTTTAGTGTTGAATCCACCAAGGTAGCTGTAAAGTGGGATTTCAAGGTAGTCAGCAGCAGCACGAGCTACAGCGATTGACACACCAAGGATTGCGTTAGCACCCAATTTACCTTTGTTAGGAGTTCCGTCAAGTGCGATCATAGCACGGTCGATAGCTTGTTGATCACGTACATCGTAGCCAATGATAGCTTCAGCAATGATGTTGTTTACGTTGTCAACAGCTTTTTGTGTACCAAGACCACCGTAACGAGATTTGTCACCGTCGCGAAGTTCAACTGCTTCGTGTTCACCAGTAGAAGCTCCTGATGGAACCATACCACGTCCGAAAGCACCTGATTCAGTGTAAACTTCTACTTCAAGTGTTGGGTTACCGCGTGAGTCTAGGACTTCGCGAGCGTAAACATCAGTAATAATTGACATTTTTTACTCTCCTTATGAGTTAAATTTTTTACACCTCTATAATACCTTAAAACCCCTCCTTTTTCAAGAAAAAACGTTATCTTTGTGCAAATTTTCCTTAACTTTATAAAGTAATCGCTTTCTTTTGTCTGTTTTATTCTAACTTTTATGATATACTGTTTTCATGACAGATTTATCAAAACAATTACTTGAAAAAGCTCATGGTGGGCCAAAATTAAATCCGGATGAGCAAAGACGCTATCTTGGTACTTTTGAGGAAAGAGTTCTTGGATATGCAGATATTGACACAGCAAATAGCCCTCAGCTAGAAAAAGGCTTTTTATCTATTTTAGAAAGCCTTCAGGAAAAAGCAGAGCCACTATTTGTGAAGATCTCACCAAATATCGAATTTGATAAGCAAGTTTTCTACTTAAAAGAAGCAAAAGAAACTGATAGTCAAGCAACCATAGTATCTGAAGAGCATACTTCTTCTCCTTTTGGCCTGATTATCCATAGTAATGCACCAGTACAAGTAGAAGAAAAGGATCTTCGACTTGCTTTTGCAAAACTTTGGGAAGTTAAAAAGGAAGAACCAGCCAAAACATCCTTATGGAAGAAATGGTTTGGCTAAATATTGCGCATACTTAATAAACGCCCAATATTGGCAGCTGAGTGCTCCAGATAGAGACTGGCATTTCTCAAACTATCTTCCAAAGGTTCACATTTCTCCAAAATTGAGAAGGCAGCTTGGATATTTTCAAATGGTAGGGAAGGTAAATCTTCAGCAAGACTACCGCAAATCGCAATAACAGGAACTCCAACAGGGGTTCTTTTTGCAACACCAATAGGTGCTTTACCTGCTAAACTTTGACGATCTAGTCTTCCCTCTCCAACGATAACCAAATCAGCATCTGAAACTTTCTTATCAAAGTTGATTAAGTTCAAGCAGGTATCAATACCAGACACAATATTGGCCTGAGCAAAGGCACACAAACCGCCAGCAAGGCCTCCACCAGCTCCTGCTCCTTTAATTTCCAATGTTGCAGATGAAACTTTTTCATAAAAATCTTGGATTGCCTGATCTACGGTCTCAAACATAATAGGATCTAGGCCTTTTTGTTTGCCAAAAGTGTAAGTCGCACCTTGATGACCACATAAGGGACTCACGACATCTGCTAAAATACGAATTTTAACATCTTTAGGAATTTCATAGCGATTTTCTGTTGACATAGAAGCTAAGTTTAATAAGGACTGACCGCAAGCGGGCAAGATATTTCCATCCCTATCATAAAATTGATAACCCAAACCAGCAGCAATCCCAATACCGCCATCATTACTAGACGTGCCACCAACGCCGATATAGATCTCTTTAATCCCTTGAGCAATGAGATGGCGAATCAACTCTCCAATACCACAAGTTTTGATTTGAAGTGGATTTCGTTTCTCTAGCGGAATCTTTCCAAGGCCAACCAAGTCGGCAACTTCAAAGAGTGCCAGTTCCCCTTTTTGAAAATAGCGCATGGCTTCTTTTCGTCCAAAAGGTCCTGTAACTTGGATCCATTTTTCTTCTAGATCAAGAGAATGTCGAATGGAATCTACTGTACCTTCGCCACCATCACCAACAGGGCAGAGGACACATTCTACATCTGCTATCGATTGTTGGAAGCCTCTTTTAATAGATTCAGCTACCTCTTCGGCGGTCAAGCTTTCCTTAAATGAATCTGGTGCAATTACAATCTTCATATTTTCCCTCATTCTAAAAAATCAATCAAAGGAAGAACTTCTAAAAAATCCCTCTTGTCAACATGATTCGGTATTTCTTTTTTGAGTACTTCTTTGGCACAAAAGGCGATTCCTAGCCCTGCCGACTTCAACATTAATAGATCATTGGCCCCATCACCGATTGCAACTGTTCTTTCTCTAGGAAGTTGCAGTTCCCTTCTCCATTGTTCCAGAGTCTCTTTTTTGACCTGGGGACTGATAATTTGTCCAACTAATTTCCCTGTTAGATGATCGTCTTTGACTTCAAGTTGATTGGCAGAGAGATGGGAAATGCCGAGGGATTTTGCTAATCTGTCAACTATTGGTGTAAATCCACCTGACACCAGACCAACTAGGATACCGTTCTTTTGGAGAATAGAGACGAATTCCTGGGCATTTGGCGATAGATGAATAGAGTTGAAGACTTTATCGAAGACCGAGACAGGAAGACCTTCCAACAAGGACACTCTTTTTCTTAAACTGCTTTCAAAGTCTAACTCTCCCCTCATTGCCCGACTTGTAATCTGCGAAATTTTCTCCTCACAAGCTGCCTCTCTTCCCAACAAATCAATCACTTCTTCTAGGATTAAGGTCCCATCAACATCCATGACACACAAGCCTTTTACTTGATACATCAGTTCTCCTCTCTAATACTCTTCGAAAATCTCTTCAAACTACGTCAGCGTTTCCTTACCGTAGGTATAGATAACTGACTTCGTCTGTCTTATCTACAACCTCAAAGCAGTGCTTTGAGCAACCTGCGGCTAGCTTCCTAGTTTGCTCTTTGATTTTCATTGAGTATAAATAGCCCAAAAATCGTATGAAATTATCATACGATTTTATCTATTAATTAACTAAACTATGATACAAGTCTAGGTATGACTTGCATGCTGTATCCCATGAGAAATCACACTCCATAGCTTGTTTTTGTAGGTTTCTCCAAATGTCTGGATGATTTCTATACAAGTCCAAAGCTGTTTGGAAAGTCCAATTTAACCAATAAGGAGATAGATTGTCAAAGCTAAAGCCAGTACCGCTTCCTTCAATCGGATTAAAGGCTTGAACAGTATCTCGCAAGCCACCAACTTCATGAACCAATGGCAAGGTTCCGTAACGCATAGCCATCATTTGAGACAAGCCACACGGTTCAAAACGACTCGGCATGAGGAAGAGATCACAGGCAGCGTAGATTTCTTGAGCTAGTTTGACATCAAAAGTGATATTTGCTGATAGCTTGTCAGGATAAATCTGAGCAAACCATGAGAAAGCTCCTTCAAAGGCTGGGTCTCCAGTTCCCAAAAGAACAATCTGAACATCTTCTTGCAAGATATGGTGCAGACTTTCCACCACCACATCAAAACCTTTTTGACGTGTCAAACGAGAAACAATTCCTACCAGAGGAACATCAACTCTAACTGGCAAACCAACTCTCTCTTGTAATTTTGCCTTATTCTGGGCTTTTCCAGACAAATCTTCCTGACTAAAATGATAGTCTAAAAGGGCATCCGTCTGAGGATTATAAAGGTCAGCATCAATCCCATTCACGATACCAGAAACTTTACCAGACTCCATTCGAAGAATCTGATCCAAGTTACATCCGAACTGGCTGGTCATAATTTCATGAGCATAGCTAGGTGAAACGGTTGACACACGGTCTGCGTAAAGAATACCTGCCTTCATCCAGTTCAGACAGTTGTTCCAGCGAAGGGTACCATCAGCATAACGCTCAAAGCCAACTCCAAATAAATCCCATAACATTCCTTCTGAGAATTGTCCTTGGAATTCCAAATTATGAATGGTTAAAACAGTTTTAATTCCATGATAGGCTTGAATCCAACGGTATTTTTCCTTTAACAAGAACGGAATCATAGCTGTATGGTAGTCATGAACATGGAGAAGGTCAGGGATAAAGTCAATTCTTTCCATAGCCTCAATGGCAGCAAGTTGGAAGAAAGCAAAGCGTTCTCCGTCATCAAAATCACCGTAAACATGACCACGGAAGAAATAATATTGGTTATCAATAAAGTAGAAGGTTACACCGTTTAAGACTGTTTTCTTAATTCCACAATACTGTCTGCGCCAACCAACACTCACTTCAAAATGAAGAACATCTTCAATCTGATCTCCAAATTTAGCCTCTACCATGTCATAGTAGGGTAAAATCACTGCAACTTCATGTCCAGCTTTTACCAGTGATTTAGGAAGAGCGCCAATGACGTCTCCCAAACCACCTGTTTTTGAAAAGGGTGCACCCTCAGCTGCTACAAATAAAATTTTCATGAATGAATATCCTCTGTTACTTTAGCACCTTTCTTAACGACAACTGGATGTTCTGCAGTTCCTCGAATCACAACGCCATCCGCAACTTCAACACCCTTATCCAAGATAGCATATTCGACTTGAGCACCTTCTCCAATAACGACACGAGGGAAGAGTAGGCTATCTTTAACCAAGCTATCCTTATGTACATGAATATTACGTGATAAAACAGAATTATCCACTTGACCCTCAATGATACTACCAGAAGCAAACTGAGAAGTGCTTACCTTAGATGTGTTAGCGTAGTAAGTTGGTTCTTCATTCTTAACCTTTGTATAAATCTTTTGGTTTGGTGAGAAGAGTGAGTAGAATTTTTGAGATTCAAGCATATCTTTGTTAGCTTGGTAATAAGACTCTACAGAATGAATATTTGCCAGATAACCTGTGTACTCGTAGGCAAAAGCTCCTTCTTTAGCAGCTAAATCACGTAATACATAGCGCAATTTCTCTGGATGTTCTTTCTTAGCTTCTTCTTCCAAGCGTTCAATCAACCACGGTGTATCAACTACGAAGATATCTGTAGACATGTTGTAAACTTCATCTGTTGACTTGCTATCAAAAAGTTTATGAGAACGGACATGGTCTGTTTCATCCACTTCTAAGATTGCATTTACTTCTGAAATATCTTTTTTAGCTAGTTTTTTATAAACTACAGTGATAGGCCCTTTTGCTGCATTATGTAGGTGGAATACTTGATTCAAATCAATATTAATCAGAACATCGCAGTTTAGGGCAACCGTTTGGTTTGACCCAGAACGTTTCAAATAAGTAAGAAGCTGTTGGTAGTATTCTTTTCCAACTGTGCTACTTTCCACACGGGTATTGTAAATACCTAGATAGTAGTGGCTAAGAAGAGTTGATAAGCCCCACTCACGCCCAGAACGGATATGGTCAAAGACTGAACTGATATTGTCTTGTTGGAAAATACCAAAGATACTACGGACACCAGCATTAGCAAGACTTGAAAGCGGGAAGTCAATCAAGCGATATTTCCCACCAAATGGCAAACTAGCTACTGGACGGTGATCTGTCAATGTTGACATATCATGAAAACCAACTGTGTTTCCTAAAATGGCAGAATATTTATCAATCTTCATCTGTTGCTACCCCCACTACTTCATCATATCCTACAACTTGTACTTCTTCTGTTCCATCAATTTCGACACCATCGGAAATAACTGCACCTTCACCAATAATAGCACGTTTGATTTTAGCTCCCTGACCAACAATCGCGCCACTCATGATAACTGAATCTACTACTTCTGCCCCTTCGCGAACTTGCGCTCCTGTTGAAAGGATAGAATGTTTAACAGTTCCATCTACGAAACAGCCATCAACAACCAAAGAATCTTCCACATGAGCATTTGCCCCAAGGAAGTTGGGTGGTGAAATTAAGTTTCTTGAGTAAATCTTCCATTGACGGTTACGACTGTCCAAGGCATTTTCTGGAGAAATGTACTCCATGTTGGCTTCCCAAAGCGACTCAATAGTACCAACATCTTTCCAGTAACCACTAAATTCATAAGCATAGACACTTTCACCTGACTCAAGGTAATTTGGAATGACATTTTTACCGAAGTCTGACATATCGACATTGCTCTTTTCAGCAGCAACAAGCATATTGCGAAGACGTTGCCAATCAAAGATATAAATCCCCATAGAAGCTTTGGTAGATTTAGGTTGAGCTGGTTTTTCTTCAAATTCAACAATGCGATTGTTTGCATCTGTATTCATGATACCAAAACGACTTGCTTCTTTAAGAGGAACATCAAGAACTGCTACTGTCAAGCTGGCATTATTATCCTTATGAGACTGGAGCATATCATCATAGTCCATTTTGTAGATGTGGTCCCCAGACAGAATCAAGACATACTCAGGATTAACACTGTCTATATAGTCGATATTTTGGTAGATTGCGTGGCTAGTCCCCTCAAACCAACGATTTCCTTCACTTGCAGAATAAGGTTGAAGAATAGAGACACCAGAATTGATACCGTCTAGTCCCCAGCTTGAACCGTTCCCAATATGGTTATTGAGAGCAAGTGGTTGGTACTGTGTAATGACTCCAACATTGTTGATGCCTGAGTTGGCACAGTTTGAAAGAGCAAAGTCAATGATACGGTAGCGCCCACCAAATTGCACAGCTGGTTTTGCGATGCTTTGAGTGAGTTTACCGAGACGAGTTCCTTGCCCACCAGCAAGAATCAAAGCTAACATTTCATTCTTCATTTTCTACTCCTTTTTGGTTTTTACTTGTGACAGTTTTAGTAGGTTTCAAGCGACGCTTGATTTTCCATATACTTGCTCCCATAGCCGGTAGGGTAAAGGTCAAGGTTTGCTCATAATCTTTCCATAGTCCTTCTTGCGTTTGAACAGTTTGGTTATGTTCTTTCCAGACACCGCCCCACTCTTCTAATTCAGTATTCCAGACTTCTTCGTAGATCCCTGCAACAGGTAGTCCGATTGTAAAATCTTTTCGTTCAACAGGTGCCATATTAAAGACACAGACTAACATATCATCCTTCTTACCCTTACGGATGAAGGAAAGAACACTCTGGTCTCGATTATCCGCATCGATGATTTCAATACCATCATAGCTGGTATCAATTTCCCACAGACAGCGGTGGTCTTTGTAAAACTGGTTTAGCTGAGAAGTGAAATACTTCATCTTAGCATTCATTGGATCTTCTAGGTTAGACCATTCCAACTGTTCTTCGGATTTCCATTCTAAAAATTGACCATATTCGCTACCCATGAAGAGCAATTTTTTACCAGGGTGACAAATTTGGTAAGTGTAGAGATTGCGCAAACCTGCGAATTGATTGTAGCGATCTCCCCACATCTTGTGCATCATACTCTTCTTGCCATGAACCACTTCATCATGCGAGAATGGTAGGAGATAGTTTTCCTTGAAAACATACATAAAGCTGAAAGTCACTAAATTAAAGTCATACTTACGGTAAATTGGGTCTTCTTCGTAGAATCGGAGGATATCATTCATCCAACCCATATTCCATTTGTAGTCAAAGCCAAGACCATCTGAATCCTTGGTGTCAGTAATCTGAGTAGCTGATGAACTTTCCTCAGCTATCATCATAACGTCTGGATGAGCTTGTTTAATGACATCATTCAAACGTTTTAAGAAATAATAACCCTCATAGTTGAGATTGCCTCCATCTTTATTAGGTGTCCATGGAGCATTATCATAGTCCAAATAGAGCATGTTGCTAACAGCATCCACTCGAATACCGTCCAAATGGTAAAAGTCAATCCAAAACTTAATACTAGAAATCAAGAAGGACTGGACTTCATTCTTTCCAAGGTCAAAATTGAGTGCACCCCAACCATAGTTATGAGCCTTATTATGGTCTTGATATTCAAAAGTCGGTGTTCCATCATAATAGGCCAAAGCATCATCATTAATAGTGAAGTGACCAGGTACCCAGTCAACAATAACCCCGATATTGTTTAAGTGACATTCCTCTACGAAATCTTGAAATTCTTCAGGGCGGCCATAGGCATGCTCTAAAGCAAAGTAACCCATAAGCTGATATCCCCAACTCAAACCGAGAGGGTGAGACATCAAGGGCATAAACTCAATGTGAGTATAATTCATCTCAACCAAATAAGGAATGAGTTCATCTTTCAATTGAGCGAAACTATAAGGTGTCCCATCGGGATTTCTCTTCCAAGAGCCAGCATGAGCCTCGTAAATATTGACAGGACGCTCTTCAAAGCTCAAGCGTTTTCTACGAGCTAACCAGAGGCCGTCCTTCCATTTTTTCTCTGGGATTTCTGTTAAAATAGCCCCAGTACCAGGTCGCGCCTCATACCGTACAGCCAAAGGGTCAATCTTCATAAGCTGATGACCATTTGCACGTGTGATATGATACTTATAAATTTGGCCTTCATAAGCAAGACTGGTAAAGACTTCCCAGACTCCAAATTCATTCCGTTCCATTGGAATTTGATTTTCAACCCAGTTAGTGAAATCCCCTACCAAGTGAACAGCCTGAGCATTAGGTGCCCAGACACGAAAAGTGTAGCCATACTCACCATTTTTTTCTTCCCTATGTGCTCCCAGATAATGCTGGAGGTGAAAATTTTCACCTGTCATAAAGGTTTCTAAAGCTTTTTTCTTATCCATACATCCCCCTATTTCTGTAAGCGTTTTCTATAGATTTATTATACTACCTTTTTAGGTAAGATTCAAGTAAATTACGGAATTTGCAAAAAATTCTTTTGAAAGTCTTCAACAAATTCACTGATGTATTCACTTGTAAATCAAGAAATTTCAAGAAACGCTTTGAAAACAGATTGTTTTTTTTATTATACTATCATAAAGTTCGTTATTTTCCTAACAAAAATGTGATTTTAAGTAAAAAAATAAACCAGGAAACGAATTTCCTGATTTTATTGTTTTAAGAGAAACGGTACTGCAAATGAATTTAAACTGTAAATCTACTCTACAAGACTTTAAAGACGCTGGCACTGACACCACCAACCATGTCTTTATCAGCTAAATGGCTATTAGTCACCAAGAGTTTGAGATTTCCTGCATTTTCAAACTGGAAATCTTGCCCTTTAGCATTCAAGACAACCAATAGATGTTCTTCACCATGAATCTCATAGACAATCCAACCGCTATGTTCGTGGGCTGAATGAACAAAGACATGATGGTAAATGTCATCATAAGTAGGGTAAGAAAAGGCACTGGTTTCTGTCTTCAATCGAATCATCTGACGGATAAAGTCAATGCTGTCTTGACGCTCATTAAGAAAGTCCCAGTTGACTTGATTCACACTGTCTGGAGCATTATAGCTATTCATAGCACGCTCTCTATCGTCATGGGTTAACTCATCATTTTCGCCAGTCGCAACCAGTTTGGTACGACCAAATTCTTGACCGATTTCCATAAAGGCCATCCCTTGCATGAGCAGATTCATGGCTGTGGCAGTTTCGACCTTACGCATGATTTGCTCTGAACTTTGATCTGGATGTAGGGTTGCCAACAAATCGTGAAGGTTGTAATTATCATGGGCTTCCACATAGTTAAGCACTTGGTTTGGATGTGTATAGGTTCCTAATTCACGACTACCTAGAATTGCTTTGGCTAGAATTGGCTCTGTCGCAGCACCACTGACAAAACCTGACTTGATAGCACCGTAAACTTCTCCTCCTTTAACAGCATCACGCTGATTGTCATTAAAGAAACCAATATTTGGCATCTGGTAGGCATTGTCTTTCTTGGCCTTATCATAAGGCGCAAGACCTGTTCCCATATCCCATCCTTCTCCATAGAGGATAATGTTAGGATCAATTTCATCCAAGATCTGACGAATCATTTGCATAGTCTTGACATCATGAATTCCCATCAAGTCAAAACGGAAGCCGTCAATATTGTATTCCTGCACCCAGTATAGGAGGGAATCAATCATATACTTGCGGAACATTTCGTGTTCACTGGCTGTTTCATTTCCAACACCCGTTCCATTCTGGAAGGTACCGTCTGGATTCATACGATAGTAGTAATCAGGAACAGTTGTTTGGAAAGGTGCATCAACAACTGAGAAGGTGTGGTTATAGACCACATCCATAATGACACCAATACCCGCATCGTGATAGGCTTGAACCATGGTCTTCAAATCACGAATAACCTGAGCTGGATCATCTGGATTAGTTGAAAGGCTCGTTTCTGGTGCATTATAGTTTTGTGGATCATAACCCCAGTTGTAGGTTACATTCCCATCCGCATCATATTCTTTATGACGGTCTGCAATTGGTTGCAACTGAACATAATTGTAGCCCAGCTTCTTGATGTAATCAAAAGCAGTTGACTGACCGTACTGGTTAACTGTTCCAGTCTGAGCAGCACCCAAGAAAGTTCCTCGAAGATGTTCATCCACACCTGAGGTCGGTGATTTGGTCAAATCACGAATATGCATTTCACAAATAACTGCCTTACATGGATTTGCCAAGCGCCAAGTAGCCTCAGAACCGTGCTGAACCTCAAAGTTTTCAACTTGCTTTTCTTCATGACTCAAAATAGCTGAACGTTTGCCATCAGGACTGGTTGCGATGGTGTAAGGGTCGCGTGTCAGTGTTTGGTGATGGGGGAATTGGACTTGATACTGATAAGCTTTACCAGTCAAATCTTCTTCAAGATCCAAACTCCAGACACCGATTGTATTGTCTTTATGGTTATAAGAGTAGCTATTGCCTCTCTCCATTTCAAAAGTCTTCCAAACAGGAGCATCGTTAGCAGCTGATTCATAAACCACAACCTGCACTTCTGTCGCTGTTGGGGCCCAAAGGGCAAAATGAGCCTGATTGTCCTCTACACGGCAACCCAATTCCCCTTGGTAACCCCAATGATGATCAAAACTAGCACTGTTAATAGCCTTATCAAAGGCAAACGGATTTTGATTTTTATAGAAAGGACTTGCAATAGCAGGATTTTCAGAATAATAAATTCTATCATCTCCTTCCAAAATCCAGACCTCTGTTAAAAGAGGATAGTGATTGAAACGGATAGCATATTCTTTACTGGTTTGACCTGTATGAACCACAAAATTCAAGCTTTCCAAAGCGTGGGCACTTGGATGTTCAAAACTAAATGAAGCACCAAAATAATCTTCTTTGTAGGTCAGTAAATCAATTCGCTGGTCCTGACTTTTTATAAAAGAGCAAGTGTCGTATTCTCCATTCTTGCGATGGTAATGAATACGCATAGGGTAGTTATACATATTTTATTTTTCCTTCTTAATTTGTTTCTATTTCACTAATAAATGCTTGACAGATTTTGTTCCAATTAACAAGCATTGTCATACTGTCTAAACTCTGCTTTTAAACGATCATTACAGACTTTCGAGCCAAGCTTCATCTCGAACTTCGATACCAAGTTCTTGTGCCTTTTGAAGTTTACTTCCAGCATCTGCTCCTGCAACGACGAGGTCGGTCTTTTTAGAAACACTGCCTGTCACCTTGGCACCTAGACTTTCGAGTTTACTTTTAGCTTCTGAGCGCTTGAGACGTTCCAATTTTCCAGTCAATACAACGGTCAAACCTGACAAGGCTGCATCTGCTACTACTGTCTGACCTTTATAGTCCAGATTGACCCCAGCTTCTTTTAATTCTCTTAGGAGAATTTCCGACCCTTCTGTCGCAAAATAGGTCTGAAGACTCTTGACAATCACACCACCTAGACTTTCAATACTAGCTACTTCATCTGGATCTGCCTGAGCTAAGTTTTCAATAGAGTAGAAATGTTGGATCAAGAGCTGACTGGCCTTGCTTCCGACATGGCGAATTCCCAAACCAAACAAGAGCTTCTCGGCAGAATTTTCCTTAGATGCTTGAATGGCCTGATATAGTTTTGCAGCGGACTTTTCCTTAACACCTTCTAAAAGGAGAAAATCTTCTTCTTTCAAACGATAAATATCCGCCACATCCTTGACTAAATTGGCAGCAAAAAGTTTCTCAACAATAGATGGACCAAGTCCTGTAATATTCATGGCATCTCGAGAGGCAAAGTGAATCAAACCTTCCATAATTTGGGCAGGACAACGTGGATTGATACAACGGAGAGCCACCTCATCTTCAAAATGAAGCAAGTGACTGTCACAACTTGGGCAGTTTGTTGGAATATCTAGTTTCTCTTCAGAAAGACGTTTAGACTCTACCACACGCAAAACAGCAGGGATGATGTCCCCAGCCTTATAGACAATGACCGTATCCTCTTTGCGGATATCTTTTTCAGCAATATAATCCACATTATGTAGAGTCGCACGGCTAACAGTTGTTCCCGCTAGTTGTACTGGAGTCAGATTTGCAGTCGGAGTCACAACACCGGTACGGCCAACTGTCCAGTCAACTGATAAAAGTTGGGCTTCTTTTTCTTCAGCAGGGAACTTGTAAGCTACTGCCCACTTTGGAGCCTTAACGGTAAAGCCTAATTCTTCTTGGCTTGCTAGGTCGTTGACCTTGATCACCACCCCATCAATATCATAAGGAAGATGTTCCCGTTCTTGTCCTACTTCTTGGATAAAATCCCAGATTTCATCTATATTTTCAGCCAAAATTCTCTTAGGATTGACCACAAAACCTAGTTGTTCTAGGTGCTTCAAAACCTTTTCTTGACTATCACGAGTTGAAGGACTGGCTTCTTGATAGAGGAACGTCGCAAGATTGCGCTTGGCTACTACTGCTGTATCCAACTGTCGCAGAGTTCCTGCTGCCGCATTACGAGGATTAGCGAATTCAGGCTCTCCATTTTCTTGGCGAGCTTGGTTGACCTGGTCAAAAGAAGCGCGTGGCATATAACATTCCCCACGAACTGTGATATCTATTTCTTCTGGCAAAGTTAAGGGAATGTCCTTGACACGCTTGAGATTTTCTGTGATATTTTCACCAATAGAACCATCTCCACGCGTTGCTCCAGCAACTAAAATCCCCTTTTCATACGTCAGCGAGATAGATAAGCCATCGATTTTCAGTTCACAAATATAGGTTGGATGAGCTACTTCCTTACGAGCACGCGCATCAAAAGCTTCAAGCTCCTCACGTGAAAAAGCATCCTGCAAACTATAAAGAGGATACTGATGACTATATTTTTCAAAACCATCTAAAACCTTGCCACCAACACGATGGGTCGGACTGTCTGCTAACACTTGATCTGGATAGGCAGTTTCTAACTCAACCAACTCTCGGTAAAGGCGATCATACTCACTGTCTGAAACCGACGGATTATCGCTGGTATAGTACTCAGCCGCGTAGCGATTTAGCAAGGCGACTAACTCATTCATTCTTTTGTTCATAAAACCATTTTACCATAAAGTAAGCCCTCCTCACAAACGAGAAGGGCTGAAAAAATACTTAGATTGGAATTATTTTCAAAACTCAACAGACTTATGTCTCTTTTTCAAAATGAGTTCGAACATACACGAGGGATAAACAAGACAGAATGATAACCCCGCTTCCAATTATCAAGAAAGAAGAGAGATGTACACTTGGTAGCACTGTCATAAAGCCTTTCGCAATCGGCATAAAGAGAATGGCCAGTGTAAAAATTGTACTCAATACCCTTCCCAGATATTCTCCGTCAACCTTGGTCTGTACCTGAGTGAAAAAGTGAATATTAAAAATTGTCATAAACAATTCACAAATTAAATTTCCAGCAAAAGAAAGGAAAGTTGGCAATGGTAAACCCATCATAAAAACTCCAATACCAGTCAAAGCTAGTAAAATCAAAAGGCTATGAACACTTGCCTTTACTTTGCTAGCTAGAATAGCTCCCACAATGGAACCAATTGCCCCCATAGTTAAAATGCTTGCGTAAGCTCCCTCTACTCCGTAAAGCCTATTTGAAAAAGGAAGAAGAAATTCAAAAGCTGCAAAAAAGAAATTGACACTGGAAGCTACTAACAAGAGAAAGAAAATTTCTTTTTGATGCCAGATATAGTGCAAGCCATCTTTGATATCTGCAAAAATATCTTTCCCTGTAAAACTCTTCTGCTCTTGAACCTTTGGTTCTTCTTTGGGAAGTAAAGCGACTAGGGCAAAAGCGATGAAAAAGGTCAAAGCATCTAATAAGAGCGTCAGATGGAGACTTGCAAATTGTAAAACAAGGAAAGAAAGCACCGGAGAACTGACTCCTACAACCTGTAAAACTAACTCCAAGCGAGAATTATAGGTCACTATCTCGTCTTTTTCTACCACCTCTGTGATAATAGCTTTATTGGCAGGCCTAGAAAAAGCAAAGGCAATGGCCTGAACAATATTAGCAAAGATCAAAGCTCCAATCATCCAGCTATCATTTCTGATAAAAGAAATGACCAGACAGAGAATCCCACAAACCAAGTCGGTTGTCATCAAAATCTTGCGGCGAGAAAAACGATCTGAAATCACTCCACCAAAGGGATTAACTAGTATGGATGTAACGAGCTCAGAGATCTGATAAATTCCTAGAACGGTTTGCCCAATCGTTCCCATCGATGCCAACCAAACACTATTTCCATAATCATAGAGCATATTTCCTAGTTTGTTAATAGCTCCGCGACTAATCAACTGCACCGCATAGCGATTCATATAAAAACTCCTCTCAAATTTTGAAACTATTGTATCAAAACTGAAAGGAGTTTCTTATTTTTTCCCGTATTTGGGAAATTAATCTTTTACAAATTTATCGTAATGTTCCTGATAGTAAGCTACTTGCTCCGGAAGACCTAGCAGGTCAAAAATATGCATGGCTTCCTGCATTTGTTTACAACCTTCTTCTTTTTGTCCCTTCTGATAAAGAGCAAATCCCTTTAGAAAGTGGAAAACATTACGCTCATAGAGTTTGATGCTCTTACCTATGATCTTCTCTATATAAGCTTCAAAGTAGTTGGCATTTTCAAAAGCAAGATGTTCTAAACAATGCTGGTAACAGTTAAGAGCTAAAATCAAGACCAGTTTTCGATGGCGTCCAATTTCTTTGTAGAAATCCTCCCTCTCCATCACTTCTCTACCAAGGCGAGTAACATATTCCACATCATAAAAGCTATAGAGATTGCCAAAGAGGATCAACTCATACATGGTCCATTCTTCCGTTCGGAAAAGATAATCTACCACCTTATCCAAATCATCCTGCTTCATCTCATAACTCGAATCTCTTTGACAAATCAGACCTTGTAGCAGAATCCAGTTCAGCTCAAAATAGAGGGGAGTTGTCGAACTCTTGGCCTTTTCAAGTTGTTCTTTTTGAATCTTTTGGAAACCTGCAATATCATTTGAATAGTAAAGGGGCACAATTTGTCCCATCATGGCAACATGTTCATGATTATGGAAATCCCTAGCCTTATCCATGAAATTTTCGATTGTGACATGAATATTATCCAAAATATCAAAGAAACGTGAGACTGCTAGGTCAGACTCGCCAAGCTCAAAGCGAGATAACTGAGAAGTTGAACAGGACTCCCCTGCCGCCTCCTTTAAAGAATAATTTCCACTTGTTCGAAATTCACGAAATACTTTTCCAAGATGTTCCATCTTTACACCTGCTCTGATAATTCTTCCCATTCAAGCATAGCTTCTTCCTGACGTTGGCTAATTTTGTCCAGCTCAGCCTGCAATTCCATCAGTTTGTCGGCATCGTTTGTTTCCAACATTTGTTCTGAAATAGCTTGGCTTTGACTTTCTAGCTCTTCAATTTCAGCTTCTAGACTTTCGATTTGTCGCATGAGCTTACGAACTTCTTTTTGACTTTCTTTTTGGGCCTGGTAGTCATTGACTGAAGTTGCTTCTTTTACTTGATTGCTAGTTGAAACTTCCTCAGTCTGACTCATTTCTACTTCTGCTTTCTTCTCAACATAGTAGTCGTAATCTCCTAGATAGAGAGTTGAACCATTCTCAGACAATTCCAGTACATGAGTTGCCACACGATTGATAAAGTAACGGTCGTGGCTGACAAATAGAAGAGTTCCATCAAAGTCAATCAAAGCATTTTCTAGCACTTCCTTGCTATCAATATCCAAGTGGTTGGTCGGCTCATCCAGAATCAAGAAGTTGTTGTTTTCCATAGACAATTTAGCTAAAAGCAAACGAGCTTTCTCGCCACCTGACAGCATGCCGACTGATTTTTTAACATCATCTCCTGAGAAAAGGAAGGCGCCAAGGCGGTTACGAATTTCAACTTCTGGTGTCAATTTAAAATCATTCCAGAGTTCATCCAGTACCGTATTACTTGGTGTCAGCTTGCTTTGGGTTTGGTCATAGTAACCAACCTCAACATTGGCGCCAAAGCGCTTTTCCCCCTTGATAAAAGGAATCTGATCCACAATAGACTTAATAAAGGTTGACTTGCCGATTCCATTTGGACCAACGATGGCGATAGCATTCATCTTGCGAAGGTCTAGGTTGATAGGCTCTGACAATATTTCCCCATCATAGCCAATAGCAGCATTCTCCACCGTCAAAACAACATTACCTGATACTCTATCAGAGTGAAAAGTCATATTAGCTGATTTCTTACCAGCTTCAGGCTTGTCTAAACGCTCCATTTTTTCCAGTTGTTTGCGACGAGATTGGGCACGTTTGGTCGTTGAAGCTCGGACTAGATTGCGATTGACAAAGTCTTCCAGAGCTGCGATTTCCTTCTGTTGCTTTTCATAGTTTTTTGCCTCAGTAGCTAGCTTTTGCTCCTTCAGCTCAACAAAACGAGAGTAATTGCCCACATAGCGATCCAAGGAATGTTTAGTCAAATCCAGCGTAATTGTCGCAACCTTATCCAAGAAATAACGGTCGTGGCTGACAATAATAAGGGAACCACTATAGTTTACCAAGTAATTTTCCAACCAGGCAATCGTTTCAATATCCAAGTGGTTGGTTGGCTCGTCTAGTACCAAGAGATTAGGCTTTTCAAGAAGCATTTTGGCTAGAGCCAAGCGAGTATTTTGACCACCCGAAAGCTCAGCAATTTTCATCTGCCACATAGATTCGTCAAACTTGAATCCATTCAAGATAGCTCGAATATCAGCTTCATAGGTAAAGCCGCCTGCTTGGCGAAAATTTTCAGATAAGCGGTCGTAATCTGACATCAGTTTATCCAAATCCTCACCAGACTTTTCCCCCATCTCCAACTCCATCTGACGAAGTTGTTTCTCCGTCCGACGCAAGTCATCAAAGACATGAAGCATCTCATCATAGATGGTATTTTCAGACTCAAAACGGCTATCTTGGGCTAGGTAAGACAGCGAAATATCCTTTTTCTTATTGATTTCTCCACTAGTTGGCTCCTCTTCTCCAACCAAAATCTTCAAAAGAGTAGACTTACCTGCACCATTTTTCCCAACAAGGGCTATCCGATCACGTTCATCAACCTGCAGATTGATATTATCAAAAAGAACCTCTCCTGCAAAAGAACGTTCAATTTTATTAGCTTGTAAAATAATCATACAAGTAGTATAGCATGTTTCCCTAAGGCATTCAAGACTTGATAAAGAGGCATATATCACTACTTTTCTGAAAATTATGCTACCGTTTTACTAAAGTGCTAAAAAGTGCTATAATGTGAACGGTTAAAACAATTTACAAAAAGGAGAATTTCAATGTCTTACCAAGAAAATTACCAGAAATGGGTTGATTTTGCGGAGCTTCCTGACTACCTTCGTCAAGATTTAGAAAATATGGACGAAAAAACAAAGGAAGATGCCTTCTATACCAATCTTGAATTTGGTACTGCAGGTATGCGTGGCTTGATTGGTGCTGGTACAAACCGTATCAATATCTACGTTGTTCGCCAAGCTACTGAAGGATTGGCTCGTTTGATTGAGTCAAAAGGTGGAAACGAAAAAGAACGTGGTGTGGCAATCGCTTACGATAGCCGTCACTTCTCACCTGAGTTTGCTTTTGAATCTGCGGCAGTTCTTGCTAAACACGGCATCAAATCTTACGTATTTGAAAGCCTCCGTCCAACTCCAGAACTATCATTTGCAGTTCGTCACCTCAACTGTTTTGCAGGTATCATGGTTACAGCCAGTCACAACCCTGCTCCATTTAACGGTTACAAGGTTTACGGTGAAGACGGTGGACAAATGCCTCCACACGATGCAGACGCTTTGACTACTTATATCCGTGCAATCGAAAACCCATTTGCAGTTGAAGTTGCTGATGTGGAAGCTGAGAAAGCTTCTGGCTTGATTGAAGTCATCGGCGAAGCTGTCGATGTGGAATACCTCAAAGAAGTTAAGGACGTTAACATCAACCCAGCCTTGATTGAAGAATTCGGTAAAGACATGAAGATTGTCTACACACCACTTCATGGTACTGGTGAAATGTTGGCACGTCGTGCTCTTGCCCAAGCAGGATTTGACTCTGTTCAAGTTGTTGAAGCGCAAGCAACTGCTGACCCTGACTTTTCAACTGTAAAATCTCCAAACCCAGAAAGCCAAGCAGCCTTTGCCCTTGCTGAAGAACTCGGTCGTCAAGTTGGTGCAGATGTTCTTGTGGCAACTGACCCAGACGCTGACCGTGTTGGTGTAGAAGTTCTTCAAAAAGATGGTAGCTACCTCAACCTTTCAGGTAACCAAATCGGTGCTATCATGGCTAAATACATCTTGGAAGCCCACAAAAATGCTGGAACTCTTCCTGAAAATGCAGCCCTCTGCAAATCTATCGTTTCCACTGATTTGGTAACGAAGATTGCTGAAAGCTACGGCGCAACTATGTTCAACGTCTTGACAGGTTTCAAATTTATCGCTGAGAAAATCCAAGAATTCGAAGAAAAACACAATCACACTTATATGATGGGATTTGAGGAAAGTTTCGGTTACTTGATTAAACCATTCGTACGTGATAAAGATGCTATCCAAGCCGTCCTTGTAGTTGCTGAACTTGCAGCTTACTACCGTTCACGTGGTTTGACACTTGCTGATGGTATCGAAGAAATCTACAAAGAGTACGGCTACTATGCAGAAAAAACAATCTCTGTTACCCTTTCAGGTGTCGATGGTGCTGAACAAATCAAAGCAATTATGGCTAAGTTCCGCAACAATGCTCCAAAAGAATGGAACGCAACAGCTATCACTGTCGTAGAAGACTTCAAAGCTCAAACTGCTACTGCTGCAGACGGCACTGTTACAAACTTGACAACTCCTCCAAGTGATGTGTTGAAATACACACTTGCTGACGGTTCATGGATTGCCGTTCGCCCTTCAGGTACAGAACCAAAAATCAAGTTCTACATTGCAGTTGTAGGTGAAACCAACGAAGAATCACAAGCTAAGATTGCTAACATCGAAGCAGAAATCAATGCTTTTGTAAAATAAAGACCTAAAAAAGATGAGAGAAACCAATCTCATCTTTTTTTCGTATCAAATCTAAGCAATTTTAGAAACTTTATGGCATACTAGACTTATCAATGAAAGCGAGGTAATCTCATGGAACAATTTTTAGATAATATCAAAGACCTTGAAGTCACTACAGTTGCGCGTGCGCAAGAAGCTCTTGATAAGAAAGAAACTGCAACCTTCTTTATCGGTCGCAAAACTTGCCCTTACTGCCGTAAATTTGCTGGTACCTTGGCAGGTGTAGTATCTGAAACTAAAGCTCACATCTACTTCATCAATAGTGAAGAACCAAGCCAACTCAATGAGTTGCAAGCATTTCGCTCACGTTACGGAATCCCAACTGTACCAGGATTTGTTCACATTGCGGATGGACAAATCAACGTCCGTTGTGACTCTTCAATGTCAGCACAAGAAATCAAAGATTTCGTAGGATTGTAAAAGATATAAAAAAGAAGGTACTCGCCTTCTTTTTAATTATTTTCAAAATAGGAATCAACCAACTCCTGAATTCTTCCTTCTTTAGCTGCTGGAATAGTATCTTCTAAAACAAAATTCTTCCTACTGATATCTTTAGAAAGATTTCCAAAGATAAAATTAGTCGAGATGTTATAGATAATCTCTGAAGGTGCAAATCCATAAACTTGATTTTCCAGGATATGCTTTAAGCGTTCCTCAGAATTTGGAAAAGCATCTTTCAAACCTTCGCTATTATATAGCCGCTTAACAAGTTCAGCAATATAGAGACCAGACTTCATGTACAAATCAATGAATGTCTTAAATGGATCATCAAATATTCCTGGATTTTCTTTTTCAAGATCATCTACCATCCTCTTCACTACCCGTTTAGGAGTGAAAATCTGATTGGTTTTCTGTGGTGGAATATAGTCGAAAATATCTTCTTTTTGGTCTTTAAAATAATCCGCCAACTCCTCTTTCTTGCGAAGAAATTCTTGGATTGCTTCATCAAATGTTGCTCGATCAAAGAGATGTCCTGCAAAATCTTGTCCACCATCTCTCAAATAACGAAATTGATCAATCGTAATACCAGTCACCCCAAAGAAGACTTGCTCAGGAACAAAGGTATCAAAATTATCAAGTGTTAGAGATTGATTGCCATAGGCCATGATGAAACTTGGGATGGTTCGTGCAAATCCACGAAGATGGTCACGAATCTCATCTTGAGCTGATTGTTTCAACTGCTCAACACGTTTTATCTCAACCTGTTCGATAATCTTCTCAGGCATTTTTTCCACTTCTTTTTTAAGTGTTTGCTCTAGTTTTTCTTTGTGGATGAGATTATTTTCTTCTATTCGTCTTTCAAGATCTTCTTGAATCTTATCTTTCTGCTCCTTATCATTTACTTCCTTGAGCTGTTGCTGCAACTCTTCCTTGATATGAGCTTCAGTAATTTTACGTTCTATCTCATTTTTTCGAACTTCATTCTCAAATGTTGCTGTAATTTGTTTCTTGATTTGATCTGTTTCTCGAGTTTTAAGGTTGTATTCACCTTTCAAATCTTCTACAATCACTGAAGAAACTGTCTTGCTCAAATCATTAACCAGCTGTTTTTGAGTTCTGTCCTCATCCTTAGTGAACAAATCTGTCACAGATTGACTAAGTCCATAGACTTTTTCACCAAAAAGTCGCATTTGCTGATTAATTACAATTTCATGGTCTACTACTGCATTTCCTTCATCATCTACTGTAACATCTGAAAAATCTAGTAAATCAGAAGGTGTTTGTAACTTGCCTTCCTTTTCAACTGGCAGCTCATTTAAAATATCTAGAAATGTTTGACTAGCTTGGAAAATACCGCTGATATTATCAAATAATAGATTGGACATAAAGCCTCGTTTAAGAACTTCTCTAGCTTTAATCTGACGAGGGATAGTTAGAACCGCCTTGGCATCAATTTTAACCATCTTACCAGCACGATCTTCAGCTATGACAGGGAAGAAATTTAGTAATTCTCTGATGTTTTCTTCACGAGTTGTCGAAGTCCCGCAGCCTCCTGCAGTAGCAAGCGATAAGTTGTTGGCAAACTCATCAAAGAGAATCAAGGTTCTTTCCGGTGCAAAGTCAAATACATAGGCTTTTTCTTTGCGGAAATGATTTCCTTTGCTATCGGTCCATGAATATGGGTTCTGAGCACGAAATGCAGCTTGCATATAAAGAGCTGGTGATTTCAAGTTTGATAACATCAATACGCCCGTCCATTCAGGGATGGTGACCCCTGTCGTCAACTGACCGACGGATAGGGTAATAGTTTTATCATTATCTGCTATCGCTTGTCTAACCAAATCTAAGGATTTGAGTTTGACTCTATCGTCTTCTTCGGACATACGTCCGTCACCTGCAGCTAGAACAATCTCATAGTTTTCATAAATTGGGTGTTCTTCTAGTAGGGATTTTAAGGCTTTAGCTGAGGCGACACGTTCCAAAAGCCAAAAAGTATGCTTGAGTTCATTACGAAGTTCTTTGGTTGAAAATGGATACTTTTCATTGCTTGATAGAGTATTTATCCAATTTCTGACATCTTGCTCATGGATAAATTTCCCTTTATCATCTGTAGCGAAAAATTCACTCAAGTCAAAAGCATAGTCGATGTTCTCTCCATCGAGTTGAGCGCCTTTTTCTAACTCCTCACCAATCATCTGAGACATTTGATACGTAAAGAGATTTAACTGAGGCAAGCTCTCATATGGATTTTCCTCTTCTTGCTCAGGCGACCAATTCGTTTTGGCTGCCTGCTCATCAGCATAAGACCAGTTGTAGATCTGCTCCTCTGTAAACTCTCCTTTAGCCAATGCCTTAAATGGAGTTCCAGAAAGATGTAAAGTAAAGTTTCTACGAATCTTATTAAAGGTTTGGTCAGTCTTGAAGGTATCAACTCCTTCGTGAGCCTCATCGATAACCAATAAATCCCAATGCAAATCAGTCACCCACTTGAGTTTATCGTGCTCTCCACCTAAATAAACAGAACCTTTCAAGTCTTGAAGACTGATAAAAGCAAGTTGTCTTACATCGTCATCTAAAATACCAACAAATTCTTTACGTGATAAGGTTGGACGACTCTTAAGGCTATCCGATTCAGAAACAAACTTATAAGTCGTTTGACCTGCTATGAATGTTTCAAAATCATCATACCATGAATTAGCAATGGCAGGCCTGTTGGTTACAATTAGAACATTAACAGCTTCCATTCGACGAGCTAGGTCATAGGTAGACAAGGTTTTACCAAATCGTGGCTTGGCATTCCAGAGAAATTTGCCTCCAGCATGTTCTTGGAAATAAGCTAATGTCTTAGCAACTGCTTCTTCCTGCTCTTGTCGCAAGGTATAGTCCTGTCCTTTTCCAGGCTGATAACCTGACAAATCATGCTGAACAAACTTATCAAAGAGATTTTTAGATTTTTCAGGAGTTCCATTAAAGTAAAACCATTCAGTCTTGGGACGACGTTCTACATCATGGAAAGAAAGGAAATGATGGAAATCATGATCCTTGAAAGTTTTCCCCTTATCAGGATCTTCTGTATAAGTAGCTTGTCCAGTCCACAATATGTCTGTAGCTATATGAGCAGTATGCGTTTGCTCCTTGATACGTTGTGTGACATCACGTTCTGTATAACCAATCTTAATCCAGCCTTCATTACTGGTTACCGTAGGAGTGGTGTAGGCATAGATTTTAGGATGAATCTCTTTAGAGGTTTTAATTTCTACCATCAATCCATCTCCCTTACATGAGTCTCAATAAAAGCAATTTCTTCAGGAGAAAGATCATATTTTTGATAGAGCTGGCGGTCAATATCAGCCACTGATTGTGTCCAATCAATGACCGAATTGACCGTAAAGTCTTGGAGTGGGATATAATGCCATACTGCTTTCGTATTATCTTGAGTAATTTTCAAAACTCCAAGCATTGTGCGCAAAAACTTAGATTTAATGTATTTTAAACAAGCCTCTGCTTCTTCTAAAGAATTAAATTCACCAACAGAAATAAACGTTTCTGTATACCCGATGACGGGGTACCCGATGACGGGGGTCGATAGGACTTCGCCAATCGCCCCACTTCCATTTGCTTTTGGAAGAATTATTTTATACTTTTCAAAATTTGATGGACATGTTACATAATCTTTTCTAAACCATTTATATACACGTTCATTATTAAAACGCCCATATATTTTAATATACTCATTTCCATCTTTAGGTTTAACATCAAAAAATAATTCAGGCAATTTTTCAAAAGCATTAGAAGCAACTCTCCTATCTGAAACTCTCTTCATAAGATTAGGAAAATCTGTATAAATCAAATCAGAATATCGATATGATCCTCTATTAGTAACAAATTGATCAATAGATTCAAAATTTTTCTTAATAACTTTTTTTCTAATTGAATTCATTTCTATAAAGGGAACAAAAACTTCAATTGATTCAAATTCTTGTTCAGTATCATAATAAGTAACTGCTACCCCACCTTTAATATCAGTTCCAGGAAAAACATTGCCACTTTTTTGTTCAAAAAAAGATACCTTTACATGTTGATTATTCAACATTTGTTGATTCCAAGTTTTTGGAGTCCCTCCAGCATTTGATAAAAATCTAGCAGGAGTTATTAAAGATACTTTTCTAGAAATTTTGTATGATTCTGAAATAAATTTGTGATATATAGGCATATCCTTCGTACTTGTTCCCTGCGCCTCCTCTTGGTAAGGCGGATTTCCTATCACGACATCAAATTTCATTTCACTTTCCTCACTAGATAGGCGCTCAAAACCTATCATCTTGTTCTTTTTCCAGTCTTTGATTTGGGTTTTAGATTCTTCTGCTTGTTCTACTTCCAGCTCATCTGAAAACAAGCTTAACTGTTGAGATTGCTTTTGTGTAGCTGAGTAAGGACTAATTTTTTTCAATCCATCCATCTGAAAGACATTGTAGGATATAATAGTCGCAATTTCTTTCTTTTGCTCTAAGGTCGGTTGATTTCCAGTCTTTGCAAGATAGTAGTCTTCAAATGTTGCTAAAAGATTTTCACGCGCCAAAAGCAGAGAATCCCCTTGATACTCATAGCCATAAGAAGCATGATAGGCATCTTTTACAAGTTCATAAAAGGCGACTTCATCTGAAGCCTCACGACTAATACGCTGTAATTTTCTATCAACAAAACCAACTCGCTCAGATAACGGAATTTCCTCACCAGTTACTGTATCATAACGCGTTACCATATAAGGTGCTTCACCACAGGTGATTTCTAGCCAGCGTAATTGGATATAATCTTCAAGATCCAGAGATTCAAGCTCAGCTTCCACGTAGCCATTTTGCTTTTTAACTAACCAAGTTGGCGTAAAGACTTCGGCTCTAATCTTGGTTCGGTCTTTTTGCTCATACTTAGACTTTTCTGATCGGGGTTGAATCAAGTTTGCATAGGCTCCCGTCACCCTACTTGGAGTGATGCGATCACTTGGAGCAAATCCCTTTCCTAACAATTCATAAGAATGCGTCGCCCAAACAATATTTTTCTTGGTCGTTCGATCTTTTAAAATAATTTTTAATAAGTCAGCCGATTCTTTAGATAAACTTTCTTCACTAATATCTATTGTCATAAGCAACCTCTCCTATATTGTAAGCCCTATTATATCACATTTTAATACTCTTCAAAAATCAAATTCAAACCACGTCAGCGTCGCCTTACCGTACTCAAGTACAGCCTGCGGCTAGCTTCCTAGTTTGCTCTTTGATTTTCATTGAGTATAAAGAATGAAAATTTACTTGGAAAAAAGTAATTCAATAAATATCTCTCCGATGACCAACTTCTAAAGTAGCAATGACTAATTCATCATCTACAATTTGTACGATAACTCGATAATTACCAATTCTATAGCGCCATTGACCAACGCGATTACCAACCAAAGCCTTTCCGTGTCGTCTCGGGTCTTCCAAAACATTGGTTTGTAAATAGTTTGTAATTATCTTCTGCGTATAACGATCCAATTTTTTTAATTGCTTGATGAAACGTCTTGTTGGAACTAATTTATACAAATTATTCATCCTCCAAGCCTAAATCATGCATCATTTCTTCCCAAGTAATGGGTTCAACTCCTTTTTCCAAGTCGTCTAAATACTCTTGATAGGCTAAATCTGCCACACGAGCGTCGTATTCGTCTTCTAGAGCTTCAAGAGTTTTGGTACGGATAAGTTCCGACAGGGAAACTCCTTCAAACTTAGCCATTGCTTTCATAAATGTTTTATCAGCTTCAGAAACTTTTAATGTAATAGTAGTCATCTTTTGTGCTCCCTTTTTTAATGGTAACACCATTGTATTACTTTTTAGGTCTTCAGTCAATATAAAAAGAACACCTTCTCAGCGTTCTTTCTATATATCTGTCAATGGTGTTGCGGTATCTGGTGAGGTATCATAAACTTTAAAGTCTACTCCAACTCCCAGATCAGCTTGTGCTAGCTGATTGACCATGGTCATGTGAGCCAGTTCCTTGATATTATTTTCCTTAGATAAATGTCCAAGGTAGATTTTCTTCGTGCGGTTTCCCAAGGTACGAATCATTGCTTCAGCGCCATCCTCGTTAGAAAGGTGACCCAGATCCGATAGGATTCGTTGTTTAAGTCGCCAAGCGTAAGAGCCAGCTCGCAAAATCTCCACATCATGATTGGACTCGATGAGATAGCCATCCGCATTTTCGACAATACCTGCCATACGGTCACTCACATAACCTGTATCAGTCAGCATGACAAAACTCTTATCATCCTTCATAAAGCGATAGAACTGCGGTGCGACCGCATCGTGGCTAACACCAAAACTCTCGATGTCGATATCTCCAAAGGTTTTGGTTTTGCCCATTTCAAAAATATGCTTTTGAGAAGAATCCACCTTCCCCAGATACTTGCTATTTTCCATAGCCTGCCATGTCTTTTCATTGGCATACAGATCCATACCATACTTGCGAGCCAAAACACCCACACCATGGATATGGTCTGAATGCTCATGCGTAATCAAGATGGCATCCAAGTCTTCTGGTTTGCGATTTATTTCAGCAAGTAGGCTAGTGATTTTCTTACCAGATAAACCTGCATCCACTAAAAGCTTCTTTTTTGGGGTTTCCAGATAAAAAGAATTTCCACTGGAACCCGACGCTAAAATACTGTATTTAAAGCCTATTTCACTCATTCTAGTCTTCTACTTCATCCTCCCATACTTCTTCTTTCACTGCATCCTTATCATAAGGAAGCACAATGGTAAAGGTTGATCCCTTACCATATTCACTTTTGGCCCAAATAAATCCCTTATGTTGCTTGATAATTTCTTTAGCAATAGCTAGACCCAGCCCTGTTCCACCTTGAGCACGACTTCTAGCACGATCCACACGGTAGAAACGGTCAAAAATACGTGGCAAATCTTGCTTTGGTATCCCCAATCCTTGATCTGAGATAGATAAAATCATCTGATCATCAGTTGTCTTCATAGTCACTGTGATTTTCCCACCGTCTGGAGAATATTTGATGGCATTGTTGAGAATATTATCAATCACCTGTGTCATCTTGTCTGTATCAATTTCAATCCAGACAGACGTAATCGGATAATCTCTAACCAATTCGTATTTCTTCTCTTCATCTGGTCCCCTCATCTTATCAAAACGGTTAAGAATAAAGGTAATAAAGGCTGTGAAGTTAATCAATTCCACATCTAGGTGACTGGTTGCATTATCAATACGTGAAAGATGAAGAAGATCCGTCACCATCCGCATCATACGGTTGGTTTCGTCTAGAGACACCTTGATAAAGTCTGGCGCGACAGGTTCTGACAAGGCACCTTCATCCAAGGCTTCAAGATAGGATTTCACACTAGTAAGAGGCGTCCGTAGCTCATGACTAACGTTGGAAACAAAAAGTCTACGCTCGCGTTCTTCCTTCTCCTGCTCCGTCGTATCGTGCAAAACAGCAACCAGACCAGAAATAAATCCAGACTCACGACGGATCAAGGCAAAACGTACACGAAGGCTCAGATACTCTCCATTGGAATCCTGAGAATCAATCATGAGCTCAGGAATTTGGGTAATCAAATCACGAAGTTCATACTCATCTTCAATCTTAAGCAATTCAAGGATGCTTTTATTGAGAACATCTACTTTCTGAACACCTAACTGTTTCTTAGCCGTGTCATTAATCATAGTAATCTTACCACGGCGATTGGTCGCAAGGACTCCATCCGTCATGTAAGATAGGATACTATTCAACCGTTTACTCTCTTGTTCCAGATTTTCTTGGGTTAAACGGATTACTTCTGATAAATCATTGAGATTATTGGTAACATTAGTGATTTCAGAGCTTCCCTGCATATCCAATACCTGAGAATAATCTCCTGCAATCAAATCTTTCACCTTTTGATTGATTTGCTTCAGCCGAATATTATCACGACGATTTTCTAACAAGAGCAAGGTCACTACTAAAATAAAACCAAGTAGAATGAGGATAAAGATAAAATCACTGGTTAAAACTGTGTCTTTAATTAATTCAATCATTATTTCTCATATAATAACCAACACCTCGACGTGTTAGGATATACTCAGGACGACTCGGTGTATCTTCAATCTTCTCACGCAAACGTCTAATAGTTACGTCAACAGTCCGAACATCTCCGAAATAATCATAACCCCAGACCGTTTCAAGCAAGTGTTCACGTGTAATCACTTGACCAATATGAGAAGCCAAGTGGTACAAGAGCTCAAATTCACGGTGGGTTAAGTCTAGTTCTTCACCGTATTTCTTAGCAACATAGGCATCTGGAACAATCTCCAAGTCCCCAATTTGCAAAGGCTGAGTTTTCTTTTCATCAGATTCTTGATTATCTACAGAAGCCAAGTCCGTGCGACGAAGAAGAGCTTTGACACGCGCCTGCAACTCACGATTTGAGAAGGGTTTTGTCACATAGTCATCCGCTCCAAGCTCTAAACCGATAACCTTATCAAATTCGCTATCTTTAGCCGACAGCATGATAATAGGCACACTACTGGTCTTGCGAATAGTCTTCGCAACTTCTAAACCATCAATTTCTGGAAGCATCAAATCCAGAATAATAATATCTGGTTGCTCTGCTTCAAATTGTTCTAGCGCTTCACGACCATTAAAAGCAGTTACAACTTCGTAACCTTCCTTGGTCATATTAAACTTGATAATATCCGAGATTGGTTTTTCATCATCTACAATTAATATTTTTTTCATTTGTTCACCTTTTCTCTACTATTATACCAAAAAAATAACAAGAAGACACAATAGCTAGTCTTTGCTACTATCTAAGTTGGCTTGTGCATAAGCCTGCCAGATTTTTTGTTGGGGTTTGGCAAGTGGAACATCCTTGAACTCTTCTGGTGAAAGCCAGCGAACTTCCCTATCTGAAAAATCATGGAAGTCAGTCACCTGACCTGCTAGAATCTGTACATGCCACTTGCGATGGCTAAAGACATGCTTGACAGTCTCAAAATTCAGATTAACCCAATCAACTTCTAAGTCATAGTCCTGCTGGAAACTCTCTTCTGGACTAGGACCAAAGTTCACACTTTCTTCCGCGACCTGATGAAAGAGGTCAAACTGCTCTTCTTGCGAAAAGTCATCAACTTCTATCAAGGGGAAATGCCAAAAACCTGCCAATAGCTTTTCACTTTCATTCTTTTCAAGTAAAAATTGTCCCTGAGTATTTTTAACCACCAAGGCTTTAAGATAAATAGGAACTGGCTTTTTCTTAGGAGCTTTAATTGGATAACGTTCCATTGTGCCATTCTGATATGCCGCACTAAAGTCCTTAACTGGGCTTTCTTCTGGTCTGGGATTTACAGGCGCCTCAATATCCGAACCCAAGTCCATCAAGGCTTGATTAAAGTCACCAGGCCGTTCTGGGTCAATCAGGATTTCCATCATTGCCTGAAAAATTTTGCGATTACTTGGAATGCCAATATCGTGGTTGACTTCAAACAGACGAGCTAGAACACGCATGACATTACCATCTACAGCTGGCTCAGGCAAGTTAAAAGCAATACTGGAAATGGCTCCTGCTGTGTAAGGTCCAATCCCTTTCAAGATGGAAATTCCTTCATAGGTGTTTGGAAATTGACCACCAAAGTCAGCCATAATCTGCTGAGCCGCAACCTGCATATTACGAACTCGAGAATAATAACCCAAACCTTCCCAAGCCTTCAACAAACCTTCTTCAGGTGCAGTTGCCAAACTTTCCACTGTTGGAAACAAATCCAAGAATCGTTCGTAGTAAGGAATAACCGTATCCACCCTGGTCTGCTGAAGCATGATTTCAGACACCCAAATATGATAAGGATTTTTACTTCTACGCCACGGTAAATCTCGTTTATTTTCATCATACCAGTTGAGAAGTTTCTCACGGAAAGAAATGATCTTTTCCTCTGGCCAGATGACGATACCGTATTCTTTCAAATCTAACATATCTCTAGTATAACACAGAAGAATCTAACTGTCCTTTTCCTAGTATTCATACTCTTCGAAAATCTCTTCAAACCACGTCAGCTTCGCCTTGGATTATATATGTGACTGACTTCGTCAGTTCTATCTACAACCTCAAAACAGTGCTTTGAGAAACCTGCGGCTAGCTTCCTAGTTTGCTTTTTGATTTTCATTGAATATAAAAAGCCTCTTTCCAGGGGAAAGAGGACTAAATCTTATTGATGAACTGCTTGAGCTGCTGTGATAAGAGTCAACTTGTACACATCATCAGCATTACATCCACGAGAAAGGTCGTTAACTGGCTTGTTCAAACCTTGTAGAACAGGTCCAACAGCCGCAAAACCACCAAGACGTTCAGCCATCTTGTAGCCGATATTTCCTGCCTCGATACCTGGGAAGATGAAGACGTTTGCTTGTCCAGCAACCTTGCTTCCTGGCGCCTTAAGAGCAGCTGTTTCTGGAACGAAGGCAGCATCAAATTGCAATTCACCATCAATTTCAAGGTCAGGACGAAGATCATGAGCAATCTTAGTTGCTTCAACGACCTTATCAACGCTTTCACCAAAACCAGAACCTTTAGTTGAATAGCTCAGCATAGCGATTTTTGGTTCGATACCGAACATTTTAGCTGTGATTGCAGAGTTAATCGCAATCTCTGCCAAAGCTTCAGCATCAGGATTGATATTGATGGCACAGTCACCAAAGAGGTAACGTTCAGTACCACGAACCATGAGGAAGGCACCTGAAGTTCGGCTAACATTCGGACGAGTTTTAATGATTTGAAGGGCTGGGCGAACAGTTGCCGCAGTAGAGTGAATAGCTCCTGAAACCATTCCATCTACCAAGCCCATGTAAACCAACATAACACCAAAATAGTTCACGTCTTTAACCAAGATTTCGCGAGCTTCTTCTTCAGTCATTTTTCCTTTACGACGTTCTACAAGTGATGCTACCATTTCTTCAAACTGAGGATAATGTGCTGGATCGATGACTTCATAACCATCCATGATTCCTTCGATTTCAAGATAAATTTTAATTTTTTCAGGATTCCCAAGCAAAACCGGAATCACTTCTGTTTCTTTTACCAGGCGTTTAGTTGCTTGAAGAATACGAGGCTCTTCCCCTTCAGGGAGAACGATACGAGCATTTTTACCAACAAGGTTGGCTTTGAGACTTTCAAAAACTTCCATGAGTTTTCTCCTTTAAAATAATAATTATACTCTGAATCAGTTGTTATAGAGTATTAGTTGATAACTGAGTAATAAGGTTGCTAAAATCATCCGGCAAGGGACTTTCTAACTGTAAGTCTTGCTCTAAAAATGGATGATAAAAGGATAGATAATGGCAATGCAGGGCCTGACGTTGGATACCGTCGTCCAGACTACCACCATACAAATCATCTCCCAACAAAGGAAAACCAATATGAGAAAAATGGACTCGAATTTGGTGGGTTCGACCAGTGTGCAGGCGAATGTCAACCAAGTGAATATTCCCATAAGAACCTACAATTTTATAGGATGTATGGGCATACTTTCCACCTTTAGCCACCCGTCTAGTGATAATAGAGTCCTCATCACGCGCAATCGGAGCAATAATTTCTCCTTCTGGCTCCAAATATTCATCACCTTTAACCAAAGCAAAGTAGCGTTTTTCAATAGATTTCTTCTGCAACTGCTTGTCTAATCGTGCATGGGCATAGCCGTGCTTAGCAAAAAGCATCAAACCAGAAGTATCTCTATCAAGCCTAGTTACAATGTGAACCTGCTGATTCTCATAATTTTGCTTGACATAGTAACCCTTGATAAAATTGGCAATGGTGTTGGAATGATTAACACTAGGAATAGAAGCCACTCCATAGGGTTTATTCAAGACTAGAAAATGGTCATCCTCATAGAGAATATCTAGCGGGCGCTCGATAGCTTCCAGAGTTTCAAAGCCTTCCTCAGCGGGAATATAGATAGTAACTCGGTCTCCAATATCCAGTAGATAAGTTGCATTTTGCGGTTGGTCATTGACCAGAATAGCTCCCCCTCGAAACTTAATCTTGGCCAGAAGCCCCTTCGAAACCTCATGCTTTTTTAAGAAGGTCTTAACCTTGACATGCTCATCTGCGATAAATTCAAACCTCATTCGTCCACCTCGCCGATGAAAGCATCCTTAACACGATTCCAGAAACTGGTGTGACTCGGCGACGCGACAAAGTGAATCTTATGATGGTCAATTTGATACTCGATTCGCTCAATATTTCGGAAGGAATAAACGCTATTGTCAACCGAAATGGTATGGTAATCGTTTCTTGTAGGAATGAGTTCAATCTTATCCTTCTTGGGAACAATAATAGATGAACCCAGTGTTCGATAGACCCGATTATTAAGGCTGGCAATTTCCGTCAACTGAAGAGCTTCAATAGTAGGGTGTAAAACAGCTCCACCAAGCGACTTGTTATAGGCTGTACTACCAGTCGGTGTCGAAACGGTTAGCCCATCTCCACGAAAACGTTCAAAGGGGACACCGTTGATCACAACATCCGCCACCATGGTTCGATCTGACCTGCGGATGCTGGCTTCGTTGAGTGCTCTAAAAATCTTAACTTCACCATTTTCAAGAAAGACCTTCACATTTAGAACAGGGTAAGAGACTCTTGCACCGGTATCTAACTGCAAATTAGTCACTAGTTTGTCCAACTCAAAATCACGGTAGTCCGTATAGAAGCCCAAATGTCCAGTATGAACACCGATAAAGCGTACCTTATCAAGTTGGTTTTCGTACTTATGAAAGGCTGATAAGAGCATGCCATCCCCACCGATGGAAATGACAATGTCCGGGTTGGTATCATTGAGTATAAACTGATTTCTCTTCAAACGATCTCGCAACTCATACAAAACCCTTTGACTCTGTGGTTTTCTATTAGCTATCAGGTCAATTCGTTTACCTGTATTCTTCATCTGTATCGTCACTGTTTCCTACACCATCATTTAATTTTCTACTCAAAGGATCAAAAAGTGCCTGGGCTTCTTGGATATCATCTCGAATTTTACCCATTTCCTCATCCAACTGATGGGCAATTTTGGCCGTGATTTCCAGTCGCTCCTTAATCTCCTCTGGGAAATCCCCTTGGTACTTGTAGTTGAGAGAATGTTCTATCGTTGCCCAGAAATTCATGGCCAAGGTACGAATTTGAATTTCCGCTAAGATAGTCTTAGCACCATTGATAGTATCAACAGTATATTCTACTACCACGTGATAGGAACGATAGCCTGAAGCCTTTCGATGAGTGATGTAATCTCGCTCCTGTATAATCCGCATATCCTGACGTTTGCGCAGAATAGCCACAACTTCTTTGACGTCATCTACAAACTGGACCATCACACGCAAACCAGCAATATCCTGCAAATCGTGTTCCAAGGTCGCATAAGTAATGCCACGCCGAGCCATTTTTTCCTTGATACTCTCAATCGGCTTGACTCGACCAGTCACAAACTCAATCGGAGAATGCTTATTTTGCTTACGATATTGCTTACGAATACCACGAAGTTTAATCTTTAACTCACCAACAGCTTGAATGTAAGGATCTAGAAATTCTTCCCATTCTATGGTCATATATTCTCCCTTGTTCTCATATTATCCTTCAAAAATATCTTTGATTTTTTCTCCAGATTCATATACAATAAATACAATGCTTATTATACCATAAATCCGCTTTCAACGATAAAGAAAAGGTAAGAAAAATGAAACATTTAGAAATTGAATTGAAAACACTCTTGAAAAAAGATGAATACAATCGTCTAAAAGACCAGTTCACAGGTGTCACTCCTGTTCTTCAAAAAAATTACTACATGGACACGCCTGATTTTGAACTTCGAGAAAAGAAAGTTGCTATGCGCATTCGCACCTTTGAAGACTGGGCAGAATTAACACTCAAAGTCCCACAAAGT
Source organism: Streptococcus mitis (assembly GCF_047459985.1). Lineage (GTDB taxonomy): Bacteria > Bacillota > Bacilli > Lactobacillales > Streptococcaceae > Streptococcus > Streptococcus mitis_DZ. The sequence goes on from NZ_JASHHD010000002.1 coordinate 155,458, forward strand.
GTTGGAAACATGGAATACAATCAAAAATTGCAACTAAAAGATGTTGAAAACTATCTGGCTAAGCAAAAACTTCCTCAGGGACTGGTGCTAAATGAATTAGCCAAACATGGCATCCAAAGCAAGAACTGGCAGGTTCTTGGTTGTCTAACAACGCTTCGCTATGAAATGCAAACAGCTATTGGCCTTATGGCACTTGATGAGAGTCAGTACTTTGATATAACAGATTACGAATTAGAGCTTGAAGTGGAAAATCATGAGCAAGGCAAACAGGATTTCCAACAATTTTTAGAGAAAAATCAGATTTCCTACCAAAAAGCTCCTTCAAAATTGGTTCGATTTGTCAAAAGCATGAAAAATAGCTGAAATAATCTCCATTTTTTGGTAAAATAGAAAAGATAAAAATACACAAATTCCAGTTCATATATGTAAGGCAAATATAACTAGGATTTATAAAGTTTACAGAGGACGGTCTATAATGTCAGATAGAAAAAATATGAAGCTTTTCGCACTCAACTCTAACCAAGAGATTGCACAGAAAATTGCCCAAGCTGTTGGTGTCCCACTTGGCAAACTATCATCACGTCAATTTTCAGACGGAGAAATCCAAGTAAATATCGAAGAAAGTGTCCGTGGTTATGATGTGTACATCATCCAATCAACAAGTTTCCCTGTTAACAACCACCTAATGGAATTGCTAATCATGGTTGATGCTTGTGTTCGTGCAAGTGCCCACAGTATCAACGTTGTCCTTCCGTATTTTGGCTATGCACGTCAAGACCGCATTGCTTCACCTCGTGAGCCACTTACAGCTAAACTAGTCGCTAATATGCTGGTTAAGGCAGGTGTTGACCGTATCCTTACGCTTGATTTGCATGCTGTTCAGGTTCAAGGCTTCTTTGATATCCCTGTTGACAACCTCTACACAGTACCCCTATTTGCAAAACATTACTGCGATAAGGGCCTACTCGGTTCAGATGTTGTTGTCGTTAGCCCTAAAAATTCAGGGGTGAAACGTGCTCGTAGCCTGGCTGAATATCTTGATGCTCCTATCGCCATTATCGACTACCCTCAAGACGATGCAACTCGCAACGAAGGCTATATCATCGGTGATGTTGAAGGTAAGAAAGCCATCTTGATTGACGATATTTTAAATACAGGACGTACCTTCTCTGAAGCTGCTAAAATCGTTGAACGTGAAGGAGCTACAGAAATTTATGCTGTTTCTAGTCACGGTCTCTTCGTTGAAGGTGCAGCCGAACTTCTTGACAATACTAAGATTAAAGAAATTCTTGTGACTGATTCAGTAGCAACAAAAGAAAAAACTCCTAAAAACGTATGCTACATCACTGCTAGTGAGTTAATTGGTGATGCCATCGTCCGTATCCACGAAAGAAAACCAGTCAGCCCACTCTTTGCCTACAACAAAAAGAAATAAGGTGATTCTTTGATTTATTTGGACAATGCTGCAACGACTCCCATGTCAGCAGTTTCAATTTCAGCTATGACCAAGGTTATGCAAGAAACCTATGGAAATCCTTCTAGTATTCATGGGCATGGTCGTCAAGCTGGCAAGCTCTTGCGAGAAGCCCGTCAGGAACTAGCTCAGTTACTGGGGACAAAACCTCAACATATCTTTTTCACTTCTGGTGGGACAGAAGGCAACAATACTGCCATCATTGGCTACTGCCTTCGTCACCAAGAACAAGGAAAACATATCATCACAACTGCTATTGAGCACCATGCTGTCCTTGAAACCATTGATTACTTGGTTCAACACTATGGTTTTGAACCAACCATTATTCAACCAGAGAATCAGGAAATCACAGCCCAGCAAATTCAAAAGGCCTTACGTGACGATACAATCTTGGTTTCTACCATGTTTGCCAATAATGAGACAGGTAACCTACTGCCCATTGCTGAAATTGGCCAAATACTCAAGCAACACCCTGCTGCCTATCATGTCGATGCAGTTCAAGCTATTGGTAAAATCCCAATTCATCCAGAAGAATTGGGTATCGATTTTCTCACTGCTTCTGCCCATAAATTCCATGGTCCTAAGGGAATCGGTTTCCTCTACGCTTCTAGCATGGACTTTGACTCCTATCTACATGGCGGAGACCAAGAACAGAAAAAACGTGCAGGGACTGAAAATTTAGCTGCAATCGTAGGCATGGTTGCAGCCCTAAAAGAAGACCTAGAAAAGCACGAAGACAATTTTCAACATATACAAAATCTAGAAACTGCCTTTCTGACAGAGCTAGAGGGCATTCAATATTACTTGAATAGGGGACAACATCATCTCCCTCATGTTCTCAATATTGGATTTCCTGGCCAGAAAAATGACCTCTTACTCCTTCGTCTAGATTTAGCTGGAATTTCAATTTCTACTGGCTCAGCCTGTACGGCAGGCATTGTCCAATCCAGCCATGTTCTTGAAGCCATGTACGGGGCAAATTCAGAACGTCTGAAGGAATCCGTTCGCATCAGTTTCTCGCCACAAAATACTGTTGAAGACCTACAGACCCTCGCAAAAACCTTAAAAGAAATTATCGGAGGTTAGCCATATGGCATTTGAAAAAACCATTCAGTTAAAAAATTGTCGTTACGACTACACTCTTAGCCCTTCTGTTAAAAAATTCACCCTCAAAGATAACACCTTTTTTGAGACTAAGGTTGGTAACTATGAACTGACTCGCCTGCTTGAAAAGGTTCCAAACAGTGGTGAAGGCTTCCAACTCAAAATCATCATTAACAAGGAACTTACAGGTGCTAAAATCAATATCACTGACAAGTTTGGTCTTCGTCTAGTTGATATTTTCAAATCAGAAGACCACCATATTCATCAGGAAAAATTCTACTTCCTCATGGATAGCTTGGTAGAACGTGGTGTCTTTACAAAAACAGAAAGATAGAGCCAAAATGTTTGAACTGATCTATAAGGACAGCTATCATGTAGAGCGGACTCTCAAGTATGAGGATTATGAATCTCTCATGCTGGCTCTGTCAGGATGTGTGACCCTACCAGATACACTTTATGTGACTTCTTTGACTTTTGAGGGACAAGAAGTTTACCAAGGACTGGTCGGAGACCTCTACCGTTTTCTATCACATGCAGATTTTTTACATCAAAACTAAGATTTTTCTTAGTTTTTTCTTATTTTTGTTGATTTTTTCACAATGTTTCTATAAAATAGAAGAATAGAAAGGTTGTGATTTTGTGAAAGATAAACAGTCCGCTATTCCAAAAGCTACAGCAAAAAGACTCTCTCTCTACTATCGAATTTTTAAGAGATTTCATGCAGAAAAGATTGAACGTGCCAACTCTAAGCAAATTGCAGAGGCTATCGGTATTGATTCAGCAACCGTACGTCGTGATTTTTCCTATTTTGGTGAACTAGGTCGTCGTGGTTTTGGCTATGATGTCAAAAAACTGATGACGTTTTTTGCCGATTTACTCAATGATAACTCCATTACCAATGTCATGCTGGTAGGTATTGGAAATATGGGCCATGCTCTTCTCCACTACCGCTTCCACGAACGTAACAAGATGAAGATTATCATGGCCTTTGATCTAGATGACCATCCCGAAGTTGGTACCCAAACTCCTGATGGAATTCCCATTTACGGAATTTCTCAAATCAAGGATAAAATCAAGGATGCTGATGTGAAGACTGCTATCCTGACCGTTCCCAGCGTTAAGTCACAAGAGGTTGCCAATCTCTTGGTGGATGCTGGCGTGAAAGGAATTCTCAGTTTTTCACCAGTCCATCTGCATTTACCAAAAGACGTGGTTGTTCAATATGTCGATTTGACAAGTGAACTCCAAACTCTCCTCTACTTCATGCGAAAAGAGGATTAGAAAGCGAAAATCATTTTATGAAAAAACCAGTTATTGGGATTACAGGAAACGAAAAAACTCATCCAGATGATGACATCATGATGAGCTACGCAGCAAAAGGCTTTGTTGAAGGCGTTAAAGACGCTGGAGGGATTCCCATCATCCTACCGATTGGTGATCAAGAAATGGCTAGCCACTATATCAGCATGATTGACAAGCTCATCTTGACAGGTGGGCAAAATGTTGATCCAAAATTCTATGGTGAACCGAAAATCATTGATAGCGATGACTACCACTTTCAAAGAGATATCTTCGAACTGGCCCTTATCAAGGAAGCTATTAAACAGAAAAAGCCTATTTTCTCCGTCTGTCGTGGGACTCAACTCTTTAACGTTGCCATGGGTGGAACTTTGTACCAAGATATCGAAGACCACTGGCAGGATTGTTCTGCTGAGTACACAACCCAACGCTTGGTGACAGAACCAGATACTGTTCTCCGAGAAATCTATGGAGAAATTTCCCATATCAACTCCTTCCACCACCAGAGCATCAAGGATTTAGCACCAAATTTAAAAGTTGTGGCTCATGATCCTAAAGATGGTATCATTGAGGCTGTCATGAGTACGGATGATATTGCCTTTCTCGGTGTCCAATGGCATCCAGAATTTCTATTTGAAAATCGTCCCAAAGATAAAAACCTCTTTGACTATGTCGTAAATGAACTTTAGATTAAATCTGTTTTTTCACGGTAACTAAAGTAACTAGAATGAGAGACAATCAAATGGTCTAAGAGGACAATCCCCATCAGGTCACAGGCGTCTTTGATAAGTTTAGTGACATGATCATCATTTCGGCTAGGCGCTACCGCTCCTGAAGGATGATTGTGAACTAAGATGAGAGAGCTCGCCATATGCTTAATGGCATAGTGAAGAATCTCACGTGGTTCAGCAATACTGCGAGTAGCTGAACCGATAAAAATGGTCTGTTGATGGATGATTTGATTTTGAGTATTGAGATAGAGCGCCACTAGGTGCTCTTGTTTTTTATGTCCCAACTCCTGCTGCATCTTCTTGGCTAACTTTTGACTGCTGAGAATACTTTCCATTTCAAGGGTCTCGTGTTTGTGAATACGATGCCCCAGTTCAATCATAGCTTGTAATTCTATGGCCTTCACACGCCCGATACCAGACAAACTCTGCAATTCCTGCAGGGTCATTTTTTTCAAATCCGTCAGGCTTGAAAGATTGCTCAAGACTTTCTGGGCAATTTCAAAAACACTAGCTTGACGAGTTCCTGTTCGTAGTAAAATAGCTAGTAACTCTTGATTACTGAGGGCTTCAACTCCTTCCTTGGCCAGCCTTTCTCTGGGTAATAGTGAATCTTCTTGGAATGAAATACTGTACATAAAAATCCTCCTCACTTTATTATTCGTGAGAAGGATGGAAAATTAGATTTTTTTCTCAATTGGAGCCACACTGGCTAAAAGTTTTTTCAGACCAACTTCTGGGAAATTAATTTTCAATTCCTGTGTAGCACCGCTACCTGACACTTCAAGAACTGTACCCTCTCCCCATTTTTTGTGGAGAGCAATATCCCCAATGGACCAATTTGTCTCGCTAGACGCTGATTTTGCGCCAGCTGTAAATTGACCAAATGGAAGACCGCTTGACTGAATAGTTTTTGGTGCAGCACTGCGTTTACGGTCTTGAAGAGCCTGAGCCAAACTCATTCCTTGACCGAAGGCAAGGCCTCCACTGCTATAAGATGCTTTAAAGCTTGTATTTGCAGGACGAGCTAGACCTTGATACTCAAGTAAGTCTGAACTGATTTCATTGATAAAACGGGTCGGACGGTTGTAGTTGGTACGACCAAAAAGCAGGCGTGAGTTGGCATTGGTCAGATAGAGAATTTTCTCTGCACGCGTAATTCCTACATAGGCCAGACGGCGTTCTTCTTCCAATTCATCTGGGTCTTCAGCCGCACGACTAAGCGGGAAGACATTTTCTTCCATCCCAATTAAAAAGACAACTGGAAACTCAAGACCTTTGGCAGCATGCAGGGTCATCAAAGTCACTTCTGATGTCTCCTGACTACCTGAATCTGTGTCGGCAATCAAGGCCAAGTCATTTAAGAAACGACTCAATTTGTCCAGACCAGTTTCTTCTGCTGACACATCAGAGGTGTCGTCAAAATTTTTCGTCACAGAAAGGAACTCTTCGATATTTTCAACCCGAGCCTTGCTTTCCAGAGTCGCTTGGGCTTTAAGAATATCGACGTAACCTGTTTTTTCTAGAACGGACTCAACCAACTCAGTAATGCTTAACTGGTCTAGTTGCTCCCGCAAATCTAACATCATATTGGAGAAATCCCAGATAGATTGGGCTGCTTTTCCTTTTATCCCAGACAACATGATATTAGTTGAAGCATCAAGCATAGACATGTCCTGCATATTCGCAAAATCACGGATTTTCTCAACCGTTCCTGGGCCAATTCCACGTTTCGGTTCGTTGATAATACGCTCAAAACTGATATTGTCACTCAAATTAGCAATGAGGTTGAGGTAAGCGATAATATCACGGATTTCCTTACGGCTGTAGAACTTAGTTCCACCAACCATGGTATAAGGAATATTAGACTTGAGCAAAGCTTCTTCAATAGTACGAGATTGGGCATTGGTACGGTAAAGAACCGCAAAATCCTTGTGGAGGAAGTTTTGACTGCGACCAAGTTCATCAATAGTTTTGGCTACAAAGACAGCCTCGTCCAGTTCATCATTGGCACGATAGTAAACGATTTGCTCCCCATCAGCATTTTGAGTCCAGAGATTCTTAGGACGGCGGTTTTTATTGTTTTTAATGACCTCGTTGGCCGCTTGCAGAATGGTTTTAGTTGAACGGTAATTCTCCTCCAACAAAACAACCTTGGCTTGGGGATAATCTTTCTCAAAATCCAAAATATTCTGCATGTCTGCACCACGCCAACCGTAGATAGACTGGTCCGCATCCCCAACCACACAAATATTTTTAAAACGGGAAGCCAAAAGTTTGACCAATTGGTACTGGGCATGGTTGGTATCTTGATACTCATCCACATGAATGTACTGAAACTTCTGCTGGTAGTAGGTCAATACATCAGGATTTTGATCAAAGAGACGCAGGGTTAACATAATCAAATCATCAAAGTCAACCGACTCAGACTGACGCAATTCTTTTTGGTAAGCAGTGTAACACTGAGCCACGATTTGTGTGTACATATCACCAGCTTGGGCAGCATAAGCCACATCATCAATCAAATCATTCTTAGCATTGGAAATAGTCCCCAAAATAGTTCGTTCATTCCATTTTTTTGGATCCAAGTTCAACTGCTTGAGAATACGTTTCATAAGGGTGCGTTGTTCACCAGGATCGACAATCGTAAAATTACGGTTGTAGCCAATATGATCCGCATCACGACGCAAAATACGAACACACATGGAGTGGAAGGTCGCAATCAGACAGTCCTGAGTAGCTGGATTGAGGCTATAAGCACGCTCTTTCATCTCACGCGCAGCCTTGTTTGTAAAGGTAATAGCCAAGATATTCCACGGATTGACTAGCTTTTCATCAATCAAATAAGCAATACGGTGGGTCAAAACTCGAGTCTTTCCAGAGCCAGCCCCCGCCATGATTAACAAGGGGCCTTCAGTCGTTTGTACCGCCTCAGCCTGACGGTCATTCATTCCATTCAATAATGCGTTCATTTTCTCTTCCTTACTCTTGAAGTCAATGTTTCTATTATATCAGAAATCAGGAAAAATAGAAACTTTACAGAGAGCACTTTGACAAGCAATTTTTCATCAGAGTTTACAAAACATGTATCTTTCAAATGAAGTTGAGGTTATTTTTTAACATGAAAAAGAGCTTGGAAAATATTTCCAAACCCTTTTAATATTATCTAAATATTAGAATAATCCTAGGACAGTTCCATCACTTTCAACATCCATGTTGAGAGCTGCTGGTCGTTTTGGAAGTCCTGGCATGGTCATGACATCGCCAGTTAAGGCAACGATGAAGCCTGCACCTAATTTTGGTACCAATTCACGGATGGTAATTTCAAAGTTTTCTGGTGCTCCAAGTGCATTTGGATTATCTGAAAAACTATATTGAGTCTTAGCCATACAGATTGGCAATTTGTCCCAACCGTTTTGAACGATTTGGGCAATTTGCGTTTGAGCTTTCTTCTCAAAGTTCACTTTGCTACCACGATAGATCTCTGTAACAATCTTTTCAATCTTTTCTTGGACAGAAAGGTCATTGTCATAAAGACGTGTGTAGTTGGCTGGATTTTCAGAGATAGTCTTGACAAGCGTTTCGGCAAGCGCTACACCACCTTCTGCGCCATCAGCCCAGACACTTGCTAGTTCAACTGGCACATCAATAGAAGCACAAAGTTCTTTCAAGGCTGCGATTTCTGCTTCTGTATCAGAAACAAATTCGTTAATAGCTACGACTACTGGAATACCGAACTTACGGATATTTTCTACGTGGCGTTTCAAGTTGGCAAAACCTGCTCGAACTGCTTCTACATTTTCCTCTGTCAAAGCATCTTTAGCAACCCCACCATTCATCTTAAGGGCACGAAGGGTTGCAACAATAACAACTGCATCTGGAGATGTTGGTAAGTTTGGTGTCTTGATATCAAGGAATTTCTCGGCACCAAGGTCTGCACCGAAACCAGCTTCAGTAACTGTGTAATCAGCCAAGTGAAGGGCTGTGCTTGTTGCTAAGACTGAATTACATCCATGAGCAATATTTGCAAATGGACCACCGTGCACAAAGGCAGGTGTACCGTAAATTGTCTGAACCAGGTTCGGTTTAATAGCATCCTTCAAAATCAAAGCCAAGGCACCTTCAACCTGCAAATCACCTACAGAAACAGGTGTACGGTCATAGCGATAACCAATTACGATATTAGCCAAACGGCGTTTCAAGTCCTCGATATCCGTAGCCAAGCAAAGAATTGCCATGATTTCGGAAGCAACGGTAATATCAAAGCCATCCTCACGTGGAATACCGTTTAGAGGACCACCAAGTCCAACGGTCACATGGCGAAGAGCACGGTCGTTCAAGTCAACGACACGTTTCCAGAGGATACGACGTTGGTCAATTCCCAGCTCATTGCCTTGGTGCAAGTGGTTGTCAATCAAGGCAGAAAGGGCGTTGTTGGCAGTTGTAATGGCATGCATATCCCCAGTAAAGTGGAGATTGATGTCCTCCATTGGTAGAACTTGAGCGTAACCACCACCTGCCGCACCACCCTTAATCCCCATTACTGGACCAAGAGATGGTTCGCGGATAGCGATCATGGTTTTCTTGCCAATCTTGTTCAAGGCATCCGCAAGACCAATGGTAATAGTTGATTTTCCTTCACCTGCAGGTGTTGGGTTAATGGCAGTAACCAAGATCAATTTTCCAACTGGATTGCTCTCAACTGCACGAATTTTATCAAAGCTGAGCTTAGCCTTATACTTTCCATACAATTCCAAATCGTCGTAAGAAATTCCAAGCTTCTCTACAACATCAACAATGGGCTTCAACTCAATACTCTGTGCGATTTCAATATCTGTTTTCATTCAAAACTCCTCTAACCTCTTATATGATAATTTATTATAACACAAAACAAGATTTTTAACATCCCAAAACTCTCTAAACGTTCGTAAATATCCCTGTTTTTAAGGTTTTTAGAGTTCTTTCTTAAATTTTATATGGCTTTATAGTTTAAAACTATAGTAGATTCTTTTTATTTTCTATATATATTCAAGCGCTTTCTTTTGCTTATTATTTTTTTTTTGGTACAATAGTGCTATGAAAATTTTAGTTACATCGGGCGGTACCAGTGAAGCTATCGATAGCGTCCGCTCTATCACTAACCATTCTACAGGTCGCTTGGGGAAAATCATCACAGAAACCTTGCTTGCTGCAGGGCATGAAGTTTGTTTAATTACGACAAAACGAGCTCAGAAGCCAGAAGCTCACCCTAATCTAAGCATTCGAGAAATTACCAATACCAACGACCTTCTACTGGAAATGCAAGAACGGGTTGCAGATTATCAGATTTTGATTCACTCAATGGCGGTGTCCGACTACACTTCTGTTTATATGACAGGACTTGAAGAAGTTCAGGCTAGCTCCAATCTAGAAGAATTTTTAAGCAAGCAGAATCAACAAGCTAAGATATCTTCAACCGACGAGGTTCAGGTCTTATTCCTGAAAAAAACACCCAAAATCATCTCTCTAGTCAAGGAGTGGAATCCTGCTATTCATCTGATTGGTTTTAAACTGCTGGTTGACGTCTCTGAAGATTATCTCATTGAGATTGCTAGAAAAAGTCTTATCAAGAATCAAGCTGACTTAATCATTGCAAATGACCTGACTCAAATCTCAGCAAATCAACACCGCGCAATCTTTGTTGAAAAAGATCATCTTAAAACAGTTAACACTAAAGAAGAAATTGCAGAACTCCTCCTTGAAAAAATTCAAGCCTATCATTCATAGAAAGGAAAGCTATGGCAAACATTCTCTTGGCTGTAACGGGGTCAATTGCCTCTTACAAGTCGGCAGATTTAGTCAGTTCTCTAAAAAAACAAGGCCATCAAGTCACTGTCTTAATGACTCAGGCTGCTACAGAGTTTATCCAACCTTTGACTCTACAGGTCTTATCACAGAATCCTGTCCACTTGGATGTCATGAAGGAACCCTATCCTGATCAGGTCAATCATATCGAACTTGGAAAAAAAGCAGATTTATTCATCGTGGCCCCTGCAACTGCTAACACTATTGCAAAACTAGCCCACGGCTTTGCGGACAACATGGTGACCAGTACGGCTCTAGCCCTGCCAAGTCATATTCCCAAACTCATCGCACCAGCAATGAATACAAAAATGTATGATCATCCGGCAACTCAAGCTAATCTGAAAACATTAGAAAGCTACGGCTATCAGCTGATTGCTCCTAAAGAATCCCTACTAGCTTGTGGAGACAACGGACGAGGAGCCTTAGCCGATCTCACAATTATTTTAGAAAGAATAGAGGAAACTCTCGATGAAAAAACGATCTAATATTGCGCCCATTGCTATCTTTTTTGCAACCATGCTCGTGATACACTTTCTGAGCTCGCTTCTCTTTAACCTTTTTCCATTTCCAATCAAACCGACCATCGTTCATATTCCCGTCATTATTGCTAGCATTATTTACGGTCCACGAGTTGGAGTTACACTTGGATTTTTGATGGGGCTACTTAGCTTGACAGTTAACACGATTACAATTCTACCGACAAGCTACCTCTTCTCACCATTCGTACCAAACGGAAACATTTACTCAGCTATCATTGCCATCGTTCCACGTATTTTGATTGGTTTAACTCCGTACCTAGTCTATAAACTAATGAAAAACAAGACTGGTCTGATTCTAGCTGGTGCTCTTGGTTCACTTACTAACACAGTCTTTGTACTTGGTGGAATTTTCTACCTTTTTGGAAATGTTTTTGATGGGAATATCCAAAAACTCCTAGCCACCGTTATCTCAACAAATTCGATTGCCGAATTAGTCATTTCCGCAGTTTTAACCCTAGCCATTGTTCCAAGATTACAAATTTTGAAGAAATAAAAACAAACTCCGCTTTCAATCCTGAAGGTGGAGATTTTGTTTGAAGTAGTTTCTTTTTAGTGAAATCTTTACCAACTTTTAACTAAAAAACGACCTATAAACCCAAGTAAATGCTTGCTTTATTGTTCGTTTTATTGTACTATACTAGTGTATATACAGTTAAAAAGGAGATTCTTATGAATACACGGCAAAAGACACAATTTATGACAATGACAGCCCTCTTAACAGCTATTGCAATTTTGATTCCGATTGTGATGCCTTTTAAGATTGTCATTCCCCCTGCTTCTTACACTTTGGGAAGTCACATCGCTATTTTTATTGCCATGTTCTTGTCGCCCTTGATGGCAGTTTTTGTCATCCTAGCCTCTAGTTTTGGATTCTTGATGGCTGGCTATCCCATGGTGATCGTTTTTAGAGCTTTTTCCCATATCTTTTTTGGGACTTTGGGAGCTCTTTACCTACAAAAGTTCCCCGATACCCTAGATAAACCAAAATCTTCCTGGATTTTCAACTTTGTTTTAGCGCTTATCCATGCCCTTGCTGAAGTATTAGCCTGTGTCGTTTTTTACGCAACTTCTGGTACCAATGTAGAAAATATGTTTTATGTTCTATTTGTACTAGTTGGATTTGGCACAATTATCCATAGTATGGTAGACTATACATTAGCACTAGCTGTCTATAAAGTGCTTCGAAAACGCCGTTAAAAGGAAGAACTATGACAAAAGATCGCAAACAAGCCCTGCTTCAACTCTTGAAAGAAGCCCCTAAAGCACTCAATGGCCAAAGTTTGGCTGAACATTTTCATGTCACACGTCAGGTCATTGTACAGGACATTGCAATTTTGAGAGCCGATGGCGCTCCTATCCTATCCACTAATCGTGGCTACATCTATAAGCAATTTGATACCAATCCTTATGTTCACAAACTTTTTAAAGTCAAGCACGAGATGGAAGAAATCGGTCAAGAACTTCTAGCTATAGTCGATAATGGAGGACGTGTCCAGAATACCTTAATTGATCATCCTGTTTACGGAGAAATTGAAACTCTACTCAAACTTTCTTGTCGTCGAGACGTTCAGCATTTTTTAGAGCAAGTCGAGAAGTCTGACTTTAGACCCCTTTCTGAATTAACGGATGGTGTCCATTATCACCTAGTCGAAGCTGAAAGCGAACAAGACCTCCTCTATATCGAGCAGGCCTTGGACAAGTTAGGGTATTTGGTAAAGGATTAAAAAGTTCTCTTTTCCCATCCGTCTTCGGTACGATGACGGTAGAAAAATTCTGACTTATCTGGAGCTTCCATCATTTCCATCAAAGGTAACATATCATAGGCCAGATCCAAATTTGGAATCTGGTCTTTTTGTACCCAAGAAACTTCTCCTTCATCTGAAGAACGCAGGCTTCCAGAGAATTCAGTCACTTTATAACAAAAAACAATATAGCGCTCGCCGGTATCTAGCGGCCAATTTTTAATGCCAACCAGTTGAGGATTTCTGATTGTCAGACCTGTTTCTTCATAGATTTCACGAATGACAGACTCTGCAAAGGCCTCTCCATTTTCAACATGACCACCTGGAAAGGCGTAGCCAGACCAGTGCTTGCTTTCGGGCGAACGATACTGCATAACCACGCGCTGCTTTTCAAGGTCTTCAATCATACAAATATTGGTTAGAATGGTTAATTGCGCTCGAGACATAGGACTCACTTTCTATTCAAATGTTTTGATTGACGTTATATCTTTAACTTCAGACTTCATTATGAAAGGATTTAGGCTTTCATGATAATAACATTTGTCCTCAAATAAATATATTACTTTTATTACGATTTCTTGTTCTTGAACTTCAAAATTTGCTATTGGAATCGGAAGCATTGGAAAAAAGTTAAAAATAATCAATGAGATCATCCATAAATAGTAACTACAAATACTACTACGAATCCAACCTAAGATAAAATAGCGTTCTTTTAAATAATAACTAATAATATGTGTGACAACAGTAATGAGTAAAAGACTGCTCCATGTTACAGTCATAAAATACAATCCAATAATAACAAATAGAAGATCAAGAAGGACCAAATGTCTTAAAAAGCGAATATAGAAAGCTAAAATCATAAGGAAAAGCCAACTGTTCCCAAGAATTGGTGTAAATGATAAACCATATAATCTAAGTATAAGTTGAATTATAACAAAAATAGATAGAGCAAAATAGACTACTTTAAATCCTTTAAACTTTCTCGTCATCATGATTGACTCCTTTTCTTTTCAATATAATTCATTACTAGAGTTACAATAGATGCCAAACTGAAAAAGATCAGATAGCTTGCTATAGGAAACCAGATGTAGCGATAATCTAGGGATAAGAGAGAAGGTAAAATTCCTTTACTGTTTTTCCCACCAACTCCTAAAAATAGATGGACTATTAAACCAATACTATTAAGATAGATAAATAATTCTGCATATCTTTTTATTGTCATCTTTGTCCTAGACAAGTCTAGGAACCAATAGTCAAATAATCTATAGACCAGACAAAAAAGATTTATATATAGTGGAAAACTATAGTTGATATCTCTGTATGGCGAAGGAATAGGAAGGAGTTCAAAAATAAGAGTGACACCTAGTCCTATTCCTAAAAAAAGACCAAGGACTAGGAAGAAGCCTAAAAATTTATGAGAATTTAGCCAAATATGAAAACTTTCTTTCCTTTGGTGATTATTCTTTGTGTTTGAATTTCTTTTATTATTTTCTCTTTTTCTTGTCATTATACTTAGAAATAAAAATTATCAAAATCGCTACTAGAAAGAAGAACACATAAGTAAGGATTGGAAACCAGATGTAGCGATAATCTAATGCCCACATTGGAAGTAATCTTCTTCCTCTTTTAGAGGTCATTCCAATCGTTAACTGTAATACACAGGCAATCCCATTAGGATATAAAAACATAACTGCAAAATCTCTCAAGGAAACCCAGTCATTTTTAAAGGTACAAAAAGTTAGATAGGATGCATTCAACAACACAACAAGATTTAGATAGAAAGGAAAACTATAATGCAGTTCCCGATAAGGACTTGGAATGAGAGGTGTTCCGTACAATAGGTAAAATTTTCCTAGAGCAGAGAATAACAAAATACTTGCATCAAGGATATAGGCAATTGTTGAAAGTTCAACAAACCACAAATTCACGCTGTCTAGTCAACCTATTTTCTGATTTGGCTTATGGTATTTTTTTGATTTTTTCTGCCTCTTATTTTCTTGTTTCATGATAGTTTTTTAACTTCTTCTTCTATCTTTTGGAGGTGTTTTTCACGCATACTAGCTGTATTCACCTCCCTACCGACTTCACCCAAAATACAGACACGCTTGGTTTTAATTCCACAGTGATTCAAAACAGCATTTTTCAAAACAGAAATGCCATAACTATCAGGAATGTTAAGAGAACCTGAAAAAACCTTGTACCACCAAGTAGGGGCCATCGAAGTCACATAAATACTGGCTGTTTTGCCTTTGAGCAACTTCTTAAATTGCTTGCCTCTGAGATAATTCCAGATAAAGCTGCCCTGATCGTTGGCCGAGTAGGCTATCCCCGGTGTAAAGACCCGATCAATCCAACCTTTCAGGAGACTGGGCATACTACTCCACCAAATAGGATAAACAAAGATAAAATGGTCAGCCCACTGGATTAATTCTTGGGAACGAAGGATAAACGAATCTTCCTTCATCCGTTTTCGATAACCATAACGTAAAACAGGATCAAAATCTGCTTCATTGAGATTAATTACTTCAAACTCATGATGCGTTGAGTCAATATTTTCTACTATGGTTTGAAAAATAGCCTGACAGTAACTTTCCTTATCAGGGTGCCCATTGATAACTAGAATTTTCATAAGTTCTCTCCTTCAACTCTTTTTTTCGTTCTATCTCTTTCACTCTTTATACTTGATTAATTGATTATGGCTCAAAGATTGATAGATACATCCTCTAGAAATTTTTATTTGAAGAACACATCATCCGCAATTCCTTAACAGGTTTTCCAAGGTCAAGTATTTTTTCTTGACCATCAACAGTAAAACCTATTTTTTGATAGAAAGCAATGGCTCGCTTATTATCTTTCAATACCCATAAGAAAATTTCAGAAAAATAATCAAGAGCTGTTAAAGCCGCTTTCATTAACTTTTGTGCTATTCCTTTTCCATAATAGTCTTTTAAAACATATAAGGCAATGATTTCACCAGCTTGAATAGTCTCATCACGAAAATTTCCATAGCTGATAAATCCAACAACCTTCTTTCCATCCATCGCAATCAATGTATTTTCTGGATATTTTTGACTATAAAACCGGCACTTATCCAAAGTCATTTGTTCTTGAAATTCCTCAGACAAAATCTCATCATAAGCCTCTCTCCACGTTTGCCAGTGAACGAGGGATTTACCTTCTATCTCTCCAGGAGTTTCCATTGATTTGATAATAATCGTCATTTATTTTCTTCTCCTTAATCCAACGCCTTGACTTCCAGCATCATATCTCGAATCTGGGCAGCAAGTTCAAAGTCAAGCACTTCGACAGCTTCTTGCATTTGTTTTTCCAGTTTCTTGACGAGTTCTTTACGTTCTTTCTTATTGAGGCTATTGATATCAACTTCCTTGTCTTCTTCCTTAGCAACTGCCTTGGTTACAGCAATCAGATCACGAATTTCTTTCTTAATAGTTTGTGGAACAATACCGTGTTCTTCATTATAAGCCATCTGAATTTTCCGACGACGGGCCGTTTCATCGATAGCACGTTGCATAGACTGAGTAACGGTGTCCGCATACATGATGACATGTCCTTCGCTGTTTCGAGCAGCGCGTCCAATAGTCTGGATTAGGCCACGTTCGTTACGTAGGAAACCTTCCTTGTCAGCATCAAGTATCGCAACTAAGCTAACCTCTGGAACGTCAATCCCTTCACGAAGGAGGTTAATCCCAACTAAGACATCAAAGACCCCTAAGCGCAGATCTCGAATAATCTCCGTCCGCTCTAAAGTCTTGATATCCGAGTGCATGTACTTAACCTTGATACCCATTTCCTTGAAGTAGTCGGTCAAGTCCTCTGCCATTTTCTTGGTCAAGGTTGTGATAAAGGTACGCTCATTTTTCTCAACACGGGCATTGATTTCACCTAAGAGGTCATCAATCTGTCCCATAGTCGGACGTACTTCCACCTCAGGATCCAAAAGACCTGTCGGGCGAATGATTTGCTCAATCACTGTCTCAGTCTGTTCATTTTCATAGTCACCAGGTGTCGCTGAAACGTAAACAATCTGATGAACATGGTTTTCAAACTCCTCCCGACGGAGAGGACGATTATCCAGAGCAGACGGCAAACGGAAACCATAATTAACCAACATTTCCTTACGAGAACGGTCACCATTGTACATGCCCTTGATTTGCCCCATAGTCATGTGACTCTCGTCAATCATGATTAAGAAGTCATCTGGGAAGAAGTCGAGAAGCGTATAAGGAGGCTCTCCTTCGCTCCGTCCATCCATGTGGCGTGAATAGTTTTCAACCCCGTTGGTATAACCCATCTCACGTAACATCTCAATATCATACTCTGTCCGCTGTTTCAAGCGTTGGGCTTCAAGCAGTTTGCCTTCCTTTTCAAAGACAGTTAGTTGCTCCTCCAACTCAGCCTGAATCTTGGCAATGGCAACTTCCATGTGGTCATCATTGGTCACAAAGTGAGTCGCTGGGAAAATTGCCAAATGATCAACTTCTCCCAAAACCTGACCTGTCAGCGCTTCAACTTCACGAATACGGTCAATTTCGTCTCCAAAAAATTCTACTCGAAAGGCGTGTTCATCTCGGGAAGCTGGAAAAATTTCTACCACATCTCCACGGACACGAAATCTTCCCCGTTGGAAATCAATATCATTACGTTCAAACTGGATATCAACCAAGTCATTCAAGAGTTTATCACGAGAAATTTCAAGACCTGGACGGAGACTAACGACACTATCAGCGTATTCCTTGGGCGAACCCAAACCATAAATACAAGAAACAGACGCTACAACGATAACATCATTACGCTCCAAAAGGGCTGAAGTCGCTGAGTGACGGAGCTTGTCAATCTCGTCATTGACTGAACTATCCTTTTCAATATAGGTATCGCTAGAAGGGACATAGGCTTCTGGCTGGTAATAGTCATAGTAAGATACGAAGTACTCAACTGCATTTTCAGGGAAAAATTCCTTAAATTCTCCATAGAGCTGTCCGGCCAGAGTTTTATTGTGGGCAATAACCAGAGTTGGTTTATTGACTTTGGAAATGACCTGACTCATGGTATAGGTCTTCCCTGTACCAGTCGCCCCCATGAGAATCTGAGCTTTTTCTCCACCTTCAATGTTATCTACCAACTGCTCGATGGCTTGGGGTTGATCTCCTGAAGGTTGGTATTTTGATACTAGTTTAAATTGATTGTCTGTGATGCGATTGATCATAAGAATCCTCTCTCCATGTGCTATTCCTATTTTAGCATACTTGTAGCATTTTCACGAAGAAAAGGACGGACCGAAGTCACATCCTTTCATTTTCTTTCTTTAATTGATAAGCGAGATAGACAATCAGCAGTAACAATACCAGACTTGTCATAATAGAACCTTCAATCCCAAAAGATCCTCCTGCTATCCAGTCTTGATAACCTTGTGGTAAAAAGGTCATCAAGGACGTTCCTGATGGTTGACCACTAACTAAAATCCCAAAGAGATTACCCTGAGCAAAATTCCAAGCCCCATGAATACCGGCAACACCCCAAACTGTATCGGTTTTGAGAAGGTAAAGAGCCATGGCAACTCCGAATAAGAAGAGATTTACTAGAGATAAAGGTGTTATACCAGAATTGCTCATATGAAGCAGGGTAAAAAATAGGCTAGATATAACAATAGCAAGTTTTAGATTGGTTCTTGAGACCAATTGAGGAAGGAGCCAAGCACGGGACACCACTTCTTCTGCTGTCCCCTGTAAAATCCAAAATGGGATAGTAAAGACAACAAAGGAAATAGAATAAGGATTCAAGTGAATGGACTCCAAACGATATTGCCCCAAGGCCACTAAACCTAACAAGGTTAGAAGAAAAAGTGCCAGGCCTAGACCAAATCCTTTAAGTAGATTGCTGAGGAAATTCTCACTATAAAATCCCAAGGTTCGAATAGCTCTTTTCTCAACTTTTCTTGTCCATCTGAACACAGTGTTGAGAATAAAGCCAAAGGACAGCAATGATAAAATTAAACGAAAGTCACTTGTTCTATCCATCAAGCTCTGCTGCAAGGTCTGCAAGAAAGTTGCAATATTTTGACCAGTCTCTCCAAAATTTCTAGCAAGTCCTATGAGAGCTAATAAACTAATACCATACAAAGTATAAGCCACAAACTCTCCTATGAAGACAAAAACAAAGGCTAACAAGGGGCTTGTGTAAAGGTTTAACCGCATTTGGGAAACTTGGAAGTCTTTAAATATTCTTCTGTCCTTCATATCCCTGTCCTCTTTTCTTCTATTATATACTATTATTATAGCACTTTATAGTAGCAATTCAAGAAAGAAAAAAGAGACATATGTTATATTTTCTAACATAAAAATCACGTGATTTGCATTTTTTAGTGTTTTCTGATATAATGGGAAAATATTCGGAAAAGGAGACTAAAAATGAAGAAAAAATTTCTAGCATTTTTGCTAATTTTATTCCCAATTTTCTCATTAGGTATTGCGAAAGCTGAGACGATTAAGATTGTGTCTGATACCGCCTATGCACCTTTTGAGTTTAAAGATTCAGATCAAACTTATAAAGGAATTGATGTTGACATTATCAACAAAGTTGCTGAGATTAAAGGTTGGAACATTCAGATGTCCTATCCTGGATTTGACGCAGCAGTAAATGCGGTTCAAGCTGGTCAAGCTGACGCTATCATGGCAGGGATGACAAAGACTGCAGAACGTGAAAAAGTTTTCACCATGTCTGATACTTACTATGATACAAAAGTTGTCATTGCAACTACAAAGTCACACAAGATTAGTCAGTACGACCAATTAAAAGGTAAAACTGTTGGTGTTAAAAACGGAACAGCCGCTCAACGTTTCCTTGAAAGTATCAAGGATAAATACGGCTTTAGCATTAAAACATTTGACACTGGTGATTTGATGAACAACAGCTTAAGTGCTGGTGCCATCGATGCCATGATGGATGACAAACCTGTTATCGAGTACGCGATTAATCAAGGTCAAGACCTCCATATTGAAATGGATGGGGAAGCTGTTGGAAGTTTTGCTTTCGGTGTCAAAAAAGGAAGCAAATACGAGCAATTGGTTACTGAATTTAACCAAGCCTTGGCTGAAATGAAAAAAGATGGTAGTCTTGATAAAATCATCAAGAAATGGACTGCATCATCTTCTTCAGCAGTGCCAACCACAACGACTGCAGCTGGTCTAAAAGCAACTCCTGTTAAAGCTAAATACATCATTGCCAGCGATTCTTCTTTTGCACCTTTTGTTTTCCAAAATTCAAGCAACCAATTTACTGGTATTGATATGGATTTGATTAAGGCAATCGCTAAAGACCAAGGTTTTGAAATTGAAATCACCAACCCTGGTTTCGATGCGGCTATCAGCGCTGTCCAAGCTGGTCAAGCTGACGGTATCATTGCTGGTATGTCTGTCACAGATGCTCGTAAGGAAACTTTTGACTTCTCAGAATCATACTACACTGCCAATACTATCCTTGGTGTCAAAGAATCAAGCACCATTGCTTCTTATGAAGATTTGAAAGGGAAGACGGTTGGTGTTAAAAACGGAACTGCTTCTCAAACCTTCCTAACAGAAAATCAAAGCAAATACGGTTACAAAATCAAAACCTTTGCTGATGGTTCATCAATGTATGACAGTTTAAATACTGGTGCCATTGATGCCGTTATGGATGATGAGCCTGTTCTCAAATATTCTATCAGCCAAGGGCAAAAATTGAAAACTCCAATCGCTGGATCTCCAATCGGTGAAACAGCCTTTGCCGTTAAAAAAGGAGCAAATCCAGAATTGATCCAAATGTTCAACAACGGACTTGCAAACCTTAAAGCAAACGGCGAATTCCAAAAGATTCGTGACAAATACCTAGCTAGTGAATCTTCAACTGTATCAACAAGCACTGTTGATGAAACTACTATCTGGGGCTTGCTTCAAAACAACTACAAACAACTCCTTAGCGGTCTTGGTATCACTCTTGCTCTAGCTCTTATCTCATTTGCTATTGCCATTATTATCGGGATTATCTTCGGTATGTTTAGCGTTAGCCCTTACAAATCTCTTCGTGTGATCTCTGAGATTTTCGTTGACGTTATCCGTGGTATTCCTTTGATGATTCTTGCAGCCTTCATCTTCTGGGGAATTCCAAACTTCATCGAGTCTATTACAGGCCAACAAAGCCCAATTAACGATTTCGTAGCTGGTACTATTGCCCTCTCACTCAATGCTGCTGCTTATATCGCTGAAATCGTTCGTGGTGGTATTCAGGCCGTTCCAGTTGGTCAAATGGAAGCCAGCCGAAGCTTGGGTATCTCTTATGGAAAAACCATGCGTAAGATTATCTTGCCACAAGCAACTAAATTGATGTTGCCAAACTTTGTCAACCAATTCGTTATCGCACTTAAAGATACAACCATCGTATCTGCTATCGGTTTGGTTGAACTCTTCCAAACTGGTAAGATTATCATCGCCCGTAACTATCAAAGTTTCAAGATGTATGCAATCCTTGCTATCTTCTATCTTGTAATTATCACACTTTTGACTAGACTAGCGAAACGCTTAGAAAAGAGGATTCGTTAATGGCAAAACTAAAAATTGATGTAAATGATTTACATAAGTATTATGGAAAAAATGAGGTTTTAAAAGGAATCACGACCAAATTCTATGAAGGAGATGTTGTTTGTATCATCGGTCCTTCAGGTTCTGGTAAATCGACCTTCCTTCGTAGCCTTAATCTTCTAGAAGAAGTTACTAGCGGTCACATCACTGTGAACGGCTATGACTTAACTGAAAAAACAACCAACGTTGACCACGTCCGTGAAAATATCGGGATGGTGTTCCAACACTTCAACCTCTTCCCTCATATGTCTGTATTGGACAACATCACCTTTGCTCCTATTGAGCACAAGTTGATGACTAAGGAAGAAGCTGAGAAATTGGGAATGGAGTTGCTTGAAAAGGTTGGTCTAGCAGATAAAGCTAATGCCAACCCAGATAGCCTATCAGGTGGTCAAAAACAACGTGTAGCCATCGCTCGTGGACTAGCAATGAATCCAGACATCATGCTCTTTGATGAACCAACTTCAGCCCTTGACCCTGAGATGGTTGGAGACGTACTAAACGTTATGAAGGAACTGGCTGAGCAAGGTATGACCATGATTATCGTAACCCATGAGATGGGATTTGCCCGTCAGGTTGCTAACCGCGTTATCTTTACTGCAGATGGCGAATTCCTTGAAGACGGAACACCTGACCAAATCTTTGACAACCCACAACACCCACGTCTGAAAGAGTTCTTGGACAAGGTCTTAAACGTCTAACGTAAAACTGTAAGGATTTCCTTGCAGTTTTTTTCTATCTCGTATTGGATTTTTTGATTTTTCGGAAAATTATGTTAGAATTAAGTTTATGAAATGAGATTTCCTCATACCTAGTAAGACTAGGAATAAAAATAGAAATTAGGTAGCTAGATGTCATCTAAGGTTATTGTTACAATTTTCGGTGCGAGTGGAGACCTGGCTAAACGCAAGCTCTACCCTTCCCTTTTTAGACTTTATAAATCCGGCAATCTTTCCGAGCACTTTGCAGTCATTGGAACTGCTCGTCGTCCTTGGAGCAAGGAATATTTTGAATCTGTTGTAGTCGAATCTATCCTTGATTTGGCAGATAGTACCGAACAGGCTCAAGAGTTCGCTAGCCACTTCTACTATCAAAGTCATGATGTTAATGATACAGAGCACTACATTGCTTTACGTCAATTACAGGCTGAACTAAATGACAAGTACCAAGCTGAACACAACAAGCTCTTCTTCTTGTCTATGGCTCCTCAATTCTTTGGAACCATTGCCAAACACCTCAAGTCTGAAAACATTGTGGATGGTAAAGGTTTTGAGCGTTTAATCGTTGAAAAACCATTTGGTACAGACTACGCAACTGCAAGCAAGTTAAATGACGAGCTCCTAGCAACATTTGACGAAGGACAAATTTTCCGTATCGACCATTATCTTGGTAAGGAAATGATCCAAAGCATCTTTGCAGTTCGCTTTGCAAACTTGATTTTTGAAAACGTTTGGAACAAGGACTTTATCGACAATGTTCAAATTACCTTTGCGGAGCGCTTGGGTGTAGAAGAACGCGGTGGCTACTATGATGAATCTGGTGCCCTCCGTGACATGGTACAGAACCACACTTTGCAACTTCTTTCTCTGCTTGCCATGGACAAGCCAGCAAGTTTCACAAAAGATGAGATTCGGGCTGAAAAGATTAAGGTCTTTAAAAACCTCTATCATCCAACTGATGAAGAACTTAAAGAACACTTTATCCGTGGTCAATACCGTTCTGGTAAGATTGATGGCATGAAATACATCTCTTACCGTAGTGAGCCAAATGTAAATCCAGAATCTACAACTGAAACCTTTGCATCTGGTGCCTTCTTTGTAGACAGCGATCGCTTCCGTTGTGTTCCATTCTTCTTCCGTACTGGTAAACGTCTAACTGAAAAAGGAACTCATGTCAATATCGTCTTTAAACAAATGGATTCTATATTTGGAGAACCACTTGCTCCAAATATTTTGACTATCTATATCCAACCAACAGAAGGCTTCTCTCTTAGCCTAAATGGAAAGCAAGTAGGAGAAGAATTCAATTTGGCTCCTAACTCACTTGATTACCGCACAGATGCAACCGCTACTGGTGCTTCTCCAGAACCATACGAGAAATTGATTTATGATGTCCTAAATAACAACTCAACTAACTTTAGCCACTGGGATGAAGTTGGTGCGTCATGGAAATTGATTGACCGTATCGAAGAGCTCTGGGCTGAAAATGGTGCCCCACTTCATGACTATAAAGCTGGAAGCATGGGCCCTCAAGCCAGCTTTGACTTACTTGAAAAATTCGGTGCCAAATGGACTTGGCAACCAGATATCGCCTACCGTCAAGATGGTCGTTTAGAATAAAAAAATTTCCTGCAAGTTTATGCCTTGCAGGATTTTTGCTTCTGATTAGATTAAGCCTTCCAAGAGACCCTTCATAAAGTTTTCTGAGTTAAACTCACCAATATCATCGATCTTTTCACCAAAACCAATCAGCTTAACAGGGATATTGAGTTCTTCACGGATTGCTAGAACAACACCACCTCGGGCAGTCCCGTCTATCTTGGTTAAGACAATCCCTGTAACAGGAGTAATTTTTGAAAATTCCTTGGCTTGAACAAGAGCGTTTTGTCCTGTTGATGCATCAAGAGCCAAGAAGGTTTCATGCGGAGCTTCTGGCACAACACGTTTGATGATACGACCAATCTTTTCCAGCTCAGCCATGAGATTATCCTTATTTTGCAGACGACCAGCAGTATCAATCATGAGAATATCGATACCTTCAGCCACGGCACGTTCCATTCCATCAAAGACCACACTGGCTGGGTCAGCTTTTTCAGGTCCAGTCACAACTGGGACGTCCACACGACGGCCCCATTCAGCAAGCTGGGCTACTGCACCTGCACGGAAGGTATCTGCCGCAACCAACATGACCTTCTTGCCAGCTTGCTTGTAGCGATGTGCTAGTTTTCCGATAGAAGTTGTTTTCCCAACACCATTCACACCAACAAAGAGCATGACTGTCAAGCCATCTTGGAAGTGGATGCGTTCATCATAGTCGCCACCTTTTTCATAAAGCTCAACCAATTTCTCAATAATGACACGGCGAAGTGCGTCAGGTTTCTTGGCGTTTTCAAGCTTGGCTTCGTAACGTAGTTCCTCCGTTAAGTTTGAAGCTACCTGCACACCGACGTCGCTCATGATCAGCAGTTCTTCCAGTTCCTCAAAAAATTCTTCGTCAACAGAGCGGAAGTTGGCAAAGAAGGCGTTCAAACGGGCACCGAAACCTGTGCGAGTTTTTTTAAGACTACGATCATATTTTTCCTGAACAGTTTCTTCTGCTTGAGGCGTTTCTTGTTCAAGCACTTCAGAACTATTTTCCTCTACAGTCTCTAGGAGCTCAGAAGTCTCTTCCTCTGAGACTTCTTGTGAGTTTGGAAATTCTTCTATTTCTTCTTGAGAAACTTCTACAACTGACTCTGAATCCTGATTTTCTTCAACTGTGTCTTGATTTTCCTCTTCTTCGAGAACAGCTTCTTCAGAACTTTCAACCACTGCTTCTGTTAAGGCAGACTCAACATCTTCAGATAAATCAAGATTTTCCAGAGCTTCTTTTACAACTTCTTCGATTTTAGGTTCTTCTTTTTTTCCGAATAGACGGTCAAATAATCCCATATCTTAGTTCTCCTTTAGTGCATATTCTTCGATAGCCCAAGCGACAGCTTCCTCGTCATTAGTCATAGGAGTCACTACATTTGCGACTGCCTTGACTTCGGGAACAGCGTTTTGCATGGCAACACCGAGCCCTGCCCATTCAATCATAGAGAGGTCATTGGCCTCGTCA
This sequence comes from Streptococcus mitis, assembly GCF_047459985.1. GTDB lineage: Bacteria > Bacillota > Bacilli > Lactobacillales > Streptococcaceae > Streptococcus > Streptococcus mitis_DZ. The sequence continues at coordinate 180,637 of NZ_JASHHD010000002.1, forward strand.
CCACAGGCCATAACTTGGCTTTGCTCGATTCCAAGATGGCTGATTAGTTTTGCCAAGCCTGTTGCTTTATGAACATTCTTTGGTGACCATTCTAGCAACATTTCACGTGATTTAAAGATTTCATATTGGTCAAATAATTCTGGAGAAATCTTCTGAATGGCTGCATCCAAGGGTTCTTGAGCAAAGGCAGTCACGCATTTATTGTAGGTCATTTGACTAGATAGGTCTTCAAAGTTCACTGGAACAAAGGTCAAAGCTGGATTGAATTTGGCATAAAGACTTTCTTGGTCAGATTGGATTTGATAAACAGTTCCTTCTGAGATGGCATCAAGAGGCAGTGATAATTTCTCTGTTTCTTCGTACAAGCGTGCTACATCATCATATGAAAAAACTGTCTTATCAAGGATTTCACCTGTATTTTTCTGAACTAATCCACCATTAAAGGTAATCGTATACTCATCTTCCTGACCGTCAGTCCCTAGCTCATGGAGAAAGAAATCCATGGCTTTTAAGGGACGACCAGTTGTCAATACAACCTTGATGCCACGATCACGCGCAGCTTTCAAGGTTGCCTTGGTACGATCCGTCAGCCTTTTATCAGTAGTCAGCAAGGTCCCATCCAAGTCCAATGCAATCAATTTTATATCTGCCATTATAAGCCCTCCATATAAGCTATAACCGACTGGTCTTTATGGTGACCAATCACAGTCTCTGCTAATTCTAAAATTTCTGGTCGTGCATTTTCAGGAGCTACAGGATGTCCCACAACCTGCATCATATGCAAGTCATTTAGATTGTCTCCAAATGCCATGACCTGATCCATTGTGATACCAAGTTTTTTAGCTAATTCAACAATAGCCACTCCCTTATCGACATAGTCCAGAACAATATCAATGGATTCAAAGCCAGTTGTCATGGCCTTAACACCAGGGACATTTTCATTGACCCAAGCCTCCCCAGCTTCAAGAGTCTCTTCAGTGAAGTTGGTTGTAAATTTGAAAATGTCATCTGTGATATCTTCCAGACTCGTTACTTTTTGGATATTTTCATTATAATGCTGGCTCACTTTCAAATAGGTCTCATCAACCGTATCTAGAACATAAGAACCCTTCTTACCCGTCAAGAGCAGTTTATTGATATCTATATAAGGTGAAGTTTTCAGCTTTTCAAAAGTTGCCAGATAAAACTCACGAGACATGGTCGCTTCATACAAGTCCTGACCTTGATACTCTACCAAACTGCCATTTTCCGCAATGAAAATAATGTCATCACGAACATCAGCAAATAATTTTTCTAGAGATAGGAATCCGCGCCCCGAAGCTACTGCAAAGTAAATCCCTTTTTCCTTGTAGGAAACAAGTAAGTTTTTGAGGCGTCCCATATCAAAGCGCCCATTCCCATCTAGGAAGGTTCCGTCCATATCCGTTGCTACTAGTTTAATCATAAAATTTTTCTTACTCCGATTAGTAAATCTACCTCCTATTATACCATAGATAAGTAGAAAAAGGACTAGTCTATCAGCTTTGCTTCTCTTTTATCCTTCTCTACTAGCTAGTGCTGTTTCTAACTTAAAAAAAGCTCGTAAAATTAGAATCGTGCAACTTTTTTCAGATAGTTTTAAAAGATTGATTTCCTTATATTTTTCCTTTATACCGGATAAAAAGGAGAATACTATGTCAGAAACAAATCACGAAATCGATTCAAATTTTGCAGGTCGTTTAAATATCTTGCGTGCGGGTGTTCTTGGTGCTAACGATGGAATCATTTCCATTGCTGGTGTGGTTATCGGGGTTGCCAGTGCCACGAGCAATATCTGGATTATCTTTTTATCAGGTTTTGCAGCTATTTTGGCAGGTGCCTTTTCAATGGCTGGTGGAGAATATGTATCCGTTTCAACGCAAAAAGATACCGAGGAAGCAGCCGTTGCGCGTGAGCAGCTCTTGCTAGACCAAGATATGGAACTAGCCAAAAAGTCTCTCTATACTGCCTATATCCAAAATGGCGAATGCGAAACTTCTGCCCAACTCTTGACCAATAAGGCCTTTCTTAAAAATCCACTCAAGGCTTTGGTTGAGGAAAAATATGGGATTGAGTATGAAGAATTTACCAATCCTTGGCACGCTGCCATTTCTAGCTTTGTTGCCTTTTTCCTTGGAAGTTTGCCTCCAATGTTGTCAGTGACCATCTTCCCAAGTGAATACCGCATCCCTGCTACTGTCCTTATCGTTGGTGTGGCCCTTCTTCTCACTGGTTACACTAGTGCCAAACTTGGAAAGGCTCCGACTAAAACAGCTATGATTCGAAACCTCACTATTGGTCTCTTGACTATGGGAGTGACCTTCCTGCTCGGACAACTTTTCAGCATTTAATATACAAGAAATACCTCGATTTTGAAGTCGAGGTATCTTTTTTACATTTGCACAATCTTGCGATAGCTTCTAGAAGTAATCATGAAAATCAGCACATAGGCGATGAGGAAGATAGCGCAGATAGACAAGGTCACTGTCAACATCATAGTCGCATCCAGTACGCCAATCACTTTTAAAATCAGACTAAGCATATGGTAGGCAAAGGCTAGATGTAGGAAGGCAAAGAGCAAAGGAAGGAAGAAAACAGTTAAAACCTGTTTGTTGATGGTTTGCTTGATTTGCTTTTGATCTAAACCGACTTTCTGCAAGATAATAAAGCGTTCACGATCTTCATAGCCTTCAGAAATTTGTTTGTAGTAGATAACCAGAACCGTTCCTACCATAAAGATAATGGATAGGAAAATACCGATAAAGAAGACACCACCAAAGAGGGCACTCATCTGAGCACTAGCATCTGATAGATTGCTACCATACACATAGCTACCTTCCGTGTTTAATTGAGCAGTAAACTTTTGGAGGTATTTTTCATAGTCTTCAGCGACCTTGAGCTGTTCTTCTTCGCTGGCATTTACATTCATACCACCGTAAAGCTGATTATACATGGCAGAATCTGGGAATTGGTCCAAAAAGGCTTGTAAATCTGGAACAACAAGATAATTGTAATCAGCAGTCAAAATATTAAACTGATTTGGGACATGGTTCACGATGAAATCTTTAGTAAATTCTTCTTTTACAGAAAATTGATGATCGTTTAGAGTTAAGCCTTTCTGACCTTTCAGTCCATCATTCTTAGCGAAGAGTCCAACCTCATTTCCTGATAGAGACAGTTTTTGACCAGTCATATTTTCATAATCTTTTTGGTCAAATACCATGAAAAGTGTTTTGGGTTGGACACGATTTTGTCCTTTTTCAAAAATGGTTAACTTAGTTCCTTCTTGGTTCACAACACCAAAGTAAGTGTAACGAAGCACTTCTTTTTCTTTGATACTATAACCTTTGTCACTTGCAAACTGACTCAAGAGTTTGTCCAAATCTTCTTTTTCAACATTTTGCCCTGAAACCCCAAAATCATGAGGATTTAGAACTTTTTTTAAGCTTTCTGAAGCATTAAAAATGCTTGTCGCTGCAGACATGGTTACCAAGACCATTGTTGACAAAATAGCGATAGTTGCTAGTCCAACCGCATTTTTCTTCATACGGAAAATCAAGTTGGACACTGAGATAAGGTTATTTGGTTGGTAATAGTATTTCTTGTTTTTCTTTAAGATTTGTAGGAAAACTGTAATCCCTGCATTAAACAATAGATAAGTACCAAAGATAACCAGCAAAACAGCTAAGAAGAAGGTTATTAGGGCTGTAAGAGGATCTTTTACAGTAAGGGCAAGATAATAGCCAATCCCTAAACTAATGGAACCAAGAATGGTTTGAAGAGGAAGGAAACGACCTTTTTTCTCACCGCTAGCTTTTTCACGAGAAAGCTGGAGAGCATTCATACGGGCGATTCGAAGGGCATTCAGGAACATGAGGCCTAGGAAAATCAATCCAAAGACAACTAGCACTGCAATGACAACTTTCATCTGGAAGGTAGCGACTAGTTCAACCTTCAATTTCATCAGTTTGAGCAAGAAAGCGAAAATCAACTTGTCAAACAAGGCTCCAATACCGATTCCCGCTCCAACAGTTAGCATTCCAAATAGTACCAACTCCTTAAAGGTCATGCTGATCAGATGACGCTTTTCTAAGCCCAACATGCCATAAATTCCCAGTTCCTTGGAACGATTCTTCATGACAAAACTATTAGCATAAAGGACAATAATAGCAGATGCAAGTGTGACAATCACCATACCAAATCCTAGAGTAGCTTGGATGGTTTCCCCTCCACGAATTTCTGCAATTTTGGGATTGAAGGTTAGGGAGTAAAAGAGATAGGTGACGGTGACTGCCAAGAGAACAGCCAGTGCAAAGGGATAGTAGAGTTTGCGGTTTTTAATCAAATTGGATACCGCTAACTTATTGGTTAATCGAAACATACTAATTCACCTCGCTTGCCATGACAGTCAAGGTGTCAGAAATTTCTTGGAACATCTGACGCTCTGTCTTCTCTCCACGATAAATTTGGTTGTAAAGAATGCCGTCCTTGATAAAGAGTACACGCTTGGCCCTGCTAGCAGCTGCCGTTGAGTGGGTTACCATGAGAATGGTTTGGCCACGCTCATTGATTTCATCAAAAACATCAAGTAAGGCTGCAGATGACTTGGAGTCAAGAGCTCCTGTTGGCTCGTCCGCAAGGAGAATTTCAGGCTCTGTGATGATGGCGCGGGCTACTGCTACACGCTGTTTCTGCCCACCTGAAATCTCGTAAGGGTACTTCTCTTGCAATTGGTTGATACCCAAATTCTCAGCTGTTACCACCAATTTCTTCATCATCTCCGTAATAGGTCTTCTTGACAAGACAAGTGGAAGCAAGATATTGTCTTTAACAGAAAGCGTGTCTAATAGATTGAAGTCTTGAAAGACAAAACCCAACTTTTCACGACGGAAGCTAGAAGCCTGTGAATTTTTGATGGTTGCGGTGTCAGTTCCGTTCAGGTAAACCTGCCCACGAGTTGGTTTATCCAGCATAGCTAGGATATTGAGAAGAGTTGATTTACCAGAACCAGACTCACCCATGATAGCAACGTAGTCACCCTTTTCGACGGTAAAGTGAATGTCCTTGAGGGCTTCTACTTGGTTGCCCTGAAAACGAGTTTTATAAATTTTTTGAACGTGTTTTACATCTAAAAGTGTCATGAGAATCTCCTTTCTTAATATCCCATCAAATGAAATGTCGCTTGCATCATAGCGCATCCCAGCTGAACACGCTCGATTTCTTTGTGGCTTGGTTTTCTTGTTTTCTTATGTAAGATTTGTTTCATGATGTTACTCCTTTGTTCTTTATGAGTCTAGTTTACATCAAAAAAAGACGGCTTGCCATAACCTAACCTTACAAAAGAGACTTTAATCTTACATTTTTGTAAGATTGGGGGAAATGTAGATATTTTATTAAAAATATTTTACCATAAAAATAAAGTAAGAAGAAAACCCTTGCAGATACAAGGGTTAGAGATTAATCATCTTTCTGATTACGTCTAGAAATGATGAATTTATCTATAAAGAGAAAGTGAAAAAGAAACAAAGGAATTGCTAAAAGACAACCTTCTTCAGAAAAATCCTGTTTTGTTAAGTGGTATAAGTAATTATTGGTTGACAGAAAATTAGCAATCAAAATAAACAAAATCCAGAACGTGTCCGTCCATTTATAGTTTTTAAAGTATTTCCTAAGCATGCTACTACCTTCTTTCCATAATCATGTAGCAAAGCCTTTGTTAACTATTGATTTACCTCACCAAAACCAGCCTTCATTATCGTCAATGGCTTGGGCTTCTTTACGTTTGCGTGGGCCTGTTCCGTACATTTCTGCTTCGATTTCTTCCTTGGTTGGCATGATAGAAGCTAGGATGATATAAATAATCACGCCAAGTCCAAAGTTTGCGACTGTAAAAATGGCAAACAGAAAACGAACAAGGGTAACGTCAAAGTTCCATTTGTCTGACAGACCTGCCAGAACTCCTGAAATCATGCGATTTCGTCTCATTTTATAAAATTTACTGTTCATGGTATTACCTCTTTCTGCTAGGTTAGACATAGTATATCACGGGTAGGCTCGGCTTTCATCAGTCCTCAGGCTGATTTATTAGTAGCAATTTACCTCGACAAACCCCACAGCGATAGCGTTTGGTATCAATCCTTCGTTTGCGCTGATAAGTTTGCTGGCAGGATTGACAACGATAAAGCTTGAGTGGTTTATAGTGATTATTTGGCAAGGTTGGCACAAAGCGTAATCCATCCACCGTTTTCAAAAGTTCCTTAAAATCCCGATCCTTGTGTTGATAACCCTTCCCTTGAAAATAGAGGTGATAATGACAGAGTTCATGTCGGACAATTTTCCTAAAAACATCCAAACCCAGTTCCTGATAAATCTTGGGGTTGAAATCCAGATGCCCATCTTTTGGGAAAAATCGCCCACCTGTCGAACGTAGACGAGAATTCCACTGTGCATGATGGATAAAAGGTCTGCCGAAGTCTTCTAGTGAGACCTGCTTAATGTAATCAGTCAGTTTCATTTGGAGCTAGGAGCGACAGATTGACTTTTTCCCGTTCAGTATCAATTTTCTTAATCCAAACGGTCACCAAATCTCCGACGGACACCACCTGGCTAGGGTGTTTGATAAATTTACGACTCATATGAGAAATGTGAATCAAACCGTCCTCGTGAATACCGATATCAACGAAGGCACCAAAGTCAACGACATTACGCACCACACCTTCTAGCTTTTGTCCGACCACAAGATCCTTAATATCTAGGACATCTTGGCGAAGCACAGGCGCATCAAAAGAGTCACGGAAATCACGACCTGGTTTGAGAAGGTCGGCAATGATATCTTTAAGAGTTTCTGGACCAAGGTCTAGCTCTTGCGCCATTTCCTTGACTGAAAGTGACTTGAGTTTACTTTGGGCTTCTTCGTTTATGTCTTTAATATCTAAACGTTCGAAGAGTTCTTTAACGGCAGCGTAATTTTCTGGGTGAACTCCTGTATTATCAAGGATATTGCTACTTTCAGGGATGCGAAGGAAACCAGCTGCCTGTTCAAAGGCCTTGGCTCCCAGACGAGGAACCTTCTTGATTTGAGCGCGTGAAGTGATTTTCCCTTCTTCCTCACGATATTTGACGATATTTTCAGAAATGATCTTATTGAGTCCAGCTACGTGGGAAAGAAGAGCTGGGCTAGCTGTATTGACATTGACACCGACTTGGTTAACCACGGTATCCACGACAAAGTCCAGACTTTCAGACAGTTTCTTCTGGCTGACATCATGCTGATACTGACCGACACCGATTGACTTAGGATCGATTTTAACCAATTCCGCAAGGGGATCTTGCAAACGACGGGCGATAGAGATAGCAGAGCGTTTTTCAACAGTCAAGTCTGGGAACTCCTGACGAGCAAGTTCGCTGGCAGAGTATACCGAAGCACCACTTTCATTGACGATAACATAGCTGACTTCAGGAAAATCTTTCAGAACTTCCGCCACAAAGGCTTCACTTTCACGACTAGCCGTTCCATTTCCGATAGCAATGATTTCTACACCGTATTGCCCAATCAAGTCTGCAAGATCTTTCTTGGCTTCTTCGATTTGACGAACTGATGCTGGTTTGACAGGATAAATGACCTGTGTTGTCAGCATTTTTCCTGTTGCATCAACGACAGCTAGCTTGGCACCTGTACGAAAGGCAGGGTCAAATCCTAGAACCACGCGCCCTTTTAGAGGAGCAACCAAGAGGAGATTGCGCAGGTTGTCAGAAAAGAGCTGGATAGCTCCTTCTTCCGCTTTCTCAGTTAATTCTGTCCGAATGCGTCGCTCGATAGCAGGCAAGACTTTTTTCTTAACAGATTGCTGAACCACTTCATCTATATAGACGTTTTTCACCTTGAAACGAGCAGCAAAGAAAGCTAGAATACGGTCTGTCGCATGTTCAAAACCAACTTTCAAGACACCTAGCTTCTCTCCACGATTGAGGGCCAAGGTACGATAGCCCTGCATATTAGCAACTGTCTCTGAAAAATCATAATAAATCTGGAAAACTTGTTTTTCATCAAGACTTTCATCCTTGACTTGAGAAGTGAGTTTAGAATGTCTCAGCACCTCCTGATAAGTCATAGCACGTAAATTGACATCTTCTGATAAGACTTCGACCAAGATATCAACTGCTCCAGACAAGGCTTCCTTAGCAGTCGCAAATTCTTCACAGACAAACTTTTCAGCTTCATTTTCTAAGTCCGCCACATTCTGCAAAATCAAGCGAGCAAGTGGGAAAAGTCCGGCTTCACGGGCAATAGTTGCCTTAGTCCGACGTTTTTCCTTGTAAGGAAGATAAAGTTCTTCTACGTCTGCTAGTTTTTCGGCAGCTAAGATAGCCTCTTCCAAGTCCTTGGTTAACTTGCCTTGTTCTTGAATCTTAGCTAAGACAGCTTCCTTACGGTCGTTGAGGTTGGTCAGACTTTTATCCAAGTCAATAATGGCCTTAATCGCCACCTCATCCAGACTACCAGTCATGTCCTTGCGATAACGCGCGATAAAGGGAATTGTCGCCCCTTCAGCTGTCAAACTCATAACCGTATCAATTTGCTTTAAAGTCACTCCCAAATCCTGGGAGATTTTTTCATATTTTTTATCCATAAAACTATTATACCACAAGCTGGAAGGCTTTCTCCAATCCTTTTCATACTCAATGAAAATCAAAAAGCAAACTAGGAAGCTAGCCACAGGTTGCTCAAAACACTGCTTTGAGGTTGTAGATAAGACTGACGGAGTCAGCTCAAAGTACTGCTTTGAGGTTGTAGATAAGACTGACGGAGTCAGTCACATATATAATCTATAATCCAAGGCGAAGCTGACGTAGTTTGAAGAGATTTACGAAGAGTATCAACTATTGAAAACAAATTAAAAAACTCCCTTTTCCTCAAAATAATAGTATAATAGAGGTAGAATTTAGAATCGAGGTACACCTATGGCTGTAAAATTTACAAAAACAGACGACTTAGACAAAATGTTTGAAGAGTTTGCGAAACTCCCTGATTTGAAACAAGTTACTTTCCCTGATGACAAAGAGAAAAAAGCCAAAGCAGAAAAGAAAAACTAGATGACTGCTTTCCAACAACTACCATCTAGCGTGCTTCAGACTGGAGCCATTTTTCTCTCCATTATCATTGAAGCCCTACCTTTTGTTCTGATAGGAAGTATTGTATCAGGGCTGATTGAGGTTTATATCACACCTGACAAGGTGTATCATTTTCTCCCTCGAAATCGTTGGGGGAGAATCTTTTTTGGCACCTTTGTCGGGATACTTTTTCCCTCTTGTGAATGTGGCATTGTCCCCATTATCAATCGTTTTCTGGAAAAAAAGGTTCCCAGTTACACGGCCGTTCCCTTTCTCGTAACAGCACCTGTCATCAATCCCATTGTTCTCTTTGCGACCTATTCTGCCTTTGGCAACTCCTTCCATGTCGCTCTTTTACGAACTCTGGGTTCCATTCTTGTAGCTGTGATACTTGGGATTTTTCTGGGATTTTTCTGGCAAGAACCGATCCAAAAAGAAGATCGTTTGGCCTGTCATGAACATGATTTTTCTCACTTGAGTCCTGCAAAAAAAGTTTTTCAAGTCTTTGTGCAATCCATAGACGAGTTTTTTGATACAGGGCGTTATTTGGTATTTGGCTGTCTCTTTGCCTCTGTGATACAAGTTTACGTTCCGACTCGGATTCTGACCTCTATTAGTGCAACCCCTCTTTTTGCCATCCTGCTCTTGATGCTTTTGGCCTTTCTCCTTTCGCTCTGTAGTGAGGCGGATGCCTTTATCGGAGCTTCTCTTCTATCGAGTTTCGGCTTGGCACCGGTTCTGGCCTTTCTCGTCATTGGCCCAATGCTGGATATCAAAAATATTCTCATGATGAAAAATTACTTGAAAGCACGATTTATCAGTCACTTCATTACGATTGTGACTCTTGTCGTCTTAGTGTATTCTCTCTTGATTGGAGTCATCCTATGATTCGATTTTTAGTTTTAGCTGGCTATTTTGAACTAACCATTTACCTACATCTGTCGGGCAAATTAAACCAGTACATCAACATGCACTATTCCTATCTGGCCTATATTTCCATGGTACTTTCCTTTATCTTAGCAATTGTTCAATTATATATCTGGATGAAGCAAGTCAAAACCCATAGTCATCTGAGCAACCGATTAGCGAAGGGGACGAGTATTGCTCTTCTGGCCATTCCTATTGTCGTCGGCTTAACTTTCCCAACTGTTAGCTTGGATTCTCAGACCGTTTCAGCCAAAGGCTATCATTTCCCTTTATCAGAAGGCACGGATCAAGCCATTCAGACAAGTGAGGGGACAACGAGTCAATATTTGAAACCAGATACCAGTTCTTATTTTTCAAAAACAGCCTATGAAAATGAAATGCGAACTGCAGCGGATAAATATTTATCCCAAGATAGCATTCAGATTACTAATGAAAACTACATGGAAGTCATGGAAGCCATCTACGACTATCCAGATGAATTTGAGGGCAAGACAGTCCAGTTTACAGGCTTTGTCTATAATGACCCCAGTCACTCCAATAGCCAATTTTTGTTCCGCTTCGGCATTATTCACTGTATCGCAGATTCGGGTGTCTATGGATTGCTGACCAAGGGAAATACCCGTCAGTATGAAAATAACACCTGGATAACAGCTAAAGGAAAACTGGTCAATCACTACCATAAAGAACTCAAACAAAACCTCCCAACCTTGGAAATTGATAGTTTTACTAAAGTCGATAAACCAGAAAATCCCTATGTGTATCGTGTGTTTTAATAAAAAGAGACAATATCAGAGTTTCTGTATTACAGAATTCTAATATTGTCTCTTCATTTTTTCTTATGCTCATTTCAATCTAACAAACTAGCTTACTTTTTGTTATTTTCTCTGACAGAATGTTCAGAAACCCATTTGGAATAGCTTATCATTTTTTCATCAGTTAAAGCTTCTACCGCTATAGTCACACACATTTCAACCGCTTCTTCCACAGAAACAGAAAAGTGATAACCATTTAATTGTAAAAATTTCACTAAAACATAAAAGGCTGTTCGTTTATTTGCATTAGCAAAAACATGTTTCTTTATCAATTGAACAAATAGTATCGTTGCCTTATCAAAAATTGTTGGATAAAGAGGCTTCCCAAAGACAAATTGTTCTGGTAAATTGACAATCATATTTAAAGCCGAAGGACTAACTGTTTGAATTTTCTCATTTGGAGAATATCGTTGAATTGCTAAAGCATTGATTTTTTCAATTTGCTTTTCTGTTAGATAGATTATCATTTTTCCACCAAAGCTTTGAAAACATCATCGTATTCATCAAAAATTGTATCTAGTTTTATGTCAAAGGCATCCTCAGAAACATAAGAAATCTGGTGTCCAGACTCTTCGGGAGTAAAGATAATTTCACCACTTGGTAACAATTTCGCTTCGTATTTAACACCACTTGGAATATTGAATTCACTGGGAATGGTAATGGTGATTGAATTTCCTTGTTTTCTTGTTTTTACGACCATCTGATTTCCTCCTTTGAAGTATTATAACAAATAATTACGGTAATTACAACGATAGTGTAAAACTGCTATCTCATTTCAAATCTTATCTAAAATACTCCTGCATAAGTGATTTTTTAAGGTTTTTAATTCTTCCAAAGATTTTTGAATTGTCAACTATGATTTTGCTCTTTCTATCATATATTCAATATTTTTTAGAGGATTTGCGTTACCTTCAGTCCAAAGAATCTCCCACAACTAATCAATTTTATTTTTTAATTCACCTGTAATCATATAATCTCTTTTCTTTGGTTTTTAAAATTATTAATATCCTTATTTTAATAGATTTCGAACAAAGCTTCAATCGGGTTTATATCTGTAAGAATTTCTTTTCAAAAATAAAAAAGCAAACACAAAATATGGTTCACTTTTTAAACATCTTACTCTCAATCCTTCCAATTCCGAGCAATTTCTTCATCTTTCTGGAGTTGGTCTACCAGTTCTTCAACGGAGTCAAATTTGATCATTTCTCGTACACGGTCTAGCCAGTAGACAATGACTGTTTCACCATAAATGTCATCTGAGAAATCAAAAATATTGACTTCAAAACGTGGCTCTTCTCCGTCGAAAGTGACATTTTTCCCGACACTCGCCATTCCACGATATCTTTTACGCTGCACTTCGACATCGACTACGTAGACACCATCTGCTGGCATATAGGTTCGATCTCTTAAAACTAGATTTGCTGTTGGGTAACCGATAGTCCGTCCACGAGCATTGCCATGAACAACCATTCCACGTGATGGTAGAGGAGTTCCAAGTAAATGACCTGCTTCCCTTACATCTCCATCAAGAATAGCTTGACGAATACGAGTAGAACTAATTTTCCCCTTTTCATCCTCAACAGGTGGAACAATGATGATTTCTCCATCAAAGTAGTCTTTCAAATCATCAGCAGTTTTCTTATCAGAACCAAACGTGTAATCAAATCCCGCTACTATAATCGCCGGTTTTAATGCCTTAACATAGGTATCAAAGAACTCTTGCCCCGTTAAACTAGCAAATTTACTACTAAAGTCGAGTAAGAAAAGAGCCTCTACTCCATGCCATTTCATCTTATGTTCTCGTTCTTCATGGCTAACAATATGAAGCATTAATTCTGGCTTGTAAGGTTGCAAAGCGAGCTTAGGGGACTCTGTAAAGGTCATCACGACAACTGGTAGATAATCTTTCATAGAAGCCTTGCTAGCTACTTCAAAAAGCTTCTGATGTCCCTTATGAATACCGTCAAAATAGCCTAATACAAGAACTGTTTTATCCGGTACTGCAATGTCTTTTTCATTTTTTATAGGTACTGTTGTAATCATGAAACTATTATATCATAGAGAAAGCCTTTTCGCTAAAAGGAAATCCCAAATGTTGTTTTTTGCTCCTGAACTGACCTTATACTCTTCGAAAATCAAATTCAAACCACGTCAACGTCGCCTTGCCGTAGGTATATGTAACTGACTTCGTCAGTCTTATCTACAACCTCAAAGCAGTGCTTTGAGCAGCCTGCGGCTAGTTTCCTAGTTTGCTCTTTGATTTTCATTGAGTATTAAAAAACATTTCAAGGTGTTAGTTTTAAAAAATAGCACCTCCTAAGAGATGCTATCGTTGGTAACTAGTCTACTGCTTCTTCTATATCTTTTAACTTCACCGAAACAATCTTAGACACACCTGATTCTTGCATAGTCACTCCATAAATGGAATCAGCCGCAGCCATGGTTCCCTTACGATGGGTTACGACAATAAACTGGCTGTCCTTGTCAAATCGATTGAGGTAATCCCCAAAGCGTTTGACATTGGCTTCATCGAGCGCAGCCTCTACCTCATCCAAGATAACAAATGGAATAGTCTTGACACGGATGATGGAGAAGAGCAAGGCAAGAGCCGATAGGGCTTTTTCCCCACCACTCATGAGGTTAAGAGACTGGATTTTCTTACCTGGAGGTTGAACTGAAATTTCAACTCCAGCTGTCAGCAGGTCTCCTTCCGTCAAGATTAAGTCTGCCTGTCCTCCTCCAAACATCTGCTTGAAGGTCACTTTAAAGGACTCACGAATAGCTTCAAAGGTTGATTTAAAGCGTTCCTTAACCTCATCATTCATCTCTGTGATAGTCTCAAGGAGTAAGTTTTTCGCAGACAAAATGTCATCTCGCTGGCTATTTAAGAAATCCAGACGGTTGTGAACTTCTTCATACTGGTCAATAGCTTCCAAGTTGACAGGACCCAGTGAGCGAATAGCCTTCTCTAAATCCTTAACTTCCTGCTCTGCCAGATTGAGATTTTCCAACTCATGTGCCTTTTCTAGAGCTTCAGTATAGCTAATCTGATACTGGTCTGTTAATTGACTTTGTAAATGACGCAAGCGCTCGCTAACCTTTTCTTTCTTGGCTTCAGCACGTGTTTGCTTGCGAATCCACTCCTCATTCTGCTGGCGAGCCTGGTCCAAATGACTAGCAATATCATCCAGTTGCCCTTCAATATCATCCAACTCAAACTGCTTGCGAATCAAACCTTGTTGGAGGTTTGTTTTCTGAGTTTTGGCTTCTTCAGCCTGTTGACTGAGCAAATCTGTATCAACCTTCTCAAGATTATCAACCTTTTCTTGAAGAAGGCGCTGGATTTCCTCTTGTTCGATATCTAGATTATTCAGTTCCTTACCTAGGCGTTCAATATCAGCCACTTCGTAACGTTTTTGCCCTTGCAGTTCTGTCTTAAGCAAACGAGCTTGCGCTACCCCTTCTTGCAAGTTTTGATAACGTTCTTGGATGGCATTTTTGTTAGACTTAATCTCTTCAATCTCAACTTCCAGATTTTGCTTGTCACTGGCGATTGCAGCAAGGCGCTCTTGGCATTTTTCCTTGTCTGCTTGCCAATCTCCGTCAGAAAGACGATCTAATTCCTCTTCTTGGAGCTTCCAAAGAGTTTCTAGCTCTTCGACCTGCTGACTGGTTTGTTGATAAGCGAGGGATAAACCCTGCTCCTGAATACGAGCCTGCTCTCCTTGAGATTTGATGGTCTCTAATCTTTCTGTCAACGTAGCCATCTCATCTTGCAAAGCCTTCAAGCTCGCTTCTTCTGAACGCAAGCTTGCTTCTTCTTCAGCAATTTCTTTTTGCAATTGTTCCAGTTCTGGCTTGATAAAAATACTATTATTCTGGCGATTGGCACCACCCGCATAGGAACCACCTGTTCGCAACTCTGTCCCATCCAGTGTCACCATACGAACCTGATAACGAACTTGTCGAGCTGCTGCACGCGCGTGTTCCACGGTATCAAAAATTGCTGTTGTTGCTAACAAGTTCTTGAAAATGGCTTCTAGTCTCTTGTCAAACGACACCAACTCATCTGCCATGCCCAGAAATCCCGGACTTGCAGCGATAGCATCTTGATTCTGGCTAGAAATCGTACGCGCCTTGATCGTGGTCAAAGGAAGGAAGGTCGCACGACCAGCTCTGTTCCGTTTGAGGAAATCAATAGCCTTGGTTGCCGCATGTTCATCTTCTACGATGATATGCTGACTGCTGGCTCCAAGCGCGATTTCCAACGCAGTTTGATAATGCACATCAAAGGTCAGATGCTCACTAACTGCGCCAATAATCCCACCAAGACGGTCTTTTTCTTGGAGAACACTCTTAACACCTGCATAAAAGTTACTATGATTTCTTAGGATGTTTTCTAAGCTTTGGGCTCTGGCCTGCTTGTTTTTGAGATTATCCAGACGGTCAAAGAGTTGACTTTGTTGAGCTTGATAGGAAGTTTTATGCTCCTCTTGCTCCTTGGCACAAGCTTGGTAGTCAGCCAATAATTTCTGAACCTGCTCCTTAGCAGTTTCAAGCTCAGCCTCTTGCTGCCTAGCCTTTTCTTTAGCTGTAGCCAATTGTTCTTTGAGTTTTTCTAATTGATCTGCTTGTTTTTGAGAAAGCTGACGGCTATTTTCCAACTCATTCTCAATGCGGGTCAGTTGGTTTGAGACATCCGCTTCTTCCTGTAAAAGCAATACAAAGCGTTCACGTAAGTGCTCAATCATCTGATCAGGATCATCTGAAAAAGCTAGCAATTCAGCTTCTAAACGATTGAGCTTTTGATTATTCTGGATTAGGTTTTCCTCTAAAAGTGCTAAAGAGTTTTCTTTATCAGATTTTTCTTTGCTGAGTGAATTTCTCTTATCCTCCAAAGTAGCCAAACGGGCTTGTGCTTCCTGTTGATTGAGGGCTACTTGCTCAGATTCCAGTTTCGATAAGGCTAATTTCCTCTCTAAATCACTAATCAGACTGGTCAAATCCATCAAACTGCCTTGATCTTTGGCCATTTCAGCCTGTAAATCTTGGCGTTGCTTCTTGAGATTCTGATTTTCCTCTTCTAGTTTTTCACGCTTTTGGTAGTAGCTCGTCAAGAGTTCCTGAACCTGCGCCAACTCTTCTTCTGTCGAGTCTAGTTCAGCCTTATTTTCCTTGATTTGAGCAACCAGCACGTCTAAATAAATAGCCTTGCGTTGACCTTCTAAGTCTAAAAACTTACGGGCATTCTCAGCTTGCTTCTCAAGAGGCTTGATTTGATTATCCAACTCGTAGATAATGTCTTCTAAGCGATCTAGATTGTCTTGAGTTTGTTGAAGCTTACCTTCAGTCTCTTTTCTACGAGTTTTATATTTCAAAACTCCAGCAGCTTCCTCAAAAATGGCACGACGTTCTTCAGGCTTGGAGTTGAAAATCTCCTCAACCTTCCCTTGGGAGATGATAGAGAAGGAATCTCGTCCCAATCCGGTATCCAAGAAGAGGTCATGAATATCACGCAGACGGACTTTCTTGCCGTCAATCTTGTATTCGCTATCTCCACTACGATAAATATGACGTTCTACCCTGATTTCTTGACCTGCATCCTTGATAAATCCGTCATGATTATCCAGAGTCACAACTACAGAAGCATAATTGAGCGGTTTGCGACTTTCTGTTCCAGCAAAAATGACATCCGGCATCTTGCCACCACGGAGGCTCTTGACACTAGACTCCCCCAAGGCCCAACGCAGACTTTCTGTAATATTCGACTTTCCAGATCCATTGGGTCCAACAACTGCCGTCACACCTTGGTCAAAAACGACCTTGGTCTTATCAGCAAAAGACTTGAACCCCTGAATTTCGATTTCCTTTAAATACATGAATCCAGCCCTTTCTCAACGGCATTTTTGGCAGCTTCTTGCTCTGCTAATTTCTTAGAACGACCTTGACCTTGACCAATACTCTTGCCTTCAACAAGAACTTCTACCTCAAAGACCTTATCGTGAGCAGGACCCGTTTCAGAAATCACCTGATAACGAATAGCCACATCCCCATTGACCTGTAGTAACTCTTGGAGATGGGTTTTGTAGTCTGTAATCATCTCAAACTCGCCTGCTTCAACCTTAGGAATCATGACTTGATAGATAAATTCCTTGACCTTGGCCACATTCTTGTCCAAAAGGAGGGCGCCAAGAAAGGCTTCAAATGCGTCGCCAAGAATGGTATCACGATTGCGACCACCAGATTTTTCTTCCCCTTTACCCAGCTTGATAAACTGGTCAAACTGGCAATCACGCGCAAAACCAGCCAAACTCTCCTCGCGGACAATCATAGCACGGAGTTTAGACAAGTCACCCTCAGGTTTTTTAGGATATTTTTTATACAGATATTCTGAAATCAATAACTGTAGAACAGCGTCTCCTAAAAATTCCAAGCGTTCATTGTGTGAAATTTTTAAGAGGCGGTGCTCATTGGCATAACTCGTATGAGTAAAGGCAGTCTCCAGTAAATTTTTGTCTGCAAATTCGATTGCAAAATGGTTCTTTAGTACAGTTTGTAATTCTTTCATACCAACCTCTTTCTAACTGATAACAGTCCTTTTTATTATATCAAAAAAAGCCCCCTGAGTCACTTTAAAACGGGACTGGAGGGGATTTGATACTCTTCGAAAATCTCTTCAAACCCGTCAGTTTCGCATTGGATTATAGATTATATATGTGACTGACTCCGTCAGTCTTATCTACAACCTCACAACACTGTTTTGAGCAACCTGCGGCTAGCTTTCTAGTTTGCTCTTTGATTTTCATTGAGTATGAGCATTCTTTGGAATGAGATTATCAGTTTTAGGACAAAATTTGGAGCGGTGAAAAGAAAAAAGCCCTATTAAAGGCTTTTTTAGGATATTTACATCCACCCTGAGGGAATCGAACCCCCATCTCAAGAACCGGAATCTTACGTGATATCCATTACACTAAGGGTGGAAACTTGTTTTATTATAACAGAAATTTGCTCTAATAACAAGTTTTTTTTCTGGTCAGATGGCCCGTCTTAGTGGGAAGCATCCCCATTCCAGATAGAGTTTTTCACGATAACATAATCAACGTGTTTAAGGTCAGCAACCTGACGTCCACCTGCATAAGAAATAGCACTTTGAAGATCTTGTTCCATCTCAGTTAAAGTGTCTTGCAAATGGCCTTTGGCAGGAAGCAAGATGCGTTTGCCCTCCACATTTTTGTAAGCACCTTTTTGATATTGTGAAGCTGAACCGTAGTATTCTTTGAAGTGTTCACCATCAACTTCAATCGTTTTCCCTGGACTTTCAATGTGTCCTGCAAAGAGGGAACCAATCATGACCATGCTGGCACCGAAGCGGATAGACTTAGCAATGTCACCGTGTGTACGAATTCCTCCATCAGCGATAATCGGTTTACGTGCAGCCTTAGCACACCAGCGTAGAGCAGCTAACTGCCAACCACCTGTACCAAAACCAGTCTTGACCTTGGTGATACAAACCTTACCAGGACCGATTCCAACCTTAGTAGCATCCGCACCAGCATTTTCCAATTCACGCACAGCTTCTGGTGTTCCCACATTTCCAGCAATGACAAAAGTATCTGGCAATTCTTTCTTGATGTGTTGAATCATAGAAATCACGCTATCCGCATGACCATGGGCAATGTCAATCGTGATGTATTCTGGAGCATCAGCCTTGAGCTGGCTAACGAAATCATACTCATAGTCCTTAACACCGACAGAGATAGAAGCAATGAGCCCTTGATCGTGCATGCGCTTAATAAAGGGAATGCGTCCCGCCTCATCAAAACGGTGCATAATGTAGAAGTAACCCCCTTTAGCTAGTTGCTCTGCGACATTTTCATCCAAAATCGTCTGCATATTAGCTGGTACAACAGGTAGTTTAAAGGTGTGATTTCCTAGAGTGACACTTGTATCCGCTTCTGCACGGCTTTTAATGACACATTTGTTTGGAATCAATTGGATATCTTCGTAATCAAAAATTGGAAATTCATTTAACATATCGATGTCTCGTTTCTTTTGTAATGACCTACCTATGCTTGCGCATCACTACGCCTTTTCCGACGTTTCCTTAATTTATTATAAACCAAAGTACAGGTTTTGTCAAATTATTTTATATTTTAAAATATAATGTTCGGATTTTATTATATAAACAACAAAAAAGAGGAGAGATTATTTTCTCCCCACTTCTTCTACATTCTAATAATACTCTCCCTGGCGGTAGTCCCATGAGTTAAAGGTGTCTGACAGGTGCATCATAATCTTATCAATGTCAAGTCCTTTACGGATAACCACTGGCGCTGGTGAAGTTGAGCGTGCTCCTCCTTGTTCTGGGATGAGTTTGCCGTCTTTATCGACCATAGAGACCATCACACCTTGCTCGTAGCGTGTTTCAATCGTTTTGTCAGGTTGGATGGATGCCACATAGTCGTCTGCCTCGATGACAAGGTCCACTGCTCCTTCGATACGTTCTCCGATACCTTCAACCTTACCACGGTTTCCTTTTCCAGATGGGTTAGCTGATGAGGCATAGACCATCTTGCCTTCTTCCCAAAGTTCAGCAGCCAATTGTTCACCAGCTTTCCCAAATTTGATAACAAAGCAGCTAGTTCCACGAACGTCAGTCATAAGTTCTTCACGGCCATCACCGTATGCTTTGAGTTTTTCAAAAGCTTCTGGTTTCCAAGGAAGGATACAACCAAGTAGAATGTCTTCGTCCCAATGTTTTTGGTAGAAGGCTTCTATTTCTGGATTGAGTTGCGCTAAAGTGCGAAGCTCATCCATGCTACCGCAAAGAACAACCCCCGGTTTGTTACGGTTACGCTCTTTGGCTGCGAACTTACGTTCAAGTCCTGCCTTATCGCTGGTCATGATGATGTAGCCAACTTTAGTAGGGCAAACGATACACCCGCCCTCACCTTTTAAAATGTCATAGCCTTCTTGTGAAAGTGTTCCGTTCCATTGAATGTGTTTTGTCATAGTTCTATTTCCTTTTCTATTTTTATTTTAATCTTGCCAGTAGGCTGGGCGCTGTTTTTCATAGGCAGCAATCAAATCTTCATACTGCAAGGTAATACCGATATCATCCAAACCATTTAAGAGCTTGTGTTTCCACTCGCTATCGATTTCAAAAGTGAATTCTCCAAATGGTGAGATGATTTTTTGTTGTTCCAAGTCCACATTTACCTGATCGGTCGGTTCTAGCTGGGCCAGCTTTTCTCTAACCTCCCTAGGCTGAACAATGGGTAACATACCATTATTGAGTTCATTATTGTAATGAATGTCCCCAAAAGATCCTGCAATCACGACCTTAAAACCGTAATCTGCTAGTGCCCAAGCGGCGTGTTCCCTCGAAGAACCAGCCCCAAAATTATCTCCTGTGATGAGAATACTGGCTTTGCGATATTCAGGTCGGTTAAAGACAAAGTCGGGATCCTCAGTGTACTTGTCATCTAGATAACGCCAAGCATACATGAGGTACTTACCAAAGCCTTTCTTGTCAATCAACTTCAGAAACTGCTTGGGAAGGATTTGGTCGGTGTCGATGTTGTCATTCATCAGAGGAACCGTAGTTCCTGTATAAATAGTAAATTTTTCCATATCCTCTCCTTACTGAGCTTCAGGCATTTTCCGTACATCTACGAAACGACCTGCGATAGCTGCTGCTGCTGCCATGGCTGGACTGCAGAGATGGGTCTTGGCTCCAAAGCCCTGCCGATCCTCAAAGTTTCGATTGCTAGTCGAGGCACAATGAACACCATCTGGTACCTTGTCAGGATTCATTCCTAAGCACATGGAGCATCCAGGGTCTCTCCATTCGAAGCCGGCATCTAGGAATACCTTGTCCAAACCCAACTTCTCAGCAGCTCGCTTGACTGGTCGAGAACCAGGGACCACGATTGCTGTTAGGTTGGGAGCAATCTTCTTCCCTTCGACAAATCGAGCAGCCAGTTGCAAATCGCTAAGTCGAGCATTGGTACAAGAACCAATAAAGACATAGCCTAGTTCGATATCTGCTGGTTTCTGACCTGGTTGTAAATCCATGTAATGATAGGCTCGTTCATCATTCATATCCGTAATTTCTGGGAAGCTACTATCAAAATCAACACCCATAGCTGGATTGGTGCCCCAGGTCACCATAGGAGCCAATTCTGAAACATCCATACGGATAACCTTGTCATAGACGGCATCGTCATCACTAACCAGCCTTTTCCAGTCAGCAACTGCTGCGTCAAAATCTTTGGGAACACACTCGCGTCCCTTGAGATAGTCATAGGTGATCTGATCTGGATTCATGATTCCCATCTTTGATCCAAACTCAATAGACATATTGCAGATGGTCATTCGCTCTTCCATACTAAGTGCATCAACCGCTTCCCCACGATATTCCACCACATAGCCAACACCACAGGCGACACCATACTTGGCAATCAAGGCGAGTATGTAATCCTTAGAATAGACTCCCTTTTGAGGTACACCTTTGAATTCAACTAACATTTTCTTGGGTTTGACCTGCCAGAGTGTCTGGGTCGCAAAGACATGCTCAACCTCACTAGTTCCAATCCCAAAGGCGATGGCTCCGAAAGCTCCGTGAGTAGCCGTATGACTGTCTCCACAGACGATGAACTTTCCTGGTTGGGTTCGTCCTGTTTCTGGACCAACCATATGAACAATTCCTTGCTTTTCAGAACCGTGGGCTGCGTGTTCAATTCCAAACTCCTTAACATTTTCAGCTAGTTTATCAATTTGCGCCTTGGAAATCACATCTCGAATATCATAGATATTGACCGTCGGGACATTGTGGTCAAAGGTTCCAAATGTCAAGTCTGGTCGTCTCAATCTGCGACCTGCATCTCGCAATCCTTGAAAAGCCTGAGGACTGGTCACTTCATGGATATAGTGCTGATCCACATACATGAGTTGGGGTTGCCCCTCTTCTCCTGTAATCACATGGAGGTCCCATAATTTATCAAAAATCGATTTTCCTGCCATTCATTACCTCCATAAAAAACACAAAGCTACTAGTGTAGTCACCATCCCAAGAAACCAAACTGTTTTAAAGTACCATTTTTTAGTCTTATGGTGAAAAACAATTCCTGCTAACCAGGCACCAAATCCACCAAAAGTAAGAGCTAAAATGAGTAAGATTTTCTCTGGGATTCGCCACGCTCTTCTTCTTGCCTTAGATTTGTCAATGCCATAAATGATGAAAATCATGACATTCCAAATCAAAAGGACTAGAGTAATTTTTTCGTCTAACTTCATAATCTTGCAATGATAGCTTCCGTCATTTCCTTGGTCGAAGCCTGTCCTCCTAAATCTCTCGTTAAAATGCCAGCTGCCAAACTTGCCTCGACAGCATGCTCGATACGCTCTGCATCCTCATAACGTCCAAAACTATCTCTCAGCATCATGGCAACTGATAAAATCATGGAAATAGGATTAGCAACTCCTTGACCTGCAATATCAGGCGCTGAACCGTGAATGGGCTCATAAAGGCTTGGTCCATTTTCAGAATGACTGGCTGATGGCATAACCCCAAGAGTGCCAGATAGGACGCTTGATTCATCCGAGAGAATATCTCCGAAAAGATTCTCCGTCACAATAACATCAAACTTGGCAGGATTGGTAATCATAAGCATGGCAGCTGAATCGACTAGCTGATGCTCCAAGGTCACATCTGGAAAATCTTTTGCGACTTCCTCAGCCACTTTCCGCCAGAGTTTTGAAGTTGCCAACACATTTTGCTTATCGATGCTGGTAAGGATTTTTCTCCGACTTCTTGCGATTTCAAAGGCTTTACGAACAATCCGCTCCACTTCCTCATAGCTATAATCGTTGATATCACGCGCTTTTCGCTCTTCAAGATTATGATCCCCAAAGTAAATCCCGCCAGTCAACTCACGCACCACAACAAAGTCTACACCAGCAATTCGTTCTGGTTTGAGAGGTGACAAATGCTTAAGACTCTCAAAAATCTTAACTGGGCGAATATTGGCATAGAGATTGAGTTCCTTACGGAGAGCCAGCAGTCCTTGTTCAGGCCGAATCGCTGCCCCATCATACTGTGGACTACCGATAGCCGCTAGGAGGATAGCATCTGCTTCTCTACATGCCTTGAGGGTTTCATCAGGTAAGGGATGCCCCGTAGCATCAATACCTGCACCTCCAAAAGGTCGTCTGTCTATCTCATAATCAAAGTCTGTTTTTTTAGCTAGAGCCTCCAGAACCTCTAATCCAGCCTCCATGATTTCTGGACCAATTCCGTCCCCTGCAAGAGCTACTATTTTCTTTGTCATAGCATTCTCCTTTACACACTAGGCATATCGCGATAGGAAACACTGCGTCCCATCTCACCAGCATTCTCTTTTTGAACAAAGGTATTGGCATTGATGTAGGCAATAGCTGAAGCCTTTAGTGCATCAAAGTCAAGTCCCGCCGCATTAAAGATTGTTTCAGTATCTTTATTTTCAACAGTAACCAAAACCCGTGCCTGGGCATCGATACCATCCGTCACCGCATCGATAGTGTAGGATACCAAGCGAACCGATTGGTTGAAGAATTTATCAATAGCGTTAAAGATAGCCTCAACGGAACCTTGTCCTGTCGCATTAAATTCAACTTTCTCACCATCCATATTAGCTAGGCTAACGAGTGCTTCGATGTCATTATCTGCATGAGTTTGCAATTGTAAATCATCAAAGTGGAAGCCTTCTGGATTTTCAACCATGGTGCCAGCTACCAGAGCTCGAATATCTGCATCTGTGATTTCTTGTTTCTTATCGGCCAAGGCCTTGAACTTAGCAAAGAGTGGTTTGATGTCCTCTTCTGTAAAGTCTAGGGCTAATTCTCTTAGTTTTTCGACAAAGGCATGGCGACCGGACAATTTTCCAAGTGGAAGACTATTGCTCTTAACACCGACCAATTCAGGGGTGATAATCTCATAAGTGAGAGGATTTTTAAGAACTCCATCTTGGTGAATACCAGATTCGTGAGAGAAGGCATTGCCACCAACAACGGCCTTGTTTTTAGGAACTGGGATACCTGAGAAGCGAGAAACCATTTCAGAAGTATTGATGGTTTCATTTAGGACAATGCTTGTCTCTGCCTGATAGTAATCTTGGCGAATATTGAGAGCCACTGCAATTTCTTCCAAACCAGCATTTCCAGCTCGCTCCCCAATACCGTTAATAGTTCCCTCTACTCGTCCTGCCCCATTCTTGACGGCAGCGAGGCTATTTGCTACCGCCATTCCGAGGTCATCGTGACAGTGAGGAGAATAGATAATCTGACGATCCGTCTTGACATTCTCAATCAGGTATTTGAAGATAGCACCATACTCTTCTGGCGTGGTAAATCCTACCGTATCAGGGATATTGATATAAGACGCACCTGCATCGACAGCTGTTTGAACAACTTGCAAGAGGAAATCCAACTCAGTTCTAGTTGCATCCTCTGGAGAGAATTCAACCACTTCAAACTTAGAACGGGCATAAGAAACATGCTCCTTAATCGCTTCCAAAATCTCTTCCTTGCTCTTATTAAGCTTATACTTTCGGTGAATCGGACTGGTAGCAATAAAGACGTGAACCTGTGGATACTTGGCGTCCTTGAGTGCCTCATAACAAGCATCAATATCAGACTTGACAGAGCGGGCCAGACCAGTTACCGCTGTTGTCTTCAAGACTTTGGCGATCTCCTGAACTGCTGTGAATGAATCAGGACTCGCCGCCGGAAAACCAGCTTCAATGGCTGAAATACCCCATTTCTCCAGCTGCCTTGCGATGGCAATTTTTTCCTTGATTGAAAAATTAACACCAGGTGTCTGCTCTCCATCCCGAAGGCTGGTATCTAGAAATTCAACTGTTCTCATATGATTTCCCCTTTTCCAAATGTGATTTTTAAAAAAACATCTCGCTTAGAAGTCCAAGCGAGATGTTGATTTACTCCCGCTTGGTAAGCCAAACAGGACTAATGCTTTTTGCACTAGCCCGAGTACCTCAACAACAAAGCAAATTGATTAAACTTAGCTGCTTTCATGTTTGACTTTCTCCTTCGTTTGATATCTTGTTTAGTATTTTAGCATAGGCAAAAGCACTTGTCAAGAAAAAATCCAATATTTTCTGAAAATTTCTTCAGTAAAGAATATTTCGCTAATTGAAAGTTCTTGAAAATCTTTGAAATGTTTCATTTTTTAGAGGTTAAGCTCCAACTTTTTTCTATCAATTCCAGGACCATTTCATCTGACAAAGTACCATCAAGAGCCACACTAATCCAGTAGCGTTTGTTCATATGAAAAGCTGGATAAATGCCCTTTTGTGAAAGTAAGTCAGCTACTTGGTCATGCTTGAGGTTAACTGCTTCCACTTGTCCTTCTCTCCCCTTTTCCAGCTTATCCCAAGAAATTCTCATCAAAACAGCATACCACTTTTGATTGCCTTCATGTCTTAACACTGCCGTATCAGGCGATTTTTCCCACAGAAACTCCAACTGGTTTCCATACTTTTCCTGAACCTGAGCCATGATACGCTTAGTCTGAGGACAAATGAAATCCTGCACATCAAAACAATCCTTCCGAATCTGGTAAAGAATCTCCAAACAAGCCTCACGGACACTTCCTACAAAACTCCCCCTCATGCTTTCCATATGGACTTGAGGATAGAGGTCGCCCGTTTCCCGGTCAAAGACCTGAAAGCTCACATTATCAGCAGTGATGGACACAGTCATGACAAAGTCACCATCCAAAATCTGGCAACTGTAGGCCCAGACTCCACAATTTTCTACAAAACCATAAGCATGAGCCTTTTCTTGATTAAATTGATAGGATTTAAAAATTTCAAACATAAGTGAAAACTGCTACCCAAAGCTAGCAGTTCCTTTCTATTTTTTAAAAGACAACCTTGGTTCCATGTAATTGTGTCACACCCAGCTGGTCGATAAAGGTTTGACGGTTGTCAAGGTCAATCCCTCCACCTGGTAAAATTTCAATCTTACCTTTAGCATGCTCCAAAATTCTGTGATAGTGAGCAAAACGTTCTTCTAGCGAGTCTCCAGACACACCAGCACGAGTTAAGATACGAGTGACTTCAGCTTGACTGAGCCAGTCAATAGCTTCCAACTGATCTTCATCACTCAATTCATCAAAGGCCATGTGGAAGACAATTTCCATTCCTTTTGATGCAGCAATTAACTTTTCAAGATTAGGCTTATCCAACTTCTTATCAGCAGTTAAAGCTCCAAAAACGACCCCTTGACTTCCAGCCTGAGCAGTCAAACGAATGTCTTCTAGCATAATAGCAACTTCTAAATCATTGTAGACAAAATCACCACCACGTGGACGAATCATGGTCATGATGGTCGTATCGTAGTTAGCTGCCAATTCAACTGCTGCCTTAGTCACTCCATAGCTGGGGGTTGTTCCTCCCACTGCTAGATTATCACAGAGTTCGATTCGACGAGCTCCAGCCTGCATCGCTTTTTCAAGCAAGGTCACATTTTCAGCACAAAATTCGTAAATCATTTGATTCTCCTTGAGTATTACTTTAAATTTATTATATCATATTGTTGTGAATATGCTTTCATTTATATCAAGGAAAATTGCTACTATTTTTTATTCTTTGTCCGGAATGACCTTGAAGAGATAATAAGTGATAAAGATGGTCAAGGCTCCTAGACCAATTTTGACAGGTAAGAGAGGAGCAAAATAAATGGAAATTCCCATCAAAATGTAGATTGATACGATAATTTTTTTCTTACGTTCACGCGCAATTGACTTAGTCTCACGAAAATCAGCTACATATGCTTGATAGAGCTTGGTATGATAAAGCCAATCTTCGAAACGCTTGGAACTTCTGGAGAAACAAGCAATAGACAGTAACAGAAAAGGTGTTGTAGGCAACAAGGGCAAAACAACCCCAACAATAGCCAAGGCCAGTGATAAAAAACCAATTATTAAATAGATAAGACGCATAACTTCTCCTAGTTATACTCTTCGAAAATCTCTTCAAAGCACGTCAGCGTCGCCTTACCGTAGATATGATTATTGACTTCGTCAGTCTTATCTACAACCTCAAAGCAGTGCTTTGAGCAACCTGCGGCTAGCTTCCTAGTTTGCTTTTTGATTTTCATTGAGTATTAAAATAATCTTATTCTAGTTTCGCATACAATGATGAATTTTGTCAAGTTCTAACCAAAAAGAGCCTGAAATTCACTTTCAGGACTCCCCTCTTATTTAATCTTTTCTTCCTCGTAGTCGCCATTACTACATACAACCTGCTTGCCACCACCACGGACTTTTTTCTCCATGAGGAAATTGCCACATTTTGGACAGTCACGACCAACAGGCTTGTCCCAAGAGGTAAATTCACATTCTGGATAGCGATTGCAACCATAGAAGAGGCGGTTACGTTTGGTTTTACGCTCAATGATTTGTCCCTGATGACAACTTGGACACTCTACACCAATTTCTTTCACGATTGCTTGGGTATGACGGCAATCTGGGAAATTGCTACAAGCGTAGAACTTACCAAAACGACCAAGTTTAATAACCATTGGACTGCCACACACTTCACAGTCAAATCCAGCTGGTTCATCCTTGATTTGGATTTTTTCCATTTCTTCTTCAGCCTTGGCGACTTCTTTAGAGAATGGTTTGTAAAAGGCGTCAATAACACGTTGCCACTGCTCTTTTCCGACTTCGACATCATCCAGTTTACCTTCCATTTCAGCTGTGAAGGTCACGTTTACGATATCTGGGAAATATTCAACGATGAGCTTGTTGACAATTTCTCCCAACTCTGTCGGTTCAAAGCGTTTGGCTGCAAGGCGAACATAATAACGTTTCTGAATGGTTTCAATGGTCGGTGCGTAGGTGGACGGACGTCCAACCCCATTTTCCTCCAAAGTCTTAATTAATGTCGCTTCAGAATAGCGAGCAGGTGGTTGGGTGAAATGTTGCTCTGGTTTACTATTGACCTGTTTGACCACATCTCCAACAGCCATATCTGGTAACATCTTATTCTTGTCAGAATCGTTATAAATGGCAAGATAACCATCAAACTTAACCTGACTACCATTAGCAGCGAATTGAACGCCATTTTGCGACAATTTTACAGCCATGGTATCAAAGACAGCAGCTGTCATCTGGCTAGCCACAAAACGATTCCAGATAAGAGTATAAAGCTTGAGCTGATCCTTGTCCAGATACTTAGCAATACTTTCAGGTGTATTAAAAACGCTAGACGGGCGAATAGCCTCATGGGCATCCTGAGCACCTGATGCATTTTTGACCTTGCTACCATGCTTAGAATACTTGCTACCAAAACGATCCGTAATGAAACTTGCTGCTTCATTTTGCGCTACAGGACTGATACGAGTCGAATCGGTACGCATATAGGTAATCAAACCTTGGACACCAGAACCGATATTGATCCCTTCATAGAGCTGTTGGGCAACCATCATGGTCTTTCGAGTACGGAAGTTAATTTTATTGGCAGCATCCATCTGCATGGATGAAGTGGTATAAGGTAATGGAGCATTGCGTTTGCGCTCTTTCTTGTCTACCTGATCCACTGAAAAGTCTTTACTAGTCAGACGAGACAAGACTTCCTTAACCTCGTCATTGCTAGTTAGTTTCAGCTTTTTGCCATCTACTCCATAGAAGGACGCTTGAAATTGCTTGGTTCCCTTTTTAAAGACTCCATCAATTGTCCAGTATTCTTCTGGCTGGAAGGCATTGATTTCATTCTCACGATCAATGATTAACTTAAGTGCAATAGACTGAACGCGACCTGCTGACAAGCCCTTCTTGACCTTCTTCCACAAAATAGGCGAAATCGAATAGCCTACCAAGCGGTCCAGGACACGACGTGCCTGCTGGGCATCGACCAAGTCCATATCAATCTTACGAGGTTCTTTAAAAGCATTTTTAACCGCATCCTTAGTGATTTCATTGAAGACCACACGGTTTTCATCATTTTCATCCAAGTTGAGAATATGAGCCAAATGCCAAGAAATCGCTTCTCCTTCACGGTCCGGGTCACTCGCCAGAAAGACTTTATTAGCTTTTTTGGCTTCTTTTTTCAAGTCATTGATAAGAGGACCTTTTCCTCGAATATTGATATATTGCGGTTCATAATTATTTTCAATATCGACGGACATACTGGATTTCTTCAAATCACGGATATGCCCGACACTGGCTAAAACCTTGTAGTTTCTGCCTAGATATTTTTCAATTGTCTTAGCCTTAGCAGGCGACTCCACGATTACTAGATTTTTTTTAACTGTTGATTTTTTCTTTTTTGTTGCCGTAGCCACAGTATCACACCTTTTCAAAGTAATAAACTTTATAAAGTGTAAACCATTTTGCCATAACTGTCAAGACTTAGCTCCTATATATAGAAGAAAAGTTGCTTTAAAAAGAGAAATTTCGTCTTAAAATTCAAATTCTGCAAGAACATCTTGCCCACTGGTGACCAATTTTGCCCCTTCTTGAATCAAATGATGGCAACCGTCTGATAGTCCATCTAAAATGCTACCAGGTATAGCAAAGACATCGCGCCCTTCTTCCATTGCTCGCTCACAGGTAATGAGACTACCTGAGCGCATCTTAGCTTCTGCTACAATTACTCCACGACAAAGTCCAGCAATAATGCGATTACGGGCAGGAAAATGAAATTTCAGAGGTTGTTCGCCAGGTCCGTATTCACTGAGAACCAGATGGTCATTGCCGATGTAATCTTGCAAACGTTTATTGGCTTTAGGATAAAACACATCCAAACCTGTTCCAATCACTGCAATGGTTTTTCCGCCATTCTGAAGAGCTGCCATATGAGCTGCTGTATCGATACCCTTGGCTAATCCACTGACGATAACCAGTTCATTTTCCAAGCCTTGAATGACTTTTTCAACTGACTTTGCTCCCTGTTTGCTACAAGCACGACTGCCCACAACCGCTACCTTTGGAAATTTCAAGAGGTCAAGATTTCCCTTGTAAAATAAAAGTACAGGTGCATCATATATTTCACTCAAATCCCAAGGATAACAGTCATCTAAAATAGAGAAAGATGGAAATTTTTGAAACTCCTTCTCCAAATGCGTATCGTCTATCTGAAAATAACGTTCCATAAAAACAGCTGGATTTCTGCAACCTGATATATCTGCAATATCACCTAACAACAGTTCTTGATCAACATTTTCACCGTATTCTAGGACATTTAAAATCTGTTGATTGGTCAAACCCGATTTTTTTAACTTATAGATTTCATAGTTTGTGATTTTCATAAATATCTCCATTTCTTTTTCTAGTCATCTATTTATTCGTAAAAAATCAAAAAAACATCCGACTATTTTAGCCAGATGTTGGAATCTTTAATTTTCGTTTTTAAGAATTTCTTCTAATTTATGGTAGTCTTGGACACTATCGATCTCATAGATGCTATTGCCTTCTAATTCTTCAACATAGACATCCAGTTCTTTGATATTATCCTTAACCATATTGTCCCAATAGAGATCAACAAATTCACCACTTGCATAAGCCTTGTCAATAAAGCTGACAATCTTTTCTGCAGTTGGTGCATCCCAGAATGAAACACCACTAAGGATACGACCTGCCTTACTATCAACAATAATGTCTTGAACTTTGTAGTCATCTCCATAGACCAAGAACCATTCGTTGGTACAATCTTCACGATAAACACTAAAATAAGTCGAACGAGTCAAATCATTGCGAAACATATTTTTAAAGAGATAATTATCAGCATCAATAACATAACTGTTGGCCAACTCTTCTTTTACAAGATAGAGAGAGTAAAAGTTATTGTAATCAGCGTATTTATCATTGAAAACGAGTCGAACTCCATATTTCTCTTTCAAGTAATCGAATTGTTCTTTAAGGTAACCAACGATGATGATGATTTCATCGATTCCTTTTTCTTTGAGAAACTCAATTTGGTATTCAATCAAGGGTTTTTGATTAACCTGAACCAAGGCCTTAGGGGTATTTTCAGTCATAGGACGCAAGCGAGTTCCCAATCCCGCTGCTAAGATGATGGCTTTCACACAAATCTCCTTTATTCTTTAATAATAATATAAACTCCAGCAATGACGACAAGTGACGTAATAATTGTCATCATATCTAGCGGTGCACCTAAGAAAACAACTGCAA
Organism: Streptococcus mitis; assembly: GCF_047459985.1. Taxonomy (GTDB): domain Bacteria; phylum Bacillota; class Bacilli; order Lactobacillales; family Streptococcaceae; genus Streptococcus; species Streptococcus mitis_DZ. Next base: position 211,702 of record NZ_JASHHD010000002.1, read on the forward strand.
ACAAGACAGTCCAAACTACATAGCTCACGTTCAATCCAGTAGCTTTAGCAGGTTGCAAGCGATTGATAGCGATATAGTAAGCCAAGTAAGAAATCATATCAAAGGCTGCAAAGACAATCATGAGACCTAGCAATTGCCCATTGGCTACTTCTGCAAATGACTGATGAGAGAAGAGCACAATTACAAGATAGGACAAGAATGAAGTCACTTGACGAATTAAGAGGGCTTCGATTTCACTCAATTCACTTTCCATAGCAAAGGAGCTAAGAACACTCTCACTTCCCCATGCAATAGCACAAACCAATGCACAAAGAATCCCAATGTAGAAGGAATTGACCTGTTCAACCTTATAGGTCTGAGCAATAATCCCTGCAATAATCAAGATGATCCCAAACACAGTATTTTTCGAAATCTTGTGCTTCAAAAAAAAGAAAGCCAATAAAACTGAAACTGCAGGGTAGATAGCAGATACCGATGAAGCTAAGGAACTTCCGATATACTTAACCGCATAAAGATTAGCCTGCATACCGATAGGACCAGCTAGTAAGGCTCCGATGATCACACTAACATTGCGAATATTTAAGAAAATTGAGAGACGAACTTTCCCTTCTTTTACTAAAAGAAAAGCTAGTAAGATAAAGATACTCAAGAAATCGTGAGCAGCTGCCACCACAAAGGGCGACAAATCTGTAAAAATTGAAAAGATATAAGCACTAATTGTTAGACCTAACCCCCAGAAAATACCTGAAAGTAGACCAAAAGAAACTCCATTTTTATTTTTCATCTGAACCTCCATAGTAAGCCAAACCATTAACAGCTCTCTGGTAACGACTCACACCATAGTCGCCAAAATCTGCACCTTGCTCTTCCTTATAGACAGTCCATAGACTCCAGATAGCATCTTGCAAAATTTTATAGATTGCAATCTTTTCACGAGAGACAGGTGTTTGATCACTCTCATAGTGAGACAAGAAGTCTTCTTCCTCTTGAGGAGTGAATTCAGACTCTAAAAAGAGGGCAGCCAAATCCCACATTGGATCATTCATTGATGAATATTCCCAGTCAATCAGATATAGACGTCCTTGAGGTGATTCGATAAAGTTTTCAGGGACCAAATCGATATGACAAGATTTTCTGTCAACACCTAAGTCAGCCAGTCTTTTCTCTAAGGAGAAGATTTTTTCCCTAACAGTTTCATAGTTGGCATAAGGAATCTTTTCTTCAATCAAGGATTCGTATTTCTTGATTTCTTCAAAAGGAGCAAATTCTCCTCTTAATTCCTTACCAGACGCATGAATGGTTTGTAAAATTGGAGCAATTTTATCAAATTTGGTCTTAATTGAAGTCGCATCAAGCGTAATCGCAGATTCGATATACTCATTTACTTTGATACCAGCTTCAATATCAAAAAGATAATTTTTTACATCTAAGTCTAAATCTTTTAGTAGTTCAAGATTGTACTTTTCATCTTGACGATTGATCAGTTTTTCAGTCCCTTTACCAAAGAACTTAACAATGTACTGATTATTTGTTGTTATGACCAAATAGTTTTGATTGGTCATTCCACCCAGTTGTTCAACACTGAGGACTTCCTCTTCTTGACTAAGTAAAGAAGAAATTTTTTCTTTAATGATTTTCTCCACAATTAACCTCCAGCACTTATACTTCCCACTTAAACACAGTTTTAAAGGCAGTGTTTAAATCGGTCGCAAAGACACGGTGAATATCTTTAATTTCTCTTACAGGTTCTTCTAGATAAAGGATATTTTTAAGACGATTGGCAAATTTCTTGACTTCCATCATTTGGATTGCATTTTCAAAATCGATGCGACCAGAACGAGAGGAACCAACCAAGAGCAAGCCTTTCTCTAAGGCATCGCGTGTATTGAGATTGACTTTATATTCGCTAACACCCATCATGAGAATCGTTCCCTGAGGACGAATGTAACGAATCAAGTCATTTATAGCTGGTCCAGTACCATCACCACCACAACACTCTAAAGCATGGTCAAAGGCCAAATCTTCAGGAATATTATCAGTGATATAACATTCTTTGGCAAATGAGAAAAGTTCCAACTTTTCCCAATGACGACCAATAACCACAATTTCTGCTTCTGGCAAAGTATAGTTGATAATATTAGCAACCACAAATGCCAAACTTCCATCTCCGATAACGGCGATTCGGTCCCGCTTGCTATGAGCAAGAGTCAATAGACGATTCATGGCATGCATGCCAACACTGACGAACTCTGTAATCGCTGCAACCGTATCTTCGATAGCATCATAAGCCACCACACGATCTTTAGGGAGAGAAACAAACTCTCTCATAAAGCCATCAAAGCCACTAGACAAGAAATGGGTCCCTGTCATGTAGTTCTCATAAAATTCTTCATCACTCTGCATAGGAGGCTGATTCGGAATCATGACAACTTTTTGCCCAACCTCGTAGGTTCCTGTTGGGTCAGAAATAACGGTTCCACATGACTCGTGAATCATTGCCATTGGAAGTTTTTTATTCAAAATCTTTGGATCACGTTTTCCTTGATAGTAACGCTGATCCGCATGACAGACCGCCATATAATTAGGGCGGATGAGAATATGATTCTCTTGATCAATAGCCTCTTCCTGGTATTTGACGTTGATAAACTTGGGCTTAGTCAGTTGATAAATTTGATTAATCATTTCACTAGTCTTTCTCAATCATACTTTTTGCAATCTTCAAATCTGTCACTGTTGTGATTTTTAGATTTGAGTATTCACCCTTAGCCAAGGCCACATCTTTTCCTTTGATTACAAAGATTTTACATGCATCTGTTAAGATTTCTTTCTCTTCAGCAGAGAGAGAGCCGTAAAGGTCCATGAAGTCCTTGCAACGGAATGTTTGAGGTGTTTGTCCTTGATAAAGGTGAGCACGATTTGGAATATCTGTAATGAATTGACCATTAGTGCTTTCAACGATAGTATCAACCGCTTCTACCACTGTGTCCACTGCGTCATGATTTTGGGCAAGTTGGATATTGTCCTGAATCATGCGAAGCGTAATGAATGGACGAACAGAGTCGTGCGTAACAACGATGTCCTCTGGAGTAAGCGGACGATAAGCATCGATAGCTTCAATGATTTTCTCAATACTCGTATTACGGTCAGCACCACCTTTTGTAATGATGATACGATCCTTATGAAGAGGTAGATATTTATCTACAAGATCCTCTGCATGGGAAACCCAGTCTCCATGTACACCAACTACAATTTTTTCAATGCTTGGTTCCAAGACAAATTTTTCAATTGTATGAATCAAAATAGGTCGGTCACCTAGCTCTAAAAATTGTTTTGGCAAGTTACTGATTCCCATGCGTGTGCCAGTTCCACCGGCAAGAATTCCTGCATAAATCATCTATTTTCTCCTTTGTCTTACTAAAAAACTTATTCTCTCTATTATACCACAATCTAGTCCCATCATGAAAGAAATACCGGTCCTCCCCTTCTAGAATAGGCGGATTAAGCAGTTCTATTATTCAAAGAAACTAGTCCATTTCTAGTAATGACTAGGAATTCTGTAGCAATTACAAATAAATGGCTGTGAAATGTTAGAGTTCTTCAGAATAATATATTTTCCTTAAAGAAAACTTAAAATCAAACTTTGAAACTTCAAAGTGATTACTCGACTTACTGCCCTTCATTTCTTATTAGCTAACTTTATGATATAATGAAAAACGAGGTAAATTGAATGAAAAGTATAAAATTAAATGCTCTATCTTATATGGGAATTCGTGTCTTAAATATTATTTTTCCCATCCTAACTGGAACCTATGTCGCGCGTGTCTTGGACCGAACAGACTATGGTTACTTCAACTCAGTCGACACTATTTTGTCATTTTTCTTGCCCTTTGCGACTTATGGAGTCTATAACTACGGTTTACGGGCCATCAGTAATGTTAAGGATAACAAAAAGGATCTCAACAGAACCTTCTCTAGTCTTTTTTATTTGTGCATAGCTTGTACGATTTTGACAACCGCTGTCTATATCCTAGCCTATCCTCTCTTCTTTACTGATAATCCAATTATCAAAAAAGTCTACCTTGTTATGGGGATTCAACTCATTGCCCAGATTTTTTCAATCGAATGGGTCAATGAGGCTCTGGAAAATTACAGTTTTCTTTTTTACAAGACTGCCTTCATCCGCATCCTGATGCTGGTCTCTATTTTCCTGTTTGTCAAAAATGAACATGATATTGTTGTCTATACACTCGTGATGAGTTTATCGACACTGATTAACTATCTGATTAGTTATTTTTGGATAAAAAGAGATATTAAGCTTGTTAAGATTCACCTAAGTGATTTTAAACCGCTCTTTCTCCCTCTGACAGCCATGTTGGTCTTTGCCAATGCCAATATGCTCTTCACATTTTTGGATAGACTCTTCCTCGTTAAAACAGGGATTGATGTCAACGTTAGTTACTATACCATGGCTCAACGAATTGTGACCGTTATAGCTGGGGTTGTAACAGGTGCAATTGGAGTGAGTGTGCCTCGTCTCAGTTACTATCTAGGAAAAGGCGATAAGGAAGCTTATGTCGCCCTTGTTAACAGAGGAAGTCGAATCTTTAACTTCTTTATCATTCCACTGAGTTTTGGACTCATGGTTTTAGGGCCCAATGCCATCCTACTTTACGGTAGTGAAAAATATATCGGAGGTGGTATCTTAACCTCTCTCTTCGCTTTTCGTACAATTATTCTGGCACTAGATACCATTCTTGGTTCCCAAATTCTCTTTACAAATGGCTATGAAAAACGTATCACAGTCTATACAGTCTTTGCAGGATTACTCAATTTGGGCTTAAATAGTCTCCTCTTTTTCAACCATATCGTAGCTCCTGAATACTACTTACTGACAACTATGTTATCAGAGGCCTCTCTACTTGTTTTCTATATCATTTTCATTCATAGAAAACAGCTTATCCACTTGGGACATATCTTCAGCTATACTGTTCGATACTCCCTCTTTTCACTTTCTTTCGTAGGAATTTATCTCCTGATTAATTTCTTGTATCCTGTGGATATGGTCATTAATTTGCCATTTTTGATTAATACTGGTTTGATTGTCTTGCTATCAGCCATCTCTTATATTGGTCTACTTGTCTTCACCAAAGATAGCATTTTCTATGAATTTTTAAACCATGTCCTAGCCTTAAAAAATAAATTCAAAAGATCATAGGAGTGTAGAATGAAACAACTAACCATTGAAGATGCCAAACAAATTGAATTAGAAATTTTGGATTATATTGATACTCTCTGTAAGAAGCACAATATCAACTATATTATTAACTACGGTACTCTGATTGGGGCAGTTCGACATCAAGGCTTTATCCCTTGGGACGACGATATTGATCTGTCCATGCCTCGAGAAGACTACCAACGATTTATTACCATTTTTCAAAAGGAAAAAAGCAAGTATAAGCTCCTATCCTTAGAAACTGATAAAAACTACTTTAACAACTTTATCAAAGTAACCGACAGTACAACTAAAATTATTGATACTCGAAATACAAAAACCTATGATTCTGGTGTTTTTATCGATATTTTCCCTATGGATCGCTTTGATGACCCTAAGGTCATTGATATTTGTTATAAACTGGAAAGCTTCAAACTTCTGTCTTTCAGTAAACATAAAAATATTGTCTATAAAGATAACCTTTTAAAAGATTGGATACGAACAGCCTTTTGGTTGCTCCTTCGACCGGTTTCACCTCGTTATTTCGCAAATAAAATCGAGAACGAAATTCAAAAATATAGTCGTGAAAATGGGCAGTATATGGCCTTTATCCCATCTAAATTTAAGGAAAAAGAAGTCTTCCCAAGTGGTACCTTCGATAAAACAATCGATTTGGCCTTTGAGAATTTAAGCCTTCCTGCGCCTGAAAAATTTGATACTATTTTGACACAATTTTATGGAGATTATATGACCCTACCACCTGAAGAAAAACGCTTCTACAGTCATGAATTTCATGCCTACAAATTGGAGGATTAGGATGCAATATTTAGAAAAAGAAGAAATTAAAGAAATTCAACTAGCTCTGCTAGACTATATTGATGAGACTTGTAAGAAACATGATATTCCTTATTTTCTCAGTTATGGGACCATGCTTGGAGCAATCCGCCACAAAGGTATGATTCCCTGGGATGATGATATCGATATTTCCCTTTATCGTGAAGATTATGAGCGTTTACTGAAGATTATTGAGGAAGAAAATCATCCTCGTTATAAGGTTCTCTCCTACGACACTTCTTCTTGGTACTTCCATAATTTCGCATCGATTTTGGATACTTCTACTGTTATCGAAGACCATGTTAAGTACAAGCGTCATGACACCAGTCTCTTCATCGATGTCTTCCCAATTGATCGCTTTACAGACTTGAGCATTGTCGACAAGAGTTATAAGTATGTAGCCCTTCGTCAACTAGCTTATATCAAAAAATCACGTGCTGTTCACGGTGATAGCAAACTAAAAGATTTGTTAAGATTATGTAGCTGGTACGCTCTCCGATTGGTCAATCCCCGTTACTTTTACAAGAAAATTGATCAGCTAGTCAAAAAAGCTGCAACCAACACTCCTCAATATGAAGGAGGAATTGGGATTGGTAAGGAAGGTATGAAAGAAGTCTTCCCAGTTGACACCTTTAAAGAACTGATTTTAACTGAGTTTGAAGGCCGTATGTTGCCCGTCCCTAAAAAATATGATCAATTTTTAACCCAGATGTACGGGGATTATATGACACCACCATCAAAAGAAATGCAAGAATGGTATAGTCATAGTATTAAAGCTTATCGCAAAAACTGATTAATCAGTAGTTTACAAGAAAAAATATAACAAAAAAGAGAAGATCATTACACCTTCTCTTTTTTTTATTTAAATTGCTTCTGTGACAAAACTACGGCTTTCAAGTACCTTAAGCATGGCATTAGCTGTATCTAGGGCTGTGAATAGGGGCACACCGTGTTCAATGGCTGAACGGCGAATCTGCTCACCATCTTCGTCAGCAGTACGTTTTGTTCCAACTGTGTTAATGATAGCTTGAATTTTTCCTTTGCGGACAAAACTTGGAATATCCTTATCGTCATCACCAATTTTACCAACAGGTTGGGCTTGAAGTCCATGACTGGCAAAGAAGGCTGCTGTCCCTTCTGTCGCGAGGATACCGTAGCCAATATTTTGGAAACGACGAGCTAAGTCCAAAGCTTCTTCTTTTGTATCATCAGCAATGGTAAATACAACGTTACCAAAGGTTGGCAAGTGTAAGTAAGAAGCTTCAAAAGCTTTATAGAGAGCTTTTTCCAAAGTCGTATCAGAACCCATAACTTCACCTGTTGACTTCATTTCAGGACCGAGCAAGCTGTCTACTTTCGCGAGCTTAGTGAAGGAGAAGACAGGCGCCTTGATGTGAACACGACTGCTTTCTGGGTAAAGTCCATCTTGGTAACCAAGTTCTTCAAGACTTTGACCAAGAATCAACTTAGTTGCAACCTGAGCCATTGGGATATTGGTTACTTTTGATAGGAATGGAACAGTACGGCTGGCACGTGGATTGACCTCAATAACGTAGACTTTCTCATCCTTGATGACAAACTGAATGTTCATCATACCAAGACAGTTGAGGCCAATTGCAAGACGTTTAGTATAGTCTGCGATGGTTTCTTGAACCTTTTGAGACAAGGTTTGTGGAGGATAAACAGCCATGGAGTCACCTGAGTGGACACCAGCACGTTCGATATGCTCCATGATACCAGGGATAAGGACATTTTGTCCGTCTGAAATAGCATCGACTTCACACTCTTGTCCGACGATATAAGAGTCAACAAGAACAGGATGGTCTGGACTTGCCTTAACCGCAGTACGCATGTAAGAACGAAGATCATCTTCATTCTCAACGATTTCCATGGCACGTCCACCCAAGACATATGAAGGGCGAACGAGAACTGGGAAACCAATCTTACGAGCAGCAAGCACTGCTTCTTCTTCATTAGTCGCAGTTTGTCCAGGCGGTTGTGGAATATCCAAATCTTTTAGGGCTTGTTCGAAGAGGTCACGGTCTTCGGCACGGTCTAGATCAGCTACTTGCGTACCAAGAATGGTTACACCAGCTTTCGCCAATGGCTCTGCAAGGTTGATAGCTGTTTGACCACCAAATTGAACAATAACACCCTTTGGTTGCTCCAAATCGATGACATTCATCACATCTTCAAAAGTCAATGGCTCAAAGTAAAGTTTGTCTGATACAGAGAAGTCGGTTGAAACTGTCTCTGGGTTTGAGTTCATAATGATGGCTTCATAGCCAGCAGCTTGGATAGCCTTAACAGAGTGAACTGTTGCGTAGTCAAACTCTACCCCTTGACCGATACGGATTGGACCTGAACCTAGGACAAGTACAGATTCCTTATCAGATTTGATAGACTCATTTTCCCAACCATATGTTGAGTAGAAGTATGGTGTTTCTGATTCAAATTCTGCAGCACAAGTATCTACCATCTTGTAAACTGGGACGATTTTGTTTTCCAAACGTAGTTGGCGAACTTGGTCAGCTGTCGTTTTCCAGAGTTCCGCAATCTTACGGTCTGAAAATCCATTGAGTTTAGCTGTTTTCAAGACTTCTATATCTTGTGGATGGGCACCTAATTCTTGCTCAATTTCAAAGATGTGCAAGAGTTTATCCAGATAGAAGATATCAATCTTTGTAAGCTCAGCAATTTCTTCTGGTGTGTAACCACGGCGAATGGCTTCTGATACGTAGAAGAGACGATCATCTTGAGCCTTGACAACTTTTTCAATCAAGGCATCATCAGAAATCGTTGCAAGTTCAGGCATTTCATTATGGTGGACACCAATTTCAAGTGAGCGACAAGCTTTAAGGAGAGACTCCTCGATGTTACGACCAATCGCCATAACTTCTCCGGTCGCCTTCATCTGGGTACCAAGACGGCGCTCACCCTTTTCAAACTTGTCAAATGGGAAACGAGGAATCTTGGCAACAACGTAGTCAAGGGCTGGTTCAAACATGGCATAGGTTGAACCTGTAACTGGGTTGATCACCTCATCCAAAGTCAAGCCAACTGCGATTTTGGCAGCCAACTTAGCAATTGGGTAACCTGTCGCTTTAGAGGCAAGGGCTGACGAACGTGATACACGAGGGTTGACTTCGATAACATAATACTTAAAGCTGTGAGGATCAAGTGCCAGCTGAACATTACATCCCCCTTCAATCTTGAGGGCACGAATGATGCTCAAGCTCGCGTCACGTAGCATTTGGTTTTCATAGTCTGACATGGTTTGGGCAGGGGCAAATACGATGGAATCTCCTGTGTGAATCCCAACTGGGTCAAAGTTTTCCATGTTACATACGACAAGGGCATTGTCAGCTGAATCACGCATGACTTCGTATTCGATTTCCTTGAAACCTGCAATTGAACGCTCAATCAAACATTGGGTAACAGGTGACAATTTCAACCCATTTTCAGCGATTTCACGCAATTCTTCCTCGTTGGCACACATACCACCACCAGTACCACCTAGAGTAAAGGCTGGGCGGACAATCACTGGGTAGCCAATTGTCGCTGCAAAGGCAACTGCTTCTTCTACTGTGTTGACAATTTCAGATTCTGGGATTGGTTGGTTCAGCTCTTCCATCAATTGTTTAAAAAGGTCACGGTCTTCAGCCTGGTCAATGGCAGATAATTTAGTTCCCAGAAGTTCAACACCAAGCTCATCTAGGATACCATTTTTAGATAATTCCATGGCCATGTTGAGACCTGTCTGACCACCGAGTGTTGGTAGCAAGGCATCTGGACGTTCCTTACGAAGAATACGTGTCACAAACTCAAGTGTAATCGGTTCGATGTAAACCTTGTCCGCAATCTCCTTGTCCGTCATGATAGTTGCAGGGTTTGAGTTAACCAAGACAACCTCATAGCCTTCCTCTTTCAACGACAAGCAAGCCTGGGTCCCAGCATAGTCAAACTCAGCAGCCTGACCAATAATAATCGGACCAGAACCAATCACCATAATTTTTTGAATATCAGTACGTTTAGGCATAGTTTATGATACAAAGCCCGTAAAGAACACAGTGAAAATAGGAAACTCGGTGCAGACGCCTTCAGCGTCAAAACGATGTTTATCTTTTTCACACAGTTCTTAGGGCGTGTTCACTTCCGCGAACAATGTATCTTCTCCTTTCTATTCGTCGCCTCACAGAGCGACATTAAATAAATTCTCCGACGATTTCTCACTCGTCTTTAGTTTGCTTGTTTGAAAGCTTCCATCATCTCGATGAACTCATCAAATAGATAACTTGCATCGTGTGGCCCAGGAGCTGCATCTGGGTGGAATTGCACAGAGAAACCTGGTTGATATCTGTGACGTACGCCTTCAACTGACTTGTCATTGATTTCTTCGTGGGTGATGATTAAGTGCTCTGGTAAATCTTCACGGCTAACTGCATAACCATGATTTTGACTTGTGAAGTCCACGCGCCCAGTTGCAATTTCACGTACTGCGTGGTTAAATCCACGGTGACCAAACTTCATTTTATAGGTCTTAGCACCATTTGCCATCGCAAAGAGTTGGTGCCCCATACAGATGCCAAAGATTGGAATTTTCCCGAGAATACCACGAATCATATCAAGAGCTTCTGGTACATCTTCTGGATTACCCGGACCATTTGACAACATAACTCCATCTGGGTTTAAATGTAAGATTTCCTCAGCTGTAGTTGTGTATGGAACTACAGTCACATTGCAATCACGTTTAGATAGCTCTCGTAAAATAGAGTGTTTAAGGCCAAAGTCTACTAAAACAACGCTCAAGCCAACTCCCGGAGCTGGATATGAAGTTCTAGTGGAAACCTGTTTGATATTGTCTGTCGGCAAGACTGTCGCTTGGAGCTGGTCAGTCACATGGTCCATGCTGTCTCCAACATGGGTCAAGGTTGCACGCATAGTACCATGCTTACGGATAATCTTGGTAAGAGCACGCGTATCAATCCCTGAGATCCCAGGAATTTTCTTAGCCTTCAAAAATTCGTCCAGCGTCATTTGGTTACGCCAATTGCTGGCTCTACGTGCCTCTTCAAAAACTACAACTCCCTTACAAGTAGGACTAATAGATTCATAGTCGTCACGGTTAACCCCATAATTCCCTACTAGTGGATAAGTGAAGGTCAGGATTTGTCCATTATAGGACTGGTCCGTAATGGATTCTTGATATCCTGTCATGCCTGTATTAAAGACGATTTCGCCTGTTACATCAATATCTGCTCCGAAGGCCTTACCTTCAAAAACTGTGCCATCTTCTAAAACTAGAAGTCGTTTTGTCATATTTTCACCTCTCGTGGACGCTCACTGGCGTCTTTTAACGTTTTGTGTCTTATTTGGCTTTTCTACTTGCCAATACGGATTCTAAGATTGCCATTCGAACAAAGACTCCATTGGTCATTTGTTGGACAATGCGTGATTTTGGTGCTTCAACAAGATGATCAGCAATTTCTACATCTCTATTTACTGGAGCTGGATGCATAATGATTGCTTCTTCTTTTAAGCGATTATAGCGTTCTTGGTTCAAGCCATGTCGAGCGTGATAGTCTTCTTTTGAGAAGACTGCTCCACTTTCGTGGCGTTCATGCTGAACTCGAAGCAACATCAAAACATCCACCTGATCAACAATCTCGTCAATGGTTACAAACTGACCATAGTCTGAAAACTCTTGACTTCTCCATTCCTCAGGTCCTGCAAAATAAAGTTCAGCACCTAAGCGTTTTAAAATCTGCATATTGGATTTGGCAACACGTGAGTGATCCAAGTCACCTGCAATCGCAACCTTGAGACCCTTAAAGTGACCAAATTCCTCATAAATGGTCATCAAATCAAGCAAGCTCTGGCTAGGGTGTTGGCCCGAACCATCTCCACCATTGATGATGGAAGTCGTAATCGTTGGACTTGCAATTAGCTCTCTGTAGTAGTCAACCTCTGGGTGGCGAATCACACAGACGTCAACTCCTAAAGCAGATAAAGTCAAGATGGTATCATAAAGTGTCTCACCCTTATTGACCGAGCTGGTCTTGACATCAAAGTCAAGTCTTTCCAATCCCAATTTAATCTCTGCCACTTCAAAGGACTTATGCGTCCGTGTGGAATCTTCAAAGAAAAGGTTGGAAACAATCGGGTGGTTTTCATAGGGAAGCTGAGCTCCGTTTTTAAACTCAATTCCTCTCTTGATCAATTTCATCACTTGATCGACAGTGAGGTCTTCCATGGACACCACATGGTTCAATGCTTGTTGATTTTCTGACATGGCTACTCCTTTAGCTTTCTAAGCTTCTTCAGTAATCAGAACTCTGTCTTGACCATCAAGTTCTGCCATCTCTACGATGATTTCTTCAGAACGACTAGTTGGGATATTTTTTCCAACGTAATCTGGACGGATTGGCAGTTCTCTATGTCCACGATCGACTAGAACTGCTAAACTCACGCGCGCAGGACGACCATGACCGACAATATTATCAATAGCAGCGCGGATGGTACGACCTGTATAGAGCACATCATCCACCAAGATAACCTCACGGCCTGTCACATCAACAGAAATCAAAGAAGTATCTTCTCCGCTTTTAACATCATCACGGAAAGGTTTAGTGTCCAATTCCACGACAGGAACTGAAAGATTTTCTAGTTGCTCCAAACGTTCTTTGATACGGTGGGCAATAAAGACACCACGAGTTTTAATACCAGCCAAGACGATTTTATTCAAATCTTTGTTACGTTCGATAATCTCATAAGTAATACGAGTAATCGCTCGTTTGACGGTCAATTCGTCTACAACTTCTTTTGTCTTCATGACAAACCTCCAAAAAGAAAAGTCTCCTTAAACAAGGAGACTTAGAATGTATAGCTAAGCGAGCCCTACTGCAAACAGTATAGACTTCACCCTTCTACTTTATCATCGCGCTCCTTGCCTGCCTCACGGGACAGGTTTAAAGGAATATTTAGTTATCAAATAATATAGCACAAATCATGCTTAAAATCAAGCAAAAACTTTTGATGACTCATCTTATAAATTGCTAAAGTCATATAACTGTGGGTACTGGTCACACTCTGGATTTTTGGGATGACAGATAGCACGACCAAAGTAAATCATAGCCTGATGGGCTGCCAACCATTCTTCTGGTGGCAAGACATCCATGACACGTTTTTCGACCTCAAGGGGTGTAGCTGATTTTTTAACGATATCGTGGTGTTTACAGATACGCTCAACATGAGTATCTACCGCAAAAGCTGGAATACCGAATCCCACGCTCAAAACTACGTTAGCTGTTTTTCGGCCAACTCCTGCCAAACTCTCTAATTCTTCCCTAGTCTGAGGGACTTGACCGTCAAAATCATCCAGTAGTTGTTGGGCACATTTTTTGAGGAATTTAGCCTTATTGCGATAAAGGCCTAGGCGAGAAATATACGAAGCAATCTCACTCTCACTTGCATCTGCCATGGTTTGTGGGGTTGGAAAAGCTGCAAAAAGGCCAGGAGTAGCCTTGTTGACTGCCGCATCTGTCGTCTGAGCAGACAGCATAACAGCAACCAGAAGTTCAAAATGATTGCGAAAATCTAGACTTGGTTTTGCATCTGGAAAAAGAGCAATGATTTCCTCAATGACATGACGGGCACGTTTCTTGGATAAAACCATCTATTCGTCTCCGTCAAACAGTCCTTGCAAACCTGCAAAAGGACTATTTTCTTCTTTCTTGACTGCCTGTTGGGCTTGATACTCTTCCTCAGACATGATTTGCCAGTCATTTCCAGAAACAAATCCCTGACCAGCTTCTTCCTCAGCTGTTAAGACCTTGATTGGAATATTTAGCAAGATATTATCTGAGACACTTTCAGCCAGGTCGATTTCCCCATTTTCAATCGGCAAAACCAAGTCATCATCTAGAACATCTTGATCCAGTTGATTGGTAGCACCTTCCATAAAGACTTCCGTCACTGGATATGATTCATTCAATTCAACCGGCTCCATGCTACGGCTAGAGGCTAAGACGATTGTATAAGACAACTGATAATCTAGGAAAAACATAAGGTCTTCGTACTGAATTTTTCCTACAGCAACAATATCTTTTACATCTATAATTTCTTGATTACGGACACGCAAGTCAGCTGCTAAGTCTAAAGTTTGCTCAAAGTGCAAACCTTCAGGCTGCTTACGAATTTCTTGAATATTTAATTTCATACTTCCTCCATAAAGATTTACTCACTTGATTATACCATGAAAGAACCGCAAGCAAGGCAACTAAACTTTCAAAAAATCATTCTCTATTTTTTGATATGTTTATTATGACAATTTTATTTTTTGTGCTATACTATAGGCATCAATACATGAGCAAAGGAGGACGCTCATATGGAAGACAAAGAACTAATCTTAGAAGCTTATCAACTCATTTCCGAGTTAAACAAAGCTTACCAAACTTGTAAACAAGGATTGCCTGATGATCTGCGCTTGCAACAAAATATTGACGAGCTACTCAGACAACTTAAAAAAGCTGAGAAATTAGACAATGCTATCTTAATTGAACTGGAAAGCTTTTACCAACGGACTAGTCTTTTGATTGGACTTGGCTCACTAAAACTAAACGATCAATCTCGCGCTGCTTGGCGAAACTATGACAAGTTCCACTACGATCAAGTTAAGCACGTTTTAACACTCTATGGACCTGTTTTTGGTTTCTAGAAAGATTTGAATTTCTCATTTCTTTTGACAAAGTGTTCCAAAAGGTATAAAATAAACATAGTAATTTTTGGAGGTAAGGGAGACATGAACAACTAAGTCTATCAAATAAAGAACCTTTATTTAGTAGATCTTGTTTCTGTCTCTTTTTGTGTGCTCTTTTTTCTGCTGTTTTTTCAGCCCTTTTAAAAGAGGATTTTTTGACATAGACGATTGGCTCTACTAGGTAAAGTAGAGCTTTTGTTATGTATTATCCAAATTTAGAAAGGGAAACATGATGATAAAAATCAACCAGCTAACCATCACTCAAAATAAAGACCTACGAGACCTTATTTCCGATTTAAATATTACGATCCAAGACGGAGAAAAGGTCGCTATTATCGGCGAAGAAGGAAATGGAAAATCAACCTTACTTAAAACTTTAATGGGAGAAAGATTAGAGGATTTCACTATCAGGGGCGACATTCAATCTGACCTTCAGTCCCTGGCTCACATTCCCCAACATCTCCCTGAAAAATTGAAGAAAAAATCTCTACAGGACTACTTCTTTTTAGAGTCTGCTGATTTGGACTACAGTATTCTCTATCGTTTAGCTGAGGAATTGCAATTTGATAGCAGTCGTTTTGCTAGTGACCAAGAGATTGGTAGCCTATCGGGTGGCGAAGCTTTGAAAATTCAGCTCATCCATGAATTATCCAAACCCTTTGAGATTCTATTTTTAGATGAACCTTCAAATGACCTAGATCTTGAGACAGTTGATTGGCTAAAAATTCAGATTCAGAAGATCAGGCAGACCGTTATTTTCATTTCTCATGATGAAGACTTCCTCTCTCAAACTGCAGACACCATTATCCACTTGCGACTGGTCAAGCATCGAAAGGAAGCTGAAACCCTAGTCGAGCACTTAGACTATAATCGCTATAGTGAACAGAGAAAGGCTAACTTTGCCAGACAAAGCCAGCAAGCTGGTAACGACCAACGATCCTATGATAAAGCCATAGAAAAGCATCGCCGAGTCAAGCAAAAGGTAGAAACTGCACTTCGCAATACCAAAGATAGTACTGCCGGACGACTACTGGCTAAAAAGATGAAAAATGTTCTCTCCCAAGAAAAACGTTATGAAAAAGCAGCTCAATCGCTGACTCAAAAGCCACTTGAAGAAGAGCAAATCCAACTTTTCTTTTCAGATATAGAGCCATTAGCAGCTTCTAAAGTCTTACTTCGACTGGAAAAGGAGACTTTATGCATCGGCCAACGAATTTTGTCTCAAAAACTCCAACTAACTGTTTGGGGGCAAGATAAAATCGGCATCATCGGGCCAAATGGAATTGGCAAATCGACTCTGTTAGGCAAGTTACAACAACTACTAAGTGGCAAAAGTGAGATTTCACTTGGTGTTATGCCACAAGATTACCAAGAAACATTGCAATTGGATTTATCTCCAGTAGAATTTCTCAGCCAAACTGGACATAAAGAGGAACTACAGAAAATCCAATCCTTCCTAGCCAGTCTCAATTTCAGTTATCCAGAGATGCACCACAAGATTCACTCTTTATCTGGTGGTCAACAAGGTAAACTCCTTCTTTTGAATTTAGTTCTGCGTAAGCCAAACTTTCTCCTTCTGGATGAACCCACACGAAACTTTTCTCCAACTTCTCAACCTGAAATCAGAAAACTCTTTGCCAATTATCCTGGTGGTCTGGTCACTGTTTCACATGATCGACGTTTCTTAAAAGAAGTCTGTAGGAGTATCTATCGTTTGACAGAGAATGGTTTGGAAATAGTTGATTTACAAGATTTATAACTGTAGAAAATAGCAAACATCCAGAGAAAAATCTCTGGATGTTTTTACATATGTTGCAAACGCTCAATCCGTTCTGAGATTGGCGGATGGGTATAGAAGAGTTTTTGCAAGCCACCTCGTTTTTGAGGATCATTGATGTAAAGTGCACTGCTAGCATCATCTATATAACGACTCATAGGCTGACTATGGTCCAGCTTACGAAGGGCATTGATCATCCCTTGAGGATTACGAGTCAACTCTACACTTGAAGCATCTGCTAAAAATTCTCGTTGACGAGAGATGGCTAGTTGTACCAAGGTTGCTGCTAAGGGAGCCAAAACAATTGCTAGGAGAGAAACAACTAGCATAATAATTTCAAGTCCACCATTATCACGGTCATCACTTCTACGACCACGGCCTGCACCACCCCACCACATCATACGACCTGCCATACTAGACAAAAGGGTAATAGCACTTGCAAGGGCAACGGCAATAGTCGAAATACGAATATCGTAGTTACGAATATGACTAACCTCATGTCCCATAACAGCTTCCAGTTCTTCACGATTCATGATAGCTAGGAGACCTGACGTCGCAGCAACCGCCGCATTTTGAGGGTTAGAACCTGTCGCAAAGGCATTTAAGGCTGGATCATCAATGATGAAAACTCGGGGCATAGGGATCTGAGCGACCATAGCCATATCTTCCACTACATGGTAGAGGTCTGGTGCCGTTTGCTCATCCACCTCACGCGCTCCATTCATGGACATGACAATCTCTGTCGATTGAAAAATCATGGACAAGGCATAGATAAAGCCAATTATCAGTGCAATAACCAAACCACCAAGCCCCGACCGCATAAAGAGATAACCAACCGCATAGCCAACAAGAGCTAAGAGTAGGAAAAATACCAGCAACAAAATCCACGTTTTTCGTTTATTGCTTGCAATTTGATCAAACAGCATCTTAGTCACCTAAACCGCTAAAATCAACTTTAGGAACTGCCTTTTCCTCTTCTGGAGTTTGAAGGAAATCTGCTGCTTTAAATCCAAACATTCCAGCGATAATATTGCTTGGGAAAGTTTCTAATTTTACATTGTAGTTGCTGACAACACTGTTGTAGAGTTGACGAGAGTAAGAAATTTTATTTTCTGTGTTTGTCAACTCCTCTTGCAATTTAACAAAGTTGGCACTGGCTTTCAAATCTGGATAGCTTTCTGCAACTGCAAAAATACCTGAAACCTGACGAGTGAGGGCATCACTAGCTTTCATAGCTTCTGCTGGTGAAGTCGCTGCCGCCACTTGGTTACGCAGTTCTGCCACCTTTTCAAGAGTAGAACCTTCATACTTTGCATAACCTTTTACAGTCTCAATCAAGTTTGGCAAGAGGTCATTTCGACGCTTCAATTGAACATCAATCTGGCTCCAAGCCTCCTTTGTTTGCATACGATTCTTAACCAAACCGTTATAGCTAACAATCACAAAAATAACAACAAGAGCGATAACTCCTAGAATAATCCAAGTCATTATATAAGTCCTTTCTACTTTTAGATTAGTACCAGTATATCAAATTTTTAATGATTGTGGTAAAATAAGATGATACTAAAGAAGGAAATAACTATGAAACCAGAAACATTTTACAATTTGCTTGCCGAGCAAAATCTTCCACTTTCGGACCAGCAAAAAAAACAATTTGAACGCTATTTTGAGCTCTTGGTCGAGTGGAATGAAAAGATTAATTTAACAGCCATTACGGACAAGGAAGAAGTTTATCTCAAACATTTTTACGATTCGATTGCACCCATTCTTCAAGGTTTGATACCCAATGAAACTATCAAACTTCTGGATATCGGGGCTGGTGCAGGATTTCCTAGTCTACCGATGAAAATCCTCTATCCTCAGCTAGAGGTAACCATTATCGATTCTCTAAACAAGCGGATTAACTTCCTTCAGCTTCTGGCCGAGGAACTTAATTTAGAAGGAGTTCATTTCTACCATGGACGAGCTGAAGACTTTGCCCAAGACAAGAACTTCCGTGCTCAATATGATTTTGTAACGGCTCGTGCGGTTGCCCGTATGCAGGTTTTATCTGAATTAACTATTCCCTACCTTAAAGTTGGTGGCAAACTATTGGCACTCAAGGCAAGTAATGCACCTGAGGAATTACTCGAAGCCAAAAATGCCCTCAACCTCCTCTTCAGTAAAGTCGAAGACAATCTCAACTACGCCCTACCAAATGGAGATCCGCGTTATATCACAGTGGTAGAAAAGAAAAAAGAAACGCCAAACAAATATCCACGTAAGGCTGGCATGCCCAATAAACGCCCACTTTAGGTTATTTTAAAAAAAAATTCAAAAAATCAATCTCGCGTCTTTATTTCCTGGCTCGGGAAAAATTCGTTTACAAAACGAATTTTTTCTGCTATACTATCCTAAGCAAAGGTTTTTAATGACATCCCGTGAGGTGACGAAGACACAGAAATACTTGAAACTCTTTAAAGTCTAGATTTTAGAGAAGTCTTACTCTGAGGGCCTATTGCTGTAAAATAATGGGCTCTTTTTTGATGCCCAAAAGTGAGGTTTATATGAAACAAGAATCAACTGTTGATTTGTTACTCGACGTTGACCAACGTCCTTCTTTTGGTAAGGGGATACTACTCAGTTTCCAGCACGTTTTCGCCATGTTTGGTGCGACCATCTTGGTACCCTTGATTTTGGGAATGCCTGTATCTGTTGCCCTATTTGCTTCAGGTGTTGGAACACTCATCTACATGATCGCAACTGGTTTTAGAGTTCCAGTTTATCTAGGATCATCATTCGCCTTTATCACAGCTATGTCCCTAGCTATGAAAGAACTAGGAGGTGAAGTATCAGCTGCACAAACAGGGGTTATCCTTACAGGTTTTATCTATGTGCTTGTCGCTGCTGCTGTTCGTTTTGCAGGTACAAAATGGATTGATAAACTCTTGCCACCAATCATCATCGGACCTATGATCATCGTTATCGGTCTTGGACTTGCAAGTTCAGCTGTTACCAATGCTGGTCTTGTAGCTGATGGAAGTTGGAAAAATGCTCTTGTAGCAGTCGTTACTTTCTTGATTGCTGCCTTTATCAATACAAAAGGAAAAGGCTTCCTACGAATCATTCCATTCCTCTTTGCCATTATCGGTGGTTACCTCTTCGCACTAACTCTTGGCTTGGTTGACTTTACACCAGTTCTAAAAGCTAACTGGTTTGAAATTCCTGGTTTCTACTTGCCATTTAGCACAGGTGGTGCCTTTAAAGAGTACAATCTTTACTTTGGTCCAGAAACCATAGCTATCTTGCCAATCGCTATCGTAACAATTTCTGAACACATCGGAGACCATACTGTTTTGGGTCAAATCTGTGGTCGTCAATTCTTGAAAGAACCAGGTCTTCACCGTACTCTTCTTGGTGACGGTATCGCAACTTCTGTTTCTGCCTTCCTTGGTGGACCAGCCAATACAACTTACGGAGAAAATACAGGGGTTATCGGTATGACTCGTATCGCTTCTGTCTCAGTTATCCGTAACGCTGCCTTTATCGCGATTGCCCTTAGCTTCCTTGGTAAATTTACTGCCTTGATTTCAACTATTCCAAACGCTGTACTTGGTGGTATGTCAATCCTTCTCTATGGTGTTATCGCAAGCAACGGTTTGAAAGTCTTGATCAAAGAACGTGTTGATTTTGGTCAAATGCGTAACCTTATCATCGCAAGTGCCATGTTGGTCCTTGGACTTGGAGGAGCTATCCTTAAACTTGGTCCAGTTACACTTTCAGGTACTGCCCTATCAGCCATGACAGGAATCATCTTGAACTTAATCTTGCCATACGAAAATAAAGACTAATACTCTTCGAAAATCAAATTCAAACCACGTCAACGTTGCCTTGCCGTACTCAAGTACAGCCTGCGGCTAGTTTCCTAGTTTGCTCTTTGATTTTCATTGAGTATAAGAGTCTAAATACATCAAAACGAGCATTTCCAACTACGGAAGTGCTCGTTTTTCTTCTTTCTAAAAAAGGAAAGCCCTGCGGCCTTCCTTTGTCTTACTTGCGTTTCTTCTTCGCTTTTTTCATTTTGTTAGCCATACGTTTCATGGACTGTTTCATGGCAAATTCACCGATTTTACCTTTGAGTCCACCACCAAACATCTGGCTCATATCTGGCATTCCTGCTCCTCCGAGAGCTGATAAGTCAGGCATACCACCTTGTCCCATCATTCCTTCAAGGGCAGACATATCCATTCCTCCCATATTTGGCATATTTTTAGGAAGGTTGTTTGGATTGATTCCCATTTGCTTCATCATCTTGTTCATATCTCCAGACATGACACCCTGCATGAGTTGTTTGGCCTGATTAAAGTCTTTAATGAATTTATTGACTTCAACAAATGTATTTCCAGACCCAGCAGCGATACGACGGCGACGGCTAGGATTTAACAAATCTGGATTTTCACGTTCTTCAGGTGTCATGGAAGACACAATAGCACGTTTGCGAGCAATTTGGCGCTCATCTACCTTCATGTTTTGAAGGGCTGGATTATTAGCCATACCTGGAATCATCTTGAGCAAGTCTTCCATTGGCCCCATGTTTTGCACCTGATCCAACTGATCAATGAAATCATTGAAATCAAAGGTGTTTTCGCGCATCTTCTCAGCCATTTCAAGGGCTTTTTGCTCATCGTATTCTTGAGAAGCTTTCTCAATCAAGGTCAGCATATCCCCCATACCAAGGATACGGCTAGACATGCGGTCTGGGTGGAAGGTTTCGATATCTGTAATCTTTTCACCTGTACCAGTGAACTTGATTGGTTTTCCAGTAATGTGACGAACAGACAGAGCCGCACCACCACGAGTATCCCCATCAATCTTGGTAAGGATGACCCCAGTCACTTCCAACTGAGCATTAAACTCACGCGCAACATTGGCCGCTTCTTGACCAATCATGGCATCAACGACAAGGAGGATTTCATTTGGTTGAGCCAGTGCTTTCACGTCACGAAGCTCAT
The DNA here is from genome assembly GCF_047459985.1 of Streptococcus mitis. GTDB lineage: Bacteria > Bacillota > Bacilli > Lactobacillales > Streptococcaceae > Streptococcus > Streptococcus mitis_DZ. The sequence continues at coordinate 233,274 of NZ_JASHHD010000002.1, forward strand.
TCATCAAAAGCTCATCAATCTGCAAACGACCTGCTGTATCAATCAAGACATAATCATTATGGTTGGCTTGGGCTTGTTCCAAACCTTGACGGACAATCTCAACCGCAGGAACTTCTGTTCCAAGTGCAAAGACAGGCACATCAATTTGTTGCCCCAAGGTTTTAAGCTGATCAATGGCAGCAGGACGATAGATATCCGCCGCAATCATCAAAGGACGGGCATTTTCTTCTTTCTTGAGTTTGTTGGCCAATTTACCAGCAAAGGTTGTTTTACCAGCCCCTTGCAAACCAACCATCATGATGATTGTAGGAATCTTAGGAGACTTGATAATCTCAGCCGTATCAGAACCTAGAACGGCTGTCAATTCCTCATCAACGATTTTGATAATCTGTTGCGCTGGATTAAGGGTATCAATGACCTCATGTCCGACCGCACGCTCACGAACTTTCTTGATAAACTCCTTCACCACAGGTAAGGCAACGTCGGCCTCAAGCAAGGCCAAGCGAATCTCTTTGGTTGCCTCTTGGACATCAGCCTCTGAGATTTTTCCTTTTTTACGTAGATTTTTAAAGACGTTCTGCAAACGTTCTGTTAAACTTTCAAATGCCATGTTTCTTCCTCTTATTCTCTATTATCAATGCTTGTTAAAATTTCTATCTGCTCCTGCAGAAAGTCATCCTTGGGATAGCGCTCCAAAATCTGGTCAAAAATCTGACTGCGGACAATGTAGTCCGAGTACATGTGCAATTTCATCTCATAATCTTCCAGAATCTTTTCTGTTCGCTTGATATTGTCGTAAACAGCCTGACGACTGACACCGAACTCTTCAGCAATCTCAGCAAGGCTGTAATCATCAGCGTAGTAGAGCTCTATATAATTCATTTGCTTATCTGTCAAAAGCGCTGCATAAAATTCAAAGAGCGCATTCATACGATTGGTTTTTTCGATTTCCATAACTTTTATTATACCAAAAAATAGCCTAATCTACCAGACTAGGAAGCCAATCCAAGAAGATAGCCAGGTAAATTTGAAAAAGACATGAGCCTAACCCCAAGTAATTTCCAATTGATAGCTGGCAAAGGGGTGTCCCTCTTGATTTTGTAGTTGATAGTCTAAATAGATCTTTTGTCCATCCACTTGATAACGATTCGTTTGGATGATAAACTCCTGCATGCCCATAGGTGTCGGAATATAGGCTAAACTATCGCTATCCTTTAGAAAGCGCATAATGGTCTTGGGATTGGAAAAACGGCTCATCATCAACTCTTGACCATGAAATTTAATGACTACTTTTTCCTTTTCCTCATTATAAAAAAGCAGGTAGCTATAATCTCCCTTTTCATGCACTTCCACGTCATAAAGCTGGTCAATCACTTCCAACTGCTCATCAAACTGAATCGTATTTCGCATCCGAATTTTCACATCAAGTCCTCTTTCTTGTCTCTTGTCCTACTATTTTACCAAAAAGAGCAGGATTTTGCTATAATGGTCATATGAACGAAAAAGTATTCCGTGACCCTGTTCACAACTACATCCATGTTAATAATCAAATCATCTATGACTTGATTAATACAAAAGAATTTCAACGCTTGCGCCGGATCAAGCAACTAGGAACTTCCAGTTATACCTTCCACGGTGGGGAGCACAGTCGTTTTTCCCACTGCTTAGGAGTCTATGAGATTGCACGACGCATCACAGAGATTTTTGAAGAAAAATATCCTGAGGAATGGAATCCTGCCGAGTCTCTCTTAACCATGACTGCAGCCCTGCTTCATGACCTAGGACACGGTGCCTATTCGCATACTTTTGAAAATCTCTTTGACACAAATCATGAGGCGATTACGCAGGAAATTATCCAAAGTCCTGAGACGGAGATTCACCAAGTCCTGCTACAAGTGGCACCAGATTTTCCAGAAAAGGTAGCCAGTGTTATCGACCATACCTATCCTAACAAGCAGGTCGTGCAACTCATTTCTAGTCAGATTGATGCAGACCGCATGGACTATCTCTTGCGCGATTCCTATTTTACGGGAGCATCTTATGGGGAATTTGACCTGACTCGAATCCTCCGAGTTATTCGTCCTGTCGAAAATGGTATTGCCTTTCAGCGCAATGGCATGCACGCCATCGAAGACTACGTCCTCAGTCGCTATCAGATGTATATGCAGGTCTATTTCCATCCTGCAACACGCGCTATGGAAGTCCTCCTACAGAATCTCCTAAAACGCGCCAAGGAGCTCTATCCTGAAGAAAAAGATTTCTTTGCACGAACTTCTCCACACCTCCTCCCTTTCTTTGAAAAAAAGGTGACCTTGACTGACTATCTGGCTCTGGATGATGGTGTCATGAATACCTACTTCCAGCTCTGGATGACCAGTCCTGACAAGATTCTCGCAGACTTGTCGCAACGTTTTGTCAACCGCAAGGTCTTTAAATCCATCACCTTTTCACAAGAGGATCAAGACCAACTCGCCAGCATGAGAAAATTGGTTGAAGACATTGGCTTTGATCCAGACTACTACACTGCCATTCATAAGAACTTTGACCTTCCTTATGATATTTATCGTCCCGAATCTGAAAATCCACGGACACAGATTGAGATTTTACAGAAAAATGGAGAGCTGGCAGAACTCTCTAGCCTGTCTCCTATCGTCCAATCCCTTGCTGGCAGTCGTCACGGAGATAATCGCTTTTATTTTCCAAAAGAAATGTTGGAACAAAATAGCATCTTTGCAAGCATCACCCAGCAATTTTTACACTTGATCGAAAACGATCATTTTAAACCAAATAAAAACTAAAAGAGGAACTATATGAGTATTAAACTAATCGCCGTCGATATCGATGGAACCCTTGTCAACAGTCAAAAGAAAATCACTCCTGAGGTCTTTGCAGCTATCCAAGATGCCAAAGAAGCTGGTGTCAAAGTCGTGATTGCAACTGGCCGTCCCATTGCAGGTGTTGCCAAACTTTTAGACGAATTAAACTTAAGAGATGAGGGGGACTATGTAGTGACCTTCAACGGTGCCCTTGTTCAAGAAACTGCTACAGGACATGAAATTATTAGTGAATCCTTGACTTATGAAGACTATCTAGATATGGAATTCCTCAGTCGCAAACTTGGTGTCCACATGCATGCTATTACCAAGGATGGCATCTACACAGCCAATCGTAATATCGGAAAATACACTGTACACGAATCAACCCTCGTCAGCATGCCTATCTTCTATCGTACACCTGAAGAAATGGCTGATAAGGAAATCGTCAAATGTATGTTTATTGATGAACCAGAGATTCTCGATGCTGCGATTGAAAAGATTCCAGATGAATTTTACGAACGCTACTCTATTAACAAATCTGCTCCTTTCTACCTCGAACTCCTTAAAAAGAATGTAGATAAGGGTTCAGCTATTACTCACTTAGCTGAAAAACTAGGATTGACCAAAGATGAAACCATGGCTATCGGGGACGAAGAAAATGACCGCGCCATGCTGGAAGTCGTTGGTAATCCAGTTGTCATGGAAAATGGAAATCCAGAAATCAAAAAAATCGCCAAATACATCACTAAAACTAACGATGAATCTGGCGTCGCCCACGCTATTCGTACATGGGTACTGTAAAAGGAAAGAATAGACGAAAACCGCTCAGCTGAGCGGTTTTTGATAACTAATTACTGCCCCCTACATGAATTTGTAAGAAATTTTCATATTGAAAATAAACAAAAATGTTGAAATATAGCTGATTCTAGGGAAATACTTTTAGGTATTTTCAATGTCAGGATTTAAAAATGGGGCAAAAGTGGGGCAGCTGAACAGCTGTTTTAATTGTAGAAATATATCCCATCGTGTCTCCCTTTTACCGTTATAAAATCACCCTTTGCGCAATGACAAAAGGTGATTTCTTCATTGATATAGAATATTATATGTCGCAATAATGGAAGAGTCAAGGATACAGGATGAAAACCTCGCTCAAGAGCCGGTTTAATAGTCGGTTGTCCTTCTTAAGTTTTTACTTCCTATAAAAACCAAAAGGTAACTAGCAATTCCTGAAAGATGCAAGAAGGTCGAGATCCATCCGGTGATTATTGGTAAAAGCATCAGGCTAGCTAGAAGGATTAAGAAAAGATAATACAGTTTTACGGTGCATGAAAATTCTTTCCAAATATTCGGTAAAAGTATGACTCCTCCAGTTATAAAAGCATAGCCAACCGCAGAAATCCCCGTCGCCTGAATTTTTTGCCCCTGTGTTAAGAAGTGAAAGGCGATGGAAGAGATGACTGTCGCGGTAACAAAAACAAGCAAGACATGTTTGGAGCCTCTTTTCCTTTCCAGTAGTCCGCCAAAAGGTAGAATCATGAGCCCATTTAAAAATAGATGTACCCATAAAAACCAGAGGGGGGCTCCTTTACTTCCATGCATCAAGGTTCCACTCATATACTGCCAATAATAAACCGGTTTTGAATGAAAGGCCAATAGGTCGTACATAGCATTCCCATAAATAGAAGTGAGAATTCCTAACAATAAACAAATGAAAGTTAAAGTACTGACAACTGGGTAGGTTTTGAGGATGTTTTTCATATTGCTAATTCTCTTCTATATACTTCTAATTTTTTCAGTTCTTCATCTATGTCTATTATACTACACTTCGATTCTAATTTCCCATTTTATGCTCACCTTCAAAGACAATAGATATTAAACAAGAAAATGCCAGTAGATGTAGTTGTAGATGAAAATCCAGATCGGTTTCCAAGCGGAGTAATGGATGATTGGTAATGAAGAAAGGGTGTTGATACATTCAAGTTATTATCATACTGAGGAAGATGGAACAACAAAACAAGATGAGTTCAGTGCAACTAAGCAACCGGAAGAACTGAAGAATAAGATTATACAATAGAAAAGCGAGGTTACCCTCGTTTTTTTATTGATTTAGATACCCCCTGCAGGAATCGAACCTGCAACTACTCCTTAGGAGGGAGTTGTTATATCCATTGAACTAAGGGAGCTAGATAAAAACTCTGCTGAAAAAGCAGAGTTTTTTAGTCGAATTAACGACGGATTTCTTTGATACGAGCTGCCTTACCTTGAAGAGCACGCAAGTAGTACAATTTCGCACGACGTACTTTACCGTAACGAACAACTTCGATTTTTTCAACACGTGGAGTGTGGATTGGGAAGATACGCTCAACACCTACACCGTTAGAGATTTTACGAACTGTGTAGTTTTCTGAGATGCCAGCACCTTTACGTGCGATAACAACACCTTCAAAAATCTGAATACGTTCACGGTTACCTTCGACAACTTTCGCGTGTACACGAACAGTGTCACCAGGACGGAATGATGGGATATCTGTACGAAGTTGACCTTCAGTCAAGCTTTGGATTAATGGATTCATTATATTCTCCTATCTTTGTCAATCTTGAGGAATCTTCCTCAGCGGATAAACTGTATTTTTGTGCGTCCACTACACACAAGATACAGTTTACCAAATTTCCACAAAAAAGTAAAGAAATTTATAGCAGAATTCCTAAAAAAATCGCAATCAAACCACCTAGGTAGGTCAAAGTCAGGTAAGAATAAAAGACCTTCCTATCGCTTAGCAGTCTTTGAAGTTCGTCATTCAAGGTCGAAAAAGTTGTTAAACCTCCGCAAAAGCCTGTTGCTAGAATAGCATAGACTTCCTTGGCTTCCACATGATTGTAGAAAATTCCAATCAAAAAACAACCTAGAAGATTGGCTATAAGCGTTCCGAGGGGCAATTTAGAAGCTTGATTATAGCGGGAAAAGAAATAGCGCACTAAAGCTCCGCAGCCACAAGCGATTGCAAGATAGACGATTACCATTTCTTCCTCCCCAAATAATAAGCCAAAAGCAGACCTCCACCGATACTCAAAAGCAAATACATGATCAAACTAAGATAACGCCCTGTATCCAGCAGTTTTACAGCATCAAGCATTAGACTGGAAAAGGTTGTTAAACCTCCACAAAAGCCTGTCCCCAGTGCTAAAACCAAGCCTTTACTGCTTCCCTTATATACCAGATAGCCTTTTACCAGATAGACCAAGCAGAAAATTCCTATATAGTTGACAAGAAGGGTTCCCCAAGGAAATTCTGGACTAGCTGGCAACCAAGAAGAAACAAAGTAGCGGACAAGTCCGCCAAACATAGCAGCTAGAAAAATCCCTAGCGGATAAAATTGTTCTTTTTTCATTTGATATTTTGATCCTGATAATCACGCGAACGTTTGAGTATGTCCGAAAACGTTGCGACAATAGTCTCCTGATAGCGCTTGTCCTCTACACGACTCCTAACCTTCTCAAAAATAACTGCTTCTCTCTTGGTATCTAAAATCGGTTTATCCGAAGCCTTCTTATAAGCGACAACCCCTTCAACTAAGTGCATTCGTTCTTCTAATAGTTTGACAATTTGGTCGTCAATTTGATCAATTTCTTGACGAATTCTATCTAAATCCATACAGTCTCCTCCTTTATTTGAATTATTGTATCAAAAAGCTACTAAATAGGCTAGTAAAATTCCAACTTATAATAAGAAAAATGCACTGATTGATTGCATCAGCGCACGTTCATGCTTATCCTACTTTAGCAGCCAATTCTTCTGCGAATTGTTCCAAGCGTTCAATGTCTTCTTCCTCAGCAGAAAGATCAACTTTAACGCATTCTGAGCCTTTTTCTGCTCCTGTCGCTACAAAGACACGATCAAAGTCATCAACAGCCTTACAGAATTCATCGTAGAAGGTATCTCCTGAGCCGACCACTCCGTAGATTTTGCCATTCAAGTTGAGATCTGCTAGGTCTTCGTAGAAGTCCATCATCTCATCTGGCAATTCTCCATCACCATAAGTATAGGTCGCAACGATAGCGATGTCTGCTTCCAAGAAGTCTGAAGCGTCAACAGTTGTACATTCATCAACATCGACATCCAATCCCAAGTCACGTAATTTGTCTGCTACAATATCTGCAATTTCTTCGGTATTACCGGTCATACTGGCAAATACAATTTTTGCTAATGCCATATCGTCCTCCTCAATTTATCTTTCTCCATTATATCACATCTTTTTCATTTTAAAAATAAAAATTCTTGTGCTACAATGAAATGAGAAAGAATTGAGGTTATTTATGGAAATTTGCCATCACATTTTAGAAAAAATCAAAGAATACGACACGATTATCATTCATCGTCATATGAAACCAGACCCAGATGCCTTAGGAAGTCAAGTGGGTTTGAAAGCTCTTCTCAAACATCATTTCCCAGAAAAAACCATCAAAGTCGTAGGTTTTAATGAACCCACTCTTACTTGGATGGCTGAAATGGATCTTGTTGAAGATAGTGCCTACCAAGGCGCCCTTGTCATCGTCTGTGATACGGCGAATACTGCTCGTATCGATGATAAGCGCTATAGTAAAGGTGATTTTCTCATTAAGATTGACCACCATCCAAATGATGATGTATATGGTGACCTATCTTGGGTGGATACTAATTCAAGTAGCGCTAGTGAGATGATTACCCTATTTGCCCAAACAACTCAACTGGCCTTGTCAGATCGAGCTGCTGAGTTGCTCTTTGCAGGAATTGTTGGTGATACAGGTCGCTTCCTCTACCCTTCTACCACTGCACGGACTCTTCGCCTTGCTGCTTATTTGAGAGAGCATAACTTTGACTTTGCGGCTCTCACTCGTAAAATGGACACTATGAGCTACAAAATCGCTAAACTTCAAGGCTACATCTACGACCATCTGGAAGTTGATGAAAATGGTGCAGCGCGCGTTATCCTGAGTCAAGAAATCTTGAAACAATTCGATGTCACCGATGCTGAAACTGCAGCCATTGTCGGTGCTCCTGGACGCATTGATAGTGTCAGTCTCTGGGGAATTTTTGTGGAGCAGGCTGATGGCCACTACCGCGTTCGCTTACGCAGTAAAATTCATCCTATCAATGAAATCGCCAAGGAACATAATGGCGGAGGCCACCCTCTAGCAAGCGGTGCCAATTCCTATAGCCTGGAAGAAAACGAAATCATCTACCAAAAGTTAAAAAACTTGCTTAAAAACTGATAAAATACTTGCCAAACTTTTCAGAATCTGATAGACTAGTATGGTAACAATCTATGGCTCGCAAAGAGACCATGGCAGAAAGGAAATATTGCAAAATGAAAAAAGATATCCATCCAGAGTATCGCCCAGTTGTCTTCATGGACACAACTACTGGTTACCAATTCCTTAGCGGTTCAACAAAATGCTCTAACGAAACAGTTGAGTTCGAAGGCGAAACTTACCCATTGATCCGTGTGGAAATTTCATCAGACTCACACCCATTCTACACTGGACGTCAAAAGTTCACTCAAGCAGATGGACGCGTGGATCGTTTCAACAAAAAATACGGTCTCAAATAATGATAAAAAGACAGCTTCGGCTGTTCAGATTGAAGACAAAGTCCTTAGAACACAAGTTTCTAAGGGCTTTTCTTTTTGTAAAGTCGTATAATAGAGGTAAGAAAAGTTGTGAGGTGTTCCCTATGTTTCACAAAGAAAAACCTGATTATAACCGTAAGCAATATGGTTTCTATACAATAGACGAATTGGTCCCAAAAGATCACTTTCTTCGACAAGTTGATTCAAAAGTTGATTTTGACTTTATCTATGATTTAGTAAAAGATACCTATAGTCCAGATAAGGGTCGTCCTAGTCTTGATCCCGTCATGTTAGTCAAAATTCCTTTGATTAAATGTTTTTATGGAATCCGTTCCATGCGCCAAACCATTAAAGAGATTGAAGTTAACGTGGCCTATCGTTGGTTTCTTGGACTAACTTTAGATGATAAGGTCCCTCATTTTACTACCTATGGAAAGAATTACAGCCGTCGTTTTCAAGATAAAGAACTCATTTCTGAGATTTTTTCCCAAGTTCTCAACCAAGCTTTGTATGCTGGCTTAATTGATCCTTCTGAAATATTTGTGGATGGTACCCATATCAAAGCGGCGGCTAATAGTCACAAGTATCGTAAGGAAATGGTAGACCAACAAGCTAAGTTTATGAGTGAACAATTGGAAGTTGAGATTGATTTAGATAGGAAAAAACACGCAAAAAAGTCCTTAAAGCCCGCAAAAGAAAGTGAGGCTAAAGAAAAGAAAATTTCAACGACAGATCCCGAGTGTGGTTGGTTTCACAAGGGAGAACACAAGGAAGTATTTGCCTATTCTGCCCAAGTTGCTTGCGATAAGCATGGTTGGGCCTTAGCTTATACGGTTGAAGCGGGAAATGTTCATGATAGTCAGGCTTTCCCTGCTCTTTTCTCAAAGTTAGAACCTTTCTCCCCACGCTATATTATTGCGGATGCAGGCTACAAGACCCCAGCTATTGCCCATTATTTATTAGACCGTAACATCATCCCTGTTTTTCCTTATACTCGTCCAAAGGGAGTAAAGGGGAACTTAAGGCCTAGTCATTTTGTTTATGATGCAAGTTATGATCATTATGTTTGTCCAGAGAATCAAGTATTAAGCTATCGCACAACCACTCGAGAAGGCTACCGTGAGTATAAGAGTAATCCCAAAGTATGTGTTGCCTGTCCTTTATTATCCGTTTGTACCCAAAGCAAGAATTTTCAAAAAGTAGTAACGAGACATGTCTGGAAAGATGCTCTTGAATTTTGTGAGGAGATTCGTCACCAAAGAGAAATGAAGGAACTCTATAAGAAGCGCAAAGAAACTATTGAACGACTCTTTGGGACGGCTAAGGAATACCATAACTTGAGATACACTAGAGAGAAAGGAAAGTCCAAAATGGAGGATAAAGTTGGGCTTACTTTGGCGTGTTTAAATATTAAAAAATTAGTGAAATGGATAGAGAATATCTCTTTTTATTTTTCTCAAATTCAGATTTTGGGATAGATTAGTAGGTGATAAGACAAAATATTTTTGAAAAGCAAAAAAGACAAATGCCAAAAATGACGTTTGTCTTCAATCTGAGAACCTTTGCAAAGGTTCTTTATTTTATGAAACTTGAACTTGAGCTTGATCAGCCAGTTGTCCATCAACAGTCAGATTCAGATAGAAATCTAAGGTCTTATCAGCAGCAAAATACAGGGTTGGTAGGCACAAATCTTTTTTGCTTTCCCCTACTTGGAATTGAAGGACTTGGATTTCATCCTGATAGGCGACACCATGGACACCTGTCCCCGGTTGAATCGAAATCTTAGCTTCCAAAAGAGTATTACTTTCGCTACGTTCAATCCTAAAATGAAGAGTCTCTCCCTTTGCTACAGCCAGACTTTTTTCTGCAAATGCTAGCCCCTGAACAACTTCTTTTTTTGATAAGCTAGGAGTTTTATAGAGGGAAATCTTGGTCAATACAGGCATAGATTGTGCCTCTGTAATCATCACGCGCACCTTCTGTGCCTCTACTAGCGGACCTCGCAGGAGACGCTTATGACCAACTGTAAAGCCCATTCCAAATTCTTGCCAGACACCATCCACCTCGACTTGAACATGAAAAGCAGCGATTCGTTGCCCTAGCTTCAAATCTTCTCTTAACTCAATTACATCAAAAGTTTTAGGAGATCCTAGGTCGAGTTCCAGCTGGATTGGCAAGCCTACATCGCTTGCCCAAGAGCTGGTCTCAAGGCCATCTGTTAGATGATAACAGGCAAAGTCTGCGGAAAGAGCAGGACCAGATACCTCAGCTCCCAGAGCCAAATCTTCTTTATAGAGCTCATTGCGATAGGTCGCAAATTCATAAAGTCGTTCAATATCCTTTGCATCAAAGAGCCCATCTTTATTCGGCGGAATATTGAGTAAGAGTGGGGTTCCCCGACCCACCGAATGAAAGTAGATTTCGGCCAATTCCTCAAGAGACTTAGGATCCTGCTCCTCATGGTAGAACCAGCCCGGCCGAATGGATACATCTGCCTCACCGATTGAAAAAATCGTGCCCGAAGAATCTCCATGCTGAAGATAGTCCAGCTCTGCTTCTGTTCCTAGTTTGTCAGGATTCACCTTTTGCCATAGGGGATCACCTGCATACCCTCGTTCATTGCCAATCCAGCGGATACTGGTGCCCTCTGTTGAAAAAATCAAGCAATCGCCCTGCAGGTCACGAATGGTTTCAAACCATTTTTCAAATTCATAATTGACCTTTTGAGCGCCCTCTCCTCTAGCACCATCCATCCACACCTCAGCAAATTTTCCTCTATTTCCATAGGCAGGATTTGATAAGATTTCCTTCAGCTGAGCCAGATAATAGGCATTGTAGTCCGCTTCTCGGTCCACATGATAGAGAGGACTGTGGGCATCCCAGGGTGATAGGTAGACCCCCATATCCATATCAAATTCTGTAGCAGCTTGGGATACTTCAAGGAGCAAGTCTCCCTCGCCATTCTTCCAAGGACTGGCCTTAACCGAATAATCTGTGTAAGCTGTCGGATAAAGGATAAAGCCATCGTGGTGCTTGACCACCAAAATCAACTTTTTAAAGCCTGTTTCCTTGAGCACGCGAACCCATTCACGCGCATCTAGCTGTGTCGGGTTAAAGCGTTCAGGATCCTCCTGACCTGTCCCCCATTCCTGATCATAAAAGGTATTGGGACCAAAATGGATAAAAGCTGCTAGTTCATCCTCTAGATAAGCTAGCTGGGCCTGACTAGGCAAGGGGCCATGCGGTTTTATTTCTCTTACCATACTACTTCCTATCTACATTTTTCTTAACTTTTTTGGCGTGTACTTGCAATTCTGTTAACGCTAGAGAGCTTGCCAAGTTTTCAAATCGAAGACGAAGGGCATAAGTTTCTACCTTGTCAAATTCAAAACCAAGCTCTTCATCCTTGTTGCTTGACACTTTTCTAATAGCTGATACAGGTCGCCAATTCTCCTCTTGCTTGAGCAGAGATTCCTTATCCAAATGATTTGGAGTCCGAGGCAAGCTAGGCTCATTCCCTACATAATAATCGATATAAGTAGGCTCCACTGCCACGTATTCTTGATTCTCAACATAATACAAGGTCACGTTATCCACAAATCGAGGTTTTAAAATGCCTGCATCTCCAAAAAGAATGCCCACGCTGGCTTTCTCTGACTTGGCAATCCAAGTATTGGCTGTCGATTTTTTCCGAGCAATGACCTTGTCATTGAGGTAAGAGGCTGGGTGATTCGGCTCCGAGTGGGAAGCAAAGACCAGAGGCAGGTTGGATCCTGTCCACTGATTGGAAATAACTTCCCCAGCTACACTGGTATCTGTCACATGAATGGTGACTGTTGCTGGCAACTCACAGCCCTCTACTTGTCCTGTAAGCACACATTCTCCTACCTGAGCATAGACTTGAGGATCGGGTTCATCCCAAGTCACCTTGGCCGTATCTCGTCTGCCATCTGACAAGACTAGCTTGACTCGGTCTGGTAAGTGTGGGGCTTCCTTGACAAGCGTCCAAACCCTTTCAGGCTCAATAGCGCAAATCTCTTGAACACAAACCTGAGCAGAAGCCTTTAAAGTCAGCCCCTCTATCTGACCATATACCGTAAATTCATGAAAGCTAGCTATATCTTCTTCGGAGATTACCTCCCAAACAACCTTGACTCGTTTTGCACCACCGAACTCATAGTCCACCAAGACTGAAGATGGTAGCTGTGGATAAGTTCCCCTATCTGTATACAAGCGAAGTGGTCGTACAGAAACTGCCTGCCCTAGTGAGGTATTTTCTGCAACCTGCAAATGAGTTTGATAGGTCTTCCCTTGATAAATGGCGCGAATAACCAAGTCGCCGGCAGACAAGCAATGAAGCACTCCCCGCTTGACAACGGCGTGGGCACTGCCACTCGTCTCCCAAATCACTTCACTATTCCCCACCTTGTTCACAGGGTTATCCACAGTTTGTGGATAAAGTCCAATAGCTGGGTAATCTCCCTCTTGCAAACCTGCCTGCTTGTCCACTCGAATCTCAAACAAGCGCTGATTTTTCACTGCTTGGGAATCCAAAGCCTCTCCCACTAAGAGATCAAAACTTGCTGACTCTAGCCCTCTGGCACTAGCTTTTACTCTCACCTGACCTGCCTGCTCCAAGCTCTGAACTAAGAGGACACCTCTGCCATGAAAGGCTTTTCTCTTAAGCTGACCATTTTTCTGAGCCTGATAACGTTCACGACTGGCCTGCCTACCGTTATCCACACCCACAATGCGAGCTGGTCCTTCAATTTCAAAATGAAGCTGATTGGAAGCACTCGGCACCCAATTTCCATCTTGGTCCAATACATCAAAATAGAGATAGAGGAGTTCTTGCCCATCTGGCTCCAGTTGTGTTTTCTCGGCATGTAGGTCAATCTTAGCAGACTTGCCTGCAGTCACTACCCTATCTTCTGCCACAATCTGACCTTGATGGTCATAGGCCACAGCATGCAATTCTCCTGGTTGATAAGCCAAACACCATTCGAGATAGAGTTGGTCAGAACCTTCTCCCTCTTGGTATTTTCTACCATCTGCAGTCCATTTTTCCTGAAAAGTCTTCCTGCCTTGAGATTTTCCATTGAGAAATAGCTCTACAGAACCAACATTTGAATACACTCGAACAGGGATATCCCCATACTTATCCACAACTTGTTGATAACTCTTGTGGATTTCCCAATTCCAGTGGGGCAAGATATGAACCATGGGATGCTGATTTACGTCCAACCACTGACTTTGATAGAGATAATAGTCATTTTTAGGAATCCCTGCCGTGTCCACAATCCCAAAATAGGAACTCTTGACAGGCGTGTCGTTTTGATTGTGCCAAGGAGTTGGCTCACCAATATAGTCCACTCCTGTCCAGATAAACTGACCTGCGTAGTCTAGCCGATTTCTATCTGCTATCCAAGAAGCCGTCGCTGTCTTTCCCCAAGGAACCCGATCATTGCCATAGTCTGACTGTTCAAAATTCCTCACGCGGCGATTATCTCCAACCCACTCCTTATCTGGGCGAAAATAGCTATCACGCGTCCGGGTGGCCGATGAGGTTTCAGATCCGTAAAGTCGCCACTTGGGATGTCTTTTGCGAATTCCATCAATATTGTCTTCTGAGTAATTCAAGCCCACTACATCCAGCAAATCAGCAATCTTTTCATGACCTCCAGAACCATCTCCAAAGCGGAATTGATCCATTCCCATGGTCACAAAACGACTATCATCCACTTCCTTTACCCTTCCTAGCAAGCGTTTGATAGTCTTCAGTGAATGAGCATCGCCATTTGCTTCACTAACTTCATTTCCCAAGGACCACATAAAGATGGCTGGATTGTTCTTACCACGCTCAATCATGATTCGCAAATCGTAATCTGACCAGAAGTCGCCTGCTTTCGCTTCGGGATGAGTCGCTTCTTCCTCAAAAAAGCGACCATAGTCATATTCTTTCTTACCTCCATACCAGGTATCAAAGGCTTCTTCTTGGATAAGTAATCCCATTTTAGCAGCCACATCCAGCAAGATACTACTAGCTGGATTATGGGTGATTCGGATCGCATTGACACCCATGTCCTTCATCTGGCGCAATCGTCTCTCAGCAGCTGACCTGTTTTCCACAGCTCCCAGCGCTCCGTAGTCATGGTGCAGACAAACTCCATGAATCTTCAACCAGCGACCATTTAGAAAGAAGCCCTTATCCGCTTGCCAATCCATATAGCGATAACCAAAGGTCTCCTCTTCTTCATCAACCAAAATGCCATTTTTGTAAAGTCGAGTCTTCAATTGGTAAAGGTGGGGATGGTCAATATCCCAAAGTAAAGGGTGAAAAATTGATATGGCTTGTTTGAAATGATGTTTTTCTCCAGAATCAATTACTAGAGAGTCTGTCGCCTGCCAGTCTGACAATTGCTGCCCTTCATGCCAGATACTCTGTTCCAAATACACCGACACGGACTGAGATCCATCATTTGAAACCTTACTTTCAAGCTGAGTTTCTACCCAAGATTGCCTTTGCTCCTTAAGCTTGGGACTTTCTATCTTAATCCCATATAAATCCAAATGCACCGAATCGGTCATCAACAATTTTACTTCTCGGTAAATACCGCTACCAGAGTACCAACGACTGCTAGGTTGCTGATTGTCCACAAAAACCGCAAGCTGGTTGGCCGTCCCATCGTTTCTTAGATAAGGCGTGATATCATAAGAAAAAGGTGTATAGCCATTGGGATAATAGCCCAGCACTTGCCCGTTGATATAGACTTGGGCATTCATGTAAACCCCGTCAAAGAGCAAACGCACCGAAACCAGACTGGCATCATCTTCCAAGTAAAACTGCGTCCGGTACCAAGCCTGACCCCCGTTTAACTGGCCACCCTCATTTTGCGCTGGCGAATACTGGTCAAAATCATTGTAAATACTCCAGTCATGTGGCACTTGAATAGCCTGCCAATTTTCCCTCTGAAAATCCGGCGCCAAGGCTTCTTCTTTTCCCACCTCCTGGCTAAAAAACCAGTGATTTCGAAAAACTTCTTCTCTTCTCATACAAGCATTCCTCTTTAAACGACTCAATTTACTTGACTATAACACAAAACAAAAGCGCTTTCAAGACTTCCTCCATCACTCACTAAATACTCGGAAAAGATTCTATAATTTGTGGAGGAGGATTTTAATCCTCAAGCCTAAAAGTCAACGCAAAAAGAGCCTGTTGCCAAGCTCTTTAGTCTATTATTTCTTCTCAGCGCGGAGGGCTGACAAGATTTGTGTACGGATATCATCCACACCATTTGGTGTATTTGGTAAAAAGATCGTTTGATTGCCTTTTGCAGCAAAGGTATTCAAGGTATCCAAATACTGGTTGGTCAAGAGGATGGACATGATTTGTTCTTCTGTCATGCCAACATTGGCTTCCTTGAGTTCTGTGATAGACTCTGCCAATCCATCCACAATCGCCTTACGTTGTTGGGCAATCCCCACACCATGGAGGCGGTCTTTTTCTGCTTCGGCTTCAGCTGCAGTGACGATTTTTATCTTGTCTGCTTCCGCCAATTCTTGCGCTGCAACCCGCTTACGTTGCGCCGCATTGATTTCATTCATGGATTGCTTAACTTCTGCATCTGGTTCGACCTTTGTAATCAAAGTTTTCACAATAATATAACCATAAGTAGTCATTTCTTCTGCTACTTGGTGTTGAACTTCAAGGGCAATCTCATCTTTTTTCTCAAATAATTCATCCAAGGTTAATTTGGGAACAGAAGAGCGAAGGGCGTCTTCGATATAAGATTTAATCTGAGATTCTGGACGCATGAGTTTATAGTAAGCATCTGTCACGCTTTGCTCATTGACACGGTACTGGGTCGCCACATTCATCATAACGAACACATTATCCTTGGTCTTAGTCTCAACCACAATATCGCTTTGCAACAAGCGCAACTGAATTCGCGCTGCAATCGAGTCAATCCCAAAAGGCAAGCGAATATGAATACCGCTATTGGCAACCTTTTGGTATTTCCCAAAGCGTTCAATAATCGCCACCGACTGCTGACGAACCACATAAACTGTACTCAGTGTGACTATCACCAATAGGAGTACACAAACCACTACAAAAATCATCAAAAATGTTGCCATTATCGTGACCTCCATCATTATTTTTCCTGTATTATAGCACATTTAAAGAAGGCTGTGCAGATTTTACTGCGATTTTTCCTGAAATGTCAATAATTAGAGGTGAATTGTCACATTGTCGTCTAATCTCTGGCTAAAACAACTCTTTATAAAATGCAATCGCTTTTTTCATTACATTAACTTCTGTAGAATCTACATCCATAGTCCGAGAATGACTTGCCTTAACTTTTCCCTCGTGCTATACTAGTGATTGAAATTAATGAATAGGAGATATTTCATGAAAACAGCAAAAACTACTGTTACAATCCTTTCTACACTTGCTTCTGTCGTCTTATTGGCTAGTTGTGCAACAAAGTCTACAGAAACACAGACAAGCAATAATAGCTCATCTGATAATCAGATTACAATGACATATGACCAACTACGGTCAAGAGAAAACACTATGTCAACCCTTTGGTATCAAAAATCAGCTGAAACTAAAGCTTTATACATACAGGGTTATAACGTTGCAACAAGTCACCTAAAGGAATTGCTCAAAACAGAATCAGACAAACCTTACTCTATCGTTTTAGACTTGGATGAAACTGTCCTAGATAATAGCCCTTATCAAGTACAAAATGTCAAAGATGGTACAGCATTTACACCCGAAAATTGGGATGTTTGGGTTCAAAAAGCTTCAGCAAAAGCCGTCCCAGGTGCCAAAGATTTTCTTCAGTTTGCTGATCAAAACGGTGTCCAAATCTACTATATTTCTGACCGCTCAGCTAATCAAGTAGATGCTACTATTAAAAATCTTGAAAGTGAAGGAATTCCTGTTCAAGGACGTGATCATCTTATGTTCTTAGAAAGTGGTGTAAAATCCAAAGAAGGTCGTCGCCAAAAAGTTCAAGAAAAAACAAACCTTATCTTATTGTTTGGTGATAACCTCGTAGACTTTGCAGATTTTTCTAAGACTTCTGAATCTGACCGTGATAAACAACTTGAAGAATTGCAAAAAGAATTCGGTGAAAAATTCATCATCTTCCCAAATCCAATGTACGGATCATGGGAATCAGCTGTATACGCTGGTAATAAACTAGATGCTAAAGGTCAAGTAGAAGAACGCCAAAAAGCCTTGCAAGGTTTTGATAAATAAAACAAATAAACTAATTCTACATAAAATAAAATTAGCTTACAATCTTCAAAAAGTGGATAGGAAGGAATTCTGATAATCAGAAAACTTTCCTATCCACTTTTATAATTGATATAACATCAAGCTTTTATACATCTGATACTATACTTTTTTTGATTTTAAAGACTTTTTGCCTATCCCCTATATTTCAAGAATTAAGCAAGCTTGATGGTCTAAATTTAATGTGTATACTATTTTTGTCATCGGTTACCGATTACGTTCCTTACGGTTCGTGAGAGGAGGTAAAACTAATGAACCTTGCCCCAGAGCTCGTTCTTACTATTATAGCGGACGTCATCGCTGGAATTATCTTGTATTTCGTTTGCAAATGGCTAGATGGTAAGAAATAGACCGAGTGACTAGCCTATCAACACCCGTTAAATCGCTAAGATACGTCAAAAAAGCCCTTAACTACGGCAATAGTTAGGGGCTTTGGTGTTCTAATGAACCTTATCAATTAACTACATTCTAGCATATAAACCCCGATATTTCAAGAGTTTTATTTATTTTTTAAGCGACTTATGTATCTGAAAGATCTATAATGAAGTTAGCCACCTAGTACTCAAAAACCGACTAGCTCCTATGAACTAGTCGGTTTCTCATCAATGCGCCAACATTTCTTGGGCGATTTCTTGACCAGATAGGTTATCTAGGTAGTAGGTTGGCCAGTTATCCATTTCTTCAAAGAGGGCTTCTTGGCTTGTTCCTCCAAAGAAGATATGGAAATGTTCTGCCTTCACTGGGGCGATATTGTGGTCACTAAACTGAACATACTTGAACTGTCCAGCATCCGCATCTGTCGCTTCAAAGAGGAAGCGCACGCCACGATTGCCTTTCTTGTAAGTCAAGATTTTCTTACCAACATACTTGTAGGTGAATTTCTTACTTTGTCCACCTTGAACAAATTCCATAGTGTTATCAGTGATGTTAATCTTAGTCACATCGGTCTGATAGCCTTTTGTATAGTAGGCCTTGTACTCAGCCTGAGTCATCTTACCAGTCAACTTAGCCTTGTAGTCAAAGACTTGATCAAACGTACCATCTTCAAGGAAAGGATAAACTGATTGCCAGTTACCTGCATAGTCACTCAAGGTGCGGTCCTTGACAGCTGTATCCTCAAAGTAACCATTTTGGACTGTCTTGGTATCCTCTTCCTTTTCAGGTTCGATAGCAGGGCCTTCTTGGTCTGTTGTTTGTTTTAGAGCCTTGAGGTTTTTCTCCATCACAGAAATGTAGTTTTCTCCAGCCTTGGTGTCCTCTTCTGTCAGACTTTCTAAAGGATTAAGGACATCTGTTTTGACACCTGCCTCTTTTGAAAGTGTGTTAGCAAGAGCTTGTGAAGCATTTTCTTCAAAGTAGATATAGGCAATTTTATTTTTCTTGACGTACTCTGTCAATTCCGCCAAGCGAGCTGCTGATGGCTCTGCATCTGGAGAAAGGCCTGAGATAGCAACTTGCTTGAGTCCATAGTCCAAGGCAAGGTAGTTAAAGGCTGCGTGTTGCGTTACAAAGCTCTTTTGTTTGGCTTGAGATAAGCCTTCTGCATAAGCCTTATCCAAGGCTTGCAATTTTTCGATATAGGCAGCTGCGTTCTTTTCAAAGGTCTCTTTTTTATCAGGATAATCTGCTGACAAGCTGTCACGGATGTGCTCTACTAGTTTAATGGCACGGACTGGTGATAACCAAACATGGGGATCGAACTCATGGTGATGACCTTCTTCTCCATGATCATGGTCTCCCTCTTCTTCCTCGCCACCTGGTAAAAGCAACATATCGCCTGTCGCCTTGATGGTTTTCACCTTTTTCTTATCCAAGGTATCTAGCAATTTAGGGACCCAGGTCTCCATGTTTTCATTTTCATAAACGAAGGTGTCTGCGTCTTGTATTTTGGCAACTGCCTTGGCAGACGGTTCATATTCATGGGGTTCTGTACCAGCACCGATTAGGAGTTCTACATTAGCAGTATCTCCTGCGACTTGCTTGGTAAATTCATAGACAGGATAAAAGGTTGTCACAATATTTAGTTTGCCATTTGCTTGCTTTTGATTGGAACAAGCTACTAAAAACAAGGCACATAGACTGGCTAGCAATAAGCTAATTTTTTTCACGTTAGTCTCCTATTTTATAAATCGTCTTACTAAACTGATTAGTATAAAGACAGTTACAAAAATAATGGTAATACTTGCACTTGCAGGTGTTTCTGCATAGTAGGAAATGTAAAGACCTGCTACCATTCCCAAAAATCCAATAGCACTGGCAAGCAGCATGACCGATTTAAAGTTTTTACCCAGACGCAGGGCAATACTAGCTGGTAAGACCATAATGGTCGATACCAAAAGAGCTCCCGCAGCTGGAATCATAAGGGCAATGGCCACCCCTGTCACCATGTTAAAAAGAATGGACATGGTACGAACAGGCAAGCCATCCACAAAGGCCGTATCTTCATCAAAGGTCAGGATATACATTGGACGAAGGAAGAGGAAGGTCAAGATCAAAACAACCGCTGCAATGACAAAGAGGGAAATAACCTGCTCTTCACTAATCGTCACGATGGAACCAAAAAGGTACTGGTCCAAACTCATTGAACTAGAGCTTTTACCCTTGCTCATGACAATCAGAGAAACAGCCAGACCTGTCGACATGAGGATAGCTGTCCCGATTTCCATAAAGCTCTTGTAAACCGTACGGAGATACTCCAGAAAGACCGCCGCAATCAAGACAATAGCAATAGTTGAAATAGTCGGAGAAATCCCCAGAACCAGACCAAAGGCTACACCCGAAAGTGAGACGTGGCTGAGGGTATCACTCATCAAACTCTGACGACGCAAGATGAGGAAGGTTCCCAATACCGGCGAGAAAAGACTCATGGCAATAACTGCCAAAAAGGCCCGTTGCATAAAATCATAAGACAGTAGATTAAGCATGCTCCACCTCCTGGTCACTTTCATGAACATTAAAGCAACGCCATGGCGAATCTTGGTCTCGAACCAGGTGGATGTTGCGATCTGCGTAGTCTTTGACTTCTTCTGGATCGTGAGTAATCATCAAAACAGCCTTGCCATGATGGTGGGCACTATGGTGCATAAGCTCATAAAATTCATTCTTGGTTCCTGCATCCATCCCTGTCGTCGGCTCATCCAAAATAAAGATATCCGGATCTGAAGCAAACATACGTGCGATAACAGCTCTTTGCTTTTGCCCACCAGAGAGAGAACCAATGCGTTTATCCCGATGCTCCCACATCCCAACAGAATCCAAACTAGCCTTGATGTGTTCTTCATCATGGGCATTCAAACGACGGAACCAGCCCTTTCTAGGGTATCGGCCTGATTTTACAAACTCATAAACAGTACTTGGAAAGCCCGCATTAAAACTAGAGATTTGCTGAGGAAGATAGGCAATTCTTAGTTTCGTCCCACGAGTGTTGGTCTTTGAAATAGTAACTTTGCCAAATCTTGGTTGAAGAATGCCCAGACTGGCCTTGATTAGAGTTGTCTTAGCGGCTCCATTTTCCCCTGTCAAGGTAACAAATTCCCCACTATCAACACTATAATTGATATGTTCAAGAACGGGCTCCTTATCATAATAGAAGGATAAATCCTCTACCGTAATATATCTCATTATTTGATTTCTCCTACTAAAGCAGTCAAAAACCGCTGAATCACTTTTTGTTCATTTGGAGTAAACTGAGTTGCCACTTGTTCATAGGTTAAAAGTGTATGCTCATGGTGATGATGATGCTCCTCAGCGATTGGACGAGCCAAATCAGTCAACTGATAAAAAATCACACGCGCATCCTTCGGATCTTTAGATGTTTCCAACATCCCTTCCTTGACCAAAGACTTAATGGCCTTGGTAACTGCTGCCTGGCTGACATTGAGGCGACGCGCCAACTCTGAATTTGTTAAAGATTCCTCTGACAAAAGCATGAGAATGTGCTCCTGAGTATTGGTCAGGGCCACCTCGCTAGTGCAATGACCTATTAGGATTTCATGCTGATTTTCAGATTTCAAGATAACCTCATTCAAAAAAGTATCAATTTCCTGCGCAAGCTGTCTCATGTGTTACTCCTTTCTTAACTATCACTTTTAGATAATACTCTTCGAAAATCTCTTCAAACTACGTCAGCATTGCCTTGCCGTACTCAAGTACAGCCTGCGGCTAGCTTCCTAGTTTGCTCTTTGATTTTCATTGAGTATAAAAGTACCGATAGTCACCGATTCTTTACTGGTTAATTATATCACAAACCAAAAAAGAGTCAAGAAAAAACGTGAAAATAGGCTTCATTCTTGAACTCTTCTATACTATTATCTATTGAAATTCCTTGACATCTCCATCATAAGTCGCCCAATCTTTGCTGAAAAAGCGCTCATTCAAATGATAAGTCGGAGCTGGTGTGGGATTAGACAGGAAAGGATCAACTGCCTTGTCAAAAGCCAACCAACCCAACCACCCAAGGTGAATAGTATCCTTCATAAAGAATGGTTCTCCACCATCCTTAGAAAAATCTGCTATATTTGTAAAACCTTGACTTTCTAACTGGTAACGAATCTTCTGCACCGTTTGTTGGTACATATCCTCCCGCAAACCAGCATAGTCCATCCATTTTTTATTAACAGGTGGAATGATAAAAATCGGGTTTACCTTGGATTTAGAAAACTGGGTTAACACTAATTGTAGGTCATTATATTCTGGCGACTTGAGATAGGTAAAGTTTTTCTGAGAATCCTTTAATTTCGTCAAATCCTTCTTAATCTGCGTATTATAGAAATAATTTTCCATTCCCAGATCATTATTGGAAGTATTCTTTTCAGCATCTGCTTTAACAATATCTTCTATGGCTTGATAAGAAAACTGGTCTGGCAAGGTCTTTAAATACTTACCTACATGCTTATCATATTTGAAATAGCCTCTAACCGAAAACTGACCAAAAAAGGAAGCTTGGCGCTCATTAAAACGAGCCAATAATTCAATCATTTTATCGTCTGCAGTCGACAGTTCTTCTTCACTTGCCAACTTCTGAACCAAATCCTTCATAGCTACGTTTGGGAACTGCTGCAGTAAGCGAGTCGCTGCATATTGACTAGCCTGATCTCCAGATTGATTTTCCAGAAAACTGGTCAACTGGTCTCCATTAAAATATTGTTGGAAGGCAGCTGGCTCATAGCCATTTTTACTGAACCACTGAGGTGAGATAACATACACAACTTGTTTATTCTCTAGCTGTGGTAACATCTGTTGCATTCCAAAATACTGATTGAGCGATGCAGCTCCTCTCTGTCCTAAAAGATAAGGGCGATAAGAACGATTGTATTTCTCAGCCAATACCGCAGGATGAGCTCCATCAAAACGAAGCCACTCACTGGAGCCAAAGAAGGGAACAAAACGCATATTTGGATCAGATAGGGCTCTGACCTTTTGACTCCTCTCCTTAAAACTTTCAATAGTAATAGCCACCGCCGAACGCTTTTCGACCCCCAAATCATGACGCATCTCAGTAGGATAAAAGAAAATGAGCAGAAAAACCAACAAACCAGCTATCAAGACCGGTCCGAAGATCATCCATAAGCGTTTAAGCATTTTGTAGCTCCACAATACCAGATATGATTTTATTGGCTGTATTCCAGTCGTCGCGACCAAACTCTGTTACAGGAACACGAATGTCAAAACGGTTTTCAATCTCCACAATTAATTCAACCGTCCCCATACTATCCAAGACACCTGCGTCAAAAAGATCTTCATCCATCATGTCAGAAACATCTTCCATAAACAACTCATCAATAATTTCGATAACTTCTGATTTGATATCCATATTTTATTTCCTTTTATTTTTTAAACCATAAATCATTCAAAAATCCAGAAAAGATTAAGAATGACAGCATGACGACATGGAAGGTGACCACCATACCAAGCAACTGAATCCAGCGATTCTCAGGTAGAGCAACCTTCCCTGCTTTTTTCCGCTCCTTATTGAGTGTTTTTCTCTTGCGAACCCAAGCATCATTGATGACCAATCCCAGTCCATGAAAGAGTCCATAGGCGATATAGTACCAGGTCACACCGTGCCAAAATCCCATAATCAGCATATTTACAATGTAAGCCACACTTGAAGTTACATTACGATTTTTAAAGACCTTCTTTCTGGTCAATACCATTACCATCCGCATAAAGACAAAGTCACGGAACCAGAAAGACAGGCTCATATGCCAACGATTCCAAAATTCCTTTAAATCCCTTGACAAAAAGGGCTTATTAAAGTTGATAGGACTACGGATTCCCATCAAGTTTGAGATGGCTAAGGCAAACATAGAGTAACCTGCAAAATCAAAGAAGAGCTCCAGACCAAAGGTATACATAACTGCCAAGGCATAGAGGTTAAAGAAACCACCTGCCTGCAAAGCTAGATTCTTCAGAGGAGGCAACAAGGTCTCTCCTAAAACATGAGCTAGGATAAACTTATACAAAAAGCCCCACATAATATAGCGAACAGATTCATCCAGCATATCCATCAACTCATCCCGCTCAGGAATGGTCTGATAATTTTCATTAAACCGTTTAAAGCGGTCGATTGGGCCACTTGAAAAGGTCGGCATGAAGAGAAGAAAGCGGAGGAATTCCCAGAGGGTAAAATCCTTAATCACTCCATCTCTCAGCTCGATGATAATCCCAACCGAACGAAACGTCAGGTAGGAAATTCCCAAGAACCCCAGCAAAGACTGCGTTCCATTGATAGCCGGCTGCACCTTGACAAAGATAATCGGAAGGAGGGACAGAAAACTAACTAGGTAGAAGACCCACTTGCCATCCTTACTTTTTCTATAGTGCTTGTAGAAAAGCAAGAGCAATATTTCCCAGCACAGATAAATACCCAAGGCGGCCAATTGATTAGTCTTCCCACCTACCAACATAGTGACGATGAAGAAGAGACTAACCAGTATTTCATACCAGGCAAAACGTTTCTTGAAAAAGAGACCGATAAAGATAGGCAAGGTTGCAGCTATCACATAGACAAAATACTGAGGATTACCATATGGCTCTAAATGAGGAAGCTGTTGAAAGAACTCCATCATCTGCTATTCACCTCGTTAATCAATCCTTTGATGTCAATCTTCCCATTTGGAGTCAGTGGTAAACTGTCTCGATAAAGGAATTTAGATGGCATCATGTAGGACATCATGATATCTGTCAAATCTTCCTTGATAGCCTTGGTAATATCGATATCACGTTCAAACTGTTCACGAACACCATCTTTTAAGATGACATAAGCCAGTAAATTTTGTACCTTGTGGTCCTTGTTATAACGTGGAACAGCAACAGCAGACTCGATAAAGCGAGACTTATTGAGGTTTTGAGA
The DNA here is from genome assembly GCF_047459985.1 of Streptococcus mitis. Taxonomy (GTDB): domain Bacteria; phylum Bacillota; class Bacilli; order Lactobacillales; family Streptococcaceae; genus Streptococcus; species Streptococcus mitis_DZ. Next base: position 258,354 of record NZ_JASHHD010000002.1, read on the forward strand.
GACATCTTCTAACTCAATGCGGTAACCGTTAAACTTAATCTGGAAGTCCATGCGTCCACCGTAGAGAAGCAAGCCTTCATCTGTCATAGTTCCCACATCACCTGTGTGATAGGCTGGCAGTCCTTCGAACTCAAAGAAGGCTTCCGCTGTTTTTTCAGGATTGTTCATATAACCTTTTGAAACAGCTGGTCCAGAAACAATGATTTCTCCCTGTTCACCATTTGGCAGTTTCTTACCTTCCTCATCAATGATAAAGGTTGGAGAATCAGCCTTGGTATAGCCGATTGGTAGACGTTTGAGAGTCGCTAGCATCTCGTCTGTCACAGCAACAGCTGATAGGGCTACTGTCGCTTCTGTTGGGCCATAGGCATTGATAATACGGGCATATGGGAAACGTTCGCGCAGTTTTTGAGCCGTTTTAACCGTCAATTCTTCGCCATCAAAGTAGAAATGCGTGATTCCAGGCATTTTCTCACTGTTAAAGTCTTCTGACAACATGGCCATATCCGCAAAAGAAGGGGTTGATGTCCAGATAGCGATTGGCAATGAAAAGATGGTCGCAAAGAGTTGCTTAAAGTCTTGAGTAATGGCTGAAGGAAGAGCGAAGAGCGTACCACCTAGTGCCAAGGTCGGTGCCCAGTACATGACAGACAGGTCAAATGAATAAGGTGGCTGAGCCAGCATTTGCGGATGACTTGGCGTCGCAAATTCCTTATCCGTAATCATCCAGTTGGTAAAGCTGAGGAGGTTATCATGTGAAATCTGCACTCCTTTAGGCTTACCAGTTGTACCAGAAGTAAAGATAATGTAGTAGTTATCATCACCCTTGACTGGATGCGTAATCTCATAGCTAGTCCCTTGAGCAAAGGCTTCTTGAACCTGAGCTAGAGTCAACATCGGTGTAGAAACCTGCTCCAATGGAAAATCTGAGATGGCAATAATCAAGCTTGGCTCTGCTACTTCTAAAATAGCCGAAACTCGCTCCAAGGCCGAATGACTATCAATGGGAATGTAGGCATGACCTGACTTAGTCAACGCTACAAAAGTTGCCAACATTTCATATTCTTGGCCTCCAAAAACAACCACCGGAGACTTCTCTGGTAAATTCAGTTGGTCAATAGCTGCAGCCAAACTATCCGAATCAGCCTTTAAATCTCCATAAGTGTGTTCCTGCCCCAAAACATTGTAAACAGGATAGCTAGGCTGGGTCTGAGCAAAATGCTCAATGGTTTCAATCATATCTACTATTGGTTTATTTGACACAATAGGGATTCTCCTTCAAGTTAAAATTCATTATAGATAAAGCTTCCTTGACCCTGACCAAGATAGCTAAAGAAGTAAAGCAGCCCTAGAAAGATAAGAAAATACAAGGCTGTCCTACCAAGAAAGAGGTACAATTCTTTTCTCTGTTTCATCAAGAAAAACCATTCATTTCTGTAATTTTTGCTAAATAAGATGAACTCTTACTATAGTATTTTTCTACCATTGTACCACTTTCTCGGGTAATTTTTCAATTGTTTGCCGTAGATTTTCATTATATTTAAGCTAATTTTAAAATTATGCGGTTTTTCTATGTATATTTTAAAAAAGCCTGAGATTTTCATCCCAAGCCCTATCAACATAATTATTTTCTAGATTAGAAAAGTGAGAATACAAGCACAGCCAAGGCTGCTCCGATAACAGGTCCCACAACAGGGATCCAAGCGTAAGACCAGTCTCCGTCTCCCTTGTTTGGAATTGGTAAGATGCTGTGCATGATACGAGGTCCAAGGTCACGCGCAGGGTTCAAGGCATAACCTGTTGTCCCACCTAGTGATAGACCGATACCGACAATCAAGGTACCCACTGCAAAGGTTCCGATTCCTGCTTGAAGGTCATAAAGTCCCAAGGCAAAGATTGTCAATACCAATACAAAGGTTCCAAGGATTTCACTAATCAAGTTTGATACAGTATCTTTGATAGCTGGTCCTGTGCTAAAAGTAGCCAAAATATTTCCTGCATTTTCTTCTGCTTCGTAGTGAGGTTTGAATTGCAACCAAACCAAAATCTGACCAAACATAGCTCCTGCAAACTGAGCTAGGATATAAGGGAATACTGAAGCCCAAGGTAAGTCACCTTTTAAAGCCACACCAATTGTCACAGCTGGGTTTAAATGAGCTGGACTGAGTTTTCCAGATACAAAGGCTGCAACCGCAACTGCAATCCCCCAACCCATAGTAATCACAATCCAACCTGCATTGTTGCTCTTGGTTTTAGGAAGAACCACACCTGCTACAACACCGTTCCCTAGAAGAATCAGGATTAAAGTCCCTAGAAATTCTCCAAATAATTCATTCATCATATTTCTGTCTCCATTAAAAAGGAGGAAAGGGTAGACTAGGAGTCTTGCCCTCCACCTCTTTTATTTTTTCTTAATTTTTTAATTCTGCCAAATCATTGTTAGCGATGGCTACTTCTAAATCAGCACGGTAAGCTGCTTTTTCATCTTCTGTCCATTCATAGAATCGTCCCATTTCATCCAAAACTGGCTCTACGATGCTGTCCAAACTATCACGCATAAAGAGCATATGGTTGGTACGACGAAGAAGGAAGTCAACTGGGCTCAGAGCCAACTCATTGCGCATTGCATAGTGAAGCGACAAGGTATCCGCCAAGCTGAGTCCTGGTGCTTGTTCCAAACTATGAGCAAGAGCAAAGACCTTAGGTGCATTTGAACCATAGAGATTTGCTAGGTAATGAGCTTCCTTGCTATCCAAACCACGAGATACACCAAGTTCAGCAAAAGCCTCGATTTCTGTATCCACGCTTGCTGGGTTCAATTCACCACCTGAAACAGGATATGTCTTAGAGTTGATGAGTTTAAAGCTACGGTCAAATTCTGCTTTGAGGATATCAAGCACACGCTCCATAGCTCCTTCAGCCATCTTACGATAATCTGTGATTTTACCACCAGCAAGGGTCAAGAGACCATTGTCATCACGGTCCAAGCTAGATCCACGAGAAACCGCTGACGGATCCAAATGTTTCTCAGATGTGCTGCTTTCAAGCTTGCTAACAGCAGCCTCAACATCTTCACGAGTTTTTTCTTTAGTGAGGTAAGATTCAACAGTCGCAATCAAGTTGTTAAAGCTTTCATCACTGATGGTACCGTTATTTCCTCCATTGTAGTCAGAAGCGCTATTGCCTGCAATCAATGGACGAAGACCAGCCCAGCTACTTTCAATGTCAGCAACAGTAATGTTTGCTTCTGGGAAACGGTTATTGACAATACCAAGTAGGTAATCTACATCTTCTTGAGTTACTTTTGGATGTTCTAAATCACCTGTGTAGTCTGTGTCTGTTGTACCGAAGTAAGTCTTATTTTCACGTGGAAGTACAAAAACCATACGACCATCTCCCAAGCCTGTATCAAAGTAAACTGGTTGAGAAACCTTGATCTTGCTTGAATCAACTACCAAGTGAACTCCCTTAGTTGGACGCATTTGTGAGAATTGTGCTCCCTTATTAGACAAATTGCGTACCTTGTCACTCCAAGGACCTGTTGTGTTGATAACCAGACGAGCCTTAATTTCAAATACTTGATCAGTCAAGAGATCACGAGCTACCACACCTGTAATCTTGCCACTTTCGTCAAAGAGGAATCCTTCTGCTTTAACATGGTTGGCAATGAGGGCACCGTCTTGGTTAGCACGTTTAATATTTTCAATTACAAGACGGGCATCGTTGTTACGGAAGTCAAGATACACTCCACCTCCTACCAAGCCTTCTTTCTTCAAGTTTGGTTGGCGTTCTAAGACTTCTTCCTTGCTCAAGACCTTGTTAGCAGCTGGCGTATTGTTAACACCTGCCAAGAGGTCGTAAAGATCCATAGCTACTTTAAGACGGAAGAGACTAAAGGTTGCTCCATCTTCTTCATAAACTGGTAAGAGCATTGGGTCTGGTTTTGGAATGTGAGGTGCAATTTGTTGAACTACTGCACGTTCTGAAACCGTATCTGATACAACTTCTACGTCAAATTGCTTAAGGTAACGAAGACCTCCATGAACCAATTTAGTTGAACGGCTAGATGTTCCTTCTGCAAAGTCTTGCATTTCAATCAAACCAGTGTCAAGACCGCTAGCTGCCGCCTGCAAGGCTACACCAGCACCGGTGATTCCTCCACCGATAATCAAGAGGTCCAAGATACGTTCCTGCATTTTTTGAATTGATAATTCACGTGTTTTCTTTGAAAATTCCATTTTTACACACTTTCTAGTTAAGTCCTGTCATTGTTAAACTGATGTCATCAGTATGAGTCTTCTTCTGCAAAAACTTGAGTTGCTTTCACAGCCTTCTTCCAACCCTTGTAAAGTTGTTCCTTACGAGATTCGTTCATAGATGGTTCAAAGAGTTCTCCAGTCTCGTTCAAGAGCTTCAACTCATCCAAGTCTTTCCAGTAACCAACTGCCAAACCTGCTAGGAAGGCTGCTCCTAAAGCGGTTGTTTCCAAGTTTTTAGCGCGTGCAATGTCGATTCCCAAAATGTCAGCTTGGAACTGCATGAGGAAGTTGTTCATAGCTGCTCCACCATCCACTTTCAATACTTGAATAGCTGTTTGAGCATCCACCTGCATTGTGTCAATGATATCACGCACTTGATAAGCAATTGATTGAAGAGTTGCCTTGATAAAGTCTTCCTTACTTGTTCCACGAGTCAATCCAAAGACAGAACCACGTGCATTTTGATTCCAGTATGGCGCTCCCAGTCCTGTAAAGGCTGGAACGACATACACTTCATCATCGTTGTTAGAATCACGAGCATATTTTTCAGATTCTGGTGAGTTCTCTACCATACGAAGTCCATCACGAAGCCATTGAATAGCACTTCCTGCGATGAAGATTGAACCTTCCAAGGCATAGTAAACCTTGCCGTTGATTCCGTAACCAATCGTTGTTAAGAGGTTGTTTTCAGACAACTGCATTTCTTCCCCAGTGTTCATGATGATGAAAGAACCTGTTCCATAAGTATTTTTAACCATACCTGGTTCAAAGGCCAACTGTCCAAAGAGGGCTGCTTGTTGGTCCCCAGCCATACCTGAGATTGGAACTTCTCCACCATAGAAGTGGAATGGAGCTGTCTTACCGTAGATTTCAGAGTTAGAACGAACTTCTGGAAGCATAGCCTTAGGAATATTGAGGATTCCCAAAATCTCATCATCCCATTTGAGTTCCTTAATGTTATAAAGCATAGTGCGAGCTGCATTTGAATAATCCGTTACGTGAGACGCACCGTCAGTCAATTTCCAAACCAACCAAGTGTCGATCGTACCAAAGAGCAACTCACCTTTTTCAGCTCTCTCTTGAGCACCTTCAACATGGTCCAAAATCCAACGAACCTTGGTCGCAGAGAAGTAAGCATCGATAATCAAACCAGTCTTTTCATGGAACTTTTCCACATAGCCTTTGCTTTTTAGTTGCTCAGCTAAAGGAGCTGTCTGACGAGATTGCCAAACGATGGCATTGTAGATTGGAAGCCCTGTTTTCTTATCCCAAACAACTGTTGTTTCACGTTGGTTAGTGATTCCGATTGCTTCGATTTGACTTGGTTTCACACCACTTTCAATGAAAGCACCCGCAATAACAGACTGTACAGAATTCCAAATTTCATTAGCATTGTGTTCTACCCAACCTGCGTGAGGGAAAATTTGAGTGAACTCTTTTTGACTAGAGCTGACTTTTTCTCCTTTTTTATTAAAGATAATAGCACGAGAACTTGTTGTCCCCTGGTCAATAGCCATAATGAATTTTTCTTGTGACATGTGATGTCCTCCTCATAAAGATCTTGAGGATGTCTCCTCTTTACAGTAACTAGTATACAAAATAAAGCGCTTTCCTGTTTATCAATTTTTTTTAATTTTTAAAAAAATGTGAGGATATTGTGTAAATTTCACAAAAAAGACCTGGAACAACCAGGCCTTTTAAGTGAATAATAACTGACGAATCCCTGCCAAATCTTCCATATCCAAGTCGTTTTTTAAATAATAGACTGGTGTCTGTTCCTTCTTATGAATGGGGTTATTTGTAACCAGTAAATCATAATGCCGAGTTCGGTCATAGGCTTCAATGGTAATAAAACGATTGTATTCCAAATACCGTTTCAAAATGGCTGCCATCCTTGAAAAGACAAGAAAACCAGAGGTTAAATCCAGACCAATCCGCATATGCTGGCCACCATTTTCTGCCATATATTCCATCAACTGGAGCCATTCCCAGAGAATTTTCTTATCTAAATCCGTCCCCTGATGAAAGGCAGGTAGAGCATGAAAAATCTCCTCTGCCGTTCCCCTAAAATCATGTTCCATCAGCAAATAAGGATGACAATTCTCTAACTGGTACTTATAGCGGTCCTGTAAAATATAACCCTTGTATAAATAGACTTGAGCACAAAGCTGACTGAGTTCATAGGTGACATGGTCCTCTGTATAACCGCCCAGCAACTCCTCCTTCTTCATTTCTTGAATCAATTGCGTCAGCAAATCTGCCAACTGCCCTCCAAAACCAAGGATATACTCCATAGTATGAAGAGGAAGAATGCGATGAGATAGGAGGAAAGAAAAGAATATCATCATCTCCCCATCCTCAGTTCCTAGAGGAAGGTGTTGCCCAGCAAAAAAGGACTGAGCTTTTCGATGCAAACGAAGGTAGAAAATATTGTCAAAATACCCTCGCATTTTCTCTTCTATCACTTGAAACTGACAGGCATTGACCCGAAGACGTTGTTGACTGATGTGAGCCCATAAAACCAAGTCCAGTTTCTGTCCTGGAGATAAGCTCGCACCACAGATTTCTTCTAGTGTAGCAATCTCCTTTTTTCTCTCTAGTTTTTGCAGGTGACCTTCCCATTCCTGACTCGACCAGACCTTGCGGAAAAGACAGAAATAGAAATAGCGAATCTGATGTTCTGGGCCACGCAACCGCCCATTTTGAATAGATAAGTCAAACTCGGATAAAATCTGGTTTAAACTTGATAAATGACGACCAAGCGTAGCCTCACTAATCATCAATTCTTGAGCCAGCTGATGTGCTAAAAACTGCTGATGATAAAGAAGATAGACTAAAATTTGGTATTTTATGGCATTTTCTAAAAATAGGCTTCGAATCTCTCTCCCCTTGACTGCAGGACCAATTGATAAACATAGATTTTCATCTTCTGAGTGAATAGTCAGCTCTAAGCCACTGTCCAAAGCCTTATCATTGAGCAGGGTGACATATTTTGTTAGGGTTGCTTTTGAAAATCCTGTTTCCTCCATCACAGCCTTGACGGTCGTCTGAGAATCTTGTAGTAGAAAGGAAAGGATTGAAAATTGGCCCGATTCAGCCTTTTCCATCAAGTCGCCTAAATACATTTGTTACCCCTTTCATTTTCTTCCTTTAGAATAACACAAAACTTAAAAATGATGAAACAATCTGTTTCTATTTTTATTTTCATGATGATTTCCTAGTCCATTATCCTGAAAATCAGCAAACACACGGCTCCCCCTTTGGGCATTTTTATGCTAAAATAGTAGCTATGGATAAAATTATTAAAACTATATCAGAAAGCGGCGCTTTTCGTGCTTTTGTCCTTGATAGCACAGAAACCGTCCGCACTGCTCAAGAAAAACACCAAACCCAAGCTAGCTCAACTGTAGCGCTTGGTCGAACTCTTATCGCCAGCCAGATTCTCGCAGCCAATGAAAAAGGAAATACCAAACTAACCGTTAAAGTACTGGGATCTAGCTCTCTAGGGGCTATCATCACCGTCGCTGATACCAAGGGGAATGTCAAAGGTTACGTTCAAAATCCTGGTGTTGACATCAAAAAGACTGCAACTGGTGAAGTTCTAGTTGGACCTTTTGTTGGAAATGGTCACTTCCTCGTTATCACAGACTATGGCACTGGAAATCCTTACAACTCTATGACTCCCCTCATCTCTGGAGAAATCGGTGAAGACCTTGCCTTTTACCTGACTGAAAGCCAACAAACCCCTTCAGCAGTCGGTCTCAATGTCCTTTTGGACGAAGAAGACAAGGTTAAGGTTGCAGGCGGTTTCCTAGTTCAAGTCTTGCCAGGAGCCAAGGAAGAAGAGATTGCTCGCTTTGAAAAACGCATCCAAGCAATGCCAGCTATCTCGACACTTCTAGAAAGCGAAGACCATATCGAAGCACTCCTCAAGGCTATCTACGGTGACGAGGCCTACAAGCGTCTTTCTGAAGAAGAAATCCGTTTCCAATGTGACTGTAGCCATGAACGCTTTATGAACGCTCTTGCCAGCCTTCCAAGCTCAGACTTGCAAAAAATGAAAGAGGAAGACCACGGGGCAGAAATTACTTGTCAATTCTGCCAAACAACTTACAACTTTGATGAAAACGATCTGGAGGAACTCATTCGTGACAAATCTTAATACACCTTTTATGATTGGCAATGTTGAGATTCCCAATCGTACCGTTTTAGCACCCATGGCTGGTGTCACCAACTCAGCCTTTCGTACTATTGCAAAAGAACTCGGAGCTGGACTCGTTGTGATGGAGATGGTCTCTGACAAAGGAATCCAATACAACAATGAAAAAACCCTGCACATGCTTCATATCGATGAGGGCGAAAACCCTGTCTCTATCCAACTTTTTGGTAGCGATGAAGACAGCCTAGCACGCGCAGCAGAATTCATCCAAGAAAACACCAAGACCGATATCGTGGATATCAACATGGGCTGCCCAGTTAACAAAATCGTGAAAAATGAAGCTGGTGCCATGTGGCTCAAGGACCCAGATAAGATTTACTCTATTATCAACAAGGTCCAATCTGTCCTTGATATCCCACTCACTGTTAAAATGCGTACAGGATGGGCTGATCCATCTCTGGCAGTAGAAAATGCCCTCGCTGCTGAAGCTGCAGGTGTTTCTGCCCTCGCCATGCATGGCCGTACCCGTGAGCAAATGTACACAGGTCACGCAGACCTTGAGACTCTTCACAAGGTCGCTCAAGCTCTGACCAAGATTCCCTTCATCGCCAACGGTGATATCCGTACGGTTCAAGAAGCCAAACAACGTATCGAAGAAGTCGGTGCTGACGCAGTCATGATTGGCCGCGCTGCTATGGGAAATCCGTATCTCTTCAACCAAATCAACCATTACTTTGAAACAGGAGAAATCCTACCTGATTTGACCTTTGAAGATAAGATGAAAATCGCCTACGAACACTTGAAACGATTGATTAACCTCAAAGGGGAAAACGTCGCAGTTCGTGAATTCCGTGGCCTCGCTCCACACTACCTCCGTGGAACATCTGGCGCTGCCAAACTCCGTGGAGCCATTTCACAAGCTAGCACCCTAGCAGAGATTGAAGCCCTCTTACAATTGGAGAAAGCTTAAAATGGTTCATACTGCTCTACTGGTTATCGATATGCAAAAAGCATTTGATAGCCCTATCTGGGGAGAACGAAACAACCCTCAAGCTGAACATCAAGCATTGAGGGTACTGGCATACTTTCGTAAACACGCTCTTCCAGTCTTACATGTTCAACACATATCTGACAATCCCCAGTCGCAATTTCATAACAAACAAAATCAAGTGTTTAAAAATGGATTTGAACCGATCACCTCAGAACCTGTCTTTCAAAAAAAGGTTAATAGCGCCTTTATTGGAACAAATCTTGAAACATATTTACGAAAAAAACAGATTGGTCATTTAGTCGTTGTTGGTTTGACTCTGCCTCATTGTGTATCTACTACTACAAGAATGGCAGCAAATCTTGGTTTTAAAGTCACTTTACTAGCAGATGCTACTGCCAGTTTTACCCTATCTAACACAAACGGTCAAGCCATCTCTCCTGAGACTATCCATGAGATTAATCTCCTTTCTCTACAAGATGAGTTTGCTCAAATTCTTACTACAGAAGAATTTTTAACCCAAATACAAGTATAAAATAATCCGTCAACTCTTATTGAGCTGACGGATTTTCTTTGATTGTAAAAATTCAAATACTGAGAGTTATTATTGACTCAAAGCAACACTGGAAACCTTACCATCTGCTCCTGTTGTAATTTGGATGATTTTTCCTCCACCGATTTTGGCATTATACTTACCATCGTCAAGAGTATAAGAATAACCTTTGATAGAGTAATTTTCTTTCTTTCCATCAGCAGATTCTACTGTAAATTGACCACCTGATGAAACTGTGATGGTTTCGCCATTGGCTCCCTTCCAATTGCCCGCTGCAGCTGAGAAATCACCATCTACCATGGTTAAAACACCCTTGTAGCGTTTATTTTGCTCTGCTTGCTTGTCTTGAAGTTTGCGGTCAGTTGTTGGATCATAGCTTGATTGGTTAGACTGAGTTTGAGAAGCCTGTTGAGTTGAAGGAGCCTGAGCAGGAGTTTGTTGACTAGCAGCCTGTTGATTAGCTACTTCTTGACCTTGTCTTTGCTCTGTTGCAGGTGCCGCTTGTGATGGTGTTACAGTTGCTGAAGACTGGTTGTTAGACGTCTTGGCCTTTTCAGATGAAGCTGAACTTGAGGACTTCTGAGTCTTGCCTTCTTTGCTAGAAGAAGCTGCTTTAGAGCTTGATGATTGGCTTGTCTTAACAGAACTGCTTGCTTGAGTTGTTTCCTTTTTATTTCCACAAGCTCCTAATAGCAAGGTAGAAGCCAATACAGTCGCTGCCATCAATTTGATATAGGTTTTCTTTTTCATTTTTTCACTCCTTTGTAATACTTTAGAAATATTAAGAAATCTTTTTGTAATACAATTGTAACATTGTGATTTAAATGTGTCAACTATTTATCTAAACTATTTTAAAAATCTTAAATACTTTAGATACATTTACTCCTCCTACTCTTCTATTCGTAATCTAATAGAAAAAACAGATATAAATTCCTATTTTGTTTAAAATTTTTTAAATCACTCCTGTGTAGCCGCTTGCATTTTTTTCTTGAAGGGCTATAATAAAATTGAAATAGGATATTGGAGGTGTAGGCTTATGTTAAGCAACTATTACAAGTATCTTCCTTGGTTGATTTTAGGTGCTTTCACTTCTTATGGGTCAGCTACTCATTACGCTCAAACAACATTTGATTTGTTCTACCTAACTGCCATTTTCATGATTGTCTATATAGCTTTATTGTATTTACACGAAACCTACTTAAAATATAAATACAAAGATTTATTCATTCGAATTATGAGCAATTCTAATAAAGATAAACATTCTTAGTAGCCAAAAAAGAGGTCGGGAAAAATCCCGACCTCGCTTTTTTATGACTAATAAGTCTTTGACACGATGGCTGAATTGACTTTTGACACAAACTTTATGTTCTCAATTCTCAAGCTTGAACCAGCCATCAGATTTGTTGAAACTTCTCAGGATTTAGACTAGGAAACCGATACTTGGTCTATCGATTTCGGTCCCCAAGCCTTTTATTTCAATCGATAGGTTTTCCTTGGTTTCTTTTTAGGTACTCGTTTGAGTCCGACTTCTTCTACATATTCTCCGTATTTTACGAGAAAGTTATTGCTGACGATTGGGCGACCTGGGTTGATAAGATTGACCAGCTCAGTTCCTTCATAGACAGTGAACTCCTCCTCTAACAGATAGAGGAAGGTCGGATTCCAGTCAAGTCGTCCTTGGATTCGTTTAATAGACTCTTGGATAATGGCATAATGGTCAAAGGCGAAGGCGTGCTCCTCTAACTCTAGTCCCTCTAAGAAGCACTTGCCCGTCTGAAAATCGACATCTACGAAAACAACATCCTTGGCATCGTCTCCTGCCTGAACGAGGTCTAATGCGCGGCTAGGTAGATATACCAAGTGGGCAATGGTCACTGTCCAGCCCCGTGGGTCACGGCCGGGGGTAGATACGGTCATCAATTGCTCAATTTTTTCCAAAGGAAGATCGAGGTTGACCTCTTCTCTTACCTCACGCTGACAGGCATGCGCAGCATCCTCTCCCTTATCCATAAAGCCTCCAACCAGAGCCAAACAGTTTTGATAAGGGTGGGCCTTGCGACGAATCAGCAAGAGTTTGATCTTTCCTTCGACAAAGCAGTAAGCCACCATATCTACTGTCACACTTGGTTTTTCATATTGAGGGAGTTCCAGATTGTAGTACCAATCTAAAAATTCCTTCTCAGTCGCATGAATCTCAAAATATTCTCTTTCTGTCATTCCAGCTGGGATTATCGTTTCAGTCATCTTATCCCTCCTTGACAGCCTTAGTCCATTGGTACCAACCGACTAGACTATTGAGGGTGTAGACCCAGTACATACCTTGAATATGGATGTTTTCACCCCACCAGAGATAAATACTAAAGAGATTGGTTGCAATCCAGAAAATCCATTGCTCACGGTAGAGACGTGTCATCAAGAGCTGACCAACACCATTGGTCGCATCCGTTACACTATCACGGAAGGGGCGAGCGCTATGAATGCTTTGGTAAGCTAACCCCATGCCAATCCAGATGAGAGCTGTCAAGGCCAAGTACTTGAGCCAATCAACCAGACCAAGTTTCTTAGCTTCAAAGTGAGACTCCTCTGGTTTTCCTTGGTCATTGATACGATTGGACAACCAAGCATAGAGACCAATAGGCTGCATGACAAAGAAGTAAACAGTCGTCAAAACTTCGCCGTAGAAAGTAGCATTCATAGATAGTACCAAGTAGATTGCAGAGTTAATAGCTCCAAAAAGATAGTTACTAGCTCGACCTTCAGCTACCAAGATAACGCAGACAATCCCTGTCCAAGAGGCCAAGAGGCCAATCCAGTCATGACTTTCCGTGTTTTGTGTAAACTCCAGAATAAGAGGAACACTTGACAAGGCGATGAGATACAACCACTGGAAGAGGCTACGGCCGACAAAGAGATCTTTCCAGAGCAAGTGCATGATTCCTGCAAAACCAATCTTGCGGGCTTCTGCATGGACATTTTTAAAGTTTTCGATAAATTGTGTGATTTTTTTAGTTAGTTTTTTCATATTTTTCTCCTAATCTGCTTGGTAAATGGCATCAATAGCCACTTTTGCTGCTTCATAATTTCCTAGATAATCCTCAGCTAGATAAACTAGTGGAATGTTTGATAAGTAGCGCTCCCTCATCTGATCCAAATGCTGGGAAAAACTGTGACGAATATGGTCCTCCGCCATGGTCATATCTCTAAAGCCGTCATTGACATAGGAGCCGACAGGTTGCACAAAGAGAATCAGGTCCCATTTCTCCTTAGCCAAAATCGAGGCAAAGAGATTATCAAAAGTCTCTCCTGATAAGTCCCCTTGGTCCTCAGTCTCCATATAATAATCATAGTAGCCCTTGGTTACTAAGGAGTTGGTGTCTGCTATCACCAGTCCCCTATTGGCATTGCTATCGATTAACTTAGAGGTCTGATCATACTGCCCCAACAGGAGATAATAGTAATCTTTTGGAGTCAATTCATCGTCGCGGACATTGTTTTTGATCTGGTACTCACGTGCGTATTCAAGACTAACTGGTGCATCGTAATACCTAGCTAAATCCTTGGCCAGAGTGGTCTTCCCATTGCTGGCACTTCCCATAATCAACACTTTTTTAGTAAATTGACGACGGAAGGGCTGAGCGATATATTTCCAATACTTGCTTGGATTTTCTCGAATCATGGTTGCTGAGATTCCAAACTTTCTTTCTTGCAAAACCGTCTTAAAACCACGCTGTTTCAGCTCTTTTTGATAATCCTTCTCTCCCACAAAGAAGATCAGCTCTTGCTGGTTTTGATCGTAGGCAATCTCTTCTAGCATTTTATCTAGCCACTGATCCCAACCCATAGGGTAACGGGGAAGATTGGTTTCATCTAACTTACAAACCGAGGTCAACTCGTCATCACGAAAAGCCTCTCGGATATAGCGAAATCTTTTTTGAAGCGTTAAGCCTACCTGTTCCCCTCTATCTCCCTCATAGCCTGAAACGACAGCCCAGACCTGGTCACACTGCCGCTTCGCTCGCTGGATCAGATCAATATGACCTTGATGAAGCGGAGCAAAGGTCCCAAATACCACTGCTGTTTTCTTTTTCATAAGCGTCTTACCTTTTTATATTTTTTGATATTTATCTTATCTATGTTTTTATTATAAACTATATTTTTGTTTTGTCAATAGTTTTTATTATTTTTTATAAAAAAGTAGCAAAAAAAGAGAATCAAGATTGCTCCTGATTCTCCATTTTTATGCAATATCAAATTTTAACTGACCTGCTTTGACACCAATCTTAAGTGTGCTACCTGCCTCTAATTCTCCCTTGAGAAGAAGTTCTGCTAATTTATCTTCCACTTCTGTTTGTAGAGTTCTACGAAGTGGACGAGCCCCCATCTCTGGATCGTATCCTTGATTTGCCAACAATTTCAGTGCGGAAGCTTGTAATTTCAAGTCAATGCCTTTTTCAGCCAAACTTGCCACTAAAGGTTTAACCATAATCTTCACTACTTCCTGCATATGGTCGCTAGACAGGCTATGGAAGACTACCTTTTCATCAATACGGTTGATAAACTCAGGTCTATAAGCCTTTTTCAGCTCTTCAAACATGCGTTTTTCCATATTTTTCTGGTCAAAACGAATATCCTTAGCCCCAAAACCAACTGTCTTATCATCACGAAGGGCTGTCGCACCAAGGTTTGACGTCATGATGATAATGGTATTTGAAAAGTCGACCTTGCGGCCCTTGCTATCGGTCAAAACACCATCATCCAAGACCTGCAAGAGAACATTAAAGATGTCTGGGTGGGCCTTCTCTACCTCGTCAAAGAGGAGAACAGAATATGGTTTGTTGCGAACTTTCTCGGTCAACTCCCCACCTTCTTCATAACCTACATAGCCCGGAGGAGCTCCATTGAGACGGCTGGCTGCGAATTTCTCCATATACTCACTCATATCAAAGCGGATAAGGGCTGATTCGTCATCAAAGAGAACTTCTGCCAGGGCCTTAGCCAATTCGGTCTTTCCGACACCCGTAGGTCCTAGGAACATAAAGGAACCAATCGGACGTTTGTGACTGCGAATCCCAGACTGGTTGCGGCGAATGGCACGACTAATACTTGAAACAGCTTGATCTTGCCCGATGACACGTTTGTGCAATTCAGCTTCCAAATTCAAGTATTTCTTAGCATCAGTCTGAGTCAGTTTTTGGACTGGGATACCTGACAAACGACTCAAGGTGGTCAAAATATCAGACTCTGTCACCAGGTCTTTATAGACAGGCACTTCCTCTTCTTTTGCGATTAACTGAGTTGCCTGTTTCCACTTGCCATCCATCAAGGCCTTGTCAGCTGGACTCAAACCTGAATCGTCTGCTTTTACATGCTTTGCCTTATTTTGCACTGTTGCTGCCGCCTCATCCAAGAGATCGATAGCAGAGTCTGGCAAATGGCGACTAGTCAAGTAACGATGAGCCATCTTAACCGCTGTTTCAACCGCCTCATCTGTGATTTGCACACGGTGATGTTTCTCATAAGTCGCCTTCAAGCCTTGCAAAATGGTCATGCTGTCTGCCACACTTGGCTCTTCAATCGTCACTTTGGCGAAACGACGAGAAAGGGCAGCATCTTTTTCGATATGTTTTTGATACTCTTCCTGAGTGGTGGCACCAACCGTTCTCAAAGTTCCACGGGCCAAGGCTGGCTTCAAGATATTGGCTGCGTCCAGAGTCGAATCAATTCCACTACCAGAACCCATGATGGTATGGAGTTCATCGATAAAGAGGATGACTTGACCATCTTCTTCAATATCCTTGATGATATTGTTCATGCGCTCTTCAAAGTCACCACGGAAGCGTGTCCCTGCAACGACATTCATCAAATCAAGCTCTAACACGCGCATCTTAGCCATTTCCGCAGGCACGTCACCACTAGCAATACGCTGGGCAAGACCAAGCGCCAGAGCTGTTTTCCCGACACCAGCATCCCCAACCAAGACAGGATTATTCTTGGTCTTCCGACTCAAGATTTGAATCATACGAGAGATTTCCTTGTCCCGACCAATGACTGGCTCTAACTTGCCAGAACGAGCTTGCTCTGTCAAATCATGCGTATAGTCCTCGAGACCACCACTCGGAGTCTGGGGCATGCCCATCATATTAGCCATAGAATTTTGCTTGTCAGCTACTGTACGATGGCGTTGGCGTAAAGCCTTAAGATCTTCACGAGTCCAACCTGCACGTTCTTCTAAATTGCGACGAAGAGCAGCAATCTTGACCTGATCTTTCTTGTCTTCATAAGAAAAACCAGCCCTCTCCAAGATGCGAGTTGCCAAGGCATTGCCATCATGCAAAATCGCATAGAGGACATGCTCTGTCCCTAGCACCTTAGCATGAACCACTGACGCTACATACTCTGCTTCATCAAAAAGAACCTGCAAACGATGAGAAAACGGCAATTCCGTAAAGGTTTCATCCTGGCTATAGTCCGTTTCAGTCAGTTCCAAAGCGACCTCTTCTAAACGGTCCATCTCATATGGATAATCATTTAAAGTCGCCCCAGCCACACTATAACTGTGATTGGACATGGCAATCAACAAGTGCCAAGACTCTAGGTAACGAGCTCCAAAATGGCCAGCAACCATGTAGGCACTTTCGATACATTCATTCAATGCTTTTGAATAGTTCATCTTACTTCCCTTTTCTATCTACCTCTTGTATGACCTGTCGTAGCATATTAGCACGAACAAGTGGAGCTTCTTCTCCTAGAACGCGATCCAAAGCTACTGTCATCAACAAATTCATCTCCTGCTTGGTCATCAATTCCTGCTCAACCAAAAGCTGCAGAAAATCTTCGTAAATTTCTTGACTAATTCGCTCACCAATTGAGTAAAGCAGCTCCCTGAGCATTTCATGATGACTAGAAAACTCAATCCGTCCTATACGAATATAGCCTCCACCACCACGCTTACTTTCAACCAAGTAGCCCCTACTTTCCGTAAAGCGTGTCTTGATTACATAGTTAATCTGACTAGGAACAACCTGAAAGGTATCTGCCAACTGACTCCGTTGCAACTCCACAATTCCAGATTGATCTAAAATCGCCTTGATGTAGGCCTCAATATGATCCGATGTATTTTTAAATCTCATAACAAACCCACCTCTCTCTTTAAACCTTGACTATCTTTGACTATTATACCGAAATTTTCTCATTTTTAAAAGAAAAAGGGCGCTGGTAAAGGATAATCTTCACCAACTCCCTATTTTTCTACTTATCTAAGCCTAATTCTGCTAAGATTTGACGTTTGTAGGCAATCTTTTGAACTTCCTTGTCCTCACTTTCAGACCAATCTAGTTTAATTTCTGAAACAATTTGCCCAGGACGATTTTTCAAGATATAGATGCGGTCGCTGAGATTAAGAGCCTCCTCGATACTATGCGTAATGATGAGCGTCGTCAACTCTAGATGTTTGTGAATATCAAGATACCAAGCATGAAGTTCCATCTTAGTCATCTCATCCAAGGCGCTAAAGGCCTCGTCTAGAAGAAAAAGCTTATGCCCGAAAAGGTAGGTACGGAGTAAAGCAACACGCTGGCGCATCCCACCACTGAGTTCATGAGGATACTTATCCCTTACAGCCGTCAACTGAAAGGTAGCGAGGATTTCATCTGCTTTGGCAATGGCTTCTGCCTTATCCACTTTTTGAATCAAAAGGGGCAGGATAATATTACCAAGAACTGTCTTATGTTCTAGGAGCAAATCCTTTTGGAGCATATAGCTCACGCGCCCCTTGGGATTTTCCTCCCCGTCAAGAATGATTCGGCCAGACTGGACTTCTAAAATCCCTGCAATCAGGTTAAAGAGAGTGGTCTTGCCTACACCACTGGGGCCTAGGATAGAGACCACTTCACCTGAAGTCACTTGCAGATTAATATCCTCTAAAATCTTTTCATTATCGTAGGCATAGCTTACATGTTCTAGTCTAATTTCTGTCATTATTTTACAAATTCGTTAGTGAATCCTTTATCAGTCAAGTCTTCCTTGAGGATACCATTTTCTTTATCCCATTTGTAGAAGGCATTCCAGCGATCAGCATCAAATTGTCCCCATTTTTCCTTGTCACTTGCATATTCTTTTGACAAGTATTTTTGAGATTCGATGACGAAATCACGTTTTTCCTTAAGTTCAGGGGCATTCTTGATGAGGATATCTGCAGCTTCTTCTGGGTGTTCCATAGCGTATTGGTAACCTTTTTTGATAGCTTGGATGACTTTACGAGCTTCTTCTGTGTTGTCTTTCAAGTAGTCGTTGTTGGCAATGATGACTGGTGAGTAGTAGTCAAACTCTTTAACGTAGTCTTTCAAGTACATGAAGTTAGCATCTACGCCTTGAGATTTAGCAAGGATACCGTCCCAACCATAGTAGATCCAAGCAGTGTCAAAGACACCATTGGCAATTGGTGTGATAGAGTTTGAGTCATTGTTTGGTACTTTTTCAACCTTTTCAAAGTCACCACCTTGAGATTCTACCAAGGTTTTCAACATAGCAAGCTCAGTTGGGTCATTCCATGTCCCGTATTTCTTACCAACCAAGTCCTTTGGACTGCTTACATTGTCCGATTTACGTGAGATGATTCCTGATGTATTGTGTTCTACGATAGCTGCAACGGCAGTAATTCCTGCTCCTTTTTCCAATTTTTTAGCCATGTAATCTTGGAAATACACTGCAAATGGAGCCTTACCATTGATAACCAAGTCAGAAGAACTTTCTTCTGGTGGCAATTTCAAATCAACATCCACTCCAGCTTCTTTGAAGTAACCTTTTTCCTTGGCTACATAAAGACCTGTATGGTTGGTATTTGGTGTCCAGTCTAGAATAAAGTCAATTTTTTTGAGTTCTGCCTCTTTGTTTTCCTTAGAAGCAGTTCCTTGACCACAGGCCACAAGCACAACAGCTACAAGAGCTGTCACAAGCGTTAAAAACACTTTCCATGTTTTCTTCATTTTGATTTCCTCTTTTCTTTTTCTAAAACGCTCTATTTTAAGTACGTTTCCATTTAATCACATATTTTTCACTAATATCAACCAATTTCATACCCAGAAGGCTGATCAGCGATACCAGAATAATAATCGCGAACATAGTGTCATACTGAAACAGTTTTTTGGACTGAATCATGTAAACACCAAGTCCTTCAAAACCTCCCAACCACTCAGATACCACTGTTGTGATAAAGGCATAGGAGACACTGACCCTCAGACCTGCATAAAAGTAGGGCAGGCTGACAGGGATTTTAAAATGCCAGAGAATTTGCCAAGGATTGGCTCGCATCAAACTAAACAAGGTCAGCATATCCTTGTCACAATGCCTAAAACCATCTAAAATACTTACGATAATAGGGAAGGTTGTCGTCAAGATGATCAAGACAATCTTGGGCAAGATTCCATAACCCAACCATAAAACCAGGATAGGGGCTATGGCAATTGTCGGTATGGTCTGGACAACTACCATCATGGGGTAAATCAAGTCATTGAGCCAACTCAGACTATCCATAAGGACGGCCATGATACAGGCTATCAAGACACCCAACACCAAACCTAATAAGGCTACTCTCAAGGTTGCCCAACTATGGTACCAGAGAAATTCTCTGTCACGAACAAAAGACTGAAGGATTTCAAGTGGTGTCGGCAAGATAAACTTTGGTAAGAGTTTTAACAAACCCGCTACCTGCCAAAGAGATAAGACACCCAAAAATCCTAGCAGACTAATATGTCGTCTCATTATATTTTTCAAGTTTCTCATCAATGCTTAAAATCTCTCCTACATTTATTTTCACATTGGCAAAAACATTGTCTGCTTCTTGCCCCGCCACTTCTAACGCTTCTTTGAGAATTCGCATAAGCTCATCAAATTCTCCCTCTAAAACTGTTTCAAAGGGTGTCACCACCATGGTCACTCCTTGGGTTTGCAGATAGGCAATAACCTTATCGATAAGAGCTACGCGGTCAATCCCTTGTGACAGGGGCAGGACTTGTAAAGCAATGCTTGCTTTCATTAAAACCTCCTTCTAAGTTACAGTTTTTCTTTGTAAAAAAAAGAAAAACCTCTTTCATATATGAAAAAGGTGCAGAATTCGGCTAAGTATCGTTCCCTACGCTGGCATTACCCAGATCAGGTGCGGTCGAAGCTTAACGCTTCCTCTCAGACTGTACACAGACTCCCATATATTATATGGAAATATGATAGCGCAAAACAAAAAAAATGTCAAGGAAACTGCTTACAGAAAAGAGCAGGAAATTTTCCTACTCCAATTTTCTATACTCGTTCTCCATCACTATTTACTCTGTAGCCATCCACCGTCGTATTAACAGCTAAGGCGCCCGAAGAGTAAGAATAATACCACTTACCAGAGACTTGATACCATCCCGTTTTCATTGCCCCCGAACTATCCAGATAATACCAAACCCCATTTTCCTTTAACCATCCTGTCTGCATTTCACCTGATGATTTCAAATAATACCAACTAGAACCATCCTTCAACCAACCTGTTGATTTAGACCCATTTGATTTGAAATGATACCAACTACCATTTATTTTCTTCCAACCAACAGTCAATCCATTATTTGAGCTATAATTAGAGCTATTTCCTGATTGATTCTGATAATTCTGTGAAGAAGTCACTTCCTCTAGCTGGATATAACGACGACTTCCGTTATAAGCCGTATAACTCAACCACTTGTATCCGTCTTTTTCGAGAATCTGATCATAATGAACATTCTCCCCAGGATAATAGTAATCAATCGCAGTTGCGCTAGCTAGAGGCTGATTTTTGATAGCTGACCTAGCCTTGAAAAAATGTGTTCCTCCTGTTGAAGTTGAGGATTGACTATTCCCTGCACTACCTCCAACTAAATCTTTAAAATGAATAAATCCAGTCATGGTATTGGCCTTCACGACGCGCTTATTGTATGATTCCCTGATTCCATAGTTGTATTCTTCAATCTCAATCTCATCTCCCACTACATTTGACACCCATGCAACATGACCATAAGTTCCTGCAGTAGACCAAGCAATGGAGCCAATCGTTGGTGTATTATCTACACGGTACCCTTCACGACGAGCACGATAGCCCCATTCATTCGCATTTCCATAAGCCGCCGGAATCTCAAAACCATTGACATTACTCAAACGAAAGGCTGCAAAAGAAGTACACTGACGAGAATACATGCGCCACTTGTCAATCTCCTGGCTTCCATTTTTATAATAAGCAGGATAATCATCTCCACGCGCAATCGATCCATTTCCTCCAGAATAGGCATAGACACTATCACCTGCTGCTAGCATCAATCCTACTACTAAAAAAGGAACAACCTTTTTAACTGATTTTCTAAAAGAAAACCCTGTCTCTGTTACTTTAAATGGTGAAATTTTCATTCTTCCTCCTTGAAAAATAATATAAGTTGAAGATTACCTTCACTTAAACTATTCGGAGAAAAAAGAAAAAGTGAGAAAATTTCTCACTTTAGTCCAGATAATGAATCAAATTCTTTTCTGTAAGGATATCTGAGTAAGTAAAGGATTCAACATAAACATTAGCTTGTTTATCTCCTTCAACGTTCCCAAATTCAACGATAAACAGGGATGGATAAACCTCAATTAACTTACCCAATCTATTTTTTTGGCGCTTACGACCATTCTCCAAAGTCATTTCTACGACTTGTCCCTCATGTGCCTTGATTTCTTCTTTGATTTTTTTCATCTTGGCTACATCTGTAAATGCATCTGACATCTTATGCCTCCCTCTTTGAGATACTTGAAAATTTATTGTATTCTTTTTGGAAAATCAATTCCACCGTTCCACGAGCTCCACTACGGTTTTTCTCGATAATAACCTCTACCTTATTATTTGGTATACCTTCCTCTTCTTCACCACCACGCTCATAGTAGTCGTCGCGATAAAGAAAGGCTACGATATCAGCGTCCTGCTCAATAGACCCAGATTCACGAATATCAGACAAGACTGGTCTCTTATCCTGACGTTGTTCTACACCACGAGAAAGCTGACTTAGAGCGATTACTGGAACTTTCAGTTCTTTGGCTAGGATTTTTAACTGACGAGAAATTTCAGAAACCTCTTGTTGTCGATTTTCTCGACCAGTTCCCGTGATAAGCTGCAAATAGTCAATCAAAATCAAACCAAGATTTCCAGTTTCTTGGGCCAGTTTGCGTGAACGCGAACGAATTTCCGTGATCCGAATTCCTGGAGTATCATCGATATAGATACTCGCGTTGGCTAGGTTCCCTTGAGCAATGGTATATTTTTGCCATTCCTCATCGGTCAATTGACCTGTACGGATAGAATGGGATTCCACCAAACCTTCTGCCGCAAGCATACGATCCACTAGACTTTCCGCACCCATTTCGAGCGAAAAGATAGCAACCGTTTTATCCAACTTAGTCCCAATATTCTGAGCAATATTCAAGGCAAAGGCTGTCTTACCAACCGCCGGACGAGCTGCTAAGATAATCAACTCCTCCTCATGCAAGCCAGTCGTCATATGATCTAAATCACGATAGCCTGTCGCAATACCTGTAATATCGGTCGTTTGTTGAGAGCGAGCTTCCAGATTTCCAAAGTTGACATTCAACACATCTCGAATGTTCTTAAATCCACTTCGATTGGCATTTTCGCTGACATCAATCAACCCTTTTTCTGCCTGAGCAATGATTTCATCAGCTGGCTGCGAAGCCTCGTAAGCTTGATTGACAGACTCTGTCAACTTGGCGATTAATCGCCGTAGCATAGCCTTTTCTGCAACAATTTTAGCATAATACTCCGCATTAGCAGAAGTTGGCACAGAATTGACAATCTCAACCAAGTAAGACAGGCCACCAATATTCTGTAAGTCACCTTGATTATCAAGAATGGTACGAACCGTTGTTGCATCTATAGCATCGCCACGGTCGGATAAATCAACCATGGCTTGGAAAATCAAACGATGGGCATACTTAAAAAAGTCCCGAGACTCAATATATTCTCTCACAAAAACAAGCTTACTCTCATCAATAAAGATAGCCCCTAAAACGGATTGCTCAGCTAAGATATCTTGAGGTTGTACCCGTAACTCTTCTACTTCTGCCATCAGACTTCCCTTCCTTTTACAATCTTGTCAAGAAGGTGTAAACTTATCCTTCTTTCACACGAAGATTGATTACACTTGTGATATCTTGATAGATTTTCACTGGTACATCAATCAAACCAACTGCTCGAATCGGAGCTTGTACTTGAATATGACGTTTATCAATCTTAATTCCAAATTGCTTTTGCAATTCCTCTGCAATCTTCTTATTGGTAATAGAACCAAAAGTACGGCCATCTGGACCAACCTTTTCAACAAATTCTACAACAGTTTCTTCTGCTTCAAGTTGGGCTTTAATTGCTTTTGCTTCTGCAATCATCTCAGCGTGAGCTTTCTCTTCAGATTTTTGTTTACCACGAAGTTCACCTACAGCTTGAGCAGTCGCTTCTTTGGCTAGATTCTTTTTGATAAGAAAGTTTTGCGCATAGCCTGTCGGTACTTCCTTAATTTCGCCTTTTTTACCTTTTCCTTTAACATCTGCTAAAAAGATTACTTTCATTCTTCTTTCTCCTTTTCCTTTATTTCATTTAATACAATTTCTGTCAGTTTTTCACCTGCTTCTGACAAGGTTAAATCCCTAATTTGAGCTGCTGCCAAATTAAAGTGGCCTCCACCTCCCAGCTCTTCCATGATCCGTTGTACATTCAGTTTACTACGACTGCGAGCTGAGATAGAGATAAATCCTTGTGTATTCTTGGCAAGAACAAAACTCGCTTCAATACCTGACATAGCTAACATGGCATCTGCTGCCTTACTAATAACAACTGTATCATAGCATTTCGAGTCCTTAGCCTCTGCTATTAATACATCAGAACCTAATTTACGCCCCTGTAAAATAAGTTCATTGACCTCACGATATTCTTCAAAATCTGTCGCAGCAATTTCCTGGATAGCAATACTATCACTTCCGCGCGTTCTGAGATAGCTAGCAACATCAAATGTCCGACTAGTCACTCGTGAGGTGAAATTTTTAGTATCCAACATCATACCAGCCATCAAGACACTGGCTTGCATACGACTCAAACGATTTTTCTTAGAATTTTGGAACTGGATCAATTCCGTTACCAACTCGCTGGCACTACTTGCACCACTTTCGATATAAGTAATAACTGCATTGTCTGGAAAATCCTGATCCCGTCTGTGGTGGTCAATGACAATGGTTTGAGTAAACAAATCATAAAAATCTTTTGATAGAGTTAGAACTGTCTTTGAATGGTCTACAAGAATCAACAAAGAACGATTGGTCACCATTCCCATTGCATCCTTAACAGATAACAACTTCGTAACTCCCTCTTTTTCTAAGAATGAAACAGCTCGTTCAATATCTGGTGACATTTGATCCTCATCATAAAGAGCATAGCTATTTTCAGTCACATTGCTGGAAAATAACTGCATACCTACAGCAGAACCCAAAGCATCCATATCTAGATTTTTGTGACCAACTACAAAAACCTGATCCACACTCCGAATCTTATCTGAAATAGCCGTCATCATAGCGCGCGTACGGGTACGGGTACGCTTGGTTGAGGCAGCAGACCCACCACCAAAATAAACAGGATTTTTCGTTTCGTCGTTTTCCTTGACAACCACCTGGTCGCCACCACGCACCTCAGCCAAGTTCAAGTTGAGCAAAGCAACTTTCCCTATCTCATCATGATTTCCATCACCATAAGAAAATCCCATACTTAAGGTCAAGGGCAACTGTCTCTGTTTCGCCTCTTCTCTGAAAGCATCAATAACAGAAAATTTATCATTCATCAATTCCTCAAGTACCGTATAGTCCGTAAATAGATAAAAACGGTCCATACTCACTCGACGGGAGAACATGGCATGCTTCCCTGCAAATTCTGAAACAAAATTGGCTACAAAACTGTTAATATGACTGATATCAGACTCTGATGTTTTATCTTCTAAATCATCGTAGTTATCAACAGAAACAATCCCAATAACAGGTCGACTCGTTACTAACTCAACAGTCGCTTCGTATTCTCCAGACACATCAAAGAAGTAAAGAACTCCAGATCCCTTGTCCATATGAACCGAATAACGGGTCTCACCCAAGGTAGCATAAGAACCTGGATTTCCAACAGATGCCTTGATAATAGTCTGAATTAAGGCTACATCAATCTCGCCCACTTCATTAGTCAAAATCAATTCAGCATAAGGATTAAACCATTTAACTTCACCTGACGACAAGTCTAATTTAATGACTCCGACAGGCATCTGTTCTAACAAGGTCGTCAAACTTTCTTCAGCTTGGTGGTTTACATACTGGATTTGTTCTACTTCACTCCTTGAATAATAGTCTCTCTGATGGATGAATAATAAACTATATGAACCCAAAATAAGTAGCAAAAGAAATAGCGTTACCAGTGTATTCGTTACAAAAACAAGTTGCACAGATAGCACTCCGAACGCCACTATTCCTAATATTAAGGGGAAAATAGGACTTACATAAAATTTTTTCATTCCAAACCTCTTGGCATCCATTATACCATAATAACCACCAAAAAGCGACTTTTTAAAAGTGTAATCAGTAATTCTATCAATTATAAGAAAAAGGAGGTTTACAACTCAGTAAACCTACCTTTACACGTATTCTAATTAAGATTCTTTAACTTCTAACAAACCAATTTCGCCATCTTCACGACGATAAATCACATTAGTTGTTTGATCTTCAACATCCACATAGATAAAGAAATCATGTCCCAATAAATCCATCTGTAGAATAGCTTCTTCCAAATCCATTGGTTTTAAATCAATTTGTTTTGAACGAACAACTCTCGACTGGACAACATTTGGATCTTCCACCAAAGCATCTGTAAATAATTGACTAGTTGCTACCTTATTTTTATTTTTACGCTCGATTTTTGTTTTATTTTTACGAATCTGACGTTCAATTTTATCAGTTACAAGATCAATTGAACCATACATATCTTGAGACACATCTTCTGCACGAAGAGTAATAGAGCCAAGCGGAATCGTTACTTCTACTTTAGCAGTTTTTTCACGATACACCTTCAAGTTAACTCGAGCATCCAACTCTTGCTCAGCTTGAAAATACTTTTCGATCTTTTCGAGTTTAGAAACTACATAATCACGAATTGCTTCTGTTACTTCTAGGTTTTCACCACGGATACTATATTTAATCATATGAGTACCTTCTTTCTAAACATTTTTGTTTTTCTAATTTCATTATAACGCTTTCATTTTATTTTTGCAAATTTTTTCCTCATCTTACAAGGGAAAATGTTTTTACATCCTCAGCACCAGCCTCTTCCAACAGTTTCTTCACACGATTTATAGTTGTTCCAGTAGTATAAATGTCATCTATAAGTAGAATTTTTTTAGGAATAGTGACTCCACTTTTAATAAAGAAAGGAAGTTCTGTCCCTAAGCGCTCTGAGCGATTTTTAGAAGAACTGGCTCGCTCTTCTCTCTTATCTAATAAATCCAAACACGCAAAGCCTGTCGCCTGTACCAAGCCTTCAACCTGATTAAATCCTCTGTCAAGTAATCTTTCAGGACTTAGGGGAATGACTACAAATTGATACTCTTTGTACTTTTTCAACTCCTCACTTAAAACTGAAGCGAACACTTTTCTTAAAAGGAAGTCCCCATCAAACTTATACCGACTGAAAAAATCCTTCATAGCTTGATTGTAAGTAAAAATCGCTCTATGACTAACCTCAACTCCTTCTTTACACCAAAATTGACAATCTTGACACTTTGTTGACAAACCTATTTTCATACAGTTTGGACAGTGCTCTTCTCTAATTCTTTCAAAAGTAAAATCACAGTCTGAACAAAGATATGAGTCATCAATCCTCAGCAGTAAGAGACTACTAAAAGTTAAAACAATCTTTATAGTCTGCCCACATAACAAACACTTCATAAACCTGCCTCCTTATTCATCTGCTGAATTTCCTTAATTGCCTTCTTGATTGAAGCATTTAACCCATCATGGAAGAAAAGCAAATCTCCTGTCGGTCTATCCATGCTTCGTCCAACTCGTCCACCAATCTGAATCAAGCTAGACTTAGTAAACAGACGATGATTGGCCTCTACTACAAAAACATCCACACAAGGGAAGGTAACTCCACGCTCCAATATCGTCGTACTGATAAGTATTGTCAGTTCTCTATCTCGAAAAGCTTGTACCTGCTCTAATCGATTTTCTGTGATAGAAGATACAAAGCCAATTTTCTCATTTGGAAATTGCTCCTGTAAGATTTCTTTTAACTGCTCCCCTTTCTTAATCTCTGAAGCAAAAATGAGTAACGGATAACCTGTCTTTCTCTGCATCTCAATATAAGACTTTAACTTTGGTGACAAACACTTCTTATCTAAATAGCGATTAAAATCCGACAACCAAACAGGTTTAGGAATAATCAAAGGATTTCCATGAAATCGTCTTGGCAAACTCAATCGTTTTAATTCTCCTAAACGAACCTTCCTGTCTAACTCATCGGTAGAAGTCGCTGTTAAAAAGATTCTCAGCCCATTCTCCTTTACACTATTCTTGACAGCGTAGTAAAGCGTGGGATTATCAACATAAGGAAAAGCATCTACTTCATCCACTATCAGCAAATCAAAAGCTTGATAAAACTTCAATAACTGATGGGTCGTCGCAACAACTAGTGGTGTTCTAAAATAAGGTTCCGATTCTCCATGTAGGAGGGCTACCTCACAAGAAAAATCATTTTGCAGGCGCTTGTACAGCTCCAAACAAACATCTATGCGAGGACTAGCCAAACATACTGCACCACCCGCATTGATCACTTTAGCCACTACTTGATAAATCATTTCTGTCTTTCCAGCTCCTGTCACCGCATGTACCAGTGTTGGCTCTTGCTTATCTACTGCTTGAAGCAGTCCCTCTGACACCTTCTCTTGAAAAGGAGTTAATTGACCACTCCATTTAAGAACATCTTGCTTCGGAAAATCCTCCTGCGGAAAATAGTATAAAACTTGGTCACTCCTGACTCTCTTCATAACTAAGCACTCTCGACAATAGTAAGCACCGATGGGCAAATACCATTCCTCCAGAATAGCACTATTACAACGTTGACAAAAAAGTTTCCCCTTCTCCTTTCTCATTGCTGGAAGCTTCTTCGCTAACTGACGTTCCTCTTCTGTTAATTCATTCTCAGTAAACAATCGACCGAGATAATTTGGATTTACTTTCATACTTCTTTATTCGTAAAAACCTAGCACTTTAGATGATTTTTTAGTACAATTAAATCATGGAATTTAGAACAATTAAAGAGGACGGTCAAGTCCAAGAAGAAATCAAAAAATCACGCTTTATCTGTCATGTCAAGCGTGTTTATAGTGAAGAAGAGGCTCGTGACTTTATTACTGCCATCAAAAAAGAACACTACAAAGCTACGCATAATTGCTCTGCCTTCATTATTGGAGAACGTAGTGAAATCAAACGTACAAGTGATGATGGTGAACCCAGTGGTACTGCTGGAGTTCCCATGCTTGGGGTACTAGAAAATCACAATCTTACTAATGTCTGTGTGGTAGTAACGCGCTACTTTGGTGGTGTTAAACTAGGTGCTGGAGGACTAATTCGTGCTTACGCCGGCAGTGTGGCCTTAGCTGTCAAGGAAATTGGCATCATTGAAATAAAGGAACAAGCTGGTATTGCTATTCAAATGTCTTATGCTCAGTACCAAGAGTACAGTAACTTCCTTAAAGAATATGATCTCATGGAGCTTGAGACAAACTTTACAGATCAAGTCGATACGATGATTTATGTTGATAAAGAAGAAAAAGAAAATATTAAAGCTGCACTTGTGGAGTTTTTTAATGGGAAAGTCACTTTAACTGATCAAGGTTTACGTGAAGTTGAAGTTCCTGTAAACTTAGTGTAAACAAAGGAGAAAATATGGCATTTGGTAAATTCATTCAAGGACTCGCTGGTAACTTTAGCGAGCAAAACAAAGAAACTCTTATCAAAGAATATGGACAATATCTACTAGAAAATGAAGAAATCCAAAATGGATATAAACTGATTCGTGACTCAATTATATTTACAAATATCCGTATTATCTTTACAGATAAACAAGGCGCTACTGGTCGTAAGATGTCCGTTAAATCAAT
The DNA here is from genome assembly GCF_047459985.1 of Streptococcus mitis. Classification (GTDB taxonomy): domain Bacteria; phylum Bacillota; class Bacilli; order Lactobacillales; family Streptococcaceae; genus Streptococcus; species Streptococcus mitis_DZ. Next base: position 287,542 of record NZ_JASHHD010000002.1, read on the forward strand.
TTTTTTGATGAATATTGTTAACGTTGAAATGGAAACTGCAGGAGCAGGCATAGATGATAGTGAAATTACTATTACTTATTTAGAAAATGTCTTTCTAAAAGCACATAATGAGCATTTTAGTGCTCATAAATTTGAATTCCCTAAGAAAACGGATATCGTTCCACTCTATACCTATTTACTAGAGTTAGCTTATCACAATCGCTTAAAAATTAATGGCTTAGACCTATGATATAAAAAAATCCTATCGCTCCGATAGTATTTCTATATTTTACAAATTTTATAGATAGCGTTATACTAGAAATATCTTATACAAAGAGGTATTCATATGTCTATTTATAACAACATTACTGAATTAATCGGACAAACACCGATTGTTAAACTCAACAACATCGTGCCAGAAGGTGCTGCGGACGTCTATGTAAAGCTTGAAGCATTTAATCCTGGTTCATCTGTAAAAGACCGTATTGCCCTTAGCATGATTGAAAAAGCTGAGCAAGACGGTATTCTGAAACCAGGTTCTACTATTGTTGAAGCAACAAGTGGAAATACTGGTATTGGACTTTCATGGGTAGGTGCTGCTAAAGGATATAAAGTTGTCATCGTTATGCCTGAAACTATGAGTGTAGAACGACGTAAGATTATTCAAGCTTATGGTGCTGAACTCGTCTTAACTCCTGGTAGTGAGGGAATGAAAGGTGCTATTGCTAAAGCTCAAGAAATCGCTGCTGAACGTGATGGTTTCCTTCCTCTTCAATTTGACAATCCAGCTAATCCAGAAGTACACGAAAGAACAACAGGAGCTGAGATATTAGCTGCTTTCGGTAAAGATGGATTAGATGCCTTTGTTGCTGGAGTTGGTACCGGTGGAACAATTTCTGGTGTTTCTCATGCACTCAAAACAGCAAATTCAGGTATTCAAGTTTATGCAGTAGAAGCAGATGAATCTGCTATTCTATCTGGTGAAAAACCTGGTCCTCACAAAATTCAAGGTATCTCAGCTGGATTTATTCCTGATACACTTGATACAAATGCCTATGATGGTATCATTCGTGTAACCTCAGATGATGCTCTTGCACTTGGCCGTGAGATTGGTGGAAAAGAAGGATTCCTTGTTGGTATTTCTTCAGCTGCAGCTATCTACGGAGCCATTGAAGTTGCTAAGAAATTAGGTAAAGGTAAGAAAGTCCTTGCTCTTGCACCAGATAACGGCGAACGTTATTTGTCTACAGCACTCTATGAATTTGAAGTGTAGTCTCCTAAATGCGCTTAGCCCTTATAATAGGGCTTTTTGTTTACCTTGAAAAGTAGAAACCTCTCCCTATAGGAGTCTACTGCATAGAAAAAAGGGGCTCTATAATATTTGTAGTGGGTAAATCCCCTATGGATATTATGGAGCCTATTTTGTTGTAGAAAAAAGTCCCATAAGATCTATAATGAAAAGCAACCAAACCATCATTAGAAAGATTCATGTGGAACAATTACATTTTATCACAAAACTGCTCGATATCAAAGACCCTAATATTCAGATTTTAGACATCATCAATAAGATACACACAAAGAAATCATCGCTAAACTAAATTATAATGCCCCATCTTGTCCTGATTGTGGAAGTCTAATGAAGAAATATGACTTTCAAAAACCGTCGAAGATTCCTTACCTCTAAACGACTTGCAAGCATACTAAAATCCTTCTGAAAAAACGCCGTTTTAAGTGCTATCAGTGCTCAAAAATGGCAGTCGCTGAGACTTCCCTCGTCAAGAAAAATCACCAAATCCCTCGTATCATCCACCAAAAGATTGCTCAAAAGTTGATTGAAAAGACTTCTATGACCGACATTCCCCATCAGCTGTCCATTTCAACTTCAACTGTTATTCGCAAGCTCAATGACTTCCGTTTTAAGCATGATTTTTCTCGTCTTCGTGAGATTATGTCCTGGGATGTTGAAACAGTCAGGGGAGTGACTGTTTCAATCGGGAGATGAAGATGAGCTTCATTGCGCAAGATTTTGACAATCTCAATATCATCGCTGTTCTTGAGGGAAGAACACAAGCTGTCATCCGAAATCACTTTCTGTACAACAATCGAACTGTTAGCTGCCAGGTGAAAATCATTACTATGGATATGTTTAGCCCTTATTATGAATTGGCTAAGCAACTTCGCTTTCGAATTTCTAGGCAGGTTGAAACAGTCTCCCAGACTGTTTTACCCCAACATCTAAGCCGTGCTATGAGTCGTGTCCGCGTCCAAATCATGAATCAGTTTCATCGAAAGTCTCATGAATACAAGGCTATCAAGCGATATTGGAAACTCATCCAACAGGATAGTCCTAAACTCAGCGATAAACGTTTTTATCGCCCTACTTTTCGTATGCACTTGACGAATAAGGAGATTCTAGACAAGCTTTTGAGCTATTCAGAAGACTTGAAACACCACTGTGATCTCTATCAGATCTTGCTTTTTCACTTTCAGAATAAGGAGCTGGAGAAATTTTTCGGACTCATTGAGGACAATCTAAAGCAGGTTCATCCTCTTTTTCAGACTGTCTTTAAGACATTTCTCAAAGACAAAGAAAAAATCGTCAATGCCCTTCAGTTACCCTATTCCAACGCAAAACTGGAGGCTACGAATAATCTCATCAAACTTATCAAGCGCAATGCATTTGGATTTCGAAACTTTGAAAACTTCAAAAAACGGATTTTTATCGCTCTGAATATCAAAAAAGAAAGGACGAAATTTGTCCTTTCTCGAGATTAGCTTTTCTTCAACCCACTACAGTTGACAAAGAGCCAAAAAAGGAAGCAATTTAGCTTCCTTTTAAATTATTAGTTATTCAAGGCTGCTGCCATTGTAGCTGCAACTTCAGCTTCGAAGTCGTTTGCAGCTTTCTCAATACCTTCACCAACTTCAAAGCGAGCGAACTCAACTACTGAAGCGTTAACTGATTCAAGGTATGCCTCAACTGTCTTGCTGTCATCCATGATGTAGACTTGTGCAAGAAGTGTGTAAGCTTGGTCAACTTTAGTGTTATCAAGCATGAAGCGATCCATTTTACCTGGGATGATTTTGTCCCAGATTTTTTCTGGTTTGCCTTCTGCAGCCAATTCAGCTTTGATGTCAGCTTCAGCTTGAGCGATTACTTCATCAGTCAATTGAGCTTTTGATCCGTATGCCAAGTGTGGAAGTGCTGGTTTACCAACCATTGCACGGCTTTCGTTATCTTGGTCGATGACGTGGTTCAATTGAGCCAATTCATCTTTCACAAATTGTTCGTCCAATTCAGTGTATGAAAGAACAGTTGGTTTCATTGCAGCGATATGCATTGAGATTTGTTTTGCAAGAGCATCGTCTCCACCTTCGATCACAGAGATAACACCGATACGGCCACCGTTGTGTTGGTATGCACCAAAGTGTTGTGCATCTGTTTTTTCAATCAAAGCAAAACGACGGAATGAGATTTTTTCTCCGATAGTTGCTGTTGCAGACACATATGCAGCTTCAAGAGTTTCACCTGAAGGCATTGTCAAAGCAAGAGCTTCTTCGTTGTTAGCTGGTTTTCCTTCAGCAATAACTTTAGCTGTAGTATTTACCAATTCAACGAATTGAGCGTTTTTCGCAACGAAGTCAGTTTCAGCGTTTACTTCAATAACTGCTGCAACATTACCGTTAACATAAACACCAGTCAAACCTTCTGCAGCAACACGATCAGCTTTCTTAGCTGCCTTAGCCATACCTTTTTCACGAAGCAATTCAATCGCTTTTTCGATGTCACCGTCTGTTTCTACAAGCGCTTTTTTAGCGTCCATAACACCGGCACCAGATTTTTCACGCAACTCTTTTACAAGTTTAGCTGTAATTTCTGCCATTTTGATTCTCCTATATTTTTTAAAAATAGGAGAGCCGGGCTAAGCCCCGCCCTCCTAGGTAATTACTATTTATATAAATTAAGCGTTGTCGCCTTCTACAACTTCAACGATTTCTTCAATTGAATCTGCTTGAGCTTCTGAAGCTGCAAATTCTGCTTCAACTGCTGCTGCATCTTCACCTTGACGTCCTTCGATGATAGCGTCAGCCAATTTAGCAGTAATCAATTTAACAGCGCGGATAGCGTCATCGTTAGCTGGGATGATTACATCGATATCATCTGGATCTGTATTTGTGTCAACCATCGCTACAACTGGGATTCCCAATTTTTTAGCTTCTTTAACAGCGATTTGCTCTTTATGTGGGTCAACTACGTACATCACATCTGGGATACGAGGCATATCCTCGATACCACCCAAGAATTTTTCAAGACGTGCACGTTGTTTGTTAAGAAGTGCAACTTCTTTCTTAGGAAGAACTTCGAAAGTTCCATCTTCTTCCATACGTTTGATTTCTTTCAAACGAGCGATACGTTTTTGGATTGTTCCCCAGTTTGTAAGAGTTCCACCCAACCAACGGTGATTGATGAAATATTGACCTGAACGTACTGCTTCTTCAGCAACTGCATCAGCTGCTTGTTTCTTAGTACCAACGAACAATACAACTGCATCGTTAGCCGCTGCATCACGCATGAAATCGTAAGCTTGGTCAGCGTATTTTACAGTTTGTTGCAAGTCGATAACGTGGATTCCGTTACGTTCAGTGAAGATGTACTTAGCCATCTTAGGGTTCCAGCGACGAGTTTGGTGACCAAAGTGTACACCAGCCTCAAGAAGTTGTTTCATTGAAATTACTGCCATGAGTATTTCTCCTTTTTGTTTTTTCCTCTTCTTGACTTCAACTCGCAAAACGACCCAAGGGCAACTGTTTCACAATTCATCAAGAATGAGTATTATCGTTCACACGACAAGTTTCATTTTACCATACTTTTTCAATATTTTCAAGCGATTTTAGTAGATTTTTAGAGTAAGTTCACTATATAAATCATAAAAGAGACTCAAATCGAGCCTCTTCGTTTTATTCATTAGTTTGGATAGATATATGTTACAAAACCTTCTGAAGTTGTAGTAGGATTGAACCATCCACGTTTGTTTCCGATTGTACGGTTTCCACCATAGTTTGATTCAGATACTTGGATACTTGTTGATGATGAAACAGCTGTAACCACGGCTACGTGTCCATATCCACCATCATTCCAACATGCAATGGCACCAACTTGAGGTGTAGATCCTGTGCGGAATCCTGCAGCAGCTGCACTTGTAGCCCACTGTGCTCCATTACCCCAGTAATCTCCAGCCCAAGGTGCCAATGTTTTAGCTCCCCATGTACACTCACCAATTGGATAACTTGAAGCGTTTGTACTGTATGTTGGACGATGTTTTACTGGTGCAGGAGTGTAGCTTGTTGATTCTGTTGAAGCACTACTTGAAGATGATTCAGATGAAGAAGCAGTAGATACTGCTTGAACTTCTGCTGTAAAAGTTGTATTCCCAGAAGCAACAACTGTTTGTTGTTGACTTGCTTGTTTAGCTTTATAAGCTGCTTCTGCTGCTGCTGCTGCTTTAGCTTCTGCTTCCGCTGCTGCTTTTTTCTCAAGTAAACTTGCTTTTTCATCCTCTGCAGTAGCCTTTTCAGCAGCAAGATTCAATTCTGCAGCTTTTAATTCTGCTTGTTTTGTAGTTAATGTTTGAGCATCATCAGCTAGTTTTTGCTGATTTGCAATAACTGTATTAATTGCATCATTGTTGGCTACTTGTTTTTCAGAAATAGCTTTTTTATCTGCTTTTTGTTGTTCCAACATTTTGTTGTTTGCAGACACGATTTCACTCATTGCAGCAACACGTGAAATAGCTTCTGTAATTGATTTTGAGTTTACAATTGTATTGATGTAATTTGTTGCAGCTCCATTTGTTTGAGCACTACGAGCTTGTTTTTGCAATGAATCATTACGAGATACAATATTCTTAGAAAGTTCTGTAATTTCACTCTCAAGCTTTTTAGATTCTGCTTGTAGTCTATCATTTTCAGATTGCAAGTTTGATTGCTCTGTTTGAATAGCAGATACTTGCTCCTGAATTTGATCAACTTGTTTTTGAGCTTCTTGTTGTTGTGCTGTTAAATTACTAATTTTATTATCTTGAGCAGCAATTTTGTCATCAGTAGTTTCTGCATGCGCAGTTGTTAAAACAGCAACTTGAGAAACCATTACTGTACTTAATAAAAGTGACGCTAAGATTTTTTTCTTCATATTACGTAGATACTCCTTCTTTTAAAGACAATACTAGTATACCAAAAAAAGGCCTAATGAATATTACGCCTTTGTTACATTTTTATTTCTTTCTTATAGGTAAAATTTTTCAAAAATAAACTGAAAAATAATCATCCATATAAGGTTCAAAATCATTGATGGCACTAAACTATAGACTATGAACAAAGATATACTATCCACAGTTAGACCTACCACTATTGCAAGTATATAAGCTCCCATCTCAAATAGAAAAGTCATGACAATAATTGCCAACATTCTCGTCCAACGATTCAATAAAATAACACTATTAAATTTATGGAGAAATGCCCCCAACAAGACGAATAACAGAGTCGCAATCCCTATCAAGTGGAAAAAGTAAATATCATAAACCAGACCCACTACAAAACAATAGGCTAAATAGAGATACTCTGATACTTCAATCGTCTCAAATAAGAGAAACAAAAATAGAAAATGACTAGCCAACTGCACGTGGGGAAAAAATGAGCCCAGAAGCTGACTAATATGGGCATCAATTAGAATAAAGAAAGGAAGCAATAAAAATACTCCAACCCGCTTCAACTGTCTCATTATGAATTCCCCACTAATTCTATCACATCAACATTATGCGTATCTGCACTCAATTTAACAGTTACTTCTCTTGTCAGATAGTCTGTACTATGCGTTGTAGCAATCACTTCACCAACTGGAATATCCGCAACATTAAAGTTTCCTAATCCACCAGTGGTCACCTTATCTCCCGCACTAATATCGCTATTACTATTTAATTGACTAATTTTGAGAACGTCATTTTCCTTGTCATAGCCAACAATAATTCCATAAATTGTAGTAGAACTATGTTGAATTTTAACCGAAATCTTATCAGCATTTTCCGTATTTGTCAGTAGGTTTACCATAGTAGAGTTCTCCTCTACTTTTGAAACACTTCCAATCAAACCACCATTTGCAATGGCTAACATGTTCTCAGAAGCCCCTTTTGATTTGCCTGCGTCTAGGGTTAACTCCTGCTTCCAAGATACCGGAGAACGCATAATTACATCTGCTGCTAAAGTCTTTGTAGCTTGCAATTTGGACTTCATATCAAGTAATTGGCGCAGTTGTTCATTTTCCGTCTTTAAACTTTCCGCCTCATTTGATTTAACTTCTAATTGGTAAATCTGTTTCTTCAAACTTTCATTTTCATTATATGTTCGTGTCAAGTGAGCCAAATCTGATTTGACAGAATCAAACAACTGAAAAGGTTTTTGTACAACTCTATCAACAAATGAGATTCCATCTCCTAATTTTGTAACAATTGCACTTGAATAAGTCGTCGCTAAGAGAGCTGACACAAGCAGAACAGTGACAAAAACAATAATGACATATTTTGATTTTTTAAAACGGTTCATATCCCTACCTTTATATCAAAAACTGTTACAGTAACTTTTAATCAATGCTTTAAAAGCTACTAAGATTTTAAGAAAAACAAGCAAGCACCAAGTATGATAATAACAAGAATGGTCAGCGTGTCCTTTCGAGTCCATTCCAGTTGTCGATATTGACTTCTGCCTTTTCCACCCTGATAACCACGCGCTTCCATGGCAATAGCCAAGGAATCCGCACGTTTTAAACTTGTCGCAAAAAGAGGAATCAAAATGGGAATCATAGCCTTCACCTTTTGAACAATGCTTCCTTCACCAAAATCCACTCCACGCGCTTTCTGTGCATTCATAATCCGCGTCGTATCATCCATTAAGGTCGGAACAAAACGCAAACTCATAGACAGCATCAATCCAATTTCATGAACTGGAACTTTCACACGCTTTAAAGGTGCTAACAAAGCTTCGACAGCTGATGCCAAACTTAAGGGCATGGTCGTTAAGGTTAACAAAGTTGAAAAGAAAATAATCAATACAAAGCGACAAAAAATAATTCCAGCTTGTTGCAACGCATAATCCGTGATTCTCACAAACGAAAACTCAAATAAAACATTCCCATTAGAAATAAAAAACAGTTGAAAAATAGTTGTGAAGGCAATCAAGAAAAACATAGACTTCAAGCCCTGAATAAAAAATGAAAGAGATACTCCTGACAAGGCAATAAATATCCCTGTCGCTATAAAAAGAATTAAATTCGTCAAGGGATTATTAGCCCAAAAAACGATTAAAATCAGTAGCATCATAGCCAGTAATTTGCTACGTGGATCCAACCGGTGAACAATCGAATCCCCTGGGATATAACGCCCCAAAATCATACTATCCATTTAGCGACTCCTTGAACTCCTCTATCTTAATCGGTAATCGTTTAAATGACACGCCTCTGTCAGCCAATCGTTTACAAAAGGCTGTAATTTTAGGTACTCCCAACTGCACTTCTTCCATGAAGACAACATCTTGAAAGACATCACTTGGTTTCCCACCCTTAACTAAACGTCCCTTTTCCATCACATAGACTTGATTCGCATATTCAGCAACATCATCCATCAAATGCGTTACCAAGACAATAGTCATCCCTGACTGGTGGAGTTTTTTGAACAAATTCATCAACTCTTTTCTCCCCAGAGGATCTAGGCCTGCTGTGGGTTCATCTAAGACTAATATAGCTGGATCCATGGCAAGTATGCCTGCAATGGCGACACGTCTCATTTGTCCACCTGACAGCTCAAACGGACTACGATCAAAAAGTGATTCATCAATTCCAACCAGAGCCAGTTTCTCACGCGCAATCTTCTCCGCATCTTCTTCAGAAATTCCAAAATTTTGCGGGCCAAAAGCAACGTCTTTCAAAACCGTTTCTTCAAAAATCTGATTTTCAGCAAACTGAAATACCAAGCCAACCTGTTTTCTAATTTGACGAATATCTTTATTTTTAGAAGTCGAGGTGATTAAGGTATCAAAAACCCGCACACTCCCTTGACTTGGAACCAACAAACCATTTAACAGTTGTAAAATAGTTGATTTACCACTACCTGTGTGGCCAATTAAAGCCGTATAAGAACCATCTTCAATCATCAAAGAAACATCTGACAAAGCTGTTGAAGCTAAGGGAGTCCCTTCTTGATACGTAAAACTCACATTTTCTAGAGCAATTCCCATAGCTTATCCTCTAGCTCACTTTCTGTCAAATAATTTTCAGGTAAATCATAGCCATTCTGGCTCAAAGAATGTTTTAATTGATTAGCAAAAGGATCGTCTAATCCAATTTGATCTAAATCATTTCGAGAGAAAAGCTCCCTTGGATTACTAGTTGATTCAATCGATCCTTTTTTCATGACCAATACACGATCACTCATGGCAACTTCTTCCAAATCATGAGTAATGGAAATGACTGTCATATCATAGTCTTTTCGAATTCCTTTTACTGTCTCAATGAGTTCTCTTCGTCCCTCAGGATCCAACATACTTGTCGCTTCATCTAGGATTAAAATAGCTGGTCTTAGAGCTACAACACCTGCAATAGCCACACGTTGCTTTTGGCCACCTGATAGACGCGCTGGCTCTCTCTTTTTAAAGTCCAACATGCCAACCAAATCCAGAGCTTCTTCCACTCTCCTTTTCATTTCTTGACGAGAAAGGCCCTGATTTTCCAAACCAAAGGCGACATCATCTTCAACAGTCGCTCCAACAAATTGATTGTCTGGATTTTGAAAAACCATACCGATTTGACGACGTATATTCCAAACATTTTCCTCAGTCAACCGTTGACCATCAATTACAATCTCTCCAGATTCCGCTTCCAATAAGCCATCAATTAACCGGACAGTAGTTGATTTACCACTACCATTATGCCCTACAATCGAAAGCCATTCTCCACGTTTCACGTGAAACGTAATATCTTTCACATCATAGTATTCCTGACTTTCCTTATAACGAAAAGAAAGATTTTTTACATCAATTATTGATTTCATTTCGAACCAAATGTCCCTTTAAATACATAGGCACTACCCTTGAAATAATCATAGCCAGAGTAGATAGTGAAAAACAAGGCTACATAAAGTAGAACTTGACCAATCAAAGTCCAGTGTAATAGCAAGAAAATAATGGCAAACATCTGACTGAAAGTTTTAATTTTTCCAGGCATTGCTGCTGCTAAAACTGTTCCACCAGTTTCAACCAATAAAAGCCTTAAACCTGTAACAGCTAATTCACGACAAATAATCACTGCAACAATCCAAGCTGGAGCCATACCTAACTCAATCAGCATAATAAAAGCCGACATAACTAGTAGTTTATCTGCCATAGGATCTGCAAATTTACCGAAATTACTGACCACATTCCATTTACGAGCTAAATATCCATCTAAATAGTCGGTAATACTGGCAACAGCGAAGATAATAGCTGCCACTATATGACCCTCTATCGAATTTCCTATCGTTAAAATAAAGATAAAAATAGGTATAAAGAGAATTCGACCTATTGTTAGGAGATTTGGAATTTGTTCTTTTTTCATTCGTTTTTCCTTAATTTTTAGTAAAGGTTACAGTGATTTTTCCAGTCTGAGCTGTTAATTTTGATAAGTCAACAGTCTGATTATCTACTGTTAAGGCAACGCCTTTGACAACACCTAAAGTAATGGTCACAGGATTTTTTGTTGAAACTGTTGTTTCCGCACTTTTATTATCCGGTGATAAGGTCACACCACCCTCAAGATCGCTTTCTGAAATACTAACCCAACTTCTAGCATCTGAGACTGATAATTGTAATTTTGCAGTTTCTTTGCTCGTTTTATAAGCAACTTCTACTCTATTTCCTTCACCTGATACACCTATAGCAGGTTCCATATTTGAAGAGCTACTTGATGAACTACTACTTGAAGATGAAGTTACAGAACTAGTCGAGCTTATTACTTGGACTACACTATAACTAGACGCAGATGAACGCTCCGGTTGAGTCTGGAGATAATTCCAAACATAATAAGTCACAAAAATGACAATCGATAATGCAAAGAGTATAAAATAAAATAAAGGTAAAAATGATGCCTTATTTTTCTTACTTGAACGTCTCCTACCTGTCAACTCGTCTTCATCAACATCTACTTCCTCATAAGTAATCATGCTTCCAGAATCATAAGCATCCAAGACAATTCTCTCATCTAGCTCAACTGCCCACGCATACTTTCGCAAAAAAGAACGAGTATAAAAGGGACTAGGAAGTTGATCAAAATCATCAGCTTCCATTGCCTCCAACATATCCAACTGAATTTCTGTTTTTTTGTGTAATTCTTCTAAAGTTAACCCTTGGTTGGTTCTAGCTAAACGTAAAACCTCACCAATTGTTTTTTTCCTCATACTTGTCATTCCTTCTTTCTAGTGTCTATTATGGTAGATTGCTACGATGGGAATATTGTAAAATCAACTATATCACCATCATCTATTAAATGATGTCCAGCATCAAGGACATCCTCTAAAGTAATTTCCTGTAAAATCTTCGGCAAATCAAAAATTGTCTCACCTTTTCCAAAAACATCATATTGCGTTGCAATAAATTCAAGAGAGTTCATGCTACTGAAAAATTCTCCAAACATCTCTCTTTTGATAATGTCTAAATGTTCCTCTGTAATATCTAAATCCTTTGTAAAATTACGAATAGCCTTCCTAAACTGATGAGATAAAGCAACTGGCTCTTTTGTATCCATTGTCAACATAACAAAATGAAAGCGACTTGTTACTTCAATTTCAAGAGATAAGGAAGCATCTACTTTACCTGATTCATATAATTTTTGAAAACGATCCGAAGTCCAACCAAACATCATTGCAAACAATAATTTTAATAAAATATGATATCGGTAGCAATCTGCCTTAGCAACTTCTCGCTTACCTCTAACTCCAATCGCTAGTTTGGGAGAAGATACTTCCATCCTCATGCTGTCTGTTTGCTTTACAGGCTGTAAAACAAACTTTCCTCTTGCTAGTTCCTGAACATCTAAATCTTCCAGTTCTTTTCTCTCAAAATAGTCCTGAACTAGCTCCACATCAAAATTGCCAACTAAAAACAGAGACATGTTTACAGGTTTGTAAAATCTTGTAAAATTTTCTTGCAAATTAGTTAAATTGATTTGGGAAATTGATTCCTCACTTCCAACTATATCAGTTGCTAAAGGTGTGCCAGGATACAGATTCGCTAAAGTTGAAAAGAATAAACACGAATCTGGATCATCTTGATACATTTCTCGTTCTTGCTGAATAATATCCTGCTCTCTTAAAATGGAATCTTCAGTAAAGTGTGCTGATGTTACCAATTCATCCAGTAAATCTAAATTCTCTAAGAGATAATCCGTCGATGAAAAAAGATAGTTTGTTTTTGTAAAACTTGTAAAGGCATTACTATCTGCACCTAGACTCGTAAAAGCCGACATCAAATCGCTAGAATCTTCTCTCTCAAATAATTTATGTTCAAGAAAGTGAGCAATTCCTGCAGGATATTGTTTTACACCTCTGTCAAATTCTGTGACAAGTGTATCTACTGAACCAAACTGGACAGTTACACTCCCGTAAACCTCTTTAAATTCCTTTTTAGGCAAAAGAGAAACTGTCAACCCATTTGACAAACGAGCTCGATAAACCATTTCTTTTACAGCTGGATAGTATTTTTCTTCAAAAACAACCTTTGTCATTCTATTCCTTCCATAAAGTAAATCGCTTGTAGTTTCACATTATTAGCTACTCTACAAATAGCCTCTTTGTCAACTTGCTCGAGTTTTGTAATCCAACTTTTAAAGTCTGCTGAAGATTTTCCAAGTAAGGCATTTTGATAAGCTCGTTCAATCAATGAACTTTGATTATCTTGAGAAAGTAACAAAGACCGACGAATCATTTCCTTGGTCTGCTCTAACTCAAGCTCTGTAAAATATCCTTTTTTTAAATCAAGCAGTTGATTATTCATCATTTTACGAGCCTGGTTCCTATTTTCTCGATCGATACCAGCATACATCCTCAAGAATCCACAAAATAAATCGAGCTGACTTGAAATAGTATAAGCCAATCCAGCATTTTCACGGACATTTGTAAATAGTTTAGAGTGAGCAAATCCACCAAGTAAACCATTCATTACAATCATGGGTAAATGTTGCTCATCACCATATTCAGAAGGACAATGATAACCCAATTCCAAAATGGATTGCCCCACATTTTTCCGAACCATGCCTTCTTGCAGGATATTGGAATAAGATTGACAATACTGAACCTTCACATCTCCTTTTCGACCTTTAAAGCCAAATGATTCTAATACATTTTTAATTTCAACCTCATTAAAATCACCTAGGAAAAAGAAATCGATTCGATCATTGGCCAAAAATTCTTGGAAACAAGAATAAGAACTTTGTGGAGTTTCAGCTAAAATACGATTTTGTAAATCACTATATTCCAATTTGAGACGTTCATCACGAAAAAATAATTTATCTAATTCTTTATGTGCGAAATAAAAAGAATCATCCATATCAGCTGCTAAACTTGCTAGCAATTGTTTTTTCTCAATTTCAAATAAGGCCGAATCAAACCCATTATCAACTACTACAGGTGAAAAAATAGTTTCTTTTACAAGTTCAAAAACCTGAGAAGTTAGCACATTTTTCCTACTTAAAAACTCATCACGAACATAGGTAAATGACAATTCTACAATATGACTTTGCCCTCTTCTGAAACAATTGGTTGACATATCTGTACCGTATAAACTGGCCAAATGTCTTCTCAAATTTTGAGAAGTGGGGTACATCTGATTAGCAGTCTCTAGCATACTCGCACTCAACATGCGACCTGCAATCGTATTGAGGGATAATGGAGCGGTAAAACGCACGGTGATTTTGTTCGTTTTAAACTTTTTTGATTGGATAAAATGTGTTGAAATTCCATGCACTAACTCCATGATTTACCTCCTTATATACAGACTTCTATTATATCACGAAAACCTGAAATTTTCTTGTTCTCTGTGACACTTTTGAAATAAAAATCGCTTACATTTCTCCCTGTTTCTCTCACTATTTTTAGGAAAATATGGTATAATACCAAAGATTGAGGTGAATTATGGAATACAAATTATTTGAAGAATTTATTACTCTCCAAGCACTACTCAAAGAGCTTGGAATTACACATAGCGGAGGAGCTATCAAATCATTTCTCTCTGAACATTCTGTTTACTTTAATGGGGAATTAGAGAGTCGTCGTGGTAAAAAACTTCGCATTGGTGATAAAATTGACATCCCTAACATGAATATTGACATCTTGTTGACACAACCTACTTCTGAGGAGCAAGAGGAATACCAAGCTGATAAAGTTGAAAAAGAACGAATCGCTAAACTTGTCAAGGAGATGAATAAGGGAGTAAAAAAAGATAAATCAAAACCTACTTCATCGCCCAAAAGCAAACAAGCTCCACGATTCCCTGGTAGATAATCATGTGGCTACAACACCTATCTCTCAAAACTTTTCGTAACTATAAAGAGACGAAAATAGAGTTTAATCCTAAATTAAATGTCTTTTTAGGACGTAATGCACAAGGTAAAACAAATATGTTAGAGGCTATCTATTTTTTAGCCTTAACACGTAGTCATCGAACTCGAACAGATAAAAATCTCATTCATTTTGATGAGGAACAACTTCATCTTTCAGGTCTTGTTCAGAAAAAAACTGGATCCATTCCTCTCGAAATTGAACTAACACAAAAAGGACGTGTAACAAAAGTTAATCACTTAAAACAGGCACGACTTTCAGATTATGTAGGACACATGAATGTTGTCTTATTTGCTCCTGAGGATTTACAACTAATTAAAGGAGCACCTTCGGTTCGACGAAAATTCATTGATATGGAGCTTGGGCAAATTAAGCCAATCTATTTATCAGATTTAACCAATTATAACCACATCCTAAAACAAAGGAACACTTATCTAAAATCAGCTCAAACAATAGATGAAACCTTCCTTTCAGTACTAGATGATCAGCTAGTCGATTATGGATGTCGTGTAATGAATCACCGCTTAGATTTCATAAAAAAACTAGAGCATTTTAGCCGTAAGAAACATTTTGAACTTTCTAATCAGATTGAAGAGCTGTCAATATCTTATCAATCTTCTGTCAAGTCAACTGACAAAGAAGACTTATCAGAATCTTTCAAAATTGCTTTAGAAAAAAGTAGATCCAGAGATTTATTTAAAAAGAATACTGGTGTTGGTCCTCATCGAGATGACATTTCTTTTTATATAAATGGGATGGATGCTAGTTTTGGAAGTCAAGGTCAACATCGTAGTCTCGTCCTCTCGATAAAATTGGCAGAAATCGAATTAATGGAAAGTATTACTAAGGAATCTCCAATATTACTGCTTGACGATGTTATGAGCGAACTTGACAACACTAGACAACTAAAATTATTAGAAACGATTTCTCATTCAATCCAAACCTTTATTACAACAACAAGCTTAGATCATCTTCAAAATCTACCAGAAAATCTAAGTATTTTCACCATTCAGGATGGTAAAGTTGCTGTAAATCAAACTTGACAATATTGTAAAAGAACTCCTGTTTTTACGGGAGTTCTTTTCATTGTTTTTTACATAGAATAATTTGGTGCCTCATTAGTAATTTGTACATCATGAGGATGGCTTTCTTTCAAACCAGCACCTGACATTTCTATAAATTGAGCATTATCGTGTAGCTCTTTAAGGTTAGCTGCACCACAGTAACCCATACCAGAGCGAATACCACCAATCATTTGGAAGACGATATCAGCTGCTGCTCCTTTATAAGCAACACGCCCTTCAATTCCTTCTGGAACGAGTTTGTTTGCTTCATTGACAGAACCTTGGAAGTAACGATCGCTTGAACCTTTCTTCATTGCTGCGATTGATCCCATACCACGGTAAGTCTTGAATTTACGTCCTTGGAAGATTTCAGTTTCACCTGGAGCTTCATCAGTTCCAGCAAACATTGATCCAAGCATAACAGCATTTCCACCGGCAGCAAGGGCTTTTACAATATCTCCAGAATACTTGATTCCACCGTCAGCAATGATCGTTTTACCATATTCACGCGCAACAGCTGCAGCATCGTAGATAGCTGTTACTTGCGGAACACCAACACCAGCAATCACACGAGTAGTACAGATAGAACCTGGGCCAATACCAACCTTGACAACGTCTACGCCTGCTTCATAAAGGGCACGTGCACCTTCAGCAGTAGCAATATTTCCAGCAATCAAAGTACGGTCTGGGAAATGAGCACGAATCTCAGCAATTTTACGCAAGACACCTGCAGAATGACCATGTGCAGTATCAATAACAATCGCATCCGCTCCTGCCTCAAAAAGAGCCTCTGCACGTTCAAATGTATCTGAAGTAACACCTACTGCACCTGCAACTAGAAGACGACCAAATTCATCTTTAGCTGCATTTGGAAACTCAATAACTTTTTCAATATCCTTAATAGTAATCAATCCAGAAAGACGGCCTTCCTCGTCAACCAAAGGAAGTTTTTCAATACGGTGTTCTTGAAGAATATTTTCAGCTGTTGCAAGATCTGTGCCAACTGGAGCAGTGACAAGATTTTCACTAGTCATATGGTTTGAGATTGGTTGGTTATAATCTGAAATAAAACGAAGATCTCGGTTTGTCAAAATACCAACTAATTTACGGTTTTCAAGAGTTTCAACTACAGGTACACCACTGATACGGTAACGTCCCATGAGTTCGTCTGCTTCTGCAATTGTATGCTCTGGAGTCAAGAAGAATGGATCAATGATAACACCATTTTCAGAACGTTTTACCTTGCGAACTTCATCTGCTTGTTGAGCAATTGACATGTTTTTATGGATAACTCCGAGACCACCTGCACGAGCAATAGCAATGGCCATTTGACTCTCTGTTACTGTGTCCATAGCAGCGGTAATAATTGGGATATTTAAAGTCAAATTATCTGCCAATTTAGTTGTTAAATCTGCATCATTAGGCAATACATGACTTTCAGCTGGAATAAGCAATACATCATCGAAGGTAAAACCTTTTTTCAAAAATTTAGTGTCCCAATTAGACATTCGAAGTTTCCTCTTTTCTTTCTTTTTGAGCTTGACTCTTTTTATATTGTATCTATCATACCATTCTATAAAAATTTGTCAAATGTTACAGGGGTAAATAAAAAACTATCTTTTCTTTGAGATAGAATTGATAGTTTCTTATAAAATAAACTTAGTTAAAGTAATTGAGTCCCATTGCCCCTTTAACCTCAGATAGAGTTTGACCCGCAACTTCACGCGCTCTTTCACTACCTTTTTGAAGCATATTATAAACTTCTCCCATATCCTTAGCAAATTCGATACGGCGCTCACGAATAGGACCAAGTTCACGTTCTAATATTTCAAGTAGATAACGCTTGGTCTTCACATCACCAAGACCACCTCGTTGATAATGTTCTTTCATTTCAGCAATTACTTGAGCATCTTCTGGACGACCAAAAACATCTAGATAATGGAAAACCATATTCCCTTCAATCTTGCCTGGATCCTCAACGCGAATATGATCTGGATCTGTATACATACTCATTACTTTTTTTCGCAAAGTATCCGCATCATCAGCTAAATAAATACCATTATTGAGTGATTTAGACATTTTAGAATTCCCATCTAAACCAGGCAAACGCCCTGCTCTCTCATTTTCTGGATAAATACCTTCCGGCTCTACCAAGACATCACAGTTATATGCATTATTAAAAGAACGAACAATTTCACGAGTTTGCTCAATCATTGGTTTCTGATCTGTCCCAACAGGAACATAATTAGCCTTGAAAGCTGTGATGTCAGCTGCTTGAGCAATCGGGTAGACCAAAAATCCTGTCGGAATACTTTCTCCAAAGCCTTTCTGAGCAATCTCTGTTTTTACTGTCGGATTTCGTTCCAAACGAGCTAATGAAACTAGATTCATATAATACATAGACAACTCAGCCAACTCTGGAATCTGGCTTTGAATAAAGATTGTTGATTTACTTGGATCCAATCCCACTGCAAGATAGTCCAAAGCAACATTCCCAATAGACTCTACAATAGTTTGTGGATCTTTTGCATGGTCAGTTAAAGCTTGCTGGTCAGCCAAAAAAATAAACATGTCATATTTATCTTCTTGCTGTAATAAGACACGATTTTTTAAGCTACCAACGTAGTGCCCAATATGTAATTTCCCCGTTGGACGATCTCCTGTTAAAATAATGGGTTTATTCATCTTATTCTCCTTTGATATAGTCCTTTCAATTATAGCATTTTTTTGATAAAAAGACAGGTAATTTTTTTTATCAAATAATTACGATTCCAACTCCTTAACTGTAAACTATCTGTAAACATCCTTTACAAATAATTGACAGAGAAAAATTTGAATATTTGCTGATTTTCTAGTAGAATTATAGTATTACATATAATAGGAGAAAAAAATTGCTAACAGTATCTGATGTTTCACTACGTTTTAGTGATCGCAAACTTTTTGATGAGGTCAACATCAAATTTACAGAAGGAAACACATATGGTTTAATTGGTGCTAACGGTGCAGGTAAATCAACATTTTTAAAAATCTTAGCTGGTGATATCGAACCTACAACTGGTCATGTTTCTCTTGGACCTGATGAACGTCTTTCTGTGCTTCGTCAAAATCACTTTGACTATGAGGATGAACGTGTTATTGATGTTGTTATCATGGGTAATGAAAAACTATACAACATCATGAAAGAAAAAGATGCTATCTATATGAAAGCAGACTTTACTGATGAAGATGGAGTTCGTGCAGCTGAGCTTGAAGGTGAATTTGCTGAACTAGGTGGTTGGGAAGCTGAGAGTGAAGCTTCACAACTCTTGCAAAACTTGAATATCCCTGAAGATCTTCATTACCAAAATATGAGTGAACTTGCAAATGGAGACAAAGTGAAAGTACTCCTTGCTAAAGCTCTATTTGGTAAACCAGATGTCCTTCTTTTGGATGAGCCGACCAACGGTTTGGATATCCAATCTATTACTTGGTTAGAAGATTTCTTGATTGATTTTGATAACACCGTTATTGTCGTGTCCCATGACCGTCACTTCTTAAATAAAGTATGTACTCACATGGCCGACCTTGACTTTGGAAAAATCAAACTCTATGTCGGAAACTACGACTTCTGGAAAGAATCTTCTGAGCTTGCTGCTAAATTGCTAGCAGACCGTAATGCTAAAGCAGAAGAAAAAATTAAGCAATTACAAGAATTCGTTGCTCGTTTCTCTGCTAATGCTTCTAAATCAAGACAAGCAACATCACGTAAGAAAATGCTTGATAAGATTGAACTTGAAGAAATTGTGCCATCCAGTCGTAAATATCCTTTTATCAACTTTAAAGCTGAACGTGAAATCGGAAACGATCTCTTGACAGTAGAAAATCTATCTGTCAAGATTGATGGTGAAACTATTCTTGACAACATCAGCTTTATCTTGCGTCCAGGTGACAAGACAGCTCTTATCGGTCAAAACGACATTCAAACAACTGCATTGATTCGTGCGATCATGGGTGATATCGACTATGAAGGAACTGTCAAGTGGGGGGTTACAACTAGTCGCTCTTACTTACCAAAAGACAATTCAGCTGATTTTGCTGGGAGTGAATCTATCCTTGACTGGCTCCGTCAATTTGCAAGTAAAGAAGAAGATGACAATACCTTCTTGCGTGGTTTCCTTGGTCGTATGCTCTTCTCTGGGGATGAGGTTAACAAACCTGTAAACGTCTTGTCAGGGGGAGAAAAAGTGCGTGTCATGCTTTCAAAACTTATGCTTTTAAAATCAAATGTCCTTGTACTTGATGATCCAACCAATCACTTGGACTTGGAATCTATCTCAAGCTTGAACGATGGATTGAAAAACTTTAAAGAATCAATCATCTTTGCCAGTCATGACCACGAGTTTATTCAAACTCTAGCTAACCATATCATTGTCTTGTCTAAAAATGGCGTCATTGACCGTATTGATGAAACCTATGATGAATTCCTAGAGAATGCAGAAGTACAAGAAAAAGTTAAAGAACTTTGGAAAGACTAAAAAAATTCAAAACTCAGTTGGGTTAACCAGCTGAGTTTTCTAACATTTTATGAGGTAACATGAAATTATTTTTTAAAACATATTGGACCTATTTTGTTTCTTTCATCATTCCCGTAATCATTATGATAGGAGTATATCTATCTCAAGGTATCTACTGGAATAGCGATACATCTCCACTATTAGGAGATGGGTTTCATCAATACGTTATTTTTGATGTAGCTTTACGAAATATCCTACATGGAAATAGTAGTCTGTTTTACACCTTTACAAGTGGTCTCGGATTAAATTTCTATGCCCTATCTAGTTATTACTTGGGAAGTTTCCTTTCACCTCTAGTTTATTTTTTTAATCTGTCGAATATGCCAGATGCTGTCTATCTGACAACTCTCTTAAAATTTGGATTAATTGGACTGTCAACTCACTTTAGTTTAAATAAATTATTTCAATCGATTCCTAAGCCTTTAAAACTAGCGTTATCTACTTCCTATGCTCTGATGAGTTTCTCTGTCAGTCAATTAGAGATAAAAACCTGGCTAGATGTTTTTATCTTGATTCCTTTAATTATCGCTGGTTTACATCTACTGATAACTGAAAAGAGATTCCTATTGTACTTTACAAGTCTGTCAATCTTATTTATTCAAAATTATTATTTTGGCTATATGACAGCTTTGTTTCTGATTTTCTGGTATCTCTGTCAAATTTCGTGGGACTTTAAAACTCGAAAATCATCTGTTCTTGATTTTGTTGTTACCTCCTTTTTAGCTGGTATGGCTAGTTTGATTCTGACTCTTCCTACTCTGTTTGATTTACAGACACATGGGGAAAAATTGACTGAAGTTACAAAGTTTCAAACTGAAATTAGCTGGTATCTTGATCTCTTTGCTAAGCAATTCATTGGTTCCTTTGATACAACAAAGTATGGGGCTATCCCAATGATTTTTGTTGGACTACTTCCCTTTATTTTGACCATTTTATTTTTTACACTTAAATCCATTAAGTTTCACGTGAAACTTATCTATGCAATTTTCTTTGCATTTCTAATTGCAAGCTTTTATATAGAAGTGCTTGATTTATTTTGGCAAGGTATGCATACTCCCAATATGTTTTTACATCGCTATGCTTGGATTTTCTCTACCTTGTTAATTTACATAGCAGCAGAAGTCTTAATTCGTCTGCAAGAAATTAAAGTCTGGAATTTTTTAGCTTCGCTTTTTCTTGTAGTAACAGGAGTTTTAGCTACCATCTATCTAAAATCGCATTATTCTTTTTTAACAGATTTGAATATTCTGCTGACTCTTGAATTTTTGGTTGTCTATTCTCTTTTACTCCTTGCAACTATTAAAAAGTTTATCTCTGTAAATCTATTTGCCATTCTAATCTCTTTATTTATACTGGTTGAAATGAGTTTAAATGCTTCATCTCAAATGGACGGAATTGCTAAGGAATGGGGATTTGCTTCTCTAAGTGCTTATAATCGAGATATCCCAGCTATGGAATCTTTCTCAACATATATTGGGAATCAATTTTCTCGTACTGAGAAACTAGAGACTCAGACAGGAAATGATAGTATGAAATTCAACTACAATGGAATCTCTCAATTTTCTTCTGTTCGAAATCGTTCAGCAAGCTCTACTTTGGATAAACTGGGGTTTAAATCCTCTGGGACTAATCTTAATCTCCGTTATGCCAATAATAGTATTTTGGCTGATAGTTTATTTGGAATCCAGTACAATATCTCGGAAACCCCTATTGATAAGTATGGTTTCCAAGTTGTATATCAAAAAGATAATCTTGCCCTATATGAAAATCAATTCTCTCTTCCAATTGCCTTTGCTAGTCAATCTGTTTACAATGATGTCAAGTTCAATGAACATACTTTAGATAATCAAGCCTCGTTTTTAAATCAACTTGCTAACGTCGATTTTGATTATTTTTCTCCAATACCTTATGAAAAAACTGAAAATACTGATGATTTGATTAGTGTTACAAGTTCTTCAAATGAGGATGCAGAAATCCAGTATCAAATTGAGGTTCCCGAAAACAGTCAAGTTTATCTTTCTTTCATAAACCTTCACTTTTCTAATGACAAACAAAAAAAAGTTGACATCCTTGTAAATGGAGAAAAGAAAACTTTTACAACTGATAATGTCTTCTCCTTCTTTAATCTAGGCTATACAAAAGAGAAAAAGACTTTCAATATCAATGTTAGTTTCCCTGAAAATTTACAAGTATCATTTGAATCTCCTACCTTCTATCGTTTAGATACCCAAACTTTAACTGAGGCAATTCAAAAAATCAAAGAACAGCCTGTAACAGTATCAACTTCTAAAAACAAGGTTTTTGCTACATATGATGTCCAACAAGATACATCTATTTTCTTCACCATTCCTTATGACAAAGGTTGGTCTGCCTACCAAGATGGTAAGAAAATAGAAATTAAACAAGCTCAAACTGGTTTTATGAAAGTTGATATTCCTAAAGGGAAAGGAACTATTACACTTTCCTTTATTCCCAATGGTTTTATTACTGGAGCAATTTGTTCCTTTACTTCTCTCTTACTATTTGGAACCTATAATCACAGACGAAAGTCATCTAAGGCATAAAAAATCGACCAATTAATCGGTCGATTTTTTTAATCTTCTTCCATTTTCTTAGGTTGATAGGCTAGCATACCTAAACCAATAAATAGAGCTAGTATCACGGCAAGGAAAATGACTTGATGATGAATATTTCCTGTCATAGAGATTGTTTGTCGTAATCCCGAAACTGAATAACTCATTGGTAACCAGGGATTAATAGCTCTAAAGAAATCATTTGTCAAAGCAAGTGGGTAAGTACCTGCACTTGATGCCAACTGTAATAAAAGCAAAATAAGAGAGAAGAAAGCTCCTATACGGCTATTCCATGTTGTTAAAGCGGTCACCATGGACATGAATACTAAACTTGTTAGGATAATGAGAATAAATGTTCTCATCTCATGATTTGCAGTTAGACCAATAATATGAACTCCTCCATATACCAAAATCCCTGCCAAAACAGCTATAATACCATTTATTTCTGCTCGAGATTTCAACCAAGCCCAACGGCTCTCTGGATGACGTCCTGAAGGCAACTTCGCAAAGATCATATTCGTTGATAATGCTGCAACAAAGAGAGCAACTGATATCATATAAGGAGCCATTGCAACTCCATTTACAGGAACTTGATCATTGTCAGTTTTGGAAAGACTGAGAGGATTTGACAAAATTTCTGCATTTTTAGATTCTGTTGATGCTGACTTGAGTTGATTACTAGCATTACCTAGTCCTTGTCCTAAAGAAGCAAGTCCTGTCTGTAAACCTTCCAAGCCAGAAGTTAACTTTGTTCCACCTTCTGCTAGTTTCCCAGCTCCATCTGCCAATTTATTAGCTCCATTCTCTAATTGAAAAACACCTGAAATTAACTGACTGGATTTGTCAGCTAGTTGGCTAGATCCTGACTGTAATTTATCAACTCCTGCTATCAATTCTTGACTCTTTTGATTCAATTGATTGGATCCGGTTGATAATTTTTCAATACCAGATACTAATTCTGGAGTTTTTTCAACTAATTGACCAGCTCCTGCTGTCAAGCTAGAAGATTTTTGTGTCAAGGTAGTTGATCCTGAAACTAGTTGGTCCAAACCACCTGTCAAGGTGGAATTTTTTTCACTTAGTTGACTTGCGCCTTTAGAAACTTTATCGACACCTGCAGTATATGCATTTACACCCGATGTAATCGACTGACTAGCAGGAACTAATTTGCTATTAACAGCTCCCTGTATTTCTGTTAATCCACTTGACAATCCTGTCAAAGAAGTAGAAGCAAGCGGTAATACTTGATTAGCTTGATTTTTTAAAATCGAAAGATTAGAAGATTGATTTTGTAAGTTTTCTAAACTTCCCTGTAAACCTTGAACTAAAGCTACAATTGACTGAGCTGATTGAATACTATCAGTCGAATTTTGAGATACAGAAGCACTTATCTCAGCTTGTTGCTCACTTGTCAATGATTGATAAGCTGCTGTCGATTTAATATTTGCTAATGTAGTTGATTTTTCAGACTGAGCACTTGCTAGCATTTGATTAGAAAGAGATACTATACTTGATAAAACAGAATCTAATTGTCTTGTATCTCCAACATCAGTATTTTGAATAGCTTGATTTAACTGATTCAGACCAGAGGATAATTGATTAATTTGATTTTTTTGCTCAGACGAAGCCTCTAACTTGCTAGAAAGTTGTTGAATCCCTTCACTTAATTGCTCTACCCCTATTCGAAGTGTAGCTGATTGATTGGATAACTGATTAGCACCTGTTGCAAGACTTCCCACTCCATTGGTGTAGGCACTAACACCAGATGAAAATTGATTAAGACCAGCATTGAGCTGAGAAACACCGCCAGTATAAGATTCTACACCAGTATACAATTGATTAATTCCCCTCACTAATTCAGGACTTTTAGAAGATAATTGGCCTAATCCGCTATCTAATTGACTCACTGCACCAGTATATGTAACTAAACCACTATTAAAATTCCCTAAGCCAAGATGAAGTTGTTCAACACCAGAGACATAAGAGGATAATCCTTTAGTAAACTGTTCCGTTCCATTTGAAAATGTTACACTTGAATCTGCTAAAGAGTGTAGGTTAGTAGTTAATGTTTGACTTCCTGTCGCTAACTGATTCGCTCCATCAGTTAATTTTTCACTACCAGAAGCTGCTTGACTCATCCCATCCTTTAAATCTACCATTTTGTTAAATAAAGCCTTAGTATAGGTCTCGGTTACATTGGTAGAAACATTCTGCTTTAATTGTGTCATAGCAGAATCACTCATCTTGCTTGCAATAAAACTATGACCACTTGAAGTCTGATAATCTATTTGCATTTGCTCTGAGTGATCCGTTAAAATAGAAGTTGCTTTTTCAGATAAATCACTTGGTAAAG
This sequence comes from Streptococcus mitis, assembly GCF_047459985.1. GTDB lineage: Bacteria > Bacillota > Bacilli > Lactobacillales > Streptococcaceae > Streptococcus > Streptococcus mitis_DZ. Next base: position 312,694 of record NZ_JASHHD010000002.1, read on the forward strand.
TCACTACCATATAGTAATCACCATTTTCTAAGCCCTTCTTACCTTCTTCTTCATCTACAAAATGAAAATCCAAGGTTTTATTTTCTTTTAAATTGGACACCATGTCTTTTCCTATAGACATGCTATTACCATTATAGGAAGCCTCTTTATCATTATTGACAACTGCTACAGGTAAATCAGATAATTTACCATATGGATCCCACATTGAGGATAAAAATATGATATTGTACAGAGCTGGAATAAGAGAAATTCCTATCATGACAATAATAAAGGTTGGTTTTTTAAAAATTGCTTTCCATTCTTTAAACATAGTTTCTCCTTTTTTAAACATATTGTCTAAAATTTTGATATAATAGATTATACATTAAAAAATCTAAATTACAAGATAAAAAATCAATTTTTAGACACATAGTCTAATTTGTTTACAAGGAGGAAATATGCAAGAAAGTAACAAACGCTTAAAAACAAAGCGAACTATTGAAAATGCTATGGTCCAATTACTAATGGAAGAACCATTTGATCAAATTTCTACTGTCAAGTTAGCAGAAAAAGCCGGAATTAGTCGTTCCAGCTTCTATACTCACTATAAGGATAAGTATGATATGATTGAGCACTATCAAAGCAAGCTATTTCATACATTTGAATATATTTTTCAAAAACATGCTTATCACAAAAGAGAGGCTATTTTAGAAGTATTTGAATATCTAGAGTCAGAACCACTTCTGGCTGCCCTTCTTTCCGAAAATGGAACCAAAGAAATCCAAAATTTCTTACGAAATAAACTTCATATCATGCTCAGTACAGATTTACAAAAGCGATTTATGCAACTGAATCTCAATACCACTGAATTAGAATACAGTAGCATCTATCTAACTCACGCACTTTTTGGTGTTTGCCAAACTTGGATTGCACATGGAAAAAAAGAAAGTCCTCAAGAAATAACAGACTTCCTTATGAAAATGCTTGGTGATACAAATTGATACAAAAAAGGGAACAACACCATGTTCCTTTTTATCGGCTCTATAATATTTGTAGTGGGTAAATCCCCTATGGATATTATGGAGCCTATTTTGTTGTAGAAAAAAAGTCCCATATGATCTATAATGAAAAGCGACAAAACAACTCATTAGAAAGATTCATATG
>NZ_JASHHD010000003.1:0-124495 GCF_047459985.1 Streptococcus mitis
TTTATGTTTTGTCATAGTAGACCTCATTTCTAACTCAAACGTCTCATACTTAATTCCACCATAAAAATCCGTTTTAGACTAACTTCCACTTTGGTCAGACAAGTGGAAGTTACTTTGAGAAGTTACCTCACGAAAAAAGTTAAAAAAAAGTTTGCAAAAATCTTGCATTCTTTTTTTGACTATGCTATACTTATATACGGTTTGAAAAAACTGCCTAAGACAGTAGGGGAGCTCGACTCATAAGTATCCTACCGAGGACAAAACGTATCATGTAAAAAGAAGCGTATTGTACTTTCGTGTCTAGGTTTGGGCGCGTTTTTCTTTTGAAAAATTTCCCCAAGCAAAATAATAACGGAGGTGAACACACTAATGAGTGAAGCAATTATTGCTAAAAAAGCGGAACTAGTTGACGTAGTAGCTGAAAAAATGAAAGCTGCTGCATCTATCGTCGTTGTAGACGCTCGTGGTTTAACAGTTGAGCAAGATACAGTTCTTCGTCGTGAGCTTCGTGGAAGCGAAGTTGAGTATAAAGTGATTAAAAACTCAATCTTGCGTCGTGCAGCTGAAAAAGCTGGTCTTGAAGAACTTGCATCAGTATTTGTTGGACCATCTGCAGTAGCATTTTCTAACGAAGATGTTATCGCACCAGCGAAAATCTTGAACGACTTTTCTAAAAACGCTGAAGCACTTGAAATCAAAGGTGGTGCAATCGAAGGCGCTGTCGCATCTAAAGAAGAGATTCTTGCACTTGCAACTCTTCCAAACCGCGAAGGACTTCTTTCTATGCTCCTTTCTGTACTTCAAGCGCCAGTGCGCAACGTTGCTCTTGCAGTCAAAGCGGTTGCAGACAACAAAGAAGACGCAGCTTAATCTTAAGCTACGCAGCGTAGCCTAGCTACGAGAAAACTATTATAAATTTAAAAACATATTTGGAGGAAATAACAATGGCATTGAACATTGAAAACATTATTGCTGAAATTAAAGAAGCTTCAATCCTTGAATTGAACGACCTTGTAAAAGCTATCGAAGAAGAATTTGGTGTAACTGCAGCTGCTCCTGTAGCTGTAGCTGCTGCTGGTGGTGCAGAAGAAGCTGCTAAAGATTCATTTGACGTTGAATTGACAGCTGCAGGCGACAAGAAAGTCGGCGTTATCAAAGTTGTACGTGAAATCACAGGTCTTGGTCTTAAAGAAGCTAAAGAACTTGTTGATGGTGCGCCAGGTGTCATCAAAGAAGGCGTTGCAGCTGCAGAAGCTGAAGAAATCAAAGCTAAATTGGAAGAAGCTGGAGCTTCAGTTACTCTTAAATAAGAGGCATATACCAATTAGAAATCGGAATACTATAGTATCAGCCTTTTAGAATCGTGAACACATTTTAGAAACTGATAAATTAATTTAGTTTCCTACCAAAAACCCTACCAAAAATTAATTTGGCAGGGTTTTTCTTTTTAACAAATTTATCGTGGAGAACAATTGAATATTGTTCTCCTTTTTTTATTTTCAGGAGGGAAAATGACAAAAGAATTACAATCATCACGCTATATTGTCATTTCATTTTTAGTACGTGAAATGGGAATTGATATTGTTGAAGCCATCTCTCTTATGGCTGAATTGGAAAAAAGTGGCTTGGTTCGATTGGAATCGAGTGGAGATTTAATACTCAAAGAACTTGGAGGAGAGCTATGAAACGAATTACCGCAAATCAATACCAAACTTCAGAACGGTATTATAAATTACCTAAAATTCTTTTTGAGGATGAGAAATATATGGATATGAAATTAGAAGTAAAGGTGGCTTATTCTATTTTAAAAGATCGTTTAGAATTATCTCTTAGTCGTGGTTGGATAGATGAAGAAGGAGCAGTTTATTTAGTATTTTCTAATTCTAAACTGATGAAGCTATTAGGTTGTTCGAAGTCAAAATTACTATCAATCAAAAAAATTCTTAAAGAATATGACTTAATTGATGAAGTTCAACAGTCTTCAAGTGAGAAAGGAAGACTAGCTAATAAGATTTATTTAGGGGAGTTGTCTTCTACCCCAGTAGGTAATTCAAACAGGCCTAGTGTTAAAAAAAGACTAGGGCAGGTTGAAAATGAAACGACCCCCGTCTCACATTCAGCCCCTAGTGAGACTGAAGTTAGTGAGACTAAATATAGTGAGACTGATTCTTTATTTATTGAGGATGAGGAAGAAAGGAATACTCAACCTATCTTGAGAAGAAAAGTAGAAAAGGTCACAAAATATGATCGAGATTATATTTGGGGATTGGTACAAGATCAATTTAGACGAGAAGGTTTTTCTGAAACAGCCAGTGAAATTGCTATGACTGATTTTGAGAGAATCTATCAGTATGCTCTTGACAATGTTCGCTTTGTTAGACGTGCGGAAGTACTTGCTGAATTTGTGTTTAACGGCTTGTATTCTGTTTGGAATAACCGTGTTAGAAAAGGAGGTGGTTAAAATGTCGCCAATCAAGTGGATATTAGTTATGCTCATTTTAATTTCAAGTGGTGTGACACTTTGGACATTGATAGTCGATCAGAAAGGGGTAATCAAGAAATGAGATTTATTGATTTATTTTCAGGTATCGGTGGTTTTCGACTTGGAATGGAAAGTGTCGGACACGAGTGTATTGGATTTTGTGAGATTGATAAATTTGCTAGAGAATCTTATAAATCCATTTTTCAAACGGAAGGAGAAATCGAATTTCATGACATACGAGATGTTTCAGATGACGAATTTAAAAAACTTAGAGGGAAAGTCGATATTATCTGTGGGGGATTCCCTTGTCAAGCATTTTCAATCGCAGGAAGACGATTGGGATTTGAAGATACTAGAGGAACTTTGTTCTTTGAAATTGCTCGGGCGGCCAAACAAATCCAACCACGTTTTCTTTTTCTTGAAAATGTTAAAGGCCTACTCAATCACGATAAGGGACGGACGTTCACTACAATCCTTACCACACTTGATGAGTTGGGGTTTGATGTTGAGTGGCAGGTGCTTAACAGTAAGGATTTTGGCGTTCCCCAAAACAGAGAGAGGGTGTTTATTATCGGACATTCTAGAAAGAAAGGTACCAGACTCTTATTTCCTTTCAGACGAGAAGGTCAAACAACTAACTCTGAGACTTTGAAAGAACTAGGGAATTTGAATCCATCAAAAAGTGGAATGAGCGGTAAAGTCTATTATTCAGAAGGTCTTGCACCAACCTTAGTTCGTGGAAAAGGAGAAGGATTCAAGGTTGCTATTCCCTGTATGACACCAGATAGATTAGACAAGAGACAAAATGGTAGACGTTTCAAGGATAATCAAGAGCCAATGTTTACTTTAAATACTCGGGATCGCCATGGTATTGTCGTTGTTGGAGATTTACCAACTAGCTTTAAGGAGACAGGTCGTGTCTATGGAAGTGAGGGCTTATCTCCAACACTGACTACGATGCAAGGAGGAGATAAAATCCCCAAAATACTGATTCCAGAACCAATCCAATTTCTAAAAGTCCGAGAGGCAACGAAAAAAGGATATGCTCAAGCAGAAATAGGAGATTCAATCAATTTGGAAAGACCAAGTTCTCAGTATCGTCGTGGTAGAGTTGGCAAAGGTATAGCTAATACGTTAACAACTAGTGGACAAATGGGAGTAGTAGTGGCTAGCTATGAAGGAGAAGATAAACAAGTTTATCATGTAGCCGGTATCTTAATAGATGGACAATTTTACCGTCTGAGGATACGACGAATCACTCCTAAAGAGTGTTTTCGCTTGCAGGGTTTTCCTGATTGGGCTTTTGAAGCTGCTAGAAAAGTCTCTAGTAATAGTCAGCTTTATAAACAAGCTGGTAATAGTGTAACCGTTCCTGTGATTGCTGCAATCGCAAAGAAATTAAAAGAAATAGAGGAAAAAGATGAAAGCGTTAAATAAAGAGTCAATACTATATTGTGATGAATTAGAAACAGAATTACATGATGCAGAAATGATGCAGTTGGATGAACAAATATTTTTGATGCCCAATTATCCATGTGAGCTTGAAGTGACATTTTTAGATTTTTACCATAAAAAACACAATTACCCACTATTTTATGAATCCTATCTTCAAAACATTATGGAATTCCTTGAAAGTCAGGATATAAAGAACGGAGCTGACGCCTTTGTAGATGATAATCATAATCTTGTTTTTGTTTTATATGGGCAAGGCTATCGAGCCGAGGGAAAAGAGGGAATACTTACAACCCAAGTAACTGTAAAAGCTTATGATGAAGACAAGAAATCAATTAACTTCTCCAATTTATTAGATTCCTTAATCGTCTCAGAATATCAAATGGAACCGAATCTTTGGGAGGTCTCCCATGATTGATCTCTATCTAAGTAAAAATAACCATAGAAATCAACTTCTTTTAGACTTCTTTCAAAACTATGGCATAGAGGTCACTCCTCATTCTATTTCTGAAATGACAAAGGACAAATTAATTGAAATGATGAGCTATTCTTCAGATTGTTTTGAGTTTTTATCTCCTAATTTATTACGATTTAAGAACCGTGACAATCTAAGATTAACGGATTTCGTTGAGATGATTTTAAAAAATCCTGAACTAACCATCAGACTTCCTCTTGCGGTTTCAAATAAGCGGGTTTATCCGAATCTGAATTTGGAAGAGGCTAGAGCTTTATTGCCAAGAGATACGAAACAATTGATTTATATGGTACAAACACATTATTTATCTAACTAAAGGAGAAGCAATATGGCTGAACGATTTTGGGAGAACTTGTCCATTATTTTGGCTGAAAGAAATATCAGCTGGATTGAGTTAACCAGAAAAATGTTTGCGGGAGAGTTTCACTATCCAAGTGAATTGAATCGTTTGTATCAAAAGATTCGCCACTATAAGATGGAACAACGAATGCCTCAAAGTCCATGGGTAGAAAGGATTGTGCAGGTATTAGATTTAGATTATGAAGATTTATTTCGGAGGTAACTATGAAAAGAATAATTCCAGTTTATATATTCCAACAAGTAAATGTCCTATTGGTATCTCTATACTTACTGAAATTTCTTTGTATCGGTGAGTTAACTATACTACAGATTCTCTATGGTTCGTCACTCATTTCTTTTTTATGGATGTATGGTCAACGTAAACAAGCGAATAAGATCGATATGAAATCTAGGATGAAATGGCTTGGTATTGGATTAGCTAGCCTAATGATTATAAGTCTATGTTTTAGTCTGATTCATGCTCAAGGAACCACGAATCAAGCAAACTTAATTGGGCTTCAATATCAAGTTCCTTGGTTTTCATTTTTATTGTTCTTAATCAATGCGAGTATGGTTGAAGAATTTCTGTATCGAGAAATTTTATGGAACATGGTCAGAAAATTAGACATCAGAATTGCCTTGACAAGTGTTTTGTTCGCCTTAGCTCATCATCCAGGAACCATTCTAGCTTGGTGTTTGTATGTTTCATTGGGAATGTTTTTAGGAATGGTACGCTATAAATCTGATTTATGGGGCAGTATGGGGCTACATTTGGTGTGGAACCTACTAGTTTATAGTTTGCTGCTTTTTTAAAATAGGTGCCCTGATTTTTAGATATTCATAATGAATGTAATTGTTGACAAATATGGACTAATTGCGTATAATGAAGATAATTAAATGATATAATTACTTGTGGGCTAGTGGATATGGTCTGCACCCGCCTGTGGGCTCCGCTCTCAGTTCAGACTGTTTGTTGAGAAAAAGAATAGCAGGACTGCCTACCCTTGAGGAATAGATAGGGCATATCTAGCGTGAGGTGAAACTCAATACGTGGGAGAGAAGGAAGCAGGAGCTTCCTTCTCTTTTTTAGGAGAAAATTCAAATGACTTATACTTTGGAATGGCTAAAGACTTTTGATGGAGAGATTGATATTCTCAATATTAAGATGAATTGCTTGGCCAATACTATTGAGAAAAATGTTTCTCAGTACAAATATATTTATCAGACAAATATGGAGAACTGTCCTGAAATTATTCTATCAGTCCCAAACTCCTCTATTCCTCATCTATTAGGATTATCTAGAGAACATCATGTTAATTTACCAACTAATAATGCAGGGAGTATTTTTGAAGGATTAAAAGATGATTGGACATTGGAAAGCCTGAATAAAGCTGATAATGGTTGGTTCAACGAAAATAAATTCAAAATAGTTGGAACCTTGTTGCTTTATCAAATGTTACATGTAATGGAGTGTAAATTCTATACAACTGATGGCATTTTGAATAGAAGAGTTGGTAGCCGATTTAGAAGAGATAATATTTATTTTGTAGTCTTTAAATTAAGTAATGGTATTAGTTATACAGTAGAACTATCACGTGAACAAGGTAATCAATACTTTCCAAGAAGCCTTAAAATCAATGATACCTCCGTTACAGATTGTAGAGAAATAGAGCTTAGACTCATTAATAAGATTAGATTTAAGCCAGTTAAGGCAAGAAAGGTGAAATGGCCATCATGATTTAAAAATTGAAATCATGATTACATCACTATTCTTTTCTTAACAAATGTGAGTATTGTCGAAGAATTTCTGTATCGAGAAATTTTATGAAAGTTAATCAGAAAATTAGATATCAGAGTTTCTTTGACAAGCATTTTATCTTGCTGTTTGTATGTTTTTACTAGAAATGTTTCTAGGGCTTCATTTGGAGTGGAAACTATTAGTCCATGGCTTACTTCTTCTTTATAATAGGTGGTCTAGCTTACTTATAGATTCAGTTTGAAATAAAAAACTAAATGAATTGATTTTAAAGAAATAAAATGCTAACAGATATATAAGATGTTAGCATTTTATTTCTAAGAAAGGAGAATGAAATGGTTGATAAAAGAGAAAAACTGATGAACTCTTTCAATCAGTATGGTTTTTTAACTTTTAAACAAGTAATAGATGAAAATTTACACTACAAAACCTTATTGAAAATGCTTGCAGAAGGAAAAATCGATGCTGAAGAAAAAGGGTTATATCGCTTACCTGATATTTATTTAGATGAGTGGTTTGTCCTTCAGTATCGATTTCCAAAGGGAATCTTTTCTTTGGAGACAGCACTTTGGTTACATAGTTTATCTTTGACTATCCCTTTTAACATGACGATGAGTTTTCCTTATGGTACGAATACCAAAAACATTAAGGAAGCAGATATATGTCCTATTATTTTACGCTCTCACTATAGTGAAGGAATTATTGAAATAGAGCGCCTTCCTGGTCGATTTATTAAAGTTTATGAAGTTGAACGAGTTTTGGTTGAATGTCTATGCCCAGCTATTTAAAGTAACTGATAAGTTACAATCTTATACGGAGGTGCTATCTTAATGTTTTTTAATACAAAAACTTTAATAGTTTTAGAATTTGGTTGATAGCTTATGAATAAACAGCTATATTTTTTTGATTATTAAATATTCAAAAATCTATTATATAATTAGTTGAGATTATATGTTGTAAGTGTTATAATACAGGCGAAAAGGGTTGCTCTGGAAAGGAGAAAAAACGGAAACTATATTTTGAGCAATTCATAATTTTATTGTTAAATAAAGCTTTTAATTCTAATTATGGAAGGTGAACAGTCATGAAAACGAGTAAAATTATCCTTTCTGTCTTAACTGTAATTATTAGTTGTAGCTTAGCGTGTCCTGTATTTGCTGATTGGGTATCTGGTGGTAACTGGAGTTACGGAGGTTATCATAATCCAGGCAATTGGGGAGCATTCTCAAATTATTTCCACGACTATCGATGGCATTGGTCAAGTGTGACTCGAGCAAGTGACAGCAGAGCTAATGTAGGTTATGCTTCTGCTCATTACACATCAAGATCGTTCATAAATACAAGTTTTGGTGAAACTGCATACTTTAATTATGGATTTTAATTGCTAAGGTTTATCCTAGAGAGAAGAAATCTCTCTAGGATAAACTAGAAAGAGTAGAATTATGAAACGTTTATTTATACATTTCTCGAACCTTTTTATTCTAATCTTTCTGCTTTGGATTGCCTTTATTTCACCTAATACGGTCATCCATCGAAGCCTACCTGTAATAGGGATTCTTCAACAAGAAAGGGAAGTTGTTTATGAAGAGCTTTCATCTAGCTTAGATCAGTTAGCAAAGGAAAACAATAGTTTGATTGCTCGTCAGATTCAAAAAACGGATTCTAAAGGGCAAGTCAAGTTTTCGTATGATATCTACGGAGAAGGAGCACTTCCTAATGGCATCAAAAAAGAAGAGAAAGAATTCGTTGCAAAGGGAAGTTTGCTTACCAATTACTATATACTATCTGGGAATTTAACCCTTGAAAAATTGGATCAAAAACTCCACGATCTTGGTTTTTCAAAAAGTTTCATGAATAAGCCCAATCCCCTGCAAAATTTTATGGTATTTTTTAGTTCGGGTTCCCAATCTCTAGCCTTGGTTATTTTTATCATCAGCTTTGCTGCATTGACCATTATTCAAAAAACACTTGAAATGAGAAGTGCAGGGATTCGTTACATTTCTGGAATAAGACGATACCAGCTCTTTGGACATTCTCTCATGGAAGACGGTAAAGAATTGTTTTTAGGGTGTATTGGTGGAAGTGTCCTAGGAGCTATTCTGATTTATTATTTACAATTGACTCCTTTTGCCTATTCTCTCATCATTTCAGCTAGTATTATTTACAATACACTTTTATTTATTTTATCTGCTTTCCTATCCTTTTTCTTTGCATTCAGTATTCAGACAGTACACTTGGTTAGCCTTTTAAAGGGGAAAATTCCATTAAAAAGAGTCTTGTTTTTTCTCTTTACATGTCAATTTCTTGCAATCACTGTCATTGGTCTCTCAATTCATCGTGTCAGCATCTATGGCTCTATCTGGCAGACTTATCAAGAGGGAAGTTTGGCTTGGTCTAAAGAGACAAATTGGATACAAATTAGTTTGAATCGGGAAAATGTTTTACAAACGACAAACAAAGAAATGCAAATTGAACAAATAGCTAAATGGTCTAAACTGATCGAGTCTGGCATTGAAAAAGGTGGACTTTTGGTCCATCATCAGCTTGCCGCATTTAATTCAAAAGGCTTCATGAACGATCCTAGAACAGGGAGAGAGCTTTCGATCACAGATTACGATCCTCTTGCCAACACCCTGTATGTAACACCAAATTACCTTGATATCCAAAGGATCTTAGTTTCCCCTGAGGAAAAAGAGCGCTTGAATCACTTGCAAGCTGGAGAATTTGGACTCTTGCTTCCTGAAAAGTTGAAAGGGCAAGAAGAGGAGTTGAAAAAACGCTATGAAGATTATCTGACTCCTAGTGATGAACAAGGAAAGAGTCAGTTGCCTATGAAAGCACGGGTGACCTATCTTCCTAACAACCAAAAACGATTTATCTATAATAATACACCGATGATCTATCAGCAATTCTTGACAGACCCGATTTTGGTTGTTGTTCTACCTAGAAGCTTTGGTGGCTACGATAATCCTTATTTCTCTCATCTTAATTCTTATCTTTACTTTGATGGTCTGGAAAAAAGCAAGAAACTAGTAGTTGAGAATGGGCTTGAAAAAAATGTTAGTCAATATGACTATGCGGCGTCTGTATACCAGCAGATGATCCAATCCATTCAATTAGAGAATCTCATTACCATTGCAGGAGGAATCTTTGCAATAGCTACTTCCATACTACTCTTTAACACCATGAATTTCCTCTATTTTGAAGAGTTTAGAAGACCAATCTTCTTGAAGAAGATTGCAGGTCTGGGATTTGTAAAGATTCACCAAATGATTTTGCTCTCAGAAAGTATCCTCTTACTATTAGGAAGCTTCCTGACATTCCTTCTCACTCAAGAATGGTGGATTGCTCTTGTCACTCTCTTGCTATTTATTACTAATGCTTGGTTTATTCTCCTGTACCGGTCTCATAAAGAAGACCACTTGTTAGCCACTGTACTGAAAGGAGCCTAATATGATTAGCATAGAACATTTAACCAAATCATTTGGCCAACGAACGGTCTTTCAAGATTTGAGCTTGCAATTTACAGAAGGTAAGGTCTATGCTCTGATCGGAAATAGCGGGTGTGGTAAAACAACCTTGCTTAATATCTTGGCAAAGTTAGAGCCTTATGAAAAGGGAAGTATCAGCTATCAAGGGCAAGAATTGAAACAAATCAAACAGCATCACTTCTTTAAGCATGAATTAGGCTATCTCTTTCAAAACTTTGGCCTACTTGAAAATGAGACTATCGCTACAAATTTAGATTTGGGATTGATTGGGCAAAAATTAACGAAAAAAGAGAAGAAGCAGCAAGAAGAAGAAGTGCTCAAAAAAGTAGGATTGGCTTACCTTGCTCTGGATCAAAAGATTTTTGAATTATCTGGGGGAGAGGCGCAACGTGTCGCATTAGCTAAAGTTATTTTAAAAGATCCACCTTTAATTTTGGCAGATGAACTAACTGCAGCACTGGATCCAGAAACCTCACAAGAGGTGATGGACTTGCTCTTAATGTTAAAGAATCAAGAGCGTATAATCATTATTGCAACCCATAATCCCGATATTTGGAATCAAGCAGATGAAGTTATAAATTTAAATCAATTATAGTTACAGTCAATAGATATCTTCTATATTTTAAAGTTATTTTATCTGAATCCGTAAAAGCAGTTCAATTGAACTGCTTTTTTCTTCTACGACTTACACTGTTTGGTTTCATGAGCAAGCCCCTCAAAGTGAATTAATAACAAATCATTAGAAGTCATAGTGATGAAATTTCTGTAACGGAAGTAGAGCGAATTGCTGAACTATTAAATGAGTATCTCTCGAAGTAGAAGCGTCTATTTTGACTTTTAGTTTGATAGAATGGTAGTTTGAAAATGTAAATGATAGCTACTGTTCATAAAACATATAAGGTACGTACGGTGTTGTGAGAGGAGCTAGAAATTAGCACTTACCTTATTATTCCAACAACCCCAAAAATGTGATAAAAATTTCAACTACTCTTATCTATAATAAAGCTACCTGTTCTTTGAAAATTGAATCCACTCCGTCTTGATTAGCGTGCCTGTGTAAGTAGGGACTGAGAGTATTTCCCTGTGAAGGGCGACTGGCACAAGACGTGTGTGAGAATTTTCTAACAGACACGGAGTTTATCGTTACCAGACTTAAACGATGCGACAAACTAGATAAAGGAGTTAATCATGAAGGTAGTAAACTTGTATGATTTGAAACAAATGGGAAATAAAGGTGGTTGTACCATCCAATTGATTCATCACTTTCCTTTTGGTATGGGCTTAGGACATCTCAAAAGAGACTACATTGAATTTAAACGTGTTGGTATCTTTGATGGGAAAGCAGTAGAAGTTACTCTTCGAGAACCTTATTCGAGAGATCTACTGCAGGTTGTCAAGTCGATTAAGCAACGTCAGAAATTGATAGCTTATCGTTATAAAGAAGGAAAGCTGCTATTTGTTAAGAAGGAGGCATCAGATGTCCTCTGAACAACAGGAACGAATGGCAGTTCAATATGCTGAGCGTAGTCTTTTATTTACTGTAAAAAGTCTTTTAAAGATTCTAGAATGGTCTAGACGTCAGGCTTTAGCACAAGATTCCGCCTATAAGATAGGGGTGCAGAAATTAGAAGAATTGCTACAATCTCCCTATTCGATTGATACGATTAATCTGAAAAAAGATTTTTTAGACAAACCAATTGATATAGAGAAATTTAAAGCTTTTTTAGAAAAAGAAGAGATTCCTTTAGCCATCGCTTGGCAAGGGGATTCTCTGCATTTCTACACGAAAGACCGTTCGATTCTAGACAATCATTTAGACCATCTGTTAGAAAAAATGGTTAATGATCCGGAGAAATTAGCTGATTTTATCATGGATAAGTCATTAGACGATGCAATTGATGAGGCTAAATCCCAAATTACCTTTAGACAAGAAGGTGCCGTCAAACAGAAAGAGATGGTGAGATGATGTACAGTGGAAAGAAATTCCTACTATTCTCACTGTTAGGTATCTTACTAGGCTATCTTTTTCATCGTTTGACGCTTTTGTATGATTCCTATACTGGAAATACATTAGATAAATGGATTCATCTTCTGATGGAAGGTCAAGATGAAGTTCTTCAGTCGCCATGGAATGTTTCCTTTACTGGAAAATCAAGTGCTTTTTTTCTACTAGGCTTTGTGATGATGTTGCTGGTTTATCTCTATCTAGAGACTGGTAAAAAACAATACCGAGAAGGGGTAGAATACGGGAGCGCCCGTTTTGGAACTCTAAAAGAAAAGAAGCTCTTTTACGGTAAGGAATTTTTACATGATACGATCTTAGCACAAGATGTTCGTTTGACATTATTAGATAAAAAACCACTCCAATATGATAGAAATAAGAATATTGCAGTGATCGGAGGTTCAGGAAGTGGGAAGACATTTCGCTTTGTGAAACCCAATCTAATTCAGATGAATAGTTCTAATATTGTAGTGGATCCTAAAGATCACTTGGCCGAGAAAACAGGAAAACTCTTTTTAGAACATGGCTACCAAGTAAAGGTGTTAGATTTAGTCAATATGAAGAACTCAGATGGCTTCAATCCTTTTCGCTATATAGAGACAGAAAATGATTTGAATCGCATGCTGACGGTTTATTTCAATAACACCAAAGGCTCTGGCTCTCGTAGTGATCCATTTTGGGATGAAGCTTCTATGACTTTGGTCCGAGCTTTAGCCTCCTACTTGGTCGATTTCTATAATCCACCCAAAACAAGAGAACAGCTCATAGAAGAGAGTCGTTTGAGTCAAACAGAATACAAAAACTTGTTGAAACGTCAAAAAAAAGAAGTGGAGGAGCGAAAAAAACGAGGGCGTTATCCAAGTTTTGCTGAAATCTCAAAACTCATTAAACACTTATCCAAGGGTGAAAACCAAGAAAAAAGTGTCTTAGAAATTCTATTTGAAAATTATGCTAAAAAGTATGGGACTGAAAATTTTACCATGCGAAATTGGGCAGATTTTCAAAATTATAAGGATAAGACTCTGGATTCTGTTATAGCTGTAACCACTGCTAAATTTGCCCTCTTCAATATTCAGAGTGTCATGGATTTGACCAAAAGAGATACTCTTGATATGAAGACATGGGGCAAGGAAAAATCAATGGTTTACTTAGTTATCCCAGATAACGATAGTACCTTTCGCTTTCTTTCAGCCCTCTTTTTTTCAACAGTATTTCAAACTCTAACAAGACAAGCAGATATTGATTTTAAGGGGCAATTACCTCTTCATGTGAGAGTCTACTTAGATGAATTCGCAAATATCGGAGAAATCCCAGATTTTGCTGAACAAACCTCAACAGTCCGTTCTCGGAATATGAGTCTCGTTCCTATTCTACAAAATATTGCCCAACTTCAAGGGCTCTATAAAGAAAAAGAAGCTTGGAAGACCATTTTGGGGAACTGTGATAGCTTAGTCTACTTAGGTGGTAATGATGAAGATACCTTTAAATTTATGAGTGGCTTACTCGGTAAACAAACCATTGATGTTCGAAATACTAGTCGTTCCTTTGGCCAGACAGGTTCAGGATCCCTTTCTCATCAAAAGATTGCTCGTGATTTAATGACACCTGACGAAGTCGGAAATATGAAACGGCATGAATGCTTGGTTCGAATTGCCAATATGCCTGTCTTTAAAAGCAAAAAATACAATTCCACTAAGCATCCAAACTGGAAGTACCTAGCCAATCAAGAAACCGATGAACGGTGGTGGAACTATCAAATCAATCCTTTGAATCAAAGACAAGAAAATCATCTTGAAGGCCTTAGAATTCGTGATTTAACTTTTGAATCTAGTTTAAAATAAAAATAGAAAAGAGGAAATAGATGATTACGCATTTTAAAGGTTTTGTTTATGGAGTAGACGCAAGTGCTATGTTTGCACAAGCTATGTCTTTGTTACAGAAGGGATTGATTGCGGTTGGTGCCTTTCTCGTTGTTGTGGGGATTGTCAACCTTGCAACCAACATTAAAGATGGTGGACCAGGTGTTCGGAATGCCATTCTTGAAATTGTCGGTGGTGTTATGGTCGGGGCTGCTGGAGCCTTTGTAACCCAGATTTCAATTTAGGAGGATAAACAATGACATGAATCTTAGTTTAGTCTCACCCTTTGTTTACCTTGCATCTGAAAAAATATCAGCTGAAAATTTATTTGAAGGATTTAATGTGGATTTACAATCTACGGTAGATCTGATTAAATCATTATCTAGCTACAATCCAACCGTTTGGACTTATATGTCTAGTATTACTAAAAGTGTCATGCAGCCTCTTGGAGTTGCGATTTTATCAGTAGTTCTCATCTTAGAATTTTCGAAGATGGCAAAGAAAATTGCTAACTCAGGTGGAGCGATGACCTTTGAAGCATTAGCGCCGATGTTGATTAGTTATATTATGGTCGCAGTTGTAATTACCAATACTACCGTTATTGTAGAAGCTATCATCGGGATTGCGAGTCACGCCATTGAACAAGTGGCCTCGATTGTGGCTCACGGTGGGGCAAAGTATGATACACTCTCTGGATTAAAAGGTTCAGGATTTATTGGCCGGATGATTGTGGGCTTTTTCGCCCTCCTCATTTGGCTTGTTCGGATAGTAAGTGCAGCCATGGTTAATCTTTTGGTATCTATTCGATTTATTCAACTCTACCTTATGATTCCATTTGCCCCTCTTACGATTCCAACATTTTTAAGTGATGAATGGAAGTCTATTGGTATTGGTTATTTAAAAAATATTATGGTTTATGCGGTACAAGGGGTTCTCATTTTTCTGATTGTTTCTCTTGTTCCTTTGTTTGAATCTGCTGGGAAAATAGCTGTTTCAAATGGTGCAGGAGTCTTGCAATCACTTGCGATTATGTTTGGTAGTTTGGTACAAGCTATCTTACTGATTATTGCCCTCGTTGGTTCTCAACGTACGGCTCGCTCAATTTTAGGTATGTAATTAGATAAAGGCTAGGAAGTGATTGCTTCTTAGCCTTTTTAGAAAGGAAAGTCATGAATACACGTGTCTTTAAAGACATCTCAAAATACCAACACAGGGCTTGGTTAGGTTTCACCACAAGACAAATCATCTTTGTTTTACCAGCCTTTATTGTCACAATTATTGTTTTGGGCTTGAATCTCTTTTTCTGGCAATTTGGAGATTGGTTTGTTTACGGTTTTGTGTTTGCCTTTACCATCCCCCTCATGCTTTTTGGAGTCTATAAACCCAATGATTTATATTTTGAACATTATTTGAAATACCGTCTTCATTTTGAACTAACGATACCCCTACGCACAATTTCAGGAAAGAAAGGACTTGAACATGAAAAGAAAATCAAATACATTAAAGAAACAAAAAACTTCAACGACTAATAAAAAGGAAGAAGTTAAAGATAAAAAAGAGGAAGTGTTACCATCAACGGCTAATACTCTTTCCTATCAAGCCTTGTATCAAAATGGTCTGATGCAGGTAAAAGAAGATTATTTTTCACAAAGCTATTTACTTGGTGATGTCAATTACCAGACCGTTGGTTTAGAAGATAAGGGCGCAATCATTGAGAAGTATTCTGATTTGATTAACTCTTTAGATGACCAAACCAACTTCCAATTGACCATCTTTAATAAAAGATTGAATTTAGAAAAGTTTAGACAGAGTGTTTTGTATGAGGAAAAAGAAGATGGGTACGATAGCTATCGTAAAGAATTGAATCGGATGATGAATCAAAATTTAGACAGTGGGGAAAATAACTTTTCAGCTGTGAAACTGATTAGCTTTGGTAGAAAGGATTCTAATCCCAAACAAGCCTATCGTTCCTTGTCTCAAATTGGAGAATATTTCAAGAGTGGTTTCTCAGAAATTGATGCTCGATTTGAATCCTTGGCTGGAGAAGAACGGGTGAACTTGTTGGCAGATATGCTTAGAGGAGAACATCATCTTCCTTTTTCTTACCGTGATTTAACGAGATCTGGTCAGACAACTCGTCACTTCATAGCACCTAATCTCTTGGATTTTAAAAATAAGAATTACCTACAAATCAATGACCGCTTATTACAGATTGTCTATGTGAGAGACTACGGTATGGAATTAGGGGATCAGTTTATCCGAGACCTCATGCAAGGAGATCTGGAATTGATTGTAAGCCTTCATGCTCAAAGTTCGACCAAGGCAGATGCCATGAAGAAACTACGAACAAAGAAAACCTTAATGGAATCCCAAAAGATTGGGGAACAACAAAAACTAGCTCGTACAGGTATCTATTTGGAAAAAGTAGGTCATGTATTAGAAAGCAATATCGATGAAGCTGAGGAACTCTTAAAAACCATGACCGAGACAGGAGATAAACTATTTCAAACGGTCTTCTTGATTGGGGTCTTTGGTCAGGATGAAGAAGAACTCAAACAAGCCCTAGACACTATCCAACAAGTGGCCGGCTCAAATGACCTAATGATTGATAAACTTCCATATATGCAAGAAGCAGCCTTTAATAGTTTGCTGCCATTTGGTTGTGATTTTTTAGAGGGAGTATCACGGAGTTTATTAACGTCCAATATAGCAGTGAACTCACCTTGGACTTCAGTAGACTTACAAGACCGTAGTGGGAAATATTATGGTATCAATCAAATCTCAAGCAATATTATTACCATTGATCGCAGCCTATTAAATACACCGTCTGGTCTGATTTTAGGAACATCTGGAGCTGGGAAAGGGATGGCAACTAAGCATGAAATTATCACGACCAAAATCAAGGAATCTGGTGAAAATACTGAAATTATCATCGTGGATCCAGAAGCAGAATACAGTGTCATTGGACGAGCTTTTGGGGGAGAAATGATTGATATTGCGCCCGATTCCCAAACTTATCTCAATGTCCTTGACTTGTCTGAGGAAAATATGGATGAGGATCCTGTAAAGGTAAAATCAGAATTTCTTTTATCTTTTATTGGCAAGTTATTGGATAGAAAAATGGATGGGAGAGAAAAATCGATTATAGACCGAGTCACCAGACTCACCTATCAGTCATTTAAAGAGCCTTCTTTGGAAGAATGGGTCTTTGTCTTGAGCCAACAACCAGAAGAAGAAGCGCAGAATTTGGCACTTGATATGGAACTGTATGTTGAAGGTTCTCTTGATATTTTTTCTCATAAGACCAATATTCAGACAGGATCTAACTTCTTAATCTATAACGTTAAAAAGTTAGGAGATGAGCTGAAACAAATCGCTCTTATGGTTGTTTTTGATCAGATATGGAATCGTGTCGTTCGGAACCAAAAATTAGGGAAGAAGACTTGGATTTATTTTGATGAAATGCAGCTTCTTTTATTAGATAAATATGCCAGTGATTTCTTCTTTAAATTGTGGAGTCGTGTCAGAAAATATGGAGCCAGTCCGACTGGGATAACCCAAAATGTCGAAACCTTATTGTTAGATCCAAATGGTAGACGGATTATTGCCAATAGTGAATTTATGATTCTCCTCAAGCAAGCAAAAAATGACCGAGAAGAACTAGTTCAACTCTTAGGCTTGTCAAAAGAACTCGAAAAATACCTAGTCAATCCAGAAAAAGGGGCAGGACTAATAAAAGCTGGTTCAGTTGTCGTTCCCTTTAAAAATAAGATTCCCCAAGGTACACAATTGTTTGATATCATGAGTACAGATCCTGATAAAATGGCTTCTAATTAAGGGGAAGGTAAATGAAGGATAAGAGAGAAATCATACGTGCCCGAAAGGCATTTAGAAGAAGTCTAAAAGATGAGAAGAAATTCTTAAAACAAGGAAAGAAGGAGGTGAGAAAACAGAAAAAAGATTCCGCTGTACTGGATGAAAAAGCATGGAAAAATGAGATAAAGCAAAAGCTGGAGAATATGAGAGAAGCTTCAAAGGCTAGAGTAAAACAAGCAAATGAAGACTACAATCATATTCTTCAAAATAGTCCTCCATCACTTTTGAATCGGAAAGAATTAAGAGATAGACGATTGCCTCATGCTAGGAAACGATTGAAAATAGCCAAGAAACAATTTAAGGAAGCTAAGGTTGAAGCAAAAGAAGAAAGAAAAGAGAGTCGTAAAGAAAGAAAAACCAATCAAAAATTTTTCTACGGTCAGGAAACGAAAGTAAAATCCAATTTTTTCCTTCAAGGGAAGAATCTAGAAGAATTAAAAGCTAAGAAAGAAGTCAAAGCCGCAAAAGAGAATCTAAAATCTACTAAGCAAGCCTATAAGTTCAAAAAAATCAGTAGGAAAGCCAAAACCTTTCTTTATGTCCTTGGACGTGAAGGTGGAGAGTTAGCTTCAGAAAATGAAGATTTAGAAAGTTATCGCACACTTCATGAGACCATTAGAAAAGGGAAACGCTACAGTCGGCTTTCTTATAATCTTGGAAAAGCTAGTGTCAAAACAGGACAAGCAACAGGTCGTTTTACCAAGAAAAGACTGACCAACACAAAAGAGCGATACCATCATTTTAAGGATGGAAAAGGATGGAAACTAACTAAAGATAATCCAAGTTCCTTTAAAAATCGGTATCGAAAATTAAAGAAACAAGGTCTTTTAAGTGTCCGAAATATCTATCAAAAATTAAAAGCAGCCTTTTCCTTCTTTACATTTGTGGCTGGAAATCCTGTAACCTGGATAGTTGGAGGAATAGTCTTTCTTCTTTTACTTATGATGAGCTTCTTTTTAGGATTTTCATCTGCTAGTTTGATTCAACAAGATGAATTTGAATTAACAAAAGCTTATACCCACCTAACTTGGGAAGATGCAGAACATACTCGCACAAATGACAAAGGAATTACTTATTACACAAAAGTTGATGATGTGATGGGGTATATGAACTTTAAATTCCATGACTATGAGTTACACAAACCAGTTCACTTATTTAGTTCAGAATCTTACAAGGATTATCTGTCTACTTTGTGGCATGATTTAAACGATGGGGATGATTTGAAATCCATGCAAGACCTCTATGAAACTCCTAAGTATAAACTATCGAGAGACGATCAAGAGGAAATAAAGGAACTAAAAGAAGAGGGTGTCTATGCTTCCATGCAGGAATTGGACAATCCATTTGAGGGGAAAAGCAACGAAGATAGTCTAACCATGACTTATCGTTATGGATACTATGATTTAGACGGAAAACCTACTCTTCAGGAGTATATTCTACTAGAAGCGAAGGCTCACCAAACAATTGTCGCACCAATGGATGGTGTTGTATCTCTAGACGGAGATGATGTTATTCTCACTAACGGAAAAGGAGAGAATGAGAGTCGATTGACCTTGTATTCTATTCATAATGGCCGTGCGATTGAGGGGACAAGAGTCCTAACGGGTGATATTATTGGTGAAACACCAGACGATACAGGTTTGAAAGTTTCCTATCAAAAGTATAAAAACAAGAAAGAAAAATTGGTGTATGTCCATCCGCAATTTTATTTTCCAAAAGTCATTCAACTTCAGACCACTATCTTACCAGCCATTGGTCAGTTTGGTGGGGATGAGTTTGAACGAGCAAAACATATTTATGAGTTTTTGAAATCTCAAGGGGCAAGTCCCCAAGCCATTGCGGCAATTTTAGGAAATTGGTCGGTAGAGTCTTCTATTAATCCTAAACGAGCTGAAGGAGATTATTTATCTCCTCCTGTTGGCGCTACCGATTCCTCATGGGATGATGAAAGCTGGTTAGCGATTGGAGGTCCAGCCATTTATAGTGGTGCTTATCCTAATATTCTTCATAGAGGTCTAGGTTTAGGGCAATGGACAGATACCGCAGATGGGTCAACACGGCATACAGCTTTATTGAATTATGCACATATCAAAAATAAGAAGTGGTATGATTTAGACCTCCAACTTGATTTTATGCTTCATGGGGATAGTCTTTACTATCAAAGTTGGTTAAAGGATTTCTTTGGAAATACGGGCAGTGCAGCCAATCTCGCCCAACTCTTTCTGACCTATTGGGAAGGAAATTCTGGTGACAAACTACTGGAAAGACAAACCAGAGCAACGGAATGGTATTACCAAATTGAAAAAGGCTTCAGCCAAACAAATGGAGGACAGGCAAAAAGTGACCCGCAATCCCTTGAAGGGGTTCGTGGGGACTTGTATGATCATTCTGTTCCTGGTGGTGGAGATGGTATGGCCTATGCCTATGGACAATGTACATGGGGTGTTGCAGCTCGTATGAACCAGTTAGGATTAAAGCTAAAAGGTAGAAACGGAGAGAAGATTTCAATCATTAATACCATGGGAAATGGTCAGGACTGGGTTGCGACAGCTTCAAGTCTTGGTGGGGAAACGGGCTCTACACCAAGAGCAGGTGCTATTGTTTCTTTTGTAGGAGGTACACATGGTACACCAGCCAGCTATGGTCATGTGGCTTTTGTAGAGAAGGTCTATGATGATGGTTCTTTCCTTGTGTCTGAAACCAACTATGGGGGCAACCCTAACTATACCTTTAGAAAAATCTCTCAAGCAGATAGTGCCATCAGTTTTGCTTATACGACCAAATAGAAGAGTTTACACTTGAAATTGTAGCTATTTAAAGATACAATATGTCTATAAATGAGTGGTCGGCTCATGGTCAATCTGATAGTAATCTTGGACATAAGGGCCAAGCGGTGGCGGACACCAGAACAAAATCCGATAGCAATCTTGGACGTACGGGCCAAGCGGTGGCAGACACCAGAATAAACCGACTGATTAGGTGGCTTACAGGTTCAGTAAGTCATCTTTTTTCTTTGAAAAATAGCATAAAAATCTAGTTATCCGCATAAAAACTGGACTTATCACACTTTATCAAGGTCAAAACCACTCAATTTACTACTAATTTACTACTTATGAATGAGCTTTGATACGACGATTTATCCTTGAAAAGTGAAGATATAAAGATACTTCCAATAAAATTTGAATATTTAATAGGTAGACACTTCAAAAAATGAGGTGTCTATTTTTTTACCCGATTTTGAAAGGAAGTGAACTTATGAAAACAAAAAATCAAGAATCAAAAGGTCGTTCCCCACTCTTTAAGACCATCAAACATTCATTCAGCCAATAAAAAAGAAAGGATAGGTAAAAATATGGAACTTAAATTTGTGATTCCCAACATGGAAAAAACATTCGGCAATTTAGAATTTGCTGGCGAGGATAAAGTCGTTCAGCGAAGAATCAACGGACGGCTAACTGTCTTATCAAGAAGCTATAATCTCTATTCTGATGTTCAAAGAGCAGATGATATTGTGGTGGTGCTTCCTGCTGAAGCTGGCGAAAAACATTTCGGCTTTGAGGAACGTGTGAAGTTAGTCAATCCACGTATTACCGCAGAGGGCTACAAAATCGGCACTCGTGGTTTTACAAATTACCTTTTACATGCTGACGACATGATAAAAGAATAAAGAAAGAGAGGAAAAATGATGAGATTAGCAAATGGCATTGTATTAGATAAAGACACGACTTTTGGAGAATTGAAATTCTCTGCTCTACGTCGTGAAGTGAGAATCCAAAATGAAGACGGGTCGGTTTCAGATGAAATCAAGGAACGTACCTATGACTTAAAATCCAAAGGACAAGGACGCATGATTCAAGTAAGTATTCCTGCCAGCGTGCCTTTGAAAGAGTTTGATTATAACGCACGGGTGGAACTTATCAATCCCATTGCGGACACCGTTGCTACTGCCACCTATCAAGGAGCAGATGTTGACTGGTATATCAAGGCAGACGATATTGTGCTGACAAAGGATTCTAGTTCATTCAAAGCTCAACCACAAGCAAAGAAAGAACCGACACAAGACAAATAGTCGCTAGGTAGAAAGGAGACTTTTTCGCATGAAACAGCGTGGTAAAAGGATTCGCCCATCTGGTAAAGATTTAGTCTTTCATTTTACGATAGCGTCACTCCTGCCTGTTTTCCTGCTGGTTGTCGGACTGTTTCATGTGAAGACAATCCAGCAGATCAACTGGCAGGATTTTAACCTATCACAAGCAGATAAGATTGACATTCCCTATTTAATTATCAGTTTCAGTGTCGCAATTCTTATCTGCTTGCTGGTAGCGTTTGTATTCAAACGGGTTCGCTATGATACGGTTAAACAACTTTACCACCGTCAAAAACTGGCAAAGATGATACTTGAAAACAAGTGGTATGAATCTGAACAGGTCAAAACAGAGGGTTTCTTTAAAGATAGTGCTGGTCGTACAAAGGAAAAGATAACCTACTTCCCTAAAATGTATTATCGACTTAAAAATGGCTTGATACAGATACGGGTGGAAATCACGCTGGGAAAATATCAAGACCAACTCTTACACTTGGAAAAGAAATTAGAGAGTGGCTTGTACTGTGAGCTGACGGATAAAGAGTTAAAGGATTCCTATGTGGAATATACTTTGCTCTATGACACCATAGCCAGTCGTATTTCTATTGATGAAGTAGAAGCTAAAGATGGTAAACTTCGCTTAATGAAAAACGTATGGTGGGAATATGATAAGCTCCCTCATATGTTGATTGCTGGTGGTACAGGTGGCGGTAAAACTTACTTTATACTGACACTGATTGAAGCCTTGCTTCATACAGATTCAAAACTGTATATTCTTGACCCGAAAAATGCTGACCTTGCGGACTTAGGTTCTGTGATGGCAAATGTCTACTATAGAAAAGAAGACTTGCTTTCTTGCATTGAAACATTCTATGAAGAAATGATGAAACGTAGTGAGGAAATGAAGCAGATGAAGAACTATAAGACTGGCAAAAATTATGCTTACTTAGGTCTCCCGGCACACTTCTTAATCTTTGATGAATACGTCGCTTTCATGGAAATGCTGGGAACAAAAGAAAACACCGCAGTTATGAATAAGCTGAAACAGATTGTCATGTTAGGTCGTCAAGCTGGCTTCTTTCTAATACTGGCTTGTCAACGTCCAGACGCAAAATATTTAGGCGACGGAATCCGTGATCAGTTTAATTTCAGAGTGGCTTTAGGTCGTATGTCTGAAATGGGCTATGGCATGATGTTTGGCAGTGACGTACAAAAGGATTTCTTCTTAAAGCGAATCAAAGGTCGTGGCTATGTTGATGTAGGAACAAGTGTCATATCAGAGTTTTATACTCCCCTTGTACCAAAAGGATATGATTTCTTGGAGGAAATTAAAAAGTTATCCAACAGCAGACAGTCCACGCAGGCGACGTGCGAAGCGGAAGTCGCAGGTGTGGACTGATCTTGCTGGCTGGTGTGGCAATAGCCACGCCAGCACTTAACCCCCCGTATCTAACAGGGGGGTACAAATCGACAGGAAACAGTCAAAAAAACATTAGAAAATCCTTTGGTTACAAGGGATTTACAAAATTTCAGCGTATGTCAAATGGGCTT
Source organism: Streptococcus mitis (assembly GCF_047459985.1). Taxonomy (GTDB): domain Bacteria; phylum Bacillota; class Bacilli; order Lactobacillales; family Streptococcaceae; genus Streptococcus; species Streptococcus mitis_DZ. The sequence goes on from NZ_JASHHD010000003.1 coordinate 23,368, forward strand.
TAAAAGTTGACATACGCCTTTTTGATTGGAGGGATTTTTACTGAATGAACAAACTTGGTTACAGCATTTAAAAGAAAAACGCTTGGCTTATGGACTATCTCAAAACCGTTTAGCTGTTGCGACTGGTATTACAAGGCAGTATCTAAGCGATATTGAAACAGGAAAAGTCAAGCCATCAGAGGATTTACAGCAGTCCCTTTGGGAAGCTCTGGAACGCTTCAATCCCGACGCTCCCCTTGAAATGCTGTTTGATTATGTAAGGATTCGCTTTCCGACAACAGACGTACAGCAGGTGGTCGAAAACATCTTACAACTGAAACTGTCCTATTTTCTTCATGAGGACTATGGTTTCTATTCTTATTCAGAGCATTATGCTTTAGGCGACATATTCGTCCTTTGCTCCCATGAACTGGACAAAGGAGTTCTGGTGGAATTGAAAGGTCGTGGGTGCAGACAATTTGAAAGCTATCTTCTGGCACAACAAAGAAGCTGGTATGAGTTCTTTATGGACGTTTTGGTGGCTGGCGGTGTGATGAAACGCCTTGACCTTGCCATTAACGATAAGACAGGGATTTTGAATATCCCTGTACTCACTGAAAAGTGCCAACAGGAAGAATGTATCTCCGTCTTCCGCAGTTTTAAAAGCTATCGCAGTGGCGAACTGGTACGCAAAGAGGAAAAGGAATGTATGGGAAACACCCTCTATATCGGTTCATTACAAAGTGAAGTTTATTTCTGTATCTATGAAAAGGACTACGAGCAGTACAAGAAAAATGATATTCCCATTGAAGACGCAGAAGTAAAAAACCGTTTTGAGATTCGATTGAAAAATGAGCGTGCCTATTATGCAGTCCGTGATTTACTCGTCTATGACAATCCAGAGCATACCGCCTTTAAAATTATCAATCGGTATATCCGTTTTGTAGATAAAGACGATTCCAAACCTCGTTCTGATTGGAAACTGAATGAAGAATGGGCTTGGTTTATTGGGAACAATCGTGAACGATTAAAACTAACCACAAAACCAGAGCCTTACTCCTTCCAAAGGACGCTGAACTGGCTATCTCATCAAGTTGCCCCGACCTTAAAGGTTGCGATTAAACTTGATGAAATCAACCAGACGCAGGTTGTAAAAGACATTCTCGACCATGCGAAACTGACAGACCGACACAAGCAGATTTTGAAGCAACAGTCAGTAAAAGAACAGGACGTGATAACAACAAAAAAATAACTCAAATACAAATTCATTGAATATAGAGAGGAGAACATTTTTATGAATTTTGGACAAAACCTTTATAACTGGTTTCTATCAAACGCTCAATCACTGGTGCTTTTAGCAATCGTTGTGATTGGCTTGTATCTTGGCTTCAAGCGTGAGTTTAGCAAACTGATTGGCTTTTTAATTATTGCGATTATTGCGGTTGGCTTAGTCTTCAACGCTGCTGGAGTAAAAGACATTTTACTAGAGCTATTCAATCGCATTATTGGTGCTTAAATAAAACCGTTCTTTTGTGGAATATAAGTGGTTTTCTTATGTTCCGCAAAGGAATGGTACACCAAACGAAGTGCGGTAGGGATTTTTGAATCTCTACAAAGAAAGGACGTGAATATATGGACGATATGCAAGTCTATATTGCGAATTTAGGCAAATACAATGAGGGCGAATTGGTCGGTGCGTGGTTTACCTTTCCCATTGACTTTGAGGAAGTCAAAGAGAAAATCGGCTTGAATGATGAATATGAGGAATACGCCATTCATGACTACGAGTTACCCTTTACGGTTGACGAATACACTTCCATTGGCGAACTCAATCGACTATGGGAAATGGTATCGGAATTACCCGAAGAATTACAATCGGAGCTATCTGCTCTGCTCACTCATTTTTCAAGCATTGAAGAACTAAGCGAACATCAAGAGGATATTATCATTCATTCCGATTGTGATGATATGTATGACGTGGCACGCTACTACATTGAAGAAACGGGTGCTTTAGGCGAAGTACCAGCTAGTCTTCAAAACTATATTGATTATCAAGCCTATGGTCGGGATTTAGACCTTTCAGGAACGTTTATCTCAACCAATCATGGGATTTTTGAAATCGTCTATTAAATCTGTCGGTACATTACTACTGGCAGATTTTCTATTTTACGGGGTGGCTCAATCAGCTACCCCTATTTTTTATGAAAGGATTGATTACATGAAGAAAATACGAAGCTATACCAGTATCTGGTCTGTGGAAAAGGTACTGTATTCTATCAATGATTTTAGACTTCCGTTTCCCATAACCTTTACGCAAATGACATGGTTTGTCGTGTCACTCTTTGCAGTGATGATACTTGGCAACTTGCCCCCTCTTTCCATGATAGAGGGAGCATTTCTCAAATACTTTGGGATTCCTGTGGCTTTCACATGGTTTATGTCTACAAAAACTTTTGATGGTAAAAAGCCTTATGGATTTTTGAAGTCTGTCATTGCTTATGCACTGCGACCAAAGCTGACCTATGCAGGAAAAAAAGTAACGCTTGGCAGAAACCAGCCACAAGAAGCCATTACAGCAGTTAGGAGTGAATTTTATGGCATATCCAATTAAATACATTGAAAACAATCTCGTCTGGAATAAAGACGGGGAATGTTATGCTTACTATGAGCTTGTTCCTTACAATTACTCATTTCTAAGTCCAGAACAGAAAATACAAGTGCATGATTCTTTCAGACAGCTTATCGCACAAAATCGTGATGGCAAAATTCATGCTTTACAAATCAGTACAGAATCCAGCATACGTTCTGCACAAGAGCGTTCCAAAAATGAAGTCACTGGCAAGCTCAAAGCGGTTGCCTATGACAAAATCGACCAACAGACAGACGCTTTAATATCCATGATTGGCGAAAATCAAGTGAACTACCGTTTCTTTATCGGCTTTAAGTTGCTTCTCAACGATCAGGAGTTTTCTATGAAAAGTCTTACCGTTGAAGCAAAAAATGCTTTGTCTGATTTTGTCTATGATGTGAACCATAAGCTGATGGGCGATTTTGTTAGTATGAGTAATGATGAAATCCTGCGTTTTCAGAAGATGGAAAAGCTCTTAGAAAATAAAATCTCTCGTCGTTTCAAAATCCGCAGGTTAGATAAGGACGACTTCGGCTATCTGATTGAACACCTTTACGGACAGACAGGCACTGCCTATGAAGAGTATGAGTACCATCTATCAAAGAAAAAGCTGGATAATGAAACGCTGATTAAATACTATGACTTGATTAAGCCTACTCGCTGTTTGGTGGAAGAAAAACAGCGATATTTGAAAATCCAGCAGGAAGATGAAACCGTCTATGTAGCTTACTTTACCATTAACAGCATTGTCGGAGAACTGGACTTCCCGTCCTCTGAAATCTTCTACTACCAGCAACAGCAATTTACATTCCCGATTGATACGTCAATGAATGTGGAAATTGTAGCGAATCGTAAAGCCCTATCTACTGTCCGCAATAAAAAGAAAGAACTGAAAGACTTGGATAACCACGCTTGGCAAAGTGATAATGAAACCAGCTCCAATGTGGCGGAAGCTCTGGAAAGTGTGAATGAGCTGGAAACCAATTTAGACCAAAGCAAGGAATCTATGTACAAGCTGTCTTATGTGGTAAGGGTATCAGCAAATGATCTTGACGAACTCAAACGTCGTTGTAATGAAGTGAAAGATTTTTATGACGATTTAAGCGTAAAACTGGTACGACCATTTGGGGATATGCTCGGCTTACATGAAGAATTTTTACCTGCCAGCAAGCGTTATATGAATGATTATATTCAATACGTGACCTCTGATTTCCTCGCTGGTTTAGGTTTTGGTGCTACTCAAATGCTGGGGGAAAATGAGGGGATTTATGTTGGCTACAGCTTAGATACTGGACGCAATGTCTATCTGAAACCTGCTCTTGCCAGTCAAGGGGTTAAGGGTTCAGTAACCAATGCGTTAGCGTCGGCTTTTGTTGGTTCGCTGGGTGGTGGTAAATCCTTTGCGAATAACCTTATCGTCTATTATGCGGTGCTTTATGGGGCACAAGCAGTGATTGTAGACCCAAAAGCAGAACGTGGCAGATGGAAAGAAACCTTGCCAGAGATTTCCCATGAAATCAATATCGTCACTCTGACTTCTGATGAGAAAAACAAAGGCTTACTTGACCCTTATGTGATTATGAAAAATCCCAAAGATTCTGAATCACTGGCTATTGATATTCTGACATTCCTTACGGGGATTTCCTCTCGTGATGGGGAACGCTTCCCAATCCTTAGAAAAGCCATTCGTGCAGTAACCAATAGTGAAGTACGAGGGTTGATGAAAGTGATTGAGGAATTACGGGTTGAGAATACGCCACTAAGTACCAGTATAGCCGACCATATCGAAAGTTTTACAGACTATGACTTTGCACATTTATTATTCAGTAATGGTTATGTGGAGCAGTCTATCAGCTTAGAAAAACAACTGAACATTATACAGGTTGCGGACTTGGTACTTCCCGACAAGGAAACTTCCTTTGAGGAATATACCACTATGGAGCTTTTATCCGTTGCTATGCTGATTGTCATTAGTACCTTTGCTTTAGACTTTATCCATACAGACCGAAGCATTTTCAAGATTGTAGATTTAGACGAAGCATGGAGCTTTTTACAGGTAGCACAAGGAAAAACACTATCTATGAAGCTGGTTCGGGCTGGTCGTGCTATGAACGCTGGGGTATATTTCGTGACCCAAAATACAGACGACCTCTTAGATGAAAAACTGAAAAATAACCTCGGCTTAAAATTTGCATTTCGTTCCACTGACCTTAACGAGATTAAAAAGACCTTAGCCTTTTTTGGTGTAGACCCAGAGGACGAAAACAATCAGAAGCGATTGCGTGATTTGGAAAACGGGCAATGCCTTATCAGTGATTTATATGGTCGTGTCGGTGTGATACAGTTCCACCCTGTATTTGAAGAACTGCTCCATGCCTTTGATACCAGACCACCTGTGCGAAAAGAGGTGTAAATGTGAAACCATCAATAGTAAACAGAATAAAATCAAACTGGACGCTGAAACGTCTAGGTAAAGTGGCAATGACAGTGGCTTTCACACTTGTGATTGCCATTTTTCTTTTAGCCATGCTGGGAACGGTGGTTCAAGCTGCGGGCTTGGTAGATGATACGGTCAATGTGGCAAATGAATACAGCCGATACCCACTTGAAAACTATCAACTGGATTTTTATGTGGATAATAGCTGGGGCTGGCTTCCGTGGAACTGGTCGGACGGGATTGGAAAACAGGTCATGTATGGACTATATGCCATTACCAATTTTATTTGGACAATCAGTTTGTATGTTTCCAATGCGACAGGTTACTTAGTACAGGAAGCCTATTCCTTAGACTTCATTTCCGCTACAGCAGATTCCATTGGTAAGAATATGCAGACCTTAGCTGGTGTGAGTGCAAACGGATTTTCAACAGAGGGTTTCTATGTTGGATTCCTCTTACTCTTGATTTTGGTTCTTGGGGTTTATGTTGCCTATACGGGACTGATAAAGAGAGAAACCACAAAGGCAATTCATGCCATTATGAATTTTGTGCTGGTGTTTATCCTATCGGCTTCCTTTATTGCCTACGCTCCCGACTACATTAAAAAAATCAATGACTTTTCATCAGACATCAGTAATGCCAGTTTATCACTTGGCACGAAGATTGTCATGCCCCATTCCGATAGTCAAGGCAAGGACAGCGTGGACTTAATCAGAGATAGCCTGTTTTCCATACAGGTTCAGCAACCGTGGCTACTGCTTCAATACAACAGTTCAGACATTGAAAGTATCGGTATTGACCGTGTGGAAAGCCTGCTCTCCACCAGCCCAGATTCCAACAATGGCGAAGACAGAGAAAAAATTGTTGCGGAAGAAATTGAAGACAGAAGCAATACCAATCTAACCATTACAAAGACCATTAACCGTTTAGGTACAGTCTTCTTCCTATTTGTCTTCAATATTGGGATTTCCATATTTGTATTCCTATTAACAGGAATCATGATTTTCTCGCAGGTACTTTTTATCATCTATGCTATGTTTCTGCCTGTGAGCTTTATTTTAAGCATGATTCCATCATTTGATGGTATGTCAAAACGAGCCATAACAAAGCTCTTTAATACCATTTTGACACGAGCTGGAATCACATTGATTATTACGACAGCATTTAGTATTTCAACCATGCTCTATACCTTATCGGCTGGTTATCCGTTCTTTTTGATTGCTTTTCTACAGATTGTGACCTTTGCAGGAATCTACTTCAAGCTGGGCGATTTAATGAGTATGTTTTCTCTACAGAGTAACGATTCTCAAAGTGTGGGAAGTCGTGTGATGAGAAAACCTCGTATGCTTATGCACGCTCACATGCACCGTCTACAGCGGAAACTTGGACGTTCCATGACTACTCTAGGGGCTGGGTCTGCCATTGTTACAGGTAAAAAAGGACAGTCGGGTTCGGGGAGTTCTGCAAGGACACAAGCAGATCACTCCCGACCAGACGGAAAGGAAAAATCAACACTTGGAAAACGTATCGGTCAAACCATCGGTACAGTAGCTGATACCAAAGACAGAATGGTAGACACTGCTAGTGGTTTGAAAGAACAGGTTAAAGATTTGCCGACCAATGCAAGATATGCAGTATATCAAGGAAAATCCAAAGTAAAAGAGAATGTCCGTGATTTAACCAGTAGTATTTCTCAAACCAAAGCGGACAGAGCCAGTGGACGCAAGGAACAGCAGGAACAAAGGCGAAAAACCATTGCGAAGCGTCGCTCTGAAATGGAACAGGTCAAACAGAAAAAACAGCCTGCTTCTTCTGTTCATGAAAGACCGACTACAAGACAAGAACAATATCATGATGAACAGACCTCAAAACAGTCTAATATTCAGACTTCATATAAGGAATCTCAACAAGCCAAACAAGAGCGTCCAGCAGTTAAGTCCGATTTTTCAAGTCCAAAAGTGGAACGCCAAGGCAATACCGTTCAAGAAAAAACCGTTCAAAAGCCAGCAACTTCAACCACTACAGCAGATAGAACTTCACAACGTCCAATCACAAAAGAACGTCCGTCTACTGTTCAAAGAGTACCACTACAAAATACAAGAAGTAGACCACCAATCAAAACCGCCACCATTAAGAAAGTCGGTAAGAAACCATGAAGTTGAAAACTTTAGTGATTGGTGGTTCTGGATTATTCTTGATGGTCTTCTCACTGCTTCTGTTTGTTGCCATTTTATTTTCAGATGAACAGGACAGCGGAATTTCCAATATTCATTATGGAGGTGTGAATGTTTCCGCAGAAGTGCTGGCTCATAAGCCTATGGTAGAAAAATATGCCAAAGAATATGGCGTTGAAGAATATGTCAACATACTTCTTGCGATTATACAGGTGGAATCGGGCGGTACTGCGGAAGATGTTATGCAGTCCTCGGAATCCCTCGGTCTTCCACCTAATTCATTGAGTACAGAAGAATCCATTAAGCAAGGTGTGAAGTATTTCAGTGAATTATTAGCCAGTAGCGAAAGGCTCAGTGTAGATTTAGAATCGGTTATCCAGTCCTACAATTATGGTGGTGGTTTCTTAGGGTATGTGGCTAATCGTGGAAATAAATATACCTTTGAACTGGCTCAAAGTTTCTCAAAAGAGTATTCAGGTGGCGAAAAAGTGTCTTACCCCAATCCCATAGCCATACCTATCAATGGGGGCTGGCGATACAACTATGGCAATATGTTTTATGTGCAACTGGTAACGCAGTATCTTGTCACAACAGAGTTTGATGATGATACGGTACAAGCCATCATGGACGAAGCACTGAAATATGAGGGCTGGCGATACGTTTACGGTGGAGCTTCCCCGACTACTTCTTTTGATTGTAGCGGACTGACACAATGGACGTATGGAAAAGCTGGAATTAACTTACCACGAACCGCACAACAGCAATATGATGTGACCCAGCATATCCCACTATCGGAAGCACAAGCTGGCGATTTGGTTTTCTTTCATTCTACCTATAACGCTGGCTCTTATATTACTCATGTTGGGATATACCTTGGCAATAACCGTATGTTTCATGCAGGCGACCCAATCGGTTATGCCGACTTAACAAGCCCCTACTGGCAACAGCATTTAGTGGGAGCAGGACGAATCAAACAATGAGAAAGGAAGATTTAATGATGAAATTTAGAAAAAATCAGAATAAAGAAAAACAGATACCAAAGGAAAAGAAACCTCGTGTCTATAAGGTCAATCCTCATAAAAAGGTTGTGATTGCCTTGTGGGTACTTTTAGGGCTTAGTTTCAGCTTTGCGATATTCAAGCACTTTACAGCTATAGATACTCATACTATTCACGAAACAACTATCATAGAAAAGGAATACGTTGATACTCATCATGTAGAAAATTTTGTAGAGAACTTTGCGAAAGTCTACTATTCATGGGAGCAATCCGATAAGTCCATTGATAATCGAATGGAAAGTCTAAAAGGCTATCTGACAGATGAACTTCAAGCTCTCAATGTTGATACAGTACGCAAAGATATTCCTGTATCGTCTTCTGTAAGAGGATTTCAGATATGGACGGTAGAGCCAACTGGCGACAATGAGTTTAATGTAACCTACAGTGTAGACCAGCTCATTACAGAGGGAGAAAATACAAAGACCGTCCACTCTGCTTATATAGTGAGTGTCTATGTAGATGGTTCTGGAAATATGGTACTGGTTAAGAATCCGACCATTACCAACATACCTAAGAAATCAAGTTATAAACCAAAAGCCATTGAAAGTGAGGGGACGGTTGATTCCATTACAACCAATGAAATCAATGAGTTTTTAACGACGTTCTTCAAGCTCTATCCTACAGCGACAGCCAGTGAACTTTCCTACTATGTGAATGACGGGATATTAAAACCAATCGGAAAAGAGTACATCTTTCAAGAACTGGTAAATCCTATTCACAATCGTAAGGATAATCAAGTCACGGTATCGCTGACAGTGGAGTATATCGACCAGCAGACCAAAGCAACGCAGGTATCTCAATTTGATTTGGTACTTGAAAAGAACGGGAGTAATTGGAAGATTATAGAATAACAAATATTGGTACATTATTACAGCTATTTTGTAATCACGTACTCTCTTTGATAAAAAATTGGAGATTCCTTTACAAATATGCTCTTACGTGCTATAATTTAAGTATCTATTTAAAAGGAGTTAATAAATATGCGGCAAGGTATTCTTAAATAAACTGTCAATTTGATAGTGGGAACAAATAATTGGATGTCCTTTTTTAGGAGGGCTTAGTTTTTTGTACCCAGTTTAAGAATACCTTTATCATGTGATTCTAAAGTATCCGGAGAATATCTGTATGCTTTGTATGCCTATGGTTATGCATAAAAATCCCAGTGATAAGAGTATTTATCACTGGGATTTTTATGCCCTTTTGGGCTTTTGAATGGAGGAAAATCACATGAAAATTATTAATATTGGAGTTTTAGCTCATGTTGATGCGGGAAAAACTACCTTAACAGAAAGCTTATTATATAACAGTGGAGCGATTACAGAATTAGGAAGCGTGGACAAAGGTACAACGAGGACGGATAATACGCTTTTAGAACGTCAGAGAGGAATTACAATTCAGACAGGAATAACCTCTTTTCAGTGGGAAAATACGAAGGTGAACATCATAGACACGCCAGGACATATGGATTTCTTAGCAGAAGTATATCGTTCATTATCAGTTTTAGATGGGGCAATTCTACTGATTTCTGCAAAAGATGGCGTACAAGCACAAACTCGTATATTATTTCATGCACTTAGGAAAATGGGGATTCCCACAATCTTTTTTATCAATAAGATTGACCAAAATGGAATTGATTTATCAACGGTTTATCAGGATATTAAAGAGAAACTTTCTGCCGAAATTGTAATCAAACAGAAGGTAGAACTGTATCCTAATATGTGTGTGACGAACTTTACCGAATCTGAACAATGGGATACGGTAATAGAGGGAAACGATGACCTTTTAGAGAAATATATGTCCGGTAAATCATTAGAAGCATTGGAACTCGAACAAGAGGAAAGCATAAGATTTCATAATTGTTCCCTGTTCCCTGTTTATCACGGAAGTGCAAAAAACAATATAGGGATTGATAACCTTATAGAAGTGATTACGAATAAATTTTATTCATCAACACATCGAGGTCAGTCTGAACTTTGCGGAAATGTTTTCAAAATTGAATATACAAAAAAAAGACAACGTCTTGCATATATACGCCTTTATAGTGGAGTACTACATTTACGAGATTCGGTTAGAGTATCAGAAAAAGAAAAAATAAAAGTTACAGAAATGTATACTTCAATAAATGGTGAATTATGTAAGATTGATAGAGCTTATTCTGGAGAAATTGTTATTTTGCAAAATGAGTTTTTGAAGTTAAATAGTGTTCTTGGAGATACAAAACTATTGCCACAGAGAAAAAAGATTGAAAATCCGCACCCTCTACTACAAACAACTGTTGAACCGAGTAAACCTGAACAGAGAGAAATGTTGCTTGATGCCCTTTTGGAAATCTCAGATAGTGATCCGCTTCTACGATATTACGTGGATTCTACGACACATGAAATTATACTTTCTTTCTTAGGGAAAGTACAAATGGAAGTGATTAGTGCACTGTTGCAAGAAAAGTATCATGTGGAGATAGAACTAAAAGAGCCTACAGTCATTTATATGGAGAGACCGTTAAAAAATGCAGAATATACCATTCACATCGAAGTGCCGCCAAATCCTTTCTGGGCTTCCATTGGTTTATCTGTATCACCGCTTCCGTTGGGAAGTGGAATGCAGTATGAGAGCTCGGTTTCTCTTGGATACTTAAATCAATCATTTCAAAATGCAGTTATGGAAGGGATACGCTATGGTTGCGAACAAGGATTGTATGGTTGGAATGTGACGGACTGTAAAATCTGTTTTAAGTATGGCTTATACTATAGCCCTGTTAGTACCCCAGCAGATTTTCGGATGCTTGCTCCTATTGTATTGGAACAAGTCTTAAAAAAAGCTGGAACAGAATTGTTAGAGCCATATCTTAGTTTTAAAATTTATGCGCCACAGGAATATCTTTCACGAGCATACAACGATGCTCCTAAATATTGTGCGAACATCGTAGACACTCAATTGAAAAATAATGAGGTCATTCTTAGTGGAGAAATCCCTGCTCGGTGTATTCAAGAATATCGTAGTGATTTAACTTTCTTTACAAATGGACGTAGTGTTTGTTTAACAGAGTTAAAAGGGTACCATGTTACTACCGGTGAACCTGTTTGCCAGCCCCGTCGTCCAAATAGTCGGATAGATAAAGTACGATATATGTTCAATAAAATAACTTAGTGTATTTTATGTTGTTATATAAATATGGTTTCTTGTTAAATAAGATGAAATATTTTTTAATAAAGATTTGAATTAAAGTGTAAAGGAGGAGATAGTTATTATAAACTACAAGTGGATATTGTGTCCTGTATGTGGAAATAAAACACGATTAAAGATAAGGGAAGATACTGAATTAAAAAAATTCCCCCTCTATTGTCCGAAATGCAGACAAGAAAATTTAATTGAAATAAAGCAGTTCAAAGTAACTGTGATTACAGAGCCAGACGCAAAGACGCAGAGCCGATAAAATGAGATTAATACAATCTCATTTTATCGGCTCTTTCCGTTATGTATGGATTCTTTTAATTAGTCTTCGATGTTTCTTGCTTCGTTGATACCGCTGGCTAAAGATTCCATTAAGGATAGTTCTTTGTCTGTAAAGCTATCCATGTATTTCTCTATCTGTAATCGTCGGGTGCTTTTTACCAAGTTATTAGCAGGTAAGAAAAATTCATCAACGGAAACATGAAGTAACGATACAAGGTCATAAAGAACTTGTATGCTGGGGTGTTGCCCTTTATTTTCAATATTAGTTAAGTACCGTGGGTCAATTTCAATCAATGCTCCCACTTGTTCACGAGTTAAACCTCGTTTCAATCGAGCTTCTTTAATGGCTAAACCAAAGGCTCTAAAATCATATTTATCTTCTTTTTTACGCATAGTAGACCACCTCTATACATTTTATTGTTCCTACTGAATTAAAAACAGGTATAGAAAAACGTGTTATATGGTTTATAGGTTTATATTTAATAAAAAGCACTACTAAACGCCAATAAAAAAAACCGTTATATGGTAGTGCTATTTACGCTGTTAAAATATTGTATATTACTTCCAAATGGCGGTTTGTTGGAGGTCAACGTCGCCATGAAGTACATCATATACAATAAATTTCCTTACATTGGGTTCTTGTCAAAAAAAGTCGTCTATCTGCAATAGATAAGTACGTCCACCAATGTGGTTTTATAAATCATATAGATAGAATAACAGAAGCATGTAAACAGAGAAATAAATCTGTTTATATGCTTTTTTGGCTATTCAGAACTTTTTTACAAAGTTTATTTATCAGTAATGCAACAAATCCCCCTTTCACATTGGGACTAAGAGTGAAAGGAGATAAACGAGCAAGGCTCACTTCCTTTCCTAGACAGAAAGGGGGTGAGAAACATGAAACCATCTTCTTTTCAGACCACAATAGAAAATCAGTTTGACTATATCTGTAAACGTGCTATGGAAGACGAGCGAAAGAATTATATGCTTTATCTTTCAAGGATTGCAAAGCGTGAGGTGTCCTTTTCGGATGTTGGCGATTATCTTGTTAGCCAGTTTGCGACAACAGATAACTATTCAACTGACTTTCAGATTTTTACACTCAATGGGTTATCAGTAGGCGTTGAAAATGATTTGTTGAGTGAAGCATTACGTGAGTTGCCAGACAAGAAACGTGAAATTCTACTGCTGTTTTACTTTATGGACATGAGCGATTCAGAAATTGCAGACCTGTTGAAATTGAACCGTTCTACTGTCTATCGGCATAGAACCAGTGGACTAGCCTTAATTAAAAAGTTTATGGAGGAATTTGAAGAATGAAAACACAATATCCTATGATTCCCTTTCCTCTCATTGTAAAGGCAACAGATGGCGATACCGAAGCGATTAACCAGATTCTACATCATTACAGAGGGTACATAACGAAGCGTTCCCTACGACTTATGAAAGATGAATATGGCAATCAAAGTATGGTCGTTGATGAAGTCTTACGTGGAAGAATGGAAACCAGACTGATTACAAAGATTTTGTCATTTGAAATTAAGTAATATCCTCTCTCCTTTCGTGGAAGCGTGCTAAACCATTCCACGCTTCCCGAACAGGGAGGTTTGTTATTCCACCAAAGCATATTGAGCTTTCAATGTGTTTTGATAGGCTAACGAGCCATTGTTCTTTGAAAACTGAATAAAAGTAATCGAATACGTTTCGATAAGAAAAGAGCCAACGGAACTAACCGCCATGACCTATCTTATAAAGATAGCGAGCGATTCATGTTAGTGATCCGAGAAGCAATCTTTAGCAGGATTGCCTGCAACGACATTCTTATCGTGATAATGATACTCCCATACAGTCAATAGTCCGAGCGTGATAAAACCGTCGCAGGCAATGAGTATGGCTACATGAGAACCATGCAGGGGTGGAACTCCCGTGAGCTTTGCTAAAGCTGTTCGATTGCTGGTAAAACAACTTTTATGAAATCCAAATAAGTGATTTGGAAAGGAGGATTTTATGAAGCAGACTGACATTCCTATTTGGGAACGTTATACCCTAACCATTGAAGAAGCGTCAAAATATTTTCGTATTGGCGAAAACAAGCTACGACGCTTGGCAGAGGAAAATAAAAATGCAAATTGGCTGATTATGAATGGCAATCGTATTCAGATTAAACGAAAACAATTTGAAAAAATTATAGATACATTGGACGCAATCTAGCGTCGCCAAAGGGTCTTGTATATGATAAAATAGTATTAAGTCGTATCAAGGCTCTTTCCATAAAGGAAAGGAGCAAATGCCATGTCAGAAAAAAGACGTGACAATAAAGGTCGAATCTTAAAGACTGGAGAGAGCCAACGAAAAGACGGAAGATACTTATACAAATATATAGATTCATTTGGAGAACCGCAATTTGTTTACTCGTGGAAACTTGTGGCTACAGACCGAGTACCAGCAGGAAAGCGTGATTGTATCTCACTTAGAGAGAAAATCGCAGAGTTACAGAAAGACATTCATGATGGTATTGATGTTGTAGGAAAGAAAATGACACTCTGCCAGCTTTACGCAAAACAGAACGCTCAAAGACCAAAGGTTAGAAAAAACACTGAAACTGGACGCAAATATCTTATGGATATTTTGAAGAAAGACAAGTTAGGTGTAAGAAGTATTGACAGTATTAAGCCATCAGACGCTAAAGAATGGGCTATTAGAATGAGTGAAAATGGTTATGCTTATCAAACCATCAATAACTACAAACGTTCTTTAAAGGCTTCATTCTATATTGCTATACAAGATGATTGTGTTCGGAAGAATCCATTTGACTTTCAACTGAAAGCAGTTCTTGATGATGATACTGTCCCTAAGACCGTACTAACAGAAGAACAGGAAGAAAAACTGTTAGCCTTTGCAAAAGCTGATAAAACCTACAGCAAAAATTATGATGAAATTCTGATACTCTTAAAAACAGGTCTTCGTATTTCAGAGTTTGGTGGTTTGACACTTCCAGATTTAGATTTTGAGAATCGTCTTGTCAATATAGACCATCAGCTATTGAGAGATACTGAAATTGGGTACTACATTGAAACACCAAAGACCAAAAGTGGCGAACGTCAAGTTCCTATGGTTGAAGAAGCCTATCAAGCATTTAAGCGAGTGTTAGCGAATCGAAAGAATGATAAGCGTGTTGAGATTGATGGATATAGTGATTTCCTCTTTCTTAATAGAAAGAACTATCCAAAAGTGGCAAGTGATTACAACGGCATGATGAAAGGTCTTGTTAAGAAATACAATAAGTATAACGAGGATAAATTGCCACACATCACTCCACATAGTTTGCGACATACATTCTGTACCAACTATGCAAATGCAGGAATGAATCCAAAGGCATTACAGTACATTATGGGACATGCTAATATAGCCATGACGCTGAACTATTACGCACATGCAACATTCGATTCTGCAATGGCAGAAATGAAACGCTTGAATAAAGAGAAGCAACAGGAGCGTCTTGTTGCTTAGTAGTACAAATGAATTTACTACTTATTTACCACTTCTGACAGCTAAGACATGAGGAAATATGCAAAGAAACGTGAAGTATCTTCCTACAGTAAAAATACTCGAAAGCACATAGAATAAGGCTTTACGAGCATTTAAGAAAATATAAAAAGATAATTAGAAATTTATACTTTGTTTATTTGAAAAAACAGTAAGAAAGCGTAAAAAATCAATTCCTGTACTAGCGTGTAATTGAAATTTTTTAGTTTTGGCGTTAGAACTGTTTCCTCAGTCCTAGCCCCTTCTCTTTTTGATAAGTATGCTTGGCAGAAAGTAGTTTGTAAATGATTCTGAGAATCTTATGAGCATAAGCAATGACGGCCTTCATCTTGCTTACTCTTTGGGAAATTCGATTATAAAAAAAAGAAAAAGCTGGATCCTTGGAATGTGCTGCAATTAATCCCGACATGGTCAAAGCCTGTTTTATTTAGCGATTTCCTTGCGTGATGTGTGAGGATTTTTTAATGCCAGCACTATAGGCTAAACATCTTTTTCTGTCATGAGTTAGCAGGCTCTGCCTGCTTAGAGTTTTACATATGCTACTATCTTCGTTATAGCTAACTTAAATTCTCATTTATTAAGTATACCTAAGTTTTATGTTTAAATTTTGTATAGAATAGTTGTATCACTTATCAAAGCTATGTTTACGCTTTCAATCAAGCCTCATTTATGATACTATTATGGTAATAGAAAAAAATTCTTAGTTCGCTGAAGACCTTTATTCGAGATTCAGAGGAAATGGAAATTTTATCCATAAAAAATACGTTTCATAAGTTACTTACTTAATATTAATAGAAATCCAATATTGTATAATTAAATCAAAGATGACACTGGAATCAGGAGGATTTATTATGGTTAATAATGTAGCTGTTAAAGTCTCAAACCTTTCAAAAGAATTTTTGTTAGGGCAAGACAAAACTGTCTCTATTTTGAAAGATGTTTCTTTATCTGTCAATTATGGGGAATTTGTATCAATACTTGGTATCAGTGGTTCTGGAAAGTCTACTTTGCTAAGTTGCTTATCAAGTTTATCTGAACCAACAAGTGGCGAAGTTGTTATCAATGGTATAAATCCATATACCTTAAAAGAAGGGAAGCTTGCTAAATTTAGAAGGCAAGATATTGCAATTATTTTTCAAAACTATAATCTGGTACCCGCTCTACCTGTACTAGAAAATGTTACACTTCCTCTGAGACTCTCAGGAAAGAGTGTTGATAGAAATAAAGTAAAAAAAATGTTGGATAGTTTGAATTTTAAAGCAGAACTATCATCATTAGTTGCTACCTTATCAGGTGGAGAACAGCAAAAAGTGGCTATTACTCGTGCAATAATAGCTGATAGTAAAATTATTTTTGCTGATGAGCCAACAGGAGCTCTGGACAGCGTCTCAAGAAAACTTATTTTTGAAACACTTCGTAATTTAGCGAGTCAAGGAAAATGTGTGTTTATGGTCACTCATGATATTGAGTTGGCTTCAAAAACTGACAGAGCACTCATTTTAAAAGACGGAAAAATATCTCAACAAATTATTAAACCTTCAGCTGATGAGCTCTACCAAGCACTTGAAAGTAGTAAAGATTAATTTGAGGAGGTTTTATTATGCTAAAATTAATCATTTACCAATTTCAGTACTCAAAAAGACAATGGTTAGGAACAATACCATTACTATTTGTATCTAGCCTGATTGTTGGAACATCTTTATTTGGTATTGCTAGTTCAATAAATACTGCTAATATTAACGCTTCACAACTTTTTCAAATGCTAATAATTTTTGGAGGGACTACTTTATTTTTCCTTATTTCAAATAATATAAGGCTGCTAATAGATATCTTTAAAAAGGATTACCAATTATGGGCTACCCTAGGCGCAAGCAGAACTCAACTATCTTTACTAGTATCTGGACAGTTTTATTTAATGGCAGTGATTGTTAGTAGTATTGGTACAATACTTTCATTTTTTGTGACAGATAGTTACTACAAATTTTTACAAAATTTATTAGGAAGAGATGAGTTACCTGATTTAGTTATTACAGCCAACATTCAATCAATTTTATTGAGTGTTTTCATAGTCCCAACAATTGTCGGGATAGGGGCTTACTTTTATTCAAGTCGTATACTTAAAATATCATCAATATTAAAACCAAAAAAGAAAAAAAGAAAAGTTACAGTAACTGGTTTTGTTAACATCTCTGTTCGTTTAATCCTATGGTTACTATGTATAGGTTTGATTGTTTCAGCAAGTTTTAGCAGAAATAAAGAAATAATTTCAACACAGTCAAGCATAATATTATTTTTATTAATTATTCACATCCTTATTATTCAATCACTATCTCCATCAATTCAAGTGTTTCTAATAAAATTTTTAATGAGGATATTTCCAACTGAAAATTATGTAATCAATACAGGCTTTTGGAATCTACTATCCAATCCTAGTTATTTGAAAAGTATACAAACTTCAATGAGCATGGGAGTAACTCTCATTTCTGGGTTTATTCTTTACACCCAAAATATGTATTCATTCATGAATAAAGCAAACGGTGTACTCGAAGCAAGAGCTTCCTTTATTGCTTATCTGTCTGCTCCAATTATTCTGATTATTACTAGTTCTATTTCTCTTACAATTTTATCTTCTAATAAAGATATTGAAGACATTAAACAGTTAAATACACTGGGAGTGTCAAGATCACAACTTTTTAAAATACGTATAGGCGAGGCACTAATACATTCGGTGTTAATTTTATTAGTATCAGTAATTTTCAATTTAATTATTTTAATTTTAGTTAGCTTTATTGGCCAACTTTTAGGCCAAAGTGTAGTAGATATATCGGGTTTTTGGCAACCGAGTCTTATAGTTATTTCTTTGTTAGTTGTTTTTTATAGTATTACAAAGGGATTCTATATATTTCGAGATAGATAAATTGGAATAGTTACTGATTCAAAAGAATACAGACACGTTTCAATCATGACTTCCATTATAAAAACCTCCTGTTAACTATTTGAACAATAGAACAAGAGGCTACTAGTAAGATATTTTCATGCTCAAGGCATATTCGAGTTATCTCATGACTCTTGTTCATGCAGTTTTACATACAGGCTAGGAAAAACCCTATTAAAGATCACGGATTGGTATTGTTCACCTTCATTATAGGCTAAACATCTTTTTCTGTCATGAGTTAGCAGGCTCTGCCTGATTAGAGTTTTACATGTAATCTATTTTAATAGTAATGTTTTATCATTTTCAGGAGAACGCAGTTTTGGCTCGTTCTCTTTTTTGTTGTGATACTTCTTTCAAGGAATATTTGGTAGGATTGGAGTGAAAAAAGATTAACTAAGAAAGAAGGAAGTATATGGAAGCCATTTATCAACGTGATTCGGATCAAGATGGATTAACTGATGCTCAAGAATTGGCGCTAGGAACCAATCCCCTTAGCGCAGATTCTGATGGTGATGGACGTTCAGATTTAGTGGAAATAGAAGAAGGAACCAATCCCTTAGAAAAGGATTTACAAGACATAGACCAAACAAGTATCACTGAACCGTCCTCAGTATTTATGGAAATGAAACAAAAGATTTCAGATATGATGGAGAGTCACTACAAGGAATTTATACAGGCTCTGATTAGTATTGAAACAGGGATTGAAAACCAACAAGACCTAGAAGACTTATATACTTACTACATGAGAACGGATGCCGTTTCTCTTTTATCTAGTGATTTAGAAATCAGTCCTCAAGAGGTTGAAATGGAGATAGAGTTGTAGGGGAATCATGTGATTCTCCTATTTTCGTATAGATGAAAGGAGCGAGTATGGAAGTAATACAATTATTGGCTATGTTTCGTGGAACAATTCCAAAAGATAGAGAGAAAATGGACTTATTTCTTCGTTATCAAGCGCAACATTTTGATGAGAAATGGCAGGATTTGGTAGAGAGTTTTTTGACTGAAGAGGGCAAGATAGAAGAGATACCTCATGTCTATTCGTTTCATCAAGATATTATTTCTTTCCTAGAGGCCAGTTCTGAAAATAATGACCAAGATTTAGAAAGTTACGCAAGAAATTTTGGACAAGCAGGTCTAAGTAAATTATCTCAATTAAGTAATTTTGAGAAAAACTTGGTGCTAGAAGTCGCAACCTATAATCTTTTCACTCGATTTTACATCCAATCTGAGAAAGAGAAGCTAACACCATTAAGTGAGCTTGTATTTCATCAGAATCAGGATGTCAATTTAGTCAATGTCTATCGGGTTGCGAATAATCTATCTGACCGCATTAGTAGAGATATAGAGGAGTTTCTTCTAATGGTTGATTCCAAAGAACTAAAAAAAGAAGTTCTTGAGATTCATTTTGAAGAAAAAGAAGGAGATGTTCTAGCCTATTTGGGTTCAGAATTGATGGCTACTTTAGATATCGTTACGGATCTTGTCCATCATGAAGAAAACTACACACAACTCCCACTGACACAAAAGCTGAAAATTATTACTTATTTTGATGAAGTAAAGGCTATAAGAGAAAAGTCTAAGCAAGTAGAGGAAGCAGTCTTACCTTTAGATAATATTGACCAGGTAGAAGAAAATGTGGAAGTTCATTCCCTATCTAAAGTAGATAAAATTGTAGAAGAAGCTTTGAGGGAATATCCAATCGGTTCACAAGTAAGTTATAAAGGACAAGTATTTCAGTTGGTTTCGATTGAAAATGCGCAGTTAAATGGCTTAGTTCGCCTAGAGCTATTCAATGATTCCAACCAGTTATTTGAAGAGAATCCTATCTTATACTTGAACAGTTTGGAAGAGATTGAACAAGTATTGTCTCATTTAGAACTTGAAAAAGAAGATTCAGAGATTGAGATTGAATCACCAAGTGAAAGCCAGGAAATAGATCTGTTTTCCTACCTGGAAGAAGAAAATGAAAAGGGTAAGGAAACAGAAACGCTTATTGTAGGCATAGAAGAGACGGATGTCCCTGTTCAAGATTTTGTTTTTCCAGATGATTTAGAGAACTTTTATCCTAAGACAAACCGAGAAAAAATTGAAACGAATATTGCCGCAATTGAACTTGTTAAAAGATTAGAAAAAGAGGGACGACAAGCGAATCCAGAAGAACAAGAGCTACTAGCCAAGTATGTTGGCTGGGGTGGTCTTGCCAATGAATTTTTCGATGAACTCAATCCAAAGTATGAATCAGAACGTTTAACTCTCAGGAGCTTAGTAAGTAAATCAGAATACTCCACCATGAAACAAAGTTCTCTCACAGCCTATTATACAGACCCAATGATTATTCTCCAGATTTGGCAAAAGTTACTGGATGATGGTTTTGAGGGAGGAAGGATTTTAGATCCTTCTATGGGGACTGGGAACTTCTTTGCGGCGATGCCTAGAAGTATACGAGAGAAATCAGAACTCTATGGGGTTGAATTAGACAGTGTGACAGGCGCAATCGCAAAACAACTCCATCCCAATACCCATATTGAAGTGCGAGGATTTGAAGAAGTTCCCTATCAAAATAATAGTTTTGATTTAGTCTTAACGAATGTTCCATTTGGAAATTTTCGGATTGCTGATAAAAACTATGATAAACCTTATATGATTCACGACTACTTTGTCAAACACTCACTTGATTTAGTAAGAGACGGAGGACAAGTTTCGATTATCTCTTCTATCGGGACAATGGATAAGCGGACAGATAATGTCTTACAAGAGATTAAAACCAACACTCATTTTTTAGGGGGTGTTCGTTTGCCGGATACGGCTTTTAAAAAGATTGCAGGTACTCGAGTGACCACAGATCTCCTCTTCTTTCAAAAGGATCAAGAAAAGAATCTTAATGAGGAGGAACTTGTTTTTAGTGGCTCTATTCCCTTTGAGGAGGATAAGCGTGTCTGGATCAATCCTTATTTTGATGGGAAATACAATACACAAGTTTTGGGTCAATATGAGGTTCGTAATTTTAATGGAGGAACTCTCAATGTTAAGGGGGTATCAGAAACATTAGCTACTGACATAATGAAAGCATTAGAGAATGTGGAAGCACCTAAACAAATTGACAATTCTTTGAAAGCACCTGTTTTTATCCAAGAAGAAATAGATAATTCTATCCCAAGTCGTATACGTGAGAACTTAGCGCTCTATTCTTTTGGATATGAGGGAAATCAAATTTATTACCGAGATACGCATGGCATTCGGAAAAGTTCAAAAGTAGACGAAATTAGTTATTATGTAGACGAGAAGGGAGATTTTAAATCCTGGGACAGTTCTTTGTCTGAACATAAAATAGATCGATTCGTGCAACTTCATTTGACAGATGAGGAAGCACTAGATGTTTACAAGTCAGAAGAAGCGAGTAAAAGAGGGAAATATAAGGGACTGTTCAAAAAAACTGTCTTTTATGAAAGTCCCTTATCGGATAAGGACATTAGTCGTATTAAGGGCATGGTTGATTTGAGAGAGACCTATCAATCCTTAATTGAAATTCAACGTCATCCAGATTATAGTCGGACAGATTTTCAGGTATTACTTAGTAAACTCAATCGTGACTATGATCGCTTTGTAAGTCAATTTGGATACTTGAATGCCTCAGTCAATCGGAACTTATTTGATAGTGACGATAAGTATTCTTTACTAGCAAGTTTAGAAGATGAATACATTGATTCTAAAGATCAGAAAGTAAAATATAAAAAATCTTTAGCCTTTGAGAAAGCATTGGTTAGGCCAGAGAGAGTGATTACAAGAGTTTCAACTGCTCTAGATGCCTTAAACTCCAGTTTATCGGATGGTAGAGGGGTTGATTTAGACTATATGGTATCCATTTATCCCGAACATAGCCAAGCTGCTATTTTAGATGAGTTAGGTGACCAGATTTTAATAGATCCAGAAAGCTATTTAAGAGGGGAAAGAAAATACCTTTCTAAGAACCAGTTTTTATCAGGAGACATTCTCAACAAGATAGAAGTAGTTCAACTATTAGTGGAGGAAAACAACCAAGAATATGATTGGAACCATGCTTTAGATTTGTTAGAATCTGTTCGCCCCCCAAGGATTCATCTGGCAGATATTGAGTTTAAAATAGGGTCACGTTGGATTCCTCAATCCGTTTATGGTAAATTTGCCTTTGAATGTTTTACCAATCGTGAATTTGAATTGTCTTCGCCTGATGTTGAACAAGTCATTGAAGTGAATCCTGTCGATGGCCAGGTTCATTTAAGGACATCATTTGCTTATCGCTATCCAAGTGCCAAAGATAGTAGTCTTGGAGTCAGTGGGTCACGTTATGATACAGGAAGAAAGATTTTTGAGAATTTACTTAATTCGAACCAACCGACGATTACCATGACTATTACGGAAGGAGAAAAGAAAAAGACCATCACAGATTTGGAAAAAACTTCTGTTCTAAGAGCGAAAGAGCAGCATTTACAAGAGCTCTTTCAAGATTTTGTCTCACGGTATCCAGAAGTTCAACAAGTCATTGAGGAAAGCTATAATCGTCTTTATAATCGAACGGTTAGTCGAGAGTATGACGGTAGCCATCTAGTCATTGATGGCTTGGCACAAAACATCAGTCTTCGTCCTCACCAAGAGAATGCCATTCAAAGAATCGTAGAAGAAAAAAGAGCCTTATTAGCTCATGAGGTAGGTTCAGGAAAGACCTTGACCATGCTTGGTGCTGGCTTTAAATTAAAGGAGTTGGGGATGGTTCATAAGCCCTTGTATGTGGTGCCCTCTAGTTTGTCTGCTCAGTTTGGCCAAGAAATCATGAAATTTTTCCCTACTAAAAAAGTCTTTGTGACCACTAAGAAAGATTTTGTGAAGGCGAGAAGAAAACAATTTGTTTCTCGTATTATTACAGGAGATTACGATGCCATTGTCATTGGGGATTCTCAATTTGAAAAAATCCCTGTCAGTAAGGAAAGACAGATGAACTATATCGAGGATAAACTTAATGAACTACGAGAGATTAAAACACATTCTGAAAATAAGTATACTGTTAAAGAAGCAGAGCAATCAATAAGTGGTCTAGAGAAACAATTGGAAGAACTGCAACGCTTTAATCGTGATAGTTTTATTGATTTTGAGAACTTAGGAATTGATTTTCTCTTTGTGGATGAAGCACATCACTTTAAAAATATTCGTCCAATTACTGGACTTGGGAATGTAGCAGGGATTACTAATACAACTTCTAAGAAGAATGTGGATATGGAAATGAAGGTTCGACAGATTCAGGAAGAACATGATTTTAAAAATATTGTCTTTGCGACAGGAACACCTGTTTCCAATTCTATTAGTGAGTTATATACTATGATGAACTATATTCAACCCGATATCTTAAAACGCTATCAAGTTGATTATTTTGACTCTTGGGTAGGTGCTTTTGGAGAAATTCAAAACTCTATGGAATTAGCTCCTACAGGGGATAAGTACCAACCTAAGAAACGATTTAAAAAGTTTGTCAATCTACCTGAGTTGATGAAAATCTATAAAGAAACAGCCGACATTCAAACACAAGATATGTTGGATTTACCTGTTCCAGAAGCTCATATTATCCCTATTGAGAGTGAGTTAACTGAAAACCAGAAACTCTATTTAGAAGAATTAGTTATGAGGTCAGATATGGTCAAATGTGGAACAGTTAATCCGAGTCAGGATAACATGTTAAAAATTACGGGTGAGGCACGAAAATTAGCTATTGATATGCGTTTATTGGACTCTAGTTATAGTCTAGCAGACAATCATAAACTGCTTCAGGTAGTGGATAATGTTGAGAGAATTTATCGTGAGGGAATGGAAAATAAGGCTACTCAGATGATTTTTTCAGATATTGGCACACCTAAGAAAAAGGACAATGGCTTTGATGTTTATTCTGAGATTAAGGCATTATTAGTTGATAGAGGAATCCCTAGTAAAGAAATTGCCTTTGTACATGATGCCAATAGTGATGAAAAGAAGAATAGCTTGTCTCGAAAGGTCAATGCAGGAGAGGTGCGGATTCTTCTTGCCTCAACTGAAAAAGGAGGAACAGGTTTAAATGTTCAGAGCAAGATGAAAGCAGTTCATCACTTGGATGTACCGTGGAGACCAAGTGACATTCAGCAACGCAATGGACGGATTATCCGACAGGGAAATGAAAACAAGGAAGTGGATATTTACCACTACATTACCAAAGGTTCATTTGATAATTATCTATGGGCAACTCAGGAGAACAAACTCCGTTATATTAAGCAGATTATGACTTCTAAGGAGCCGATTCGTGCTGCAGAAGACATTGATGAGCAGACCATGACAGCTTCTGATTTTAAGGCACTAGCAACAGGTAATCCTTATCTCAAATATAAGATGGAACTAGAGAATGATCTAACTCTATTAGAAAATCAAAGACGCGCCTTTCAACGCAGCAAGGATCACTATCGTCATACAATCTCTTACTGTGAAGAAAATATGCCCATTCTTGAGAAACGATTAAGCAAGTATGAAGGCGACATTCAACAGTCTGAAATGTCGAAAGACCAGGCATTTTCTATGACAGTAGGCAAGCAAGCATTTGATCAACGATCTGAAGCAGGGGAATCCCTACACCGTCTTATCCGTCATAATCAAGCTGACAGCAAAGAATTTCGTACCCTAGCAAGCTATCGAGGATTTGACATTAAAATGCTTAGTCTTCCAATAAATCAACCTCTTCCTGAAACCTTCTCTGTTAAGATTGTAGGAGAAAATCAGTATTCTGTCAGTTTGGATTTGTATTCTCCTTTGGGGACAATTCAAAGGCTTCAGCATACGATTGATCACATTAAAGAGGACCAAGTGAAAACTCAGAACTTATTGGATGAATTAAAGGATAAATGGAATACTGCTAAAGTAGAAATTGAGAAAAATTTTCCAAAGGAAGAGGATTATCAAACTAAAAAGGCCGAATACGATGTACTCGCGCCATTGATTGAAACAGAAACGGATTTAGATATTATTGATCAGGCCTTAAGACAATTCCACGAAAAAGGAAACGAAAAGCAGGAACAACTTTCTTTTGAATTAGATTAAAAAATAGATATAAATAGCGGACAAGAAAAGAAAAGCGCGGTAAAATAAAGATAGAAAGAAACGAGGTAACGATTATGATGGAAGATACCTATTATCAATTAGAAGAGGCCTTGGTACAGGGATTTCAAACGCCTGAAGAATACCAAACCTACAAGGAGCTAAAGGAACATTATGAGGAAGTGACAGGCGATTACAGTTTTTCTAAACGAGAACTCACTAGTCAATTGGAAATCTCTCTTCAGAATCATCGAGGTGTGGACTTTGAAGAACATGAAAAAGAGGAGTATTTGGACTTAGTTCAAAAATTAGAAGAGTTTGATTCCTCTCTTGCCACCCATTATCGTCAATTGATTGACTAGAAAGGAGAAAGTCATGAATGATTTACTCCTTATTCCAGTAATTTTTTTAGCAGTAGGAGGAATTCTCATTCTTTTATGGAGACTCTTTCTTATTGCCAGTGGACTTTTCCTGATTGGTTTTGTCAGTTTCCTTATTTTCGTTGAGGTCTATGGAATTTATCTTCTCTTTACAGAAACTGAACTTTACACGGCAGATTTAGCTCAAAATGGATTATTTGGTTTTACGACTTTCTTTATCATCTTTAATTTAGTTTTACTTGCTTTAGCATGCTGGGCAGGATACAAGTGGAAGAGGGGATATTAACAAAAGTGGAGAAAACGACATTAGTTTCTCTCCACTTTTATGTTTCTAATTAATTGGTAATTATAACTTATTACGATCGAAGTCACCTATCCTTATCTTTCAAAAAATGGTCAATTTTAGCCATCAAGAGCTTGTGCTCGTAAATTTTACAAATATCACGAGCCTGTAAATAATAGTCAAGAATTTCATCGTGCTTTAAAAAATCTTTTCCGGCATTTGCAACGATAGTTAAAAGAGGTGCTAGCTGATAGCTGGTCTCTTTTTGTTTACAAAAATCAATGGTTTCTAAGGCTTCTTGGACAGCTTCTAACTCCTTACCTTTAGAGTGTAAATAATAGGCAAAATTATGTTTAACTCGAATATAACCAAATAAATACTCTTGGTGATTTAAATCTTTTTCCTGATACAAACTGATAAGAAGTGAGTTATTTTCTTCATATTCTGCATCACGTCCTACAGAAAAATAAAAATTAGATAAAGTATTGAGAAGTTTAAGATACACAGATGAGCTGACCGAAAGCTTTGGCAAAGCGTTTTCTAGATTGGCGATAGCTTCATCTTTGGAACTATGTAAGTAGAAAAGGATAATCGCTTGAATCCATAGAAGATAAAATTCATCCTCAGTAGACAGATACTGAGACTTTTCTTTTTCTAAATTTAAGAGGTATTCTAAATCCTCGTAATTACGATCTTCAAGTAATTTTTCTGCTAATTTCTTAAACGGTGTTATATTGGAAGTCATTTCAATCTGTTCGTCGAAAAAATAATCTAAGGGAACTTGAAGCCGATTTGCAAGTTTATAGAGTAAATCAGCAGCAGGCATATAGTTGCCACGTTCGATTTTGCTGATTTGACTTTGCTCACAAATTCCTTCGGAAAGTGTCTTTTGTGAGAAACCTTTTTCTTTTCTCTTGAATTTTAGTTTATCAGATAATATGGTCATCTCTAACCCTCTTTAAATAAATTTAAGATTAATTATATACTTTTAATCTCTATTTTTCAACTTTCTAATACAAAAATAGTCATAAAAAAATAAAACAAAAAAAAAATGAAAAAAAGAATTGTTTTTTATTGACAAAGAATATTTAAAGTAGTACACTTACAAGTGTAAAGATAAGAAAAAGGTGGTTAATATGAGTATTTTAGCAAAGTTTCGTAAAATCATTTTTATGTTGTCCTTTTTAGGATTGTTTGGAAGCGGTTTCTTTTACAAAGAACCTGTAAATCAATCACAATATATCTGGGAATCGAGAATTATACAACAAGCTGCAACAACTAAAGAAGTTGATCTGGGACTGGCGGATTGATTTGTTAAACTTTTTGTGAAGTAACATTTATACAATGGATCATGCCACAGATTGAAGGGTTTAAAGGGAGCTTGTAAGTTTGATATACCCTATTACCCTCTCATATAACTAACTAGTTATACAGGAACTACTTTATTATATCTCTTAATGTGCGTGTACGAATGTTCGGAGGAGAAAAATGAGAAATCCAGTAATACAGACATTTAATTTATCAAAATCCTATGATGGGAAAATTGTCTTAGATAGGATAGATTTTACATTAAGACAGGGAGAAATCTATGGCTTACTAGGAAGAAATGGTACTGGAAAGACAACCTTTATCAAGGCTATTTTAGGCTTGACAGCTATGGATAGTGGTGAAGTGAATATTCTATCTGAAAAACTGTTAGGTGAATTTTCTAAGGATTTGCTATCTCAAATCGGTGTGGTATTGGACAGTGCTTCTTTTTATCCTAATTTAACGGGACCTGAAAATCTCTCTATTTTTGCAAGATTGAGAGGGATTTCGCTAAAACAGGTGGAGCAAGCTTTACAAGTAGTAGGATTAGATGGGGAAAATAAAAAACTATTCAAGCAGTATTCTCTGGGAATGAAGCAAAGGTTAGCAATTGCTAACGCTATTATGCACCAGCCGAAAATTCTGATATTAGATGAACCAACAAATGGTTTAGATCCTATTGGTATCCTTGAAATGCGCCGTTATCTAAAGGAACTCAGTACCAATCATGGCATTTCGATTTTAATATCCAGCCACATTATTTCAGAACTTGAAAAGCTTGTAGATAGAGTTGGGATACTGCATGATGCCCACCTTATGGCTGAAAAGACTATGAAGGAATTAATAGATGGTGCAGATAAAAGGAAAATCCACCTAATTGTTTCGGATGCTCCTCAAGCTAAGGAAGTGCTTTGCAGGATAAATCTGCAAGAACAGATCAGTATTCTTTCGGATATAGAACTTGAACTTCAGGGAGAATCACCTACTTTTGACATTGCAGTCGTATCTAACTCCTTAAAAGACAACGGAATAGTTCTAAAAGAATATTCTTATAAAAACAATGAAAGTTTAGAGGATTACTTTAAGCGGATAACAGGAGGTGAGGGAATTGCTTGATTTAGTGAAGATTGAATTTCTCAAACAAAGGCATCAAAAACTGAATTTTGTCGTATATGGTGTTGTTTCCCTCTACCTAGCTCTCATCTGTTATTATGTAAATGATGCGAGAGGCTTGTTTGACTCCTTTCCCTTTGTCTATAAATTCTCTTTGTCTTATTTAAACTTTTTGATTCTCCCTTTGTATTGTGTTTCCTATACAATACAGGCATTTGGTGTAGAATATCGCTATCGCATCATGAACAACTTGAAACTCGCTTCAGCAAATCTAATGAAGACATTCTGGGCTAAGATTTTGTATATAGAAATCAACGCTCTGTGTATCATGTTATTCACCTATATTTCGGTTTCCTTATTCGCACTACTATCCCGCTTTTCTTCGACAGTCAGTTTGTCTTTATTATTAAGATTCTTCTATCTTTGTATGAGTAGTGGTATCTTAATTCCCATGGGAGTATTTCCTTTAGTTGCTTTGGTCATGATAAAAGTCAGAGGCAAGGAGATAGTTGGGAATTTGGTCGGTGTCATGTATGTTTTAGTGTCATTTTTTTTAGCAAGGACGAGTCCAAATATCAGTCCAGTAACAAGTTCTAACAGTTTAATCTGGGAAGGAAACAGAGAAGGAGTGGTGCTTCAACAGCCAGCTATCTTATCGATTATTGTACTAGGTTTATCTTTACTTGTTTTGTCTTTCTTGTCCATTAAATCTTGGTTAAGAAAGGTGGATGAATAAATGTTGATGCTAGAATTGACTAAACTAAGAAGGCGAAAGATTCTGTATATGATTCCCTTTGTAGCCATCCTGCTCTTTTTGTTAGAGTTTATGATTGGCCATCAGATTTATCAAGGGCATTCGTACGGTAGTGTGAATGGCTGGTATGTAGAAAATGGTTTCTTCTTTTTGAACTACTATTTTCTCCTCCCTTTTGCGAGCATGATTTTAGTGGATTTGATAAGAATAGAACAAGTGTCTAAAACGATTTCAAATCTCAGACTGATTCCTGTCGATTTGAAACAATTACTCCAAGCGAAGTTTATGCTTGCTTTGTTGATTAATCTACTAGTCAGTGAATTCACTTTTTTGGCTATGCTGGTCCTAGAGTTAATGGATGGTGATTTTGCTTTCTCTTGTCTTACAATGTTATCTTGGGGACTTGTTTATGGAGCAATTGCTTTTGCTTATACACTGTCTGCTGGTATTATTGTCCTCTTCTTAGGAAAATATCGGAAGGAACTTATCCTTGCCCTGCCACTTGCTTTTTTATTGTCATTTTCAGGTTTGTTTGCTTTAACAACGGTTGTTGGGCGGTATTATCTGGCAAATTTACTACTAATCATCCTGGAGGAATTCACTGTTTTAACAGTTTCTGTATATGTCATATGGCTGATTACCTTGATGGCATGTCTCCTTTATTTGTTGTCAGATAAACGCATGATGAACATTATTTTTGCTTATAAATGACTGTAATCATAACTTTCAGAGTTATAATTACAGCGGATTTAAATATTTGTTACTGGTATCTCTTTTGAATTTTTTAATCCCAAAGGTTTGAGGTGTCACTATATTTAATAAGAGAAATCAGTAACTAGAAAGGGATTCAACAATTATGTCTGATTGGAAAAAACCTATTTACGAATCACTAAGTACAGAAGGTAATCCAGCTGGGGATATCTTGCGTGAACTTAGCGATAGCGAGATGGACCAAACTATGGCTGGCGGAACAGCTAGATCTTATTGTGCATGTTATTCAGGAGAGCATTCTTGTGGTCGTGGTTGTACTATCACCACAGAGTGTCCTTTCTTAACATTCATTTGTTGTTAATAGATTAATTCTATTGAATCTTTGGGATAGGTGACACCTAAAAGTAGGATGTCACCTGTTATTTTATATTTAGGAGTTGAAAATGAATCGAAAATTAAACATAACAGATTTTAAAGATGCTTCTTATTTCTCTGAAAGAAAAATTTCTAGTCATGATTTAGGGGATGGTTTGAAATCAAGAAAAAGAAAAGAGTATTGGGATAATTTTATTGGAGAAGGTTCTAATGAATTTTGGGAATATTTACAAGAAAAAAATGATTTTTCTAAACATGATTTAGATATTTTTTTGGAAGAACGTACATATGATGTGAAAGATATAGATTCATTTTCACATATGAACGAATTTATAGAGTTCTTTTTTAAGAGAAATGATTATACATTACCAGAGTTTTATATAGTTGACAGTGAGGGAAAACGAAAACCTATTTTCAGTAATTTTGTCATACCATTTTTGAAATTTGCTGCCTATAAACTTGAAGATAATTTGAGTAGTCAGAATTTGAAAGTCACTAGAGACGTCTTGAATAGTTTATTAATTGCGTTATTCCAACAAATTTTGAATATTTCTTACAGAACATTGATATTAGAATTACAAGTTCTGAAAGAACAAAATATGTTAAAAGGTGAAACTGGAGAAAAAAGATTTAAATATTTTTCAGAAATATACTTATCGGACCATTTTTGGGATATATTAAAAGAATATCCTGTTATGTTCCGATTGATTATTGAAAATATTCAAAATTGGGTTACTAATAATGTAGAATTTTTAACAAACCTAAAAGAAGATAAAGCATTATTACAGGAACATTTTTCTATCAATGGGGAGTTAACAAAGATTGAATCTGGTGTGTCAGATTTTCATAATCATGGAAAATCAGTATATCTCCTTTGGTTTGGAACAAATAAGTTAGTATATAAACCAAGAGATTTAATATTGGATGTGAAGTTTCAAAACTTGCTTAGCTGGTACAACCTGAAATTCAATAAAAATCTCTATGTAACAAATATTTTGAATCGTGGAAATTATGGATGGGTAGAGTACATAGAACACTTACCATGCACATATGAATCTGATTTTATTCAGTTTTATACACATCTAGGATACTTGTTATTCTTATTATTTGCTATGAGGGGAAACGATATTCATTTTGAAAATATCATAGCTAATGGTAATAGACCAGTTCTTGTCGATATTGAAACATTATTTCATAATACAACGGAATACAGAAAGGAATACGAAACGGCAGATAAACTAATATTCTCTTTATTAGAAAAATCTGTGAAAAGAGTAGGTATTTTACCTAATATAGTTTGGGGTAAAGATGGGAACTCTGGGGTGGATATTAGCGGTCTGAGTTCAAGCGCAGGAGAGATGATTCCGATTGAACGTGCAAGTATCATGCATAGTATGACGGATGAAATGAAAATTGGTTATGAACAATCCGCATTGCAAAGTAAAGATAATCAGCCTTTTATTCTATCGGGCAAGGATGTTGATTTGAATTCATATAAAAATTACGTTTCTGCTGGCTTTAAAGAAGCTTATGAAATTATTTCAAAAGATCCTTCATCAATAGAAGAGTTTCTGGTTGAGATAGAAAAATTTAATAATGCGTATTCTAGACAAATAATGAGGCCCACACAATTTTATTCTAATTTAATACAAACATCTTATCATCCTAGTTTTTTAAGGAGTGGTCTAGATAGGGAAATGTTATTTTCAAAAGTTTGGAAAATTGTTTTTGAGGATAAAAAAGTACAAAGAATAGCTAGTTCAGAATTCGAATCATTATTATTGGGTGATATTCCATTATTTCAGACAAAAATATCTGATAGATTCTTATGTTCTGAACTAACGAAATATCAAAATTTCTTTAATATTTCAGGAATAGAATTAGCAATTCAACAAATAAGAGACTTTTGTCAGAAGGATATGGAATTTCAGTTAAATTTGATTGAAACAACTTTGAATTACGATCCTTCGTATAATTTAGTTCAGGATTCTTTTGTGCCTCTAAAACCATCTGTAAAAGTGATACATAATTTAAATGAGAAAGAAATACAAGAAACAAAAAGTAGAATTGTACCTCTAACAGAAAAAATTGCTGACTATTTATCTAAAATTTCATATAGTGGTACTTCAGGAGATATATGCTGGGTAGACATGAACATACTGGGAGAGAAAACGAATGATTGGAATATGGTTCCAATCGGATGTGATCTGTATAATGGTATATCAGGTATTATGTTATTCTATTTATTCTTATATTTGGAGACCAAGAAAAAAGATTATCTCATATACTTGAAAAAATGTTACCGATCTCTCAAGTATTATTTAGATTCAAGAAAGCAATTTGCTACTCACTCTCAGGTACTGTTTGGAGGTTTTTCTGGAGAGACCCCTATTATATATGTATTATTGTTACTGAAGACAAGGATGCCTGAACACTTTAATTCTGATGAACTAGATGTTTATATCTATGATATTATTGATGATTTAAAAAAAGGGTATAGATATGATGAAAATTTTGATGTTCTTGTAGGTTCTGCTGGTGCGATTATACATTTGCTAAATGTATTTGAAGTTACTAGAGACGAAGAACTCTTGATATTAGCGCATGATTTATTTAGTCATTTAGAAAAAAATTCTACAAAAATTACTGTTGAAGGGCAAGATGGAAGAGCATGGAAAGGAACGATGGCTTCCAATCCTTTAGCGGGTTTTGCACACGGAGTTTCAGGAATTGTGTGGGCGTTGTCAAAACTTAGTAGATATTTCCCAGAAGATAAAAAGCTTAAAACTATAATTAAACAAGGTATAATTTTTGAAAATTCTATGTTTGATACTGAAAAATCTAATTGGTCAGATTATAGAGAAACAGAAAGTGGTATCAAATATAAAGATATTGTTGAAAATATTCCTGTTTCATGGTGTCATGGTGCTCCGGGGATACTTATAAGTAGATTAGAATTGTATAAAAATAATACATTAAATATAGAGTTTCGAAAAACAATGAAATCTGATATGGATGTAGCTATTGATACAACAATAAAATATGGTTTTGGAAAAAGCCACTGTCTATGCCATGGAGACTTAGGGAATCTAAACATTCTATTTTATGTTGCTAAGAAAACGAACTCTGAGCATTTATACAGCGTAGTTTACTCCTATCTTAATACGATTCTTGATGATTTAGAATCAGAAAATTGGAAATGCGGTCTTCCGTATAAGAATTCTCCAAGTCTAATGAGTGGAATAGCTGGAATAGGATTAGGCTTACTAACTTTGAATAATTTATCAATTCCTTCTGTAATTAATCTAGAAATTTGGTGATTCAAATTGAAAAAGGTAAAATTCATACAACAATTATCTGATACCAGTTGTGGTTTAGCATGCATGGCAATGATTTTAGATTATTATGGGCATGAGGCAAACTTATATGAATTATGCTGTGATTTTGAGAATTCAAGGGATGGATTATCCATTAGAGATATTAAAAATATAGCTTCTTATTTTGGATTGGATTCAAAGGCGTCTGAGATTTTAAATGTTAAAACATTTTTGGGGAACAAAATTGTAGAACCCTATATAGCTTTAACTAGTAATGCTCATTATATTGTAGTGGAAAAACATAATGAGCATAGTGTAGTATTCATCGATCCAGAACAAGGTAGAATAACAGAAGATATATCAAACTTTGCAAATAATATATCTGGTATTGTAATTTTCTTCTCACCAAATAGGAAATTCACTAAAAAAAAGAAGCATAATAATTTTTTTAAAATATTGAAGATAGGTAAAATTGATATTAAAAGGCTATGTTATATTTCTTTAATATCAATTTTGGTACAGAGTCTCACCTTATTATTACCTTTGCTAACAAGGTTTATTATTGATAATGTAATTAGCAAAGGAGAAATGTATCATTTAGGGATGCTTATTTCAGTTTTTTCCTTAATTATATTTTATGCGTTATTTAGCTTCATACGAACTAAATTAATCATTATAGTTGAGAAGAGATACATATTTACATTAAAAGATAAAATTGTTGGCAAAATTTTCACTCTACCTATGAAATTTTTTGATAGTAGATCTTCAGGTGAAATTGTAACTCGAATCAATAATTTAGATTCTTTAGAGAAAATAATTTCAAGTGGAATATCAAGTTTGTTAATTGATCTATCTACAATTATTATCGCTTTTATAGCTATGGCAATGATTTCATTATATTTCACACTTATAATCACATGTTTTGCTATATTTTTGTTTATTGTTTTATATTTTTTGTTAAAAAAATTGGAAGAAAAGAACTCAAACTTTATCAGTTCTAAAGAATTGACTCAAGGTTATTTGATGGAAATTTTTTCTAATTTATTATTTTTGAAAGTCTCAGCAAAAGGAGATGTTTCATATACTAAGTGGAAAGAAATGTTTAGTAATGAGCTTAAATTTGATGTAGAGCGTGAAAATTATCTAAATATTTTTCAGACTTTTATTTCTATTTATAGACTCGTACCAAACTTACTAATTTTAATTTTGGGAGGACTAGAAGTACAGCAGCATATGATGTCTCTGGGGAGTTTAATGTCATTTTTATCATTGGTTTCTTTGCTTCTTTCACCTATTACTCTAATCGTACAAAACTGTTTTCAATTTCAATTTTGTTTTACAATTTTAGATAGAGTGTTTGATATCATTTATACTCCAGAAGAAAAAAATCAATTTTCTATTTCTAAACTACCCCCATTTGAAATGATGACTTTCAGAAATTTGAGTTTTGCTTATAGTAGTGCCTATAAAGTTATTTATGATATATCATTAACTATTAAGAAAGGTGAACGTATTGCTATAGTGGGGAGGACAGGTTGCGGAAAAACTACACTTATTAAATTATTGCTACGGCTGTATGATGTAGAGAAAAATACGATTTTATATAATGGTAATGATATTAATTTATTTGATTTAAATAGTTATAGGAAGAGTTTCGGAGTTGTTTTACAAAATGATGTAATGTTTAACGACACTGTGATTTCCAATATAGATTTAACTCATAGCCATTCTATGGAGGATGTCATTTCTGCAGCAAGTTTAGCTGAATTAGATATAGAGATTAATAATATGCCCATGGGATACTATACTAGTATTGGGGATAATGGTAATAATTTATCAGGTGGGCAAAGGCAACGCTTAGCAATAGCTCGAGCTATTTTGCAAAATCCAGAGATTATGATTTTTGATGAAGGTACTGGTCAATTGGACACTATAACAGAGAAGAAAATAATGGATAATTTAAAACATAAAGGAATTACCCAAATTTTTATAACTCATAGACTATCTAACGCTCAGGAATACGATAATATTGTTGTTATGGATAACGGTAAAATCATAGATAGCGGAAAACATGATGAGTTATGTGGTAAAGAAGGTATGTATAAAAGGCTTTTTGAAACCTCATATAATTAATTTTGATTAGGTTTTATGAGTCTGTACAAGAAGTCTCGAAAAGCAGAACACGCATAGTATCAAGTAGAAGGTAAATCAGATGAAGAGTGTGCTGATTACGCAATTGCTGAGATTGAGAAGATTTCTGAGACAGTAGGTATTCCTAAGAAATTGACTGAACTTGGTATTGAAGAAAAAAATTTCGATTTTGAATACATTTCTAAGAATGCCTTGATTGATGCATGTGCACCAGGAAACCCATTTATGCCAACTTTAGAAGAAACGATTGATTTTTATAAAGAGTTGTTTTAAGAAATAATCATTTTAATTGTTTGCTAACTTAAATGTTATTTAAAGGATTGAGTTTTGTACTGTACAATGCTCAATCTTTTTTTGTAGTATGGATTAAAATATAGATTATCCTTCCCTTCTTATTGAAATCTATTTGGTAGTTTTTAAACTGAAAATATTTATTTTTTTTTTGTGTTATACTAATTTTATAATTACTTTAGGAGGAATAAAAATGGATTTATCATTTTTAGATTGGATTAGTCTAATAGCAAATATTGTAACTATTTTAGGGATAAGTGGGTTTTTAAATGATTATCTTAATAAAAGAAAAGATGAGAAAAAAATTTCTAATGACGTTTTATCTAACGCGATAAAATTAGCAAGTTTAAGTCTCGATATTTATGATCTAAAGGAACAAAAAATTTATAGAGCTTCTGATTATATCAAGGTAATAAAAACAAATCTTGAAGAATGGAAAGATTTAATAAATAATTTTGAGATAAATAGAGACTGGCAACAAGAAGAAAAATATAATCTACCAGATACAGAGGAGCATAATTTGACTTCAACTGAACAGTATAATGATGGGGAAGAGTATATGAGTACAGATTATGTATTTTGTGATGGAGAAAGTCAGCAATGCTTGTATGAGGAAGAGATACAGGATTATATAAATAATTTCAAAAAACTTTCAAAAAATGAGCAAGAGAACATATTAAAAATTGCAATATATAATGATATTTTTGATCAGCATTGGAAAAATTTCGAAGGGGATTTAAGATTATCAGAAAGCATTATTAGAGATTTTGTCGATGCAATTCTTTTATCTATTACATCAGAAGGTTTAACTTATAATGCTTATTTAAATAGTGATTTTGAGACATTAAGAGTAATTCAAATTGAAATAGATGAGCTACTAAAGTATATAGAATTGTATGTTAATTCAAATGTTAAATATGCAATTGCTCTTAAAAATCCATTTATTATTTTCCAAGAAAAATGGAAATCAAATCATAATCTTCCAATTAAATTTTCAATGGAGGATTATGCTATTCGTAGATTATCAATTATTGAAAAATTACTACTGTTACTAGATAAAATTGATAGTGAACTCCCAAAGTAAAAAATTGTTAAAGTTTTATACAATAATGGAATCTAAAATATATAATAAAAATTAGAATTTAGGTGTAAAAATATCTCTGGATAAAACTTTTATTTAGAGATATTTTTATATAAAATTTTTTATAAGGAAAAAGTTAGTCAAAAGACTTTATCTGAATCTAAATTCGGATAAGGTTTTTTATTAGCCTTGATTCTTTCATACACTTTATAGCTAAATTGGAGCAATAATTTATGATAATTTTTATCCTTACTATTATTACTTGTATTTATGGCTTGTTTATGTCGTTCAATATGAGAAAGAGCTCTTCTCAAATTTTCTTCTTTTAATTTGTTCATATTTATATTATAAACTGAAGACAGCTAATTTTGATATTTTTCTCTGAACTGTACGATTTTGCGCCTGAAATGTAGGAATCACCTTTTATTATGGTGTGATAAAACTTACAAGTCCTTTTTGTTATTCTTGACCTAGTTTTTATAGAAAGAAGGTCTAAGATGTTAAATAAAGTCAAAACTCAAGCCTTAATTAGTGTCGGAGCAGTGGCTGCAACTAGCTTTATTCTCATGATGGGATATACTGCTGGTCAACATTCTACTGCTAAACAAAGTCGCAAAGAAATCGAATTGGCTGCAGCTAAACTTGTAGAGGACAAACAAGCAGAAGATAAAGCAAGTATTTTGTCATCGGATACTGTAAAAGAATTTTTGACTCAGTACTATACGAAAGAAAAGCTCGGAGAAAATAATACACGTATTCAACCTTATATGACTGAATCGGCTTATTCTCAAGAATTGTCAAGTCAAAATGATGCCATGAACCAAGTGTATAAGGACTATATTTTGGATTATCATTTTGAAAAAGCAGATATCTTTGTCAATCAGACTACGAATCAAGCCATTGCCATGGTCTCTTATAATGTAACCTATGTATCTGATTTAAAGAATGCCAACCAATCAAAGACCAATCAGACAGAAACCAGAACGGTTAAGTTGTCTTATTCGAAACTACCTGGTAAGTTATTGGTTAATCAAGTACAGGTTTGGAAATCTGGGTTAGATGATTTGGATAAGGCCACTCCCAAAACTTTGGAAGAATCCTCATCTGTTCCATCACTACCAAATACTACAACAAAATGATGATATTGCATGGAAATAGAAGAATGTAAGCAAATTTCAATTCTTGATGTAGCCAATCGTTTAGGTATCTCCTTTAAACAAGTTTCGAGCAGTGTCTATGAACATCCTGAACACGATTCATTTCGGATTTTTTCAACTACCAATACTTTTAAATGGTTTTCAAGAGATATTCAAGGTGATGTCATTGATTTTGTTCGACTTGTTCAGGGAATTTCCTTTAAAGAAGCTCTAGCCTTTCTTTCTGAAGAACCTTTTCAAAAAGAAGCTGTTCAAGAAAAAAGAGAGAGACCATTTTATTATCCTTTAAAGAGAATAGAAGATTCTAACTGTAGTCTGGCCAGATATTACTTAACAGAATGTAGAGGAATTTCAGAAGAAATCGTACAAAGGATGATTCAACAAGGTTTAATAGCACAAGCCAGCTGGAAAACAAATGAAACAGTTGAACCTGTTATTGTTTTTAAAAGCTTTGATCATCGTCACATACTACAGGCAGCAAGCTTACAAGGGATTCATAAGAATCACTCTCTTCCTAGAGAGAGGTTAAAAACGATTCTAAAAGGAAGCCATGGACATGTTGGAATATCCTTTGATATTGGTAAACCTAATAGACTAGTCTTTTGTGAATCGTTCATCGACTTAATGAGCTATTATGAGCTGCATCAACAAAATCTATTTGATGTTCGTTTGGTATCTATGGAAGGATTAAAAAGGTCTGTTGTTGCTTATCAAACTTTACGACTGATAGCTGAAGAAAATCAGAAGTTAGAATTTTTAGATACAGTAATACCTTCTAAGTTATTGCCTTTGATTAATACAATTCGTGATACCACCATCTATTTTGATAATCATCCTGATTTATTGACACTTGCGGTAGATTGTGATGATGCAGGTAAAGATTTTTCTGATAAGTTATCTCAATCAGGATTTCCTGTTTTCCTGGATTTCCCTGATAATGAATCTGGGAAAGAAAAAGTAGACTGGAATGATGTCCTTAGAGAAAAGAAATCAGATTTACAATTGATGTTCGAGACTGCAAAAGAGACATTGAGGAATCAACCAGTAAGACAAACCTCTCAATGTTTAGAATTGTGATAACAAAATCAAGATGTTTTAGCTAATATTAGAATGAAGGAGGATCGTATATGACCATTATTGAACGCTTAGAAGAAAAGGTCACTAGGCAAGAAAGTAAGGTAGCAAGGGAGACAGAAAAACTAGCTGCTTACAAAGAGCAACTGGAGACAGCGATGTTTGCGACGTTCAAAAGACGTCAAAGCATTAGTCACATGAGTTTTGAAGAAGCTCTTGACCATGCCTTTGGTAAAGAAAGACAATTCGATGATTCTGAATTTAGAAAGGATGAAATGAGTGAATGACAAAAGATTGGAATTTTAATCAACCATTAGAAAGTAAATCAGAAAATCAAGAAGATCCAGATAAAATTGCAGCCTTATTTGGAAATCATCAAGGAGGTAATGATGTAAATTATGAAGCAGCTTTTCAAAAGCGAAAACAAGCGCCTGTGACGGAATCAAATTCTAGTTCTAAACCTAAAGTTACAGAGGTTAGAACAGGAAAAGAGACAGATATCACTACAAGTTATCAGCAACATCTTAAAAGACTTATTGCGGATAACAATAGCGATATTCAAAGCAGTCAAAAGAAAATTGAAGAGCTACATACGTTGATTGACACAAAGAATAAAGACAATAAGAAATTACAGTCCATTTATGATGCGATTTCGGAATTACACTAAGCAGTCCTGATAGGCTGCTTTTTTTGAGAGGTTATAGATGTTTACAACATTTTTTAAGAAAAATCACGACAATAGTGATGTATTTAAAAAGCTGATTCATAGACTATCTGATATGTCTGTCCAAGATCTTGAAAAAATAGACCGACTGTTAGATATCATTTTCACTCCAGATCAAGAATCAGAACAAGTAAAAACAGAATCAACTTATAGGGAAGAAACTTTGGACGACACATTAAAGGAAGCTAAGAATCAACTTCATAAGGAACAATTGGAGAAGAATTTAGAGAGATTTAGGAAAGACGGAAGGAAGTGAATAGTTTTATACAATTTTCTTTTACTTGAATAAAGTCTTGTGTTATACTTTTAGTATAGACTAGAGAAGGAAGTAAATATTTTGGAGTTGACTACCAAGCAGGAAAAGCAACTAGGTCAGACGCAGTGGTTTCATGCTACATTATTGAGACATTTAGAATCCTTAAAAAGTGGTATAGATGTTAAATTTAATTTAGGAAGTGAGCTAGATTTTGGTCCTGGTTTCTATATCACGCCTGACTTTGAACAAGCTAGAAAATTTATTAACAAGCAAGTTGAAGTATTAAATCGAAGCAGCTCTAATAATAATATTTTTGACTCAGAAGAAGAAGTAGGAATTATAGTAGAATTTCGTATTTCAAATTTTATAGAAATTTTTAAGAACCCTGACTATCATTGTCACTATTTTGCAAAACATAAAAAGTCAGAGTCAGATTTAGATTTTGCTGAATTTGTCGTTCAAAATCGGGAAAATCCAGATGAATTACAACACCATTTTGATTTTATCTATGGTGTTCAGACTGATGACAATCCAACCCAAGCTTTAGCTCGTTTTCGTCAGAATGAAATTACAAAAGAAGAAATGCTTGCTGAGTTTAGAAAACCATATTCTTTTAAACAATTATCCATCCACAACCAATCTTTTTGTGATATAATGAAAATAGAGAAGGTTTATCAATCAAAAACAGGAGAGGAGTTACAAAAATGGCAGTAGTATCATTGGAAAATAATATTAAACTATATAGTTCAGAATTATTTCAAGCACTATTAAAAGCCTCTAATTATAAATTGGATAAGCGTATTGCTCAGACTGTTGCAGAAGGCTATGCTCGTAATCTAGATTATTCTGATCCTGAACTGATGCATGTTGGTGTAACTTCGGTTGCTAACAATCTGCTTACAAAAATTAAACAAGAGTATTTTAATGTATAGTATTTTGAGAAAAGCCACCTAAAAAGAAATAACTCTTTAGGTGGCTTTTATAGAAGTAAAGTTTAGTTAGAAAAATAAGAAATAACGCACCAATTTTGGTGCGTTCTGCTTTTTTATGCTATAATGGAATTATAAAAATAAAGGAGTTTACCATGATTGGAAAGAACATTAAATCCTTACGTAAATCACATGATTTAACACAACCCGAATTTGCACGGATTGTAGGTATTTCACGAAATAGTTTGAGTCGTTATGAAAATGGCACTAGTTCAGTCTCTACAGAATTAATAGACATCATTTGTCAGAAGTTTAATGTATCTTATGTCGATATTGTAGGAGAAGATAAAATGCTCAATCCTGTTGAAGATTATGAATTGACTTTAAAAGTTGAAATTGTGAAAGAAAGAGGTGCTAATCTACTATCTCGACTCTATAGTTATCAAGATAGTCAGGGAATTAGCATTGATGATGAATCTAATCCTTGGATTTTAATGAGTGATGATCTATCTGACTTGATTCATACGAATATCTATTTAGTAGAAACTTTTGATGAAATAGAGAGATATAGCGGTTATTTGGATGGAATTGAACGTATGTTAGAGATATCTGAAAAACGGATGATAGCCTAATGGAAATCCAAGATTATACCGATAGTGAATTCAAACATGCTTTAGAGCGGAACCTTCGCTCACTGACAAGAGGAAAAAAGTCCAGTAAGCAACCTATAGCGATTTTGCTTGGAGGGCAAAGTGGTGCCGGTAAGACTACAATTCATCGTATTAAACAGAAAGAATTTCAAGGAAATATTGTTATCATAGATGGTGATAGTTTTCGTTCTCAGCACCCACACTATTTAGAACTTCAGCAAAAATATGGCAAAGATAGCGTTGCATACACCAAAGATTT
Source organism: Streptococcus mitis (assembly GCF_047459985.1). Taxonomy (GTDB): domain Bacteria; phylum Bacillota; class Bacilli; order Lactobacillales; family Streptococcaceae; genus Streptococcus; species Streptococcus mitis_DZ. The sequence goes on from NZ_JASHHD010000003.1 coordinate 65,478, forward strand.
TGCAGGGAAAATGGTAGAGTCTTTAGTAACAGAATTGAGCCATTTGGGATACAATCTTTTGATTGAGGGAACTTTACGGACAATTGATGTTCCAAAGAAAACAGCACAACTCTTGAAAAGTAAGGGATATGAGGTACAATTAGCCATAATCGCAACCAAGCCCGAATTGTCCTATCTGAGCACTCTTATCCGATACGAAGAACTGTATGCTATTAATCCAAATCAAGCACGCGCAACTCCAAAAGAACATCATGATTTCATTGTAAATCATCTGGTTGATAATACACGACAATTAGAAGAACTAGCTATCTTTGAAAGAATTCAAATTTACAAACGAGATAGAAGTTGTGTATATGATTCAGGAGAAGATACAACTTCAGCAGCAACCGTTCTTCATGATTTACTATTTGGAGAATGGAATCAAGTGGAGAAAGAGATGTTGAAGGTGGGGGAAAAGAGACTTAATGAATTACATGAAAAATAAACAATTGATATTTTTAGGAGAGTAGATGTGAGAGGGTTTAATAACAAGATAAAGTCTGTTTATCAAGAACTAACAAATTCCAAAGAGAAATTCGGTAGCTTTCACAAAACTTTAATTCATTTGCATACACCTGTTTCTTATGATTATAAGCTATTTTCTGATTGGACTGCAACGAAATATAGAAAAATTACTGAAGATGAACTATATAATATATTTTTTGAAAATAAGAAAATAAAAGTTGATAAGACAATTTTTTTTAGTAATTTTGATAAGATTGTTTTTTCTAGTTCAAAAGAATATATTAGTTTTCTTATGTTAGCAGAGGCAATCATAAAAAATGGAATAGAAATAGTTGTAGTAACTGATCATAATACTACCAAAGGTATTAAAAAGTTGCAAAAGGCAGTCTCAATCATAATGCAAACTTATCCGAATTATGATATACATCCTCATATTTTACATGGAGTAGAAATTAGTGCAGCGGATAAATTGCATATTGTATGTATATATGATTATGAACAAGAGTCATGGGTTAATCAATGGTTAAGTGAAAATATTATAAGTGAGAAAGATGGAAGTTATCAACATTCACTGACTATAATGAAGGATTTCAATAATCAAAAAATAGTTAACTATATTGCTCATTTCAATAGTTATGACATTTTGAAAAAAGGTTCTCACTTATCAGGTGCATATAAACGAAAAATTTTTTCTAAAGAAAATACACGATTTATTGGAGTTAAAAATATAAATTCTATTGAAGGTTCTAGAAAAAAACTATTAGCAGATTTTAATTGTGAGCCCAACTTTCTATTAGATAATGATTCTCACGAAATTGATTCACTCGGGAAGAACAATCTGTGGTTGAAAGGTGGAAAAATTTCTTTCAAGATGTTTCAAGAAGCATTGTTTGATTATAACGTATCAGTTAGTTTATGTGAGCCAAGCTTTAAACAAAAGTCTTACATAAAAGGATTATATATAGAAAATCGTGGGGGAAATAGAAGCTTTCTTGCAGGTGATAAATTAAAAAAAGATAAAGACTTCTTTTTAACATTTTCACCATCTATGAATTGTTTAATTGGAGGGAGAGGTACAGGGAAAAGCACATTAATTGATATGCTACAATTTGTACTTTCTCAAGATTGTGATAAGCAAAGCAAATTGGAATTTCTATGTAACCATGCAAATGCTTTTGTACTCTATGTTTTAGAAGAAACTGAATATATTATTGAAGTTAGTTTGCCAGATGTCAAACAAGAAAATAAGGATAATATTTTACAATATTATGGGCAAAATCGAGAGAATAGGTTTGGCTATTCTTATAGATTTAATTCTGACTCTATTAAAGAATGGACACGGTCTCAGTACACAAAAGTTTATAAAGTTGAAGGTAACTATTTTAGATTAGTTGATAAAACTAGAATTTTAGAGAAAATGTTTGATAGGAGATATTCTGTTAATGAATTAGTTAGAACAGCTGACGGTGAAAAAATTACAGAATTTATTTCTAATTTAATGATTAAAAATAAAAAATTACCGAGACCAGACTATGGGCTAAGAACTCAGACACTCGAATCGTTTGAAGTAAAATTAAAGGAACTTGATGAATATTTAAAACAGCGGAAGCAATTAATACTCGAAATTATTGAGGATTTTAATGAAACTCAGATTGGTAAGTTAAGAATTTGTTATGAGCAAATTGATAGATGGGAAGAACCGCATTTCGAAAGTTATCTTTTCAAGAATAATCGTTCTTCGTTTGATAATTATAGAATTAGTATGCAAGATGTAGCAGACGTTTTATATCTTATCTATCGGGAATTAGGAATGAAAGAATTTGTTAAAGTCATTGTAAGACAAAATATCCCTAATAAGTATTTTATGCTTTTAAAAAGTATCTCTGAAGATAATTTTGCAAAACAAGAAAATAATTGGAGAGATAAATCTGAAATTAATGAATACAACATTACGCATTTAAAAACGAGTATCTACTCTTTAATTGAAAATAGTAGTTTATTAAATGAGTTTAAAAGAGTCTTAAAAGCGCATGTAGCTAATGAAAGGTTATTTTTGGAATTTAATATTAACTCCAAAGAAACCTCACACCAACTTGATATTCTCTATAAAGAAGTTGGTGTATTAAGTTTGGGACAAAAAGTTGTAGCCATGCTTGATTTTTTATTAGCGTATAGTGATTATTCTAAAGACTTCAGACCATTGATTATTGATCAGCCTGAAGATAATCTAGATAATCGTTATATTTACATGCATTTAGTTCAGCAGTTTAGAGATGTGAAAGCTCAACGTCAAATTATTTTAGCAACACATAATGCTACAATTGTAACAAATTCTATGACAGATCAAGTTGTTATTATGGAGTCAGATGGAGTTAACGGATGGATTGAATCACAGGGATATGTTAGTGAAAAATATATAAAAAATCATATCATCAATCAATTAGAGGGAGGGAAAGATTCCTTCAAGCATAAAATGTCTATATATGAGACGGCTTTATCAGAGTAGAGCCAGAAAAAGTAGGTTAGAAATTTAGCCTACTTTTTTCTTTGTTCGACAGGCATAGTGTACATCTGAGGTCCAAGTCCTCTGTGGATATCTGCTGCAGATGAAACCAATAGCGACTCCTAAGGGTGAATATCGTGAGGTAGGGGGGAGAGGAAGGAATTAGCGGAATCAAGGCTCTATAAACGGAATCGTGACTTGAAGCCATATATCGGATGAGGAACTCTAAAATCCAAATAGGTGTCGTAACCTATATACGTAAATTACGAGAGTAAACTAGGAAAGATGTACGGCTTATTCCGTGAGCGTTTAGGACGTAGTACAACGAATCATGGGAGTCAGCTGAACCCATAGTATTGAAGAAATTTCTGTAATGGAAATGGAGCGAAGGGTGAATAACTAAATGAATATCTCTCTAATTAAATTTGTCAATCCTAATTCCTCGCCTGAAAAGACAGTGAACTGAAAATGTAAATGATGGAAGCTGATTATAAATATAGGACGGCACTGATAGAACGAATTGTAAAATGAGAAGATGAGTGAGAATAATGCTTTCGTTAAAACTTAGTTGGCCCTCTGTGTGCCGAACGGTACGCACAGTGGTGTGAGAGGGGCTAGAGATTAGTCCCTAATCGATCTGTGATAACTTCTTCAAATAATCCTTGCTATCCTAATATCATCCAAAGAAAATCGATCCTCAAATTTAAACTGGGGGTTTGGGGGCGAAGCCACCAAGTTATCTTATCGTTGGCTGTCAAAACTAGAAGGTTTTGGTCGGCTGGCGATATGATTTTTGGGATATTGTGGACACAATATCTGAGCTCGCAAAGCCTTACAAGAATGAAAATCAGTTGGTGTAAAAGTGTACGGACATTGTACGGTAGCAGACATTGTCAGTACAGGTATTTTGGAAAGGAAGTAGCAGTATGAAACGAGACGTGCGTGATATTCGGAAACAATTTCGCCTAACAGATGAAGAGGAAAAGCAAATTTTAGCTTTGATGAGAGAGCAGGGAGATACTAATTTTTCAGATTTTCTCCGTAAAAGTTTACTCTCCTCTGATTTACAAAAACAGATAGAGATATGGTTCACCCTTTGGCAATCTCAAAAACTAGAACAAATCAGCCGTGATGTTCATGAGATTTTAATTTCGATCCAGTCAGAACGTCAAGTCACCCAGGAACATGTATCTATTCTCTTAACCTGCGTACAGGAATTGATTAAAGAAGTTGGCAACTCCATTCCTCTCAGTCAAGACTTCCAAGACAAATATATGAGGTAGACACATGGAACATCGTTACCGAATCAATCTCAAGAAAGTGTTTTTGTCTGATATTGAGTTGAACCAACTAAATAGAAATATCGACCAAAGTAGCTGCCAATCTTTTTCTGAATATGCGAGACGCACCCTACTTGACCCTGGAATGAATTTCATCACCATTGATACAAATGGCTACCAAGACTTAGTGTTTGAGTTGAAGAGGATTGGCAATAACATCAATCAGATTGCTCGAAGTGTGAACCAATCTCAGTTGATTTCTAGCGAAGAATTGCAAGAGTTGAAAAAGGGAATCGCTGAATTGATAAAAGAAGTTGAGAAAGAATTTACAATACAAGCTCAAAAGCTGAGGGAGTTCCATGGTCATCACTAAGCATTTTGCCATTCATGGAAAGAGTTATCGCAGAAAGCTCATCAAGTATATTCTCAATCCTGATAAAACAAAAAATCTTACCTTAGTGTCGGATTATGATATGAGGAATTTTCTGGACTTTCCTAGCTATGAGGAAATGGTGCAGATGTATCATGAAAATTTTATCAACAATGACACGCTTTACGATTTTCGACACGATAGGCTGGAGGAGAAACAACGACAAATCCATGCTCATCATATTATTCAGTCCTTTTCGCCAGAGGACAATCTCACTCCTGAACAAATCAATCAGATTGGTTATGAGACCATGAAAGAATTGACTAGTGGAAAGTTTCGCTTTATCGTTGCGACCCACGTTGATAAAGACCATCTGCATAATCACATCATTATAAACTCGGTTGACAGCAATTCTGACAAAAAACTTAAGTGGGATTATAAAGTGGAGCGAAATCTTCGAATGATTTCAGATAGATTTTCTAAAATTGCAGGGGCGAAAATTATAGAGAATCGCTATTCTCACCAGCAGTATGAAGTTTATCGCAAGACCAATCACAAGTATGAACTCAAGCAGCGACTCTATTTTTTGATGGAACATTCTAGAGACTTTGAGGATTTCAAAAAGAATGCTCCACTACTACATGTAGAAATGGATTTTAGCCACAAGCATGCGACCTTTTTTATGACGGACTCATCCATGAAACAGGTGGTGCGTGGCAATAAACTCAATCGCAAGCAACCTTATACAGAAGAATTTTTTAAGAATTACTTTGCCAAAAGGGAAATGGAAGAACTCATGGAATTTCTCTTATCAAAGGCTGAGAATATAGATGACTTGATTGAAACTGCGAAACTTTTTGATCTAACTATCATTCCCAAACAAAAGCATGTGTATTTCCAGTTGGCAGGAGTGGAGGTGAAAGAGACAGAACTAGACCAGAAAAATCTTTATGGTGTAGAATTTTTCCAAGATTATTTTGAGAGTAGAAAAGATTGGCAAAATCCAGAAATTGAGGATTTGGTTCAATTTTATCAAGAAGAAAAATTTTCCAAAGAAAAAGAACTCCCAAGAGATGAGAAGTTCTGGGAATCCTATCAAGAGTTCAAGAGCAACAGAGATGCCGTTCATGAGTTTGAGGTAGAGTTGTCACTCAATCAAATTGAAAAAGTAGTAGATGATGGTATTTACATCAAGGTCAAGTTTGGTATTCGTCAGGAGGGGCTTATCTTTGTGCCGAATATGCAGCTCGATATTGAAGAGGAGAAGGTGAAAGTTTTTATTAGAGAAACTAGCTCCTACTATGTCTATCATAAAGACGATCCTGAGAAGAATCGCTACATGAAAGGTCGAACCTTGATTAGACAGTTCAGCTCTGAAAATCAAACGATTCCATTCCGCAGAAAAACGACAGTCGATATGATTAAAGAGAAGATTGAGGAAGTGTATACTTTACTTGAGCTGGATATGGATAAGCACTCTTATATTACAATTAAAGATGATTTAATTCATGAATTGGCAGCTTCAGAATTGAGAATCAATGCTTTGCAAGAACGAGTGACAACCTTAAATCAAGTAGCAGAATATTTACTGGCTTCAGTTGAAAATAAGCAAAAAATGAAATTGAATCTTTCAAAATTGAATATAACTGATAAAATTGGCATTGATGTTGTTGAGAAGGAATTGAATGAGTTAGGTATCCAGATAGAATTAGAGAGCAATAGATATGAGAATATCGTATTTAAAGTGAATAAGTTTATCAATCGTTTGAGTAAGAAAATTTCAAAAGAAGAAGGGATATGTTTTCAAAAATAGGAACCCAGACAACCATTATATAAAATGTGTATCTTTTATAAAACATATTTGGAATTATGATAATTTTTATTGCATCAGTCGTAGATTTAGTTATCACATACGATACAAAAAAATCATCATTTTGAGCAAATATCTCCTTATATTTATTCACTTATTTCCTTACTAGTTTTTTTATTGATTTGTTGGATAAATTCAACTGCTCAATGGTTTTATCTTATCGTTTACTCTTATTTATCATTTTTCTTTTCAATCTCTTTGCCAAGATGAACCTGACTTCAACTATCAAACTGGAGCAGGTGGAGAAATAAATCTGGAAAGACTACATTATTAAAAAGTATAGTAAATCAAGAAATAGATGGATATTTTTCAAAAGGTTTAAAAATTGGGTATTATAGTCAAGAATTAAATACACTAGACCAAGATAAAACACTCTTTGATAATATATATGAAACAAGTAGTCATAATAAACAATTAATTATAAACTTTCTTGCAATGCTAGATTTAAAATTTGATAAAATATTTGTTCCGTTTGGCAAGCTCTCTGGGGGTGAGCAAGTTAAAGGCCAACTTGCATCAGTCCTTCTGAGCGATTCAAATTTTCTTATTTTAGATGAACCAACAAACTTTCTTGATATTACCTCACTTAATGCACTAGAAAAATTCTTATTAAGTTATCCAGGTTCGATACTTTTGGTTTGTCATGACACATATTTTCAAGAAAGATTACATTTTAAAAAGTTATGCATTCTAAATAATAACTTGCTTCTAGAGGATTACTTTGAAGGTTGATTTAGTAAACTAAATAGGTGAACCATTTTATTTTTTTGATAGCTAATCAATATCCATGATGTAAAAAGCAGCGTAAAATCGTTGCTTTTTTTCTTTGTACGACTTATCCCGTGAGGTCTCATGGGAGTAAATAAGACGTAGTAACAACTAATCATAAGAAGTACCCTCGCCTATTGTTGTTATCAACTTATTCTTCGTTGAATAACAATGGCTGGGGCAGGCTCTCAGCCGAAGCCATAGTAGTGATGAAATTTCTGTAATGGAAAGGAATTCTCTTGTTACCCTTTGATAGAAGATCTTGGTATTGATTTTTACTTTGAGGATACCTATGCTTCTTGGCAAAGGGGAAATAACGAAACCTCCAATGGTTTACTCAGAGAATATTCCCCTAAGAAGGCTGATTTAACAAGCTTTAGTGATGAAGACTTGTTCTCAGCACTGTTTCATATCAACCATCTACCACGCAAATGTTTAGGTTACAGAACACCCTTCGAGGTACTTTCAAATAAGTGGTAAAAATGTTGCACTTATTCTTGCAATTTATCTTTTAAAAAAATAGGGGTAATCAGAGAAACATGGGTGCTTCATACTAGAAAAAGCTTGTAAAGATTGAAAAAAAGATGTAAAATGTTTGAAAATACAAAAAAACTATTTAAAGCTAGAATTTTCACAAGATAATTTAAAAGTGATTCAAAGTAATTTAAAAGTTGAGCGTTTTCTTTTATCACTAATTGTACGATGTTTTGCAATGATATCTCAAAAAAATAATATTCAAGTTATGTTAGAAGGGCATGGACGAATGTTTAAAGACTTTTTAGAAAATGTTATTGATGTAGTTGGGTGGTTTACTTCAGAATATCCAATAAATTTTGATGTAAAAAGAGATTTTGTTGCTCAATGTGATGAAATTGAAAGAAGAATGTTAGCAGTTCCAAATAATGGCCTCATGTATAGCAAGGTGAAAAAATCTTTATCAAAGGTTGCTTGCCCAGATATATTATTTAATTATTTGGGTGACTCTTTTGCAGATACTTCATGGAAAGTTTTAAAAAGAACTAATTATTCAATTAATAACATGATATCGGATAATAATTATCAAAAATCAATTTTTATGGTACTTCTTGAAAAGACAGACAATGCATTTGAAATTAGTATTACTAGCGACTCACAACACTATTCACTAGAATTCATGGAAGAGTTTTGTAAACTAGTCAAACAAGAATTTGAGAATTTTTTATCTTGAATATCATGGGAGGGATATTTAGATGGAATCAAAAAACAACAAATTAGAAAAAAAGAATATTTTTCTATTAATTATCAGTAGTCAATTAAATGAATTTGGCACTACAATTTATGATTACGCCAATAAATTGGTTATAGCTTCTTCGGAGAGTAAATCAAATTACTACATGAGGATTTATCAATTTTCAGAGATCATTGTACAATTGTTATTCAGCCTTTTTGGAGGTGTATTTGCGGACAGTAAGAATAAGAAAAAAATATTAATTGTTACTGATTTTATAGCTAGTTTACTTACCTTTATAGTTTTTATGTTTTATAGTGAAAGTAATGTATATATGTTGATAGTTACAAATATTTGTTTAGCGATTCTATATGCATTTAATGCTCCTGCTTATAGAGCAATAGTAGGAGATTTATTAAGTAAAAATAACATTATTAAATATAATTCTTATTCAAAATCAATTTCGGAATTTTTGAGTATCCTATCTCCAGTTATTGGGATCCTCACGATAGCATTAGTAGGATATAAATATGGAATGCTAATTAATTCTCTTAGCTTTTTATTATCTGGGTGTTTATCAGTTTTTTTCACTGAATTAAATTTTTTTGATGACTCTCCCCAAAAATCTGACGCCTTTTCAATAAAGTATGGATTTAGTTACATTTATAACAATAAAGAGTTACTTCTTTTACTGATTTCAAGTTCGATGATTAACTTCTTTTCATCAGGAATAAACTTTTATTTACCGTTTATTAATAAAATGTACGATTTGGATAAGTTATATGGCATGATTTTAATTGGTCAAGCAGTTGGGAATATTATTGGGGCTGTATCGAATAATTTTTTTAAAAGAAGTTTTTCGTCAAACCAATATAGTACATTCCTTTTGATATCATCTTTACCACTGATTATGATTCCTTTAGTGAAGATCTGGTCGATTACTTTACTTTTGTTTTCATTATCATCATTAGCTATGACAATTTTTAATGTTCAAATGCTATCGTATTTACAGTCTACAATTGAAAAGGAATATTTAGGAAGGGTATTTAGTATAATTGCATTTTTTGCTTTAATGTTAATGCCTTTAGGAACGGTTGTATTTTCATATTTTAACTTTAAAACATTACTTGTTTTTGGAGTTGTAGGAGTAGGTGACTTACTAACTTGTATACTCTTAAAACTTGCATTGAAGAGTTTAAAATGAATTCGAAATGGCATTGAAGTAATTACTATGATGAGTTATTCAATCGGTGTTGATTTTTGTAAAAAATAGACAGAGAAAAAACTTCTGTCATATTATGACAATTTCCTAGCTTTTTCTGAAAGTGACATATACTTTTCTTAGGAGAAAGCTAGATGTACTAACGGATAAGAGATTTGAGAGAAGATCACGATTTCACCCAAAAATTTGTTGCAAATTTACTTTCCTTCCCTCATACAAATTATGCACAATTGAGAGAGGAGAGGTTGCCCTAACGGCAGATGTCCTTGTGCAACTTTCTAAACTCTATAACGTTAGTACGGATTACCTATTAGGGTTAACAGATTGTCCAGATATGATAAAACATAAAATGAAATAGTCTCTCCTTGATTTGTTCATTGACAATTGAATAAACCGAGGTGGGACTTTCTTATTTGTCGAGCAATTTAGTGATATACGCCGTGATAGGTGCGAAAATTATTAGCTATAAAATAGAGTGGTTCTCTATCTGTCATGACACAAGTGAGGACAATGATACTTCTAACCGTTTAGGCTGCCATCGTAAAAAGATAGTGGGTGAAACTCCCATGAGTAGTAATATCACCAGTCATTCCCACTGGGATCAACTTAGAGTAACTTGTTATTAGGAGGGAATGTTTTGGAATAATCAGTAGTAAAATATAGTGTGCAACTTTCAATGCTTAATTTTTTATACTCCTGAAATATGCTGACTAATATTCACATAATCAAAATGTTGGAATTTATAAGTGTGAATAAAAATTTTCATACTATGTCTCCTTGGTTTTTCTTTCTTCACTTATGTGAACTCTGTCAGAAAGTCAGGCTAAATCTTATTTAGTTATAAGTAATGGCTAACTTCTATAGATTGATAATGAAAATTCTAGATTGGATTTGCATAATACTGTTATCAGTAGATCTTCTATCATTGATTTGTTTCACCGGTGTTACAGAATCTCGGTTAGTTTTACAAGTAAAAATAGAATGTTTTCTATCCTAACAACGAGCAGTATAAGCAGTTTTTTCCTTTGTTTAAATAAAACTAAAATTTAGTATTGTTCAGCTTCAGAGAAGTGCTTGTATGATTGATTTGTGAACATTTTCCTATAATTTTGTAATATTTTTGAGACTATAATATATTAGATAAACATGTCTTTTGTGTTTCACTTGATTTTACAATAAGACTAATTTTTGAAAGTCAGTAATTTTAAATAGTTGATAAAATCTTTGCTCCCAGACGGTTAATAGATATGCTTATGAGAAGTGTTTAATAAATTAATTTTAGTTCAAAATGTCCAGTTTGGACACTTTGAAAGATATCTTAGTTTTATATATTATACTTTTCTCAGGAGAAAGCTAGATGTACAGACGTTTGAGAGATTTGAGGGAAGATCACGATTTAACCCAAAAACAAATAGCTAAAATACTTTCGTTTACAAACTCAGCTTATGCTAAAATTGAACGGGGTGAGCATGCCTTGACGGCAGATGTATTGGTAACTCTCTCAAGCTTTTACGATGTCAGTACAGACTATCTATTGGGATTGACAGATTTTCCTGATAAAATTCGCTTTAGAAAATAATCTCCTCAATTTCATAGAGTGTGAAAATGAGGAGATTTTTTATTTGTTCTTTGACAATTAAATAGTCCAAAATGGTACTTTCCTCATTTGTGGAGCAGATTTGAATGGCTCGCCATGACAAGAGCGATTTTAAAACCATCAATAAAATAGAGCGATACTTTATATGCCATGATACAAATGATATACAATGATACTTCTGACCGTTCAGGCTGCCACCGTAAAAGAGCAGCAAGTGAAATTCTTATGATGACTTCATCAGTCATGCCATTGAGGTGAAAAAAATCTAAGAAAGGAAGTAGTAAAATCATGGAAACGGTAAACTATAAAGATTTAGTTGCGATTGGTTTTCCAGAGCACACATCGAGAAATATTATTAGACAAGCAAAAAAGATTGCTGTAAAAAAGTTTGAAGAAGCTAGAAAAAATGATAAGAATGCGGTACAATTAGGATGTTCACCTTTCGATAATAAAAGGTTAGGCATTGCTCCTAAAAATATTGTAGAAAATTTAATTGGTATTTCTTTTTCAGATATAGAAGGTGAGAAAAATGGTTATATCAAAGACAAAGAAATATAAAGGTGTATACAAAGATTCAAAAGGAAAAATTTATTTTCAAATTGAATTAGGAGTTGATCCAATAACTGGGAAAAGAATTCAAAAGAAAGGAAGGAAAAATCAACAGGGACTACCGTTTAATTCTTTTAAGGAAGCATATGAAGAGATACTTCGTTTAAAACATGAATTTGTGAACTCTACTATTAATAATAGTTTTCTAACTTTTAGAGAGTTTATGGAAGAGATTTATTTAAAATATTATCAACAAAAAGTTCAATTTGTAACTTATCAGACCGCTTTACCACATCATCAGTTATTTATTAAGCAATTTGGTAGTAAAAAATTATCAGATATTAGTACTATTGACTGTGAAAGATTTCGCTTAGCTATTATAGACAAGTATTCTAGTAACTATGCTAAAAATATGTGGTCTAGATTTAAAGCATGTCTGGGCTATGCAGAAAGATTGGGTTATATTGATAGAGTTCCTTTTAAAGGATTAGATAATCCTAGAGGAAAGCACCCTGATACAAAATTTTGGACATTTGATGAATTTAAGAAGATAATAAACTCTTTTGATATTAGTGAGTATGAGGGACTCCATAATTACATGACGATCTGGTTATATTTTATGACTGGCTTAAGAGTTAGTGAGGGTATTGCTCTTAAATGGGAAGATATTGATTTTGAACGTAAATGGATTCATGTTCATTCGACAATTGAGAAAGACAAAAACGGTGTATGGTATGCTAAACAACAAACAAAGACAGTAGCAGGTAATCGTAAAATTGATTTAGATGATTTTACGATTACAATACTTAAAAAATGGCGAGAAGTTCAAATCAAGAATGATGATAAAGATTATGTAATATCACGTTTTGGTGCCCCCTTGTGTAAGTCTACAATTTCTAGGATAATAAAAAGGCATGCTAAGATTACTGGTGTACCAGAAATTACGGGGAAAGGATTAAGACATAGTCATGCATCTTATCTTATAAATGTGTTACATAAGGATACTTTATATGTTTCATATCGATTAGGACACGCTGATAAGTCAACCACGTTGAATACATATAGTCACTGGTATTATTCAGGTGATTCAACAATTTCAGAAGAGATTACAAACAGTTTAGATAATCTTGGATTATCAATTTACCTACCAAATTCCTGCCAAAGTTGAAAATGGAGGAATTAACCCACTAATACTGGGAGAAAATAAGATTAGCAAATTGTTACTCTTAAATAATAGAGCAACTACATTAGTAGCTTAAAAACATGATTAAACCGCTATTCTTAGGAGTAGCGGTTTTTATTTTTTCGTGTCAGGGGGCAAAAAAGGGGAGAGTAAGTAATTTTCCAACTGTTTAACTCAACCTAAAAATCCCCAATCATAGTGATTGAGGATTGAGCCAATAAATCTTAAACAATACCTTGTGCAATCATAGCGTTTGCTACATTTTCAAAGGCAGCAATGTTTGCTCCTGCAAGGTAGTCTTTATCAAGACCATATGTTTCTGAAGTTGTTTTAGCTGTGTTGAAGATGTTTGTCATAATGTCTTTAAGACGTCCGTCAACTTCTTCACGAGTCCATGAGAGGCGAAGGCTGTTTTGGCTCATTTCAAGAGCTGAAACGGCTACACCACCAGCATTGGCAGCTTTTGCTGGTCCATAGAAGATACCATTTTCTTTGTAAACTTTGATGGCATCAAGGTCGCTTGGCATGTTGGCACCTTCAGATACACAGAACACGCCTTGAGCAACCAAGCGTTTGGCTGCTTCACCATTGATTTCGTTTTGAGTCGCACATGGAAGAGCGATATCATAGTTACCAGCGTAAGTCCAGACAGAGCCTTCATGATAAGTAGCAGTTGCTTTCTCAGCTGCATACTCAGTCAAACGAGCGCGACGTTTCTCTTTAACATCAACCAAAAGATCGAAGTCGATACCATTTTCATCGATGACATAACCATTTGAGTCAGATACAGAGATAACAGTTGCACCGAGTTCAGTTGCTTTTTGAAGAGCGTATTGAGCCACGTTACCAGAACCTGAAATAACGACTTTCTTACCAGCAAAGCTGTTGCCATTTGCTTTAAGCATTTCTTCAGTGTAGTAAACCAAACCGTAACCAGTTGCTTCTGGACGAATCAAGCTACCACCAAATCCAAGAGGTTTACCAGTCAAGACACCAGCATCAAATTGGTTAAGGCGTTTGTATTGACCGTAAAGGTAACCAATCTCACGTCCACCGACACCGATATCACCAGCAGGTACGTCAAGTGATGGTCCGATGTATTTTTGCAATTCTGTCATGAAGCTTTGGCAGAAGCGCATCACTTCAGCATCAGTTTTACCTTTAGGATCGAAGTCTGAACCACCTTTACCTCCACCGATAGGAAGTCCAGTCAAGACATTTTTAAAAATTTGTTCAAATCCGAGGAATTTCAAAATCCCTTGGTTTACAGTTGGATGGAAACGAAGTCCACCTTTATATGGTCCAACAGCTGAGTTGAATTGAACACGGTAGCCACGGTTTACTTGAACTTTTCCATCACGGTCAACCCAAGGAACACGGAAAGAAATCACGCGCTCTGGTTCAGTAATACGTGCCAAGATATTTTCTTCGATATACTCAGGGTGTTTTTCAAATACAGGTTCTAAAGTGTTGAAAAATTCTTCAACAGCTTGGAGGAACTCAGCCTCGTGCCCGTTACGAGCTTTTACAGTTTCAAACACGCTTTGGATATATTCTTTAGCAGATGTCATATCGTTCTCCTTTTGTTGTCATATTTTATTACATGAGTCATTATAGCAGAATTTTTTTTTACTGTAAAGAAAAAAACATAAATTTTCTAAAAATTCTTTCAATTTAGTTTTTTGTTTGAAAGTAGATAAAAAACGAACGTTTTTCTTATAAATGACTTTCTTAAAGAGAAAATCTGAAAATATGGTATAATATTAGCAATAAAAGGAATCCGGAGGATCAGAATCATGGTATTAACGAAAACACAAATTGCTGGTTTTGAGTTTGACAATTGCTTGATGAATGCAGCAGGTGTGGCTTGTATGACGATAGCGGAGTTAGAAGGGGTTAAAAACTCAGCGGCAGGAACTTTTGTCACTAAGACAGCGACCTTGGACTTCCGTCAGGGAAATCCTGAGCCTCGCTACCAAGATGTTCCACTTGGTTCTATCAACTCTATGGGTTTGCCAAACAATGGCTTAGACTATTATTTGGACTATCTTTTGGATTTGCAGGAAAAAGAGCCGAACCGAACTTTCTTCTTATCTCTAGTCGGCATGTCTCCAGAGGAAACCCATATCATCTTGAAAAAAGTCCAAGAGAGTGACTTTCGTGGCCTGACTGAGCTAAACCTCTCCTGTCCAAATGTTCCAGGTAAACCTCAGATTGCCTATGATTTTGAGACAACAGACCGGATTTTGGCAGAAGTATTTGCTTACTTTACAAAACCTCTGGGAATTAAATTGCCACCATATTTTGACATTGTTCATTTTGACCAAGCGGCAGCTATTTTCAACAAGTACCCGCTCAAGTTTGTCAACTGTGTCAACTCTATCGGAAATGGCCTTTATATAGAAGACGAGTCTGTCGTTATCCGTCCTAAAAATGGTTTCGGTGGCATTGGTGGAGAGTATATCAAACCGACTGCTCTAGCCAATGTTCACGCTTTCTACCAACGCTTAAATCCTCAAATCCAAATCATCGGAACAGGTGGCGTTTTGACTGGTCGTGATGCCTTTGAACACATCCTCTGTGGAGCCAGTATGGTGCAGGTGGGAACAACCCTTCACAAAGAAGGCGTTGGTGCTTTTGACCGAATTACCAATGAACTAAAAGCAATCATGGCGGAAAAAGGATATGAGAGCCTAGAAGATTTCCGTGGGAAATTGCGCTATATCGATTAAATTCATTAAAAATCAGAAGAAAGGAGAGAAGATGCTTGCCATTGAAGAAAGTCAGAAGTTGACTTTATCAAATTTACCGAGCTTGAGCCTATTTACAGGGACAGATCAGGGTCAGTTTGAAGTTATGAAGAGTCAAGTGTTGAAACAGATTGGTTATGATTCTGCTGACCTCAACTTTGCCTACTTTGATATGAAAGAAGTAGTCTACAAGGATGTGGAACTGGAGCTGGTCAGTCTCCCTTTCTTTGCGGATGAGAAAATCGTGACACTAGACCATTTTGTTGATATCACGACAGCCAAGAAACGCTTTTTGACAGATGCTGAGCTCAAATCTTTTGAGGAATACCTTGACAATCCTTCACCAACAACCAAGTTGTTAATCTTTGCAGAAGGAAAGCTGGATAGCAAAAGACGGTTGGTCAAATTACTTAAGCGTGATGCCAAGGTCTTTGATGCAGTAGAAGTCAAAGAACAAGAACTGCGCCAGTATTTTCAAAAGTGGAGTCAGAAACAAGGTTTGCAGTTTGCCAATTATTCTTTTGAAAATCTCCTTATCAAATCTGGTTTTCAATTTAGCGAAATTCAGAAAAATCTCCTCTTTTTACAGTCCTATAAGGAAGACTCTGTTATCGAGGAAGAAGATATTATCAATGCTATTCCTAAGACCTTACAGGACAATATTTTTGATTTAACTCAGTTTATTCTGACTAAAAAGATGGACCAGGCGCGCGACTTGGTTAGAGACTTGACTTTGCAAGGGGAAGATGAAATCAAACTGATTGCAGTCATGCTGGGACAATTTCGGACTTTTACCCAGGTGAAGATTTTGGCGGAGTCTGGTCAAACAGAATCGCAGATTGCAAGTAGTTTAGGCAGTTATCTGGGACGCAATCCTAATCCCTATCAGATTAAGTTTGCGCTGAGAGATGCGCGAGGACTGTCCTTGAGCTTTTTGAAGCAAGCTATTTCTTATTTGATTGAGACAGATTATCAGATTAAGACAGGTCTTTATGAAAAAGGTTTCCTTTTTGAAAAGGCACTCTTACAGATTGCTAGTCAGGTAGATTGATACTATTTTTGAAACTACAACCCGCGTCAGGATTATCTTGTCGTGGGTTTCTTAGTGATTTGCTTGTTTTATACTCAATGAAAATTAAAAAGCAAACTAGGAAGTTAGCCGCAGGTTGCTCAAAGCAGTGCTTTGAGGTTGTAGATAAGACTGACGAAGTCAGCTCAAAACACAGTTTTGAGGTTGCAGATAGAACTGACGAAGTCAGTCACATATATAATCCAAGGTGAAGCTGACGTGCTTTGAAGAGATTTTCGAAAAGCATTATTAGAAAATATTCAGTGATTTCCCTATCTATAAGCAAAAAACTTGAAAAAAGTGAATGTTTGCGTTATCATTTTCATATAGAAAGAAAAAGAGGTATTACAGATGGCTATTATCTTACCAGATCTTCCATATGCATACGACGCTTTGGAACCATACATCGATGCTGAAACAATGCACTTGCACCATGACAAACACCATCAAACTTATGTCAACAATGCTAATGCAGCTCTTGAAAAACACCCTGAAATTGGTGAAGACCTTGAAGCCTTGCTTGCTGATGTAGAATCTATCCCAGCTGATATCCGTCAAGTGCTCATTAACAATGGTGGTGGACACTTGAACCATGCTCTTTTCTGGGAATTGATGACTCCTGAGAAAACAGCTCCATCAGCAGAACTTGCAGCAGCAATCGATGCAACATTTGGTTCATTTGAAGAATTCCAAGCAGCCTTCACTGCAGCAGCAACAACTCGTTTCGGTTCTGGATGGGCATGGTTGGTTGTCAACAAAGAAGGTAAACTTGAAGTGACTTCAACAGCTAACCAAGACACACCAATCTCAGAGGGTAAAAAACCAATCTTGGGATTGGACGTTTGGGAACATGCTTACTACGTGAAATACCGCAACGTGCGTCCTGACTACATCAAAGCTTTCTTCTCAGTGATCAACTGGAACAAAGTAGATGAATTGTACGCAGCTGCTAAATAATGATATACGGAGGGAAGAATTGTTCTTCTCTTTTTTAGGTTATATGATTCTGGTCTGACAAAATCGTCAGACTTTTTTCATTTTTATGAGAAACGTGCTAAGTGTTAGAAATTATGGTAGAATAAAGTATTAATACTCTTCGAAAATCAAATTCAAACTAGGTCAGCTTCACCTTGCCGTACTCCAGTACAGCCTGCGGCTAGCTTCCTAGTTTGCTCTTTGATTTTCATTGAGTATAAGTAATCGTGGAAAAAGGATATCTATGCGAAAAGAAATTGCACCTGAATTATACAACTATAACAAGTTTCCTGGTCCTGAGTTCCATTTACACGGGGACAAGGTCGAAACGGAAGGGATAGCTTTTTCCTTGGTGGAAAATATCAAGGATGCCTTTGATGTGACGGCTTTTAATCAGCGTTTTTCAGAAGTCTTAACCAAGTTTGATTATATCGTGGGGGACTGGAGCAACGAACAGCTTCGCCTACGAGGTTTTTATAAGGATGACCGAACAGAAGAAAAACTTGAAAAAATCAGTCGTTTACAAGACTACCTTTTAGAGTATTGTAGTTATGGTTGTGCCTATTTTGTCCTAGAAAATGAAGCCCCTAAGCGAGCATCATTTGACAAGAAAATGCGTAAGAAGGAAGAAGACCAGACTTCTAGAAAAGGAAAGAAAACGACTCAAACCAAACGAAAACCGAATGCAGATAAGAAAAATAGACGTCGTCAGAAGGACCAACATTCTCAGAAAGAGGACAAGGGGCAACGTCATTTTGTCATTCGTCAGAAGTGAGTAGAGAATAAGGAGAAGAAATGAAACCGTCAATTTATAGTTTAACACGTCAAACCATGCAGGAATGGGTATTGGAGCAGGGAGAAAAGAAATTCCGTGCAGATCAAATCTGGGAATGGCTCTACCGTAAACGTGTCCAGTCATTTGAAGAAATGACCAACCTTTCTAAGGATTTGATTGCTAAGCTCAATGACCAGTTTGTGGTCAATCCCTTGAAACAGCGTATCGTGCAAGAGTCTGCCGATGGTACGGTCAAATATCTCTTTGAGCTGCCTGATGGTATGTTGATTGAGACTGTACTGATGCGTCAGCACTACGGTTTGTCAGTCTGTGTGACGACTCAGGTCGGCTGTAATATCGGTTGTACCTTCTGTGCCTCTGGTTTGATTAAGAAGCAACGGGACCTCAATAACGGTGAAATTGTAGCGCAAATCATGCTGGTTCAAAAATACTTTGATGAGCGTGGTCAGGATGAACGCGTCAGCCATATCGTTGTCATGGGAATAGGTGAGCCATTTGATAACTACAATAATGTCTTGAATTTCGTCCGTACTATTAATGATGACAAGGGAATGGCTATCGGTGCTCGTCACATCACGGTTTCAACCTCAGGTTTGGCCCATAAAATTCGTGACTTTGCTAATGAAGGTGTACAGGTCAATCTTGCCGTTTCCCTTCACGCACCTAACAATGAATTGCGCTCAAGCATCATGAAGATTAACCGTGCCTTTCCGATTGAAAAACTCTTTGCGGCTATTGAGTACTACATTGAGACAACCAACCGTCGTGTGACCTTTGAGTATATCATGCTCAATGAAGTCAATGACGGTGTAGAACAAGCCTTGGAATTGGCTGAATTACTCAAGAACATCAAGAAATTGTCTTATGTCAACTTGATTCCTTACAACCCAGTTAGTGAGCATGACCAATATAGCCGTAGCCCCAAAGAGCGCGTGATGGCTTTCTATGATACGCTTAAGAAAAAAGGTGTCAACTGTGTGGTTCGTCAAGAGCACGGTACAGATATTGATGCGGCTTGTGGACAATTGCGCTCTAACACAATAAAACGTGACCGCCAGAAAGCAGTCGCAGCAGTCAATCCTTAATGATGAAGAAAACTTATAATCATGTTTTGGTCTGGGGAGTCATTTTCTATAGCAGTTGCATTGTCTATTTTTGCTTTACTCCTCAAGAACAATCTCCTGTGGGAGTGGAAACTCCAGGTATTCAGCATCTTGGACGCCTGGTTTTTCTTTTGACTCCTTTCAATTCTCTCTGGAAACTGGGTGAAGTGAGTGACATTGGACAATTATGTTGGATTTTTTTACAAAATATCCTCAATGTCTTCTTGCTTTTTCCTCTGATTTTCCAACTCCTTTATCTCCTTCCAAACTTGCAGAAAACAAAAAAGGTTCTTCTTTTTAGCTTTCTAGTGAGTCTTGGAATCGAGTGCACACAGCTAGTTTTAGACTTTTTCTTTGATTTCAATCGGGTATTTGAGATTGATGATTTGTGGACCAATACCTTGGGTGGCTATCTGGCTTGGCTACTTTATAAACGATTACATAAAAATAAGATAAGGAATTAAAATGAGTATTTTAGAAGTTAAAAATCTGAGTCACGGTTTTGGTGACCGTGCAATTTTTGAAGATGTGTCCTTCCGTCTTCTCAAGGGAGAACATATCGGTCTGGTCGGTGCCAATGGTGAAGGGAAATCAACCTTTATGAGTATTGTGACTGGTAAGATGTTGCCAGATGAAGGGAAGGTTGAGTGGTCTAAATATGTTACTGCTGGTTACTTGGATCAGCACTCAGTACTTGCTGAAGGGCAGTCGGTGCGTGATGTTCTCCGTACAGCCTTTGATGAGCTTTTCAAAGCTGAATCCCGTATCAATGACCTTTATATGGAAATGGCTGAAGACGGAGCGGATGTTGATGCTCTCATGGAAGAAGTTGGCGAACTTCAAGACCGTCTGGAGAGTCGTGATTTCTATACCTTGGATGCTAAGATTGATGAAGTAGCGCGTGCCCTTGGTGTTATGGACTTTGGTATGGATACAGATGTAACTTCTTTGTCAGGTGGGCAAAGAACCAAGGTGCTTTTGGCCAAGCTTCTCCTTGAAAAGCCAGATATCTTGCTCTTGGACGAGCCGACCAACTACTTGGATGCTGAGCATATTGAATGGCTCAAGCGTTATCTGCAGAATTATGAGAATGCCTTTGTCCTTATTTCGCACGATATTCCATTTCTGAACGACGTTATCAATATTGTTTATCATGTGGAAAATCAACAGCTGACGCGTTATTCTGGTGACTATTACCAGTTCCAAGAAGTTTATGCAATGAAGAAATCTCAGTTGGAGGCTGCCTACGAACGCCAGCAAAAAGAGATTGCCGACCTCAAGGATTTTGTGGCTCGAAACAAAGCGCGTGTTGCAACACGAAATATGGCCATGTCTCGTCAGAAGAAATTGGATAAGATGGATATTATCGAGTTGCAAAGTGAGAAACCAAAACCATCCTTTGATTTCAAACCAGCTCGTACACCAGGGCGCTTTATCTTCCAAGCCAAGGACTTGCAGATTGGTTATGATCGTCCTCTTACTAAGCCTTTAAATCTTACCTTTGAACGCAATCAAAAGGTTGCTATTATCGGTGCTAATGGTATCGGGAAAACAACTCTCTTGAAGTCTCTCTTGGGGATTATTCCACCGATCGCTGGGGAAGTGGAACGCGGTGACTACCTAGAACTTGGTTACTTTGAGCAGGAAGTAGAAGGGGGCAATCGTCAAACACCACTAGAAGCAGTTTGGAATGCCTTTCCAGCCCTTAATCAAGCAGAAGTCCGTGCAGCCCTTGCTCGTTGTGGTTTGACAACCAAACATATCGAAAGTCAAATTCAGGTCTTGTCAGGTGGGGAACAAGCCAAGGTGCGTTTCTGTCTCTTGATGAATCGTGAAAACAACGTTTTAGTACTTGACGAGCCGACCAACCACTTGGATGTGGATGCCAAGGATGAACTTAAACGCGCTCTCAAAGAATACAAGGGATCTATCCTTATGGTTTGCCACGAACCAGACTTTTATGAAGGCTGGATGGACCAGATTTGGGATTTTAACAATCTAACTTAAAAATAAGGATAAAAGAAATACAGTACCGAATGTGGATACTGTATTTTTTGGATTTTTAATACTCTTCGAAAATCTCTTCAAACCACGTCAGCGTTGCCTTACCGTAGATATATGTAACTGACTTCGTCAGTCTTATCTACAACCTCAAAGCAATGCTTTGAGCAACCTGCGGCTAGCTTCCTAGTTTGCTCTTTGATTTTCATTGAGTATAAGAATGAGAGTAAAAGAAATACAGTATTGAATGTGGATACTGTATTTTTTGGTTTTTTAAGATTTAAAATCGTAGTCTTTCACCACTTCGATGCTATCGATAGTAATAGCAGTCGTTGGCTTGTCTTTTTCATCTTTTTCAGCTTTAGCAATCTTATCTACAACATCCATACCGTCAATGACCTGACCAAAGACTGGGTGTTTGCCATCAAGACTAGGGTTTCCCCCTTCTTTGTAGGCTTCAATGATTTTCTTTGGATACTGGCTTGTAGGCAGTTTAGCAGAGGTATCTGTAGAGTTTTGGTTGATGAAGAACTGGCTACCATTGGTGTTTGGTTGACCAGTATTAGCCATAGCAAGAGCCCCACGGATGTTATAGAGATAAGGAGTAATTTCGTTCTTGAAACCAGTTCCCTTGTCTTTTGTCTTATCCTTGTCATGCCAGATAGACTGACCACCTGTACCATCTCCTTTTGGATCTCCAGTTTGTATCATAAATCCATCAATTACACGGTGGAAAGTAACACCATTGTAGTAGCCTTCTTTAGCATGAGTAAGGAAGTTCTCAACCGCAAGTGGAGCTAACTTTGGAAAGAGCTTGATGCGAATATCTCCTTTACTTGTGTGAAGAATAACTTCAGCTTCATCGTCGGCAACTTCTTTAGAAAGTTGTGGAAATTTTGCATTTTCGTTGGTTAAAGCATCGTTTAACTCCTTGGCAGATTGGGCAGCTGCTTTGGAGCTTTCTTCAGCAGCAAGGCTGGAATCAACATAGTCATCACCACGCAGACTGCGTTGGATACTGCTACATCCAGCTAGGGCCACAGTGGACAGTAAAAAAAGGGTTGCTAGTTTTTTCATTCTATTCCTCTCAAAAATTCATTTCTACCATTGTACCCTAAAAGGAAGGGGATTTCAAATATTAGTGACAATACAATTTTAGAGAAAGTCAACCAAAAAGTCGCTTGCTTAGAGATTTTTATTTGGATAACGGTCGATAATTTCCTGGTACTGTCTCAGTATATGCTCTCCTTTTGGAGTCAATTTGTAGCCACGAATGGTAAAGTGACTTGCTAATTCTTCCTACGTCAAGTTGTCATGAAGGGGTTGGTCCAGATCTGTATCCTTCATTTTAGAAAGACCTGTAATTCCCTTTCTTTTCAGGATACTCTTTTTCATAGTAGCATTTAGATGGTAAAGCGAGTCAAAGGCGGTTTCGATATTAGCATATCCTTTTTCAACAAGCGTATCTAAATGTTTTGGGATATCAATGCCATAAGAATTACTATATTTTAAAAGAGCACATCTTCAAAGGATTTTTTCTTTTGGCTTCAATTCCTAATTAATCAATGAACTTAATACTAGGTCTCGAAAAGAATTATGCTTCCTCTTTCTGTCTGAGTTCAAAGAGGTCTTCTACTTTCAGATTAAAAACTTGAGCAATTTTAAGAGCCATTTCCAGCGAAGGATTGTAACGGTTATTTTCCAAGTGCAGAATTGTCTCGCGTCGCATGCCGATGAGGTCGGCTAACTCCTGCTGGGTCATGCCTGTGGACTCACGAACAGATTTGAGATTAGTAATAATCTTGCTTTCTTTGGCCATGCTTATCCTCTACGTTCCAAGATAAAATAGACAACCGCAAAGATGAAAATCAAGGCAGCTATGCTAATAAATATCTGTCCCATGTAAAGAGTGAGAGACCCCATATACCCAATGATAACTGCTAGTATCATCAGTGCGCCTAGTATAAAAACAAACATCAAGCTAGCTGCCTTGGCTAAATTAGCATAAAAGCGTTCGTCCGGAGTTTCCTTGACATT
Source organism: Streptococcus mitis (assembly GCF_047459985.1). Lineage (GTDB taxonomy): Bacteria > Bacillota > Bacilli > Lactobacillales > Streptococcaceae > Streptococcus > Streptococcus mitis_DZ. The sequence goes on from NZ_JASHHD010000003.1 coordinate 89,262, forward strand.
TTTCAAACAGAAAAAACCAAATACAATCACTTCAATAACGAGGCCAATTCCTAAAATCCATTCTTTAATACCAGAACTTTCGCTTGGGTTCGCAACCCAAATTCCTACTGTATAAAAAATGCTTGCTGCAAACACAAGTATCGCGTAAAGCTTAGCAGACAAGTCAAAAATAATCTTTTCCTTACCTTTCTGACTCTTATGAGGCCGTGGTTTCCTATGTAGCCAGCCCCAAATAGCTACAATTTGACCTAACACTGAAATACCAGTAATAACTAACTTGGGTTCCCAACTAAGATTAGAACCAAATAAAACAGTAAAATCAATAAAGAGAGCTACGGCAATCACTGCAATGAGGCCACGCATTTTTTGACTTTTTTTCATGATAGACTCCTTTTTGTGTTATAAATATATAACATTTAAATTTTTATGTTATAAATATATCACATTTAAATTTGGAAAGCAAGAATTTATTTGCCAAAGTGGAAAATATTTGAAAAAATTTTTTAATAAAAGCCCTCGATAGTCAAACAACTAAAGAATTCTTTGAAGCAATGCATCGGATTTGGTTTGGATAGTTTCGTTAATAATATTTGATGATAAAGAATATTTGGAAAATCTAGATACTGTATGAATCTCTACTTTTTTCTTAGACTATTATAAAGTCTGTCAGAATAAGCTTTGTAAGTGTAAAAGTTAGTTTTTACAGAAGTGAAGTAAGCATTCAATACGAATCAATACATAAGAAAAACTCTGATTTCAAGCGTTTTTTCTTTTTTCAATTTTAATACATTTCACTATATTTCAGTCCAATCTCTACCTTCTTATCTATACTTTGATGGAGCTGAAGTTGACATCTACAAAGTTTAATGTTAAAATACATTCAAAAATATATTTGAATAAGGTGTTTTATGATTCAAAATATTGTTACTTCAATAATCCTGTATTCTGGGACAGCCGTAGACTTACTTATTATCCTAATGTTATTTTTTGCCAAAAGAAAAAGCAGAAAGGACATCATTAACATCTATTTAGGACAATTTCTAGGCTCTGTTAGTCTAATATTCCTAAGTTTGCTTTTTGCATTTGTCTTGAATTATATTCCTAGTAAAGAGATTTTAGGTTTACTCGGTTTGATTCCAATTTTCCTAGGCCTCAAAGTTTTGCTTTTAGGAGATTCTGATGGAGAAGCTATTGCAAAAGATGGTTTGCGCAAAGATAATAAAAACCTGGTTCTTCTAGTTGCTATGATTACTTTTGCAAGTTGTGGTGCTGACAATATTGGTGTTTTTGTCCCATATTTTATTACCTTAAATTTAGCGAATTTGATAGTGACTTTACTTACTTTTCTAGTCATGATTTATCTCTTGGTTTTTTCTGCCCAAAAATTAGCACAAGTCCCTTCTGTTGGAGAAACTTTGGAAAAATATAGCAGATGGTTTATTGCCGTTGTCTATTTAGGATTGGGGATGTATATCCTGATTGAAAACAACAGCTTTGACATGCTATGGGCTGTGTTAGGCTAGGAGAAAAAATTATGAAAAAAGATAGTATCTGTCAAGTGGATGTTATAAATCAACAAAATGTTACAACCGCAACGAACTACCTTGAAAAGGAAAAAGTCCAAAAATCACTTCGTATTTTATCAAAGTTTACCGATAATAAACAGATAAATATCATCTTTTATCTCCTTGCTGTTGAAGAACTCTGTGTCTGCGATATAGCCTGTTTACTAAATCTCAGTATGGCATCTGCCTCCCACCATCTTCGTAAACTAGCCAATCAAAACATCTTGGATACTAGAAGAGAGGGGAAAATTATATATTATTTTATAAAAGATGAGGAAATCAGAGAGTTTTTTAATCAACTAGGATAACAACTATTTTTACTACTTTACCATGATTATATATAGGACTTATCTATGAAATTTTTTGATGAAAATTACTCACAAGAAATACCTACTCGTATCAAATGTTTAAGAAAAAAGTATAATTTAAAGCAAAGCGACCTAGGTAATGCAGGTCAAGTTAGCCAAGTTGAAAAGGAAGAAATCTGAAAGAAAATGTATCTTTGATAGTAGTCATTTATTGTGAAATATGATATATTTATTGATTAGATGGATGAATATTTCTAAAGTTAAATAAAATATGACAGATACATGCTTTTTAGTGTATCTTGTTTGTACTCAAAATATGAAGTGACTATCCAATATTTAAGATTAATAAATATTATACGATGAGATAGAATGCTACAAAATGAAAGGCGATGTAATCTGATGAAGAAAGATAGATTAATTGCATTGACAGATGCGGTTCTAGCAATTATAATGACTATCCTAATCTTAGAATTAGAAAAACCAACGACACCAAGTCTTCAAGCTTTTTGGGATTTACGGCAAAATTTCTTTGCTTATTTTCTTTCTTTTTTCTGGTTGGGATCGTTATGGATGGCGCTAAACACATTATGGGAAAAGGTTGAGAAAATTTCTCAACAAATTGTTTGGTGGAATTTGTTTCTTTTATTTTTTGTTTCATTTATGCCCTACGCTACTGGAATAGTTAGTAGTCATTTCATGAATCATACGGCACAGCTCTTTTATGGACTGATCGTTATTGTTTCAACGGTAGCAAACTGGTTTTTACATAAAGTAATTGATAAACCCAATATAGATCAGAAAGAATTACTTGAAGCTACCGCACAATATAGAAAGTTATTGATACCTGACCTAATAATTAAAGGAGTGGGATTGATTCTATCCTTAATTCTCTATCCTCCGATTATGATGTATAGTGTTTTAATTGCGGCATTTTACATCATAACTTTAAAAACACTATCCGAAAAAAGAGTGAATAACTAAAAAATGGTGACCAAAGTTAGGTGTATTATTTTAATGATTACAGACCTAAACTATTCCCCTATTTAGAATCTATTAATTCATATTTTATAAATTAATTAGTAGATATCGTTCTTAAAATCCTTGATATTTCGCTGTTTTTAGTCCAACTGAAACGCATACTTTCCAAACCAGATTTTAAGAAAGCTCGTAAAGCTAGGTAGCTCTCTAAACGTTAAGAACTAGCTACAATACAGCATTTACAACACTTCATGGTTCACACCATGGGGTGTTTTTGATGATTTTAAGCAAAATTCACACCATTTAATTGAGAGTTATTTAAATTAGATGAAAATTTGTTTGCTGAAAAAGCGGGAAAACATTGATTTTAAGCGAATTTTGAAACATATTCGAATGGGAGTTTTTAAAATCATGTTTCGGTTGTAAAAGCGCCAAACTGGACTCTCCATAGGAGGGTGATATCATCTGCAAATAGATTGTCTTCTAGTAGTTCCATTTTGCGTTTTGGGATAGGTTTAGGGCCTTCCATATCAAGATTAGGAAAGATATAGAGCTTGACAGGGTAGTCTTTATAGACAGTATCAAAAGTAGTATTCATAAATTTTTTCTTTCTAATTTATCCCTATTAGTCTAAAAAATTTAAAAATTTTAAAGTCTGTCAAGTTTTTTTCTTGACACCTCTCAGAAATCTGTTATAATAGAACATGTGCTAAATAGCTTAGCTATTTCACCGAAATAAAAAATAAAAGAAAAGAGATATTAAAAATGGCAGTAAAAATCCGTTTGACTCGTATGGGTTCTAAGAAAAAACCTTTCTACCGTATTAACGTAGCAGATTCACGTTCACCACGTGACGGACGTTTCATCGAAACAGTTGGAACTTACAACCCACTTGTTGCTGAAAACCAAGTAACTTTGAAAGAAGACCGCGTTCTTGCATGGTTGGCTGATGGAGCTCAACCTTCAGATACAGTACGTAACATCCTTTCAAAAGAAGGCGTATTGAAAAAATTCCACGATTCTAAATTCTCAAAATAAGTTTAAAGTAGGTTGACAGATGGATACGATTGAAAATCTCATTATTGCGATTGTGAAACCCTTGATTTCACAACCAGATGCCTTAACTATCAAGATTGAAGATACACCAGAATTTTTGGAATATCACTTGGATCTTGATCAAAGCGATGTGGGTCGTGTAATCGGTCGTAAGGGTCGCACTATTTCTGCGATAAGAACGATTGTCTACTCTGTCCCAACTGAAGACAAAAAAGTAAGAATCGTTATTGACGAAAAATAAGAAGGGCGGGACGAATGTCTCGCTTTTTTGTGAGGAATAGAGGATGAAAGATTTAACGTTTAGACAATTACAAGACTACTTACTCGAACATTACCGGCAGTCTAGGACTGAGGAAGGTCTTTTTATCAAGCTAGTGGAGGAAGTCGGAGAAGTAGCCGAAGTTTTGAATGGGCGCTCTGGTCGAAAAGAGGGGGTTCAGGACTCGAACGAGGAACTTGCCAAAGAACTGGCTGATATCATTCACTACACCGTCGCAATCGCAGCTATTAATCATATTGACCTTACTAAAACTATCTTTGAGAAAGATAAAACTGCAGCCATTAAGTACCAACATGAACGAGATTTGGAAGGATTTCTGAAAGGAAACTGAAAGAAGAATGAATATTGATTGTGTTTTTAACATAGATTGGTCAATGTGTATTGATTGGCTATTACGAATTTTACAAATTGCGACATTTATTGCTGTGATTATAAAGATAACTTTCCAGAATAAGGTTTATATCAATAATATTGAAATCAAGGAAATTAAACCATTCGAGTTTGAATCTTTACATACAAAGTTTCACTATATTCATGAATTTACACATAATGTAAGTAGCAAACCTTTTAATCATTTGATTTTTTATCCCAAAGAAGTTGATATTGAAATAGTAGAATTTTATTCTTTAAACTATGATTCAAAAAGCAATTGTTTGATTGTTAATAATAAACTGCATACAGTTAAAAATTTAAAGAATTATACATGCTTATTGATTCATACAAATTTACCAGAGAATATGCCTAGTTTAAGAATGAAATGGAAAACAAGTCAGGGTGAAATTGGGGAATATACATTTTATAGCAATATGTATAACGGGAATGTAAATATCTCATCTTTTAAATATAAATTAACATTAAAGAGAAAATTATTAGCACTTTTGGGACTATAGGGCCCCTCTATGTATCTTCCTCCAACTTGTGAAAATCCATAGAACGTGATAAAATAAAGGATAGAAATAGATACAGGAGACAAGATGAACTACTTTAATGTTGGGAAAATCGTCAATACGCAAGGGTTGCAGGGTGAGATGCGAGTCTTGTCTGTGACGGATTTTGCAGAAGAACGCTTTAAAAAAGGCGCTGAGCTGTCTTTGTTTGATGAAAAAGATCAGTTTGTCCAAACAGTGACTATCGCTAGTCACCGTAAACAGAAGAATTTTGACATTATTAAATTCAAAGATATGTACCATATCAATGCGATTGAAAAATTCAAGGGATACAGTCTCAAGGTAGCTGAGGAAGATTTGAATGACCTAGACGATGGTGAATTTTACTATCACGAGATTATCGGTTTGGAGGTCTATGAGGGGGATAACTTGATTGGAACCATCAAGGAAATCCTGCAACCAGGTGCCAACGATGTCTGGGTAGTCAAGAGAAAAGGCAAACGTGATTTGTTACTGCCTTATATCCCACCAGTGATTCTCAATGTGGATATTCCAAATAAACGGGTCGATGTGGAAATCTTAGAAGGATTAGACGATGAAGATTGATATATTAACCCTCTTTCCAGAGATGTTCTCTCCACTGGAGCACTCAATCGTCGGAAAGGCTCGAGAAAAAGGGCTCTTGGATATCCAGTATCATAATTTTCGAGAAAATGCTGAAAAGGCTCGCCATGTAGACGACGAGCCATACGGAGGAGGACAGGGGATGTTGCTCCGGGCGCAACCTATTTTCGATGCCTTTGACGCTATTGAAAAGAAAAATCCGCGCGTCATTCTCCTCGATCCAGCTGGAAAGCAGTTTGATCAGGCCTATGCTGAGGATTTGGCTCAAGAGGAAGAACTTATCTTTATCTGCGGGCACTACGAGGGTTATGATGAGCGTATTAAGACCTTGGTAACAGATGAGATTTCCCTAGGAGACTATGTCTTGACTGGTGGAGAACTGGCAGCAATGACCATGATTGATGCTACGGTTCGCTTGATTCCAGAGGTGATTGGCAAGGAGTCTAGCCACCAAGATGATAGTTTTTCATCAGGACTTCTCGAATATCCTCAGTATACCCGTCCTTACGACTATCGAGGAATGGTCGTCCCAGATGTTCTGATGAGTGGTCACCATGAAAAGATTCGTCAGTGGCGTCTGTATGAGAGTTTAAAGAAAACCTACGAGCGCAGACCGGATTTGTTAAAACATTATCAACTGACAGCAGAAGAAGCAAAAATGCTGGCAGAAATCAAGGAAAATAAAGATTAAAGGAGAAACCAATGCAAGTAATCAAACGTGATGGTGAAATTGCTGAATTTAATCCAGATAAGATTTACCAAGCTATCTTAAAGGCGGCCCAGACTGTCTATGTATTGACAGATGATTTGCGTCAAAACCTTGCACAAGTAACTAAGAAAGTGGTTTTGGATTTGGAAGAAGCCAAGGTAGAACGTGCTACCATTAGCATGATTCAGTCTTTAGTTGAACATCGTTTATTGGGTGCAGGTTACATTACCATTGCAGAGCACTACATTTCCTATCGTTTACAACGTGACTTGGAAAGAAGTGGTTATGGAGATCATATCGCCGTTCATTTGCATTTTGAACAAGTTCGCTAAGAAAAAAGAGTGGGATGAAGCAAGACATCTCACTCTTTCTTAAATCTATTTTTTTGGGCTGTTTGGACAGTTGAAGGGACAAATCGCAGGCGTTGAATATCGCTTATGCGGATAATACGGGTCACATTTTTGGCAAAATTTTTCACGATAATTTGCTGGCGTTGCTGATCGTATTTGATGATATCACCTGTAAAACTTGTCTCTGACAAGATAAGGTGAACAGCGGTTTGTTTTTGGATCGCCTCTTCAATAGTAGCCGTAAGGGAGTTGCTTTCAGTCTGGTCTGGTTGGTCATGTCCATTTAAAAAATCATGTATTTTATCTAGAACTTGCTGGAATTTATGTCTCATATTAGCCTCCCTTCTTTTATATCAATATTATATAAAATTTTCCTAAAATCTACAAGATTTTACGAATAATCAGATGAAAGCTAAAAAAGGAGAAGAAAATGGCAGAATTTACATTTGAAATCGAAGAGCACTTGTTGACTCTTTCTGAAAACGAAAAAGGTTGGACCAAGGAAATCAACCGTGTGAGCTTTAATGGTGCCCCTGCAAAGTTTGATATTCGTACTTGGAGCCCAGACCATACTAAAATGGGTAAAGGAATTACTCTCTCCAATGAAGAATTTCAAACGATGGTGGATGCATTTAAAGGCAACTAAGTTTTCAAAACGAAAGAAAAGGATATTGAGTCATGACAACTCGATATCCTTTTTTATACTCAATGAAAATCAAAGAGCAAACTAGGAAACTAGCCGCAGGTTGCTCAAGGCACTGCTTTGAGGTTGTAGATAAGACTGACGAAGTCAGTTACATATATCTACGGCAAGGCGACGTTGACGCGGTTTGAAGAGATTTTCGAAGAGTATTAGTTAGCAAAGTACGCCTGATTTTCAAGGCGTTGAAGTAATGGGCGGCTAATAAAACTAATAGCAAGAAGTTTACCAAGATCTGGGATGATAAAGGGAAATACCCCCACAACAAGAGCTTTTTCAAATGGCATTCCAGCTAGGAAATGCAAGCTGAGAATTCCACCAACAAAGACAAGTGTATCTCCCAAGAGATTTGCTAGAAAAATTCTGACAAAACCACTATCGCTGTTAGTTAGAGAGGAGGTAAGTCCAGAGTAAACAAGATAAAACCAAAGAAAACCTGCAGTAGGACCAATCAAAGCATGAAATCCAGCTCCACCTCCTGCAAAGACAGGAAGACCGATAGCACCTAGAAGAAGATAAAGTCCAACAGAAAGTACAGCCTCTCTCGGTCTAAAGACAGTAGCAATCAAGCCGATTGCAAAGTTCTGCAGAGTGAAGGGAACAGGCCCAATTGGGAGACTGATTTGTGCCAATACAGCAATGAGAGCAGCCCCAATAGCAGGGATAGCATAAACGTGAGCTTTTTTCAAAATAGTTAACCTCTTTTCTAATATATAGTAACTATTATACTTAAACCAACATCATTGTCAACCTATTTACGTAACGTGGGTAACAAAAACTGTAACGGCCGATTTGATTGACAAGAGAAGCTGAATAATTGTTCTTTCATATGTCTAGAAGTTATCAAAAAAGAAGCAGACACATTTGTATCAGCTTCTTTTGTTTCGATTAACGCATGGTTACAAATTCCTCAGATGCAGTTGGGTGAATCGCCACAGTTGAATCAAAGTCAGCCTTGGTTGCTCCCATTTTGATAGCAACAGCAAATCCTTGAATCATTTCATCAACACCGTATCCAATTCCATGAAGTCCGACAACTTTTTCTTCTGGACCAGCTGTTATGAGTTTGAAACGGGATTCTTGTCTATTGCTAGTAACGGCAGAGTACATAGATGCAAAGCTTGATTTGTAAACCTTGATTTGCTCTTGACCGTATTCTTTAATAGCTTGCTCTTCTGTCAAGCCAACAGTTCCGATAGTAGGGTGTGAAAAGACAACAGTTGGAATAGTTGAGTAGTCCATTTTTGCAGTTGTTTTTCCGTTAAAGAGACGTTCAGACAAAGTACGTCCAGCCTTGATAGCAACTGGAGTTAGCTCTTTTTCACCCGTTACATCACCTAGAGCGTATATTCCCTCAACAACAGTATTTTGGTATTCATCCACTTGGATAAAACCACGTTCGTTCAGAGTTACTCCAGCTTTTTCAAGTTGCAAGCCCTTAACGTTTGGACGGCGACCTGTAGCCCAGATAACTTGGCTAGCTGTGTGACTAGTACCATCTTCGAAATGAATGGTAATGCCTTCAGCAGTTTTTTCTAACTTGACAGGGACTTTGTGAGTATGAAGTGGCAAGTTTGTTCTTTCCATTTCCTTGACCAAACCTTCAACGATGTAAGAATCAAAACTACGTAAAGGACGATCTCGGCGAACAAAGAGGTCTGTCTTGACACCAAAGGTGTGGAGTACGCCAGCCAATTCAACGGCGATATAACCAGCGCCTAGAATAGCAACTGATTCTGGCAATTCTTCCCAAGCAAATACATCATCAGAAGAACCACCTAGTTCAGCACCAGGAATATTTGGAATGCTTGGGTGGGCACCTGTCACAATCACGATATGTTTAGCACGAATGAGTTCACCATTTACACTGACAGTATGAGAATCTACAAATTCAGCATGACCTTCAATCAAGTCTACACCGTTACGTTTAAAACTTCCGTCATAAGAAGAACGAGCGCGATCAATGTAGGCTTCACGATTGCGACGTAGGGTTGCAAAGTCAAAGTTAAGATCAGTAGTCTTAAAGCCGTAATCTTCTCCAAATTGATGGAAAGTCTCAGCTATTTGTGCTCCGTACCACATGATTTTTTTAGGAACACAGCCGACGTTGACGCAGGTTCCACCTAATTTCTTTTCCTCAATAACGGCCGCTTTGGCTCCATGTTCGCCAGCACGGTTCATGGTAGCAATTCCTCCGCTACCTCCGCCAATAGCAATGATATCGTATTCTCTCATTGAAAACTCCTTTGTACTCTTTGAAATAGTAGAGTGTCATTTTTGATAGTCATATTCTATCTTTTTTTTGATTTGATTGCAAAAATCTGCTACGTTCAAAAAAATTAAAGAAAAAGCTTGCAAAAAGGAAAAATAAAGTGTATGATATAACTAGTACAATAACAGAAAATAAATTCCGAACAATTATTGAATCCTGAAATGTCATTATTTCGTTCTGAGCTGTTATTGTTTCTATTTGCTAATTTTTGTATAATATTGTTAAGGACTTTAAATCAAAAAAGGAGTTTCATTATGAAAAAGAATCGTAAAGCTAAAAAATGGCAATTGTATGCAGCAATTGGTGCAGCAAGTGTAGTTGTATTGGGGGCTGGGGGGATTTTGCTCTTTAGACAACCATCTCAGACCGCAGTAAAAGATGAGCCTACTCATCTTGTTGTTGCCAAGGAAGGAAGTGTTGCATCTTCTGTTTTATTATCAGGAACAGTAACAGCAAAAAATGAACAATATGTTTATTTTGATGCTAGTAAGGGAGATTTAGATGAAATCCTTGTTTCTGTGGGTGATAAGGTCAGCGAAGGGCAGGCTTTAGTCAAGTATAGTAGTTCAGAAGCCCAGGCGGCTTATGATTCAGCTAGTAGAGCAGTAGCTAAGGCAGATCGTCATATCAACGAACTCAATCAAGCACGAAATGAAGCTGCTTCAGCTCCGGCTCCACAGTTACCAGCGTCAGCAGGAGGCGAAGGTGCAGCAGCCCAAACTCCAGCTCCAGTCTCAGGAAATTCAGTGTCTTCTATTGATGCACAACTAGGTGATGCTCGTGATGCTCGTGCAGATGCAGCGGCGCAATTAAGCAAGGCTCAAAGTCAGTTGGATGCAACGACGGTTCTCAGTACCCTAGAGGGAACTGTGGTTGAAGTTAACCACAATGTTTCCAAATCTCCAACAGGAGCTAGCCAAGTGGTAGTTCATGTCGTAAGTAATGAAAACTTGCAAGTTAAGGGTGAACTATCTGAATATAACCTTGCCAACTTATCTGTTGGACAAGAAGTAACCTTTACTTCTAAAGTTTACCAAGATAAGAGCTGGACAGGTAAGATTAGCTATATCTCTGACTATCCTAAAAACAATGGCGAAGCAGCAAGTGCAACGGCTGCCGCAGCAGCTGGTAATTCTGGCTCTAAATATCCATATACTATTGATGTTACAAGTGAAATCGGTGACTTGAAACAAGGATTTTCAGTTAGTGTTGAGGTGAAGAATAAGAGTAAAGCCATTTTGGTTCCTCTAACAAGTATTGTGACTGAAAATGATAAAAACTATGTCTGGGTACTTGACGAGCAGAAAAAGGCTAAGAAAGTGGAAGTTGGGTTGGGCAATGCTGATGCAGACAACCAAGAAATCACTTCAGGTCTGACAAATGGAGTCAAGGTCATCAGTAACCCAACGTCTTCTCTAGAGGAAGGAAAAGAGGTGAAGGCTGATGAAGCAACTAATTAGTCTAAAAAATATCTGCAGAAGCTACCGTAATGGTGACCAAGAGCTGCAGGTGCTCAAAAATATCAATCTAGAAGTGAATGAGGGTGAGTTTGTCGCCATCATGGGACCATCTGGTTCTGGTAAGTCCACTCTGATGAATACCATTGGCATGTTGGATACACCAACCAGTGGAGAGTATTATCTTGAAGGCCGAGAAGTGGCTGGATTGGGTGAAAAACAACTAGCCAAGGTCCGTAACCAACAAATCGGATTTGTCTTTCAGCAGTTCTTTCTTCTATCCAAACTCAATGCTCTGCAAAATGTAGAATTGCCCTTGATTTACGCAGGAGTGTCGGCTTCAAAACGGCGCAAGTTAGCTGAGGAATATCTAGATAAGGTTGAATTGACTGAGCGTAGTCATCATTTGCCTTCGGAATTATCTGGTGGTCAAAAGCAACGTGTGGCTATTGCGCGTGCCTTGGTAAACAATCCTTCTATCATCTTAGCAGATGAACCGACAGGAGCCTTGGATACCAAAACAGGTAACCAAATCATGCAATTATTAGTTGAACTGAATAAAGAAGGAAAAACCATTATCATGGTAACGCATGAGCCTGAAATCGCTGCTTATGCTAAACGCCAGATTGTCATTCGAGATGGAGTCATTTCGTCTGATAGTGCTCAGTTAGAAAAGGAGGAAAACTAAGATGCAGAATCTGAAATTTGCCTTTTCATCTATTATGGCTCACAAGATGCGCTCTTTTCTCACTATGATTGGGATTATTATTGGTGTTTCATCAGTTGTTGTGATTATGGCTCTGGGGGATTCTATGTCTCGTCAGGTCAATAAAAACATGACCAAGTCACAGAAGAATATTCATGTCTTTTTCTCGCCTATTAAAAGTAAAGACGGTTCTTTTACCCAAAAACAATCAGCTTTAACAGTTTCTGGGAAAGAAGAGGTAGTTCCTGTGGAACCACCAAAACCACAAGAATCCTGGGTTAAAGAAGCTGCCAAGCTGAAAGGTGTTGACAGTTACTATGTAACCAACTCAACAAATACCACCCTGTCATATAAAGATAAAAAAGTGGAACGCGCTAGCTTGACAGGTGGGAATATTACCTACATGAAGGCGGTTGAAAATGAAATTGTTGCAGGACGAAGTCTCATGGCTCAGGATTATAAAGATGTGGCCAGTGTCATTTTACTAGACCAAGAACTTGCTAATAGTCTGTTTGGGTCAGCTCAAGAAGCTGTTAACCAGATTATAGATGTTGGTGGCTTTAGTTATCGTGTCATTGGTGTCTATACTAGCGACGAGTCCAAGGCTGCCAAGACTTTTGGTATTGGTGGACTTCCGATTACAACTAATATTTCTCTTGCCAATAACTTCAATATGGATGAAATTTCTGATATTGTCTTCCGTGTTAATGATACCAGTTTGACACCAACAGTGGGACCAGAATTAGCTAGAAAATTGACCGAGATTGCTGGTCTTCAGCAGGGGGAGTATCAGGTGTCAGATGCGACTGCAGCCTTCCAAGAAGTACAACAACTTTTTGGCTTTATAACAACGATTATTAGTGCTATTGCGGGGATTTCCCTCTTTGTTGGAGGGACTGGTGTTATGAACATTATGCTGGTTTCGGTGACGGAGCGTACGCGTGAGATTGGTCTTCGTAAGGCTTTGGGTGCAACACGTGCTAATATTTTAATCCAGTTTTTGATTGAATCCATGATTTTGACCTTACTAGGTGGAGTCATTGGTCTAACCATTGCGACAGGCTTAACAGCTATAGCTGGGATACTTTTACAAGGATTGATTGCGGGTATAGAAGTGGGAGTATCAATCCCAGTTGCCCTATTTAGTCTCGCAGTTTCGGCTAGTGTGGGTATGATTTTTGGAGTCTTGCCAGCCAACAAGGCATCGAAACTTGATCCAATCGAAGCCCTTCGTTATGAATAACATCAACAAGATGGACACTTGTCTATCTTGTTTTTGTGTGGATTTCCTTATCGAAAATCATCAAAATATGATATAATGAAGTATTAGAAAAACAGGTTTCATTAGCCTGGAAAGGAAAAATTATGTCTGAAAAGAATTTTTATATTACAACACCGATTTACTATCCATCTGGTAAACTTCATATCGGTTCTGCCTACACAACCATCGCCTGTGATGTCCTAGCACGTTACAAACGCCTTATGGGCTACGATGTCTTTTATCTGACTGGTCTTGATGAGCATGGCCAAAAGATCCAACAAAAAGCAGAAGAAGCTGGGATTACACCACAAGCTTATGTTGATGGGATGGCAGTTGGAGTCAAAGAACTCTGGCAATTATTGGATATCTCATATGATAAATTTATCCGTACTACTGACGATTACCATGAAAAAGTGGTAGCGCAAGTTTTTGAACGCTTGCTTGCTCAAGATGACATCTATCTAGGTGAATATTCTGGGTGGTATTCAGTCTCAGATGAGGAATTCTTTACAGAAAGCCAGCTTGCGGAAGTTTTCCGTGATGAAGCCGGAAATGTAACTGGCGGTATCGCTCCATCAGGTCACGAAGTGGAGTGGGTTTCAGAAGAGTCTTATTTCCTTCGTCTCAGCAAATACCAAGACCGTTTGGTAGAATTTTTCAAATCTCATCCTGACTTCATCACTCCTGATGGTCGTCTCAATGAAATGTTGAAAAACTTTATCGAGCCAGGTTTGGAAGACTTGGCGGTATCACGTACAACCTTTACATGGGGTGTGCCAGTTCCATCAAATCCAAAACACGTTGTCTATGTTTGGATTGATGCCCTTCTCAACTATGCGACTGCTCTTGGTTATGGTCAAGATGAACATGGCAACTTTGACAAGTTCTGGAATGGAACAGTCTTCCACATGGTAGGAAAGGATATTCTTCGTTTCCACTCAATCTACTGGCCAATCCTTCTTATGATGTTGGATATCAAATTACCTGACCGTTTGATTGCCCACGGTTGGTTTGTCATGAAAGACGGCAAGATGTCTAAGTCTAAAGGGAATGTCGTTTATCCTGAAATGTTAGTAGAGCGTTATGGTCTCGATCCACTTCGTTACTACCTCATGCGTAGCCTTCCAGTTGGTTCAGACGGAACCTTCACTCCAGAAGATTATGTAGGCCGTATCAACTATGAATTGGCAAATGACCTCGGAAACCTCCTCAACCGTACGGTTTCCATGATTAACAAGTACTTTGATGGGCAAATCCCTGCTTACGTAGAAGGTGTGACAGAGTTTGACAATGCTCTTGCTCAAGTAGCAGAACAATCAATCGCTGACTACCACACCTATATGGAAGCAGTTGACTACCCACGTGCCCTTGAGGCAGTCTGGACTCTTATATCACGTACCAACAAATACATCGATGAGACAGCTCCATGGGTACTGGCTAAGGATGAAGCTCATCGTGACCAATTGGCCAGTGTTATGAGTCACTTGGCAGCCAGCCTTCGTGTCGTAGCCCACTTGATTGAGCCGTTTATGATGGAAACCAGTCGTGCAGTCTTGACTCAACTTGGTCTCGCAGAAGTTTCTAGCCTTGAAAACTTGAGTTTAGCTGATTTCCCTGCAGGAGTAACAGTAGTTGCTAAGGGAACGCCAATCTTCCCACGTCTCGATATGGAAGAAGAAATCGCCTATATCAAGGAACAAATGGAAGGTAACAAGCCAGCCGTCGAAAAAGAATGGAATCCAGATGAAGTCGAACTCAAACTAAACAAGGAAGAAATCAAGTTTGAAGACTTTGATAAGGTTGAAATCCGTGTCGCAGAAGTTAAAGAAGTTTCTAAAGTAGAAGGTTCTGATAAGTTGCTTCAATTCCGCCTAGATGCTGGTGATGGTGAAGATCGTCAAATCCTCTCAGGAATTGCAAAATATTATCCAAATGAACAAGAATTGGTCGGCAAGAAAGTTCAAATCGTTGCCAACCTCAAACCACGTAAAATGATGAAAAAATATGTCAGCCAAGGGATGATTCTCTCAGCTGAGCATGATGGCAAATTAACCCTTCTCACAGTTGACCCAGCTGTACCAAACGGAAGTGTGATTGGGTAAAATTTAAAAGGACCAGTTTGAACTGGTTCTTTTCTTTTGTAAGGTGGCAGTTGATAAAAGTGTCATTCTACTTTATAATAAATGAAAACGGAGGAAGTTGCCATGCAATACATTACATTTGGTCAAGAGAAAAGAGAACTGTCAGAAATTGTCCTAGGGATGATGCGCATCAGTGACAAGTCGGTCAAAGAAGTTGAGGAGCTAGTTGAAACAGCTCTGTCCGTTGGAATCAATGCCTTTGACTTGGCAGATATATACGGTGGTGGACGTTGCGAAGAATTACTGGGACAAGTGTTAAAGAATCGCCCTGATTTGCGAGAAAAGATGTGGATTCAGTCCAAATGTGGCATTCGCATTGAAGAATTTACCTATTTTGATTTTTCAAAAGAGTATATTCTAGAATCAGTAGATGGTATTTTAAAAAGATTGCAGGTTGACTATTTAGATAGCTTGCTTCTTCACCGTCCAGATGCTCTGATGGAAGCTGACCAAGTGGCGGAAGCCTTTGATATTCTCCACACATCAGGTAAAGTTCGAGACTTTGGTGTGTCCAACCAAAATCCTATGATGATGGAGTTGCTGAAGAAAGAAGTCAAACAGCCTTTATCTATCAATCAATTACAACTAAGTGCAGCTTTCACGCCTGGTTTTGAAGCAGGATTTCATGTCAATATGGAAGGGAACAAGGCGGCTTTGCGTGATGGAAGCGTCTTTGAATACTGCAAATTAAACGACATGGTTATTCAGGCCTGGTCAGTCTTGCAGTTTGGTTATTTTAAGGGTAATTTTGTTGGAAAAGAGCAATTTCATGATCTAAATGAAGTTCTAAATCGACTAGCCTTAAAATACGGTGTAAGCCCATCGGCTATTGCTATTGCTTGGGTGTTACGCTATCCAGCTAAGATGCAGGCAGTAGTAGGAACAACTAACCCTAAACATTTGATAGAAGCAAGCCAAGCAACTCATGTCAACCTGACTCGAAAAGAATGGTATGAGATTTACCTAGCAGCAGGGAATGATTTGCCATAGGAAAAAATGCATTTTAGAAATCACAGTCAAAAAGCCGTTGGTAAACGGTTTTTTGTTATAATGAAATTAAGATTTATAGATAACAAAGGAGAGAAACATGACATTTGAAGAAATTTTGCCTGGACTAAAGGCTAAGAAAAAATATGTACGAACTGGCTGGGGTGGAGCTGAAAATTATGTGCAGCTTTTTGATACCATCGAGCAAAATGGCGTCGCCCTTGAAGTGACACCCTATTTCCTCATCAACGTATCTGGTGAAGGAGAAGGTTTTTCTATGTGGAGTCCAACTCCTTGTGATGTCTTAGCGACGGATTGGGTGGAAGTCCATGACTAAACGTGTATTGATTACAGGTGTTAGCTCAGGGATTGGTCTGGCTCAAGCTCGACTCTTTTTAGAAAAAGGTTATCAGGTTTTTGGAGTGGATCAGGGTGAAAATCCTGATTTACAGGGTGACTTTCACTTTTTACAACGTGATTTAACGCTTGACTTGGAACCCATTTTTAATTGGTGCCCTCAGGTGAATGTTCTCTGCAATACGGCTGGGGTTTTGGATGACTACAAACCTTTACTAGAACAATCTGCTCAGGAAATCCAAGAGATTTTTGAAATCAACTATGTGACACCGGTAGAGTTGACACGACATTATCTTACGCAAATGCTGGAGAATAAAAAAGGGATTATTATCAATATGTGTTCCATTGCCTCAAGTCTAGCAGGTGGAGGTGGTCACGCCTATACCTCTTCTAAACATGCCTTGGCAGGTTTTACCAAGCAATTAGCTTTAGACTATGCTGAAGCTGGGATTCAGGTCTTTGGCATTGCTCCTGGTGCAGTTAAGACAGGTATGACCGCTGCTGACTTTGAACCAGGTGGTCTGGCAGACTGGGTAGCTAGTGAAACACCCATCAAACGCTGGATTGAGCCAGAGGAAGTGGCAGAAGTTAGCCTCCTCCTAGCAAGTGGAAAGGCAAGCGCCATGCAAGGACAAATCTTGACTATTGATGGAGGATGGAGTTTGAAGTAGCAGAGTTGATATTCTGTAAATATGTGGAGGTGAGTCATGAAAAGAGATGAGTTTGGATTTATCTTACCCAATCTCTACTATCAGTTTTTAACGGAGTGGGAAGAGATTGACCCCTATGAAATTGGAGATACAGGTATCTGTTTGTATGCTAAGGAGGATCTCCAAGAGCGTAATGAGACTTATCAGATTGAGGAAGTAGAGCCAGATTACTTTATGATTGGACAGGAAGGAGATTTGGCCTACTTTATCAAGAAAAAATCTGATGATTGCATTTATGAAAATGACTTGGGTGCTCTAGGATCATTAGAAATGCAAAAAGTAGCTACAAACGTCTATGACTTTATTGACAAGATTTTAGAGGAAGAGTTGTAAAACTGGGAGGGAGAAATCATGTTTAGAGTGCTAGAATCAGATTTACCGATTTCAAAAGAAGAACTTTTACAATTTGAAGAGATTCTTGGAAAGAAATTGCCGGAAGCTATGAAGGATTTTTATCTCAAGTACAACGGTGGCCAGCCCCAAGTAAGGGGTGTCCACGATGACCGCCATCTCTTTCCTTTCAATTCCTTTAATTCAATAGGGGAGATGAGGAAGTCTCTTACCTGGTTCGACGATGAGGCTGTACCTGCAGGATTTAAGGCCACAGATCTTCTCCATTTCGCCTATGATCCTGGATCTGGTAACTATGCACTTTCTTTAAGGGCAGAGGATTATGGCAAGGTTTACTTCTATGTTTTAGAAGAAAAAGCTGAGTTGTATGGTCAATGGCTATCTTTTGAGGAATTTTTGAATTCCTTTGTTGAAGAGTGAGACTTAAAAGGAGAAGGGATGCGGAAATACCAAGAACTTTCGCTAGAGCAGATCATCGAGCAGGTGCGCGTGGACGAGTCTTTTTCAGATGATTTTTGCCTCTATGGGAAGGAGGATGGAGTGCTAGCACTAGATAGGCTCTATTGGGTATCAGATTATCCGGATGTCGTAGAAGACCGTGATGTCTATCCGATGGATGTAGCGAAGCAAGATCTCCAGCTAGTCTACTATGGAGAACAGTTGCTTGATGTTCTCTCGGTTGCACTTGAGGAAAAGCCAGATGCAAGTTGTAAAGACTTGGTCGAGGCTTTGAATTATTATCATCAGCACGATAGTTTCATGCCATTTGAACCCTAGTTACAAAGCTAGAATGTTGCAGTTCCATTGACAATATAAAAAGGAGTTAAGAAATGATTGATTACGAAAACATGAATGAAAAAATTGCTCCTTTTAACTTGCTTGTATATGATGAGGATCCTCAAAATGTTCGCGGGTCGCTTATTTATTACCCAGATGGAGAATACAGACAGGAAGTGTTTGACACTCGAGAAGAGGAGGGATTTGAAGGAAATGGCTACGATTGGGCATCCTTGGCTTTGGTATTTTTGGAGGAAAAAATGCTGGAATTAAGCGATGCTATCGACTTTGATCCTGAAGGAAGTATGTTTTGTGCCTATTCTTCCAAGGTAGACGCCTTGTCTAGATTTGCTCAGGGCTTTAAAGAGTTTTGCGATGATATCGATACTATGAAAGATTTGTTCAGTAGAGCAGAGTTGGATTAATTGACTAAAATAGTTTTAAATTTTTTGGAAGATAATAGAAAGGAATTCAGATGAAGCTACCAGAAGTAGTTGAGCTAGTGGAAAATCATCCAGACCTACATCTCTATATAGATAAAATTTTAAAAAAGCATAAGAAGACCCAAGCTAGCTATCTCGAATCACTGAATCATCTGGCCTATTTACTTTATCTGGATGGTCAAGAGGAAATAGCTAAGGAATTATTAGATAGGATCATACAAGTTCCATTTGAAGGGAATTATAACACATGGACCTTTGTTGATAGCTCTCTGGTTTTATTGGCCTATCTGGAAAGAGAAAAAGAAAATCAGGTACTCGTCTATAAAAAACTCATTTTATCTCCATTAGAACAAGGCGAGGAATCCACTCAAAAAATAAGAAGGAGAGTTCATCAGAGATTTTTGAATGGCGATAACTTAGAGCAAAAGCTTGCAAAAATCGAGCAAGCTTCGAGTCCTGAATCAGAAATGGAACGCCGTTTGCTATACTTGGCAGATTTATTGAAGATTCCCCTTTTTATTACTGAGTCAACTTGTGAAGAGACAGATATCCAAGCAAAAATCGAAGAGAATATGGAGATACTAAAGAAGTATATCAAGGAGCATGAAATCTATAGCCTCTTTCCATTTAAGGGATGATGTAAGTTTTCAATCTTGGATTGTTAGAAAGAGTGGAATATGGAAATCAAAAAACACTTTGGTGTATACGGAGTCTGTTTTCAAGACGGGAAATTGCTTTGCATTGAGAAAACGAGAGGACCTTATCAGCATCGTTTTGATTTACCTGGTGGTAGTCAAGAACTAGGTGAGGGGTTGACAGAAACCCTCAAGAGAGAAGTTATGGAAGAGACAGGCTACACGCTTAGCCATTATTCAAATTCTAGAATTTATGATGTAATGGTTCAAGAAGATGGGCAAGACTTCGCAGTACACCATATCATGGCCTTTTATGATATAGTACTTGATTTCGAACGCTCTCAAAAATCCCTTCCTCAAGAGGTAAATGATGGAAGCAATGATTCAGCAAATGCAATCTGGCTTCCTATCGAGCAGATGACCGAAGAAAATGCCTCACCCCTAGTATTAAAAGTTAAGGCAGAGTTAGGAGGATTTCCAGAATTAGAACTGACAAGCTATAGAAATTGGAAGGTGAAGAAGGGGGATAATGGAACTATTTAAAACATGGAAGAAAAATATGGTTCTCTATGGTCTTAAATCTCAAATCGGAACTGTCTACCGAAACAGTGATAGGACAACAAGCTTTTATGATGTTGGGAATTTTTTATACCTAGCAGGGGAGTTGAATTCCAGATTTTGGGAAGATTTTATTAGGAAATATGGTTTAGATTATAAGATTATTATTTCAGAAAATACCAATTGGCAAGATTTTCTGCATCGGAAAGTGGGGCTAATTTCTTTTACTCGCTATTCTTTTAAAGATGAGGCAAATTTTCAAGTTGAATTTCTAATTAATCTAGTTAATCAGTTAGAGGAAGGTTACAAAATTGTGCCTATTGATAATCATATTTATGACTGCTTTTCTGAGGAAGAGTGGTCACAAGATTTACAGGGAGATTTTGAGCACTATCAGGATTTTGATTTAAAAGGTGGATTTGGCTTTGTGATTCTTAAAAATAAAGAACTGATTGCTGGGATTTCCTCAGGGTTAGTTTACCAAGGAGCAGTTGAAGTGGAAGTTGCAACTAGACCAAACGAACAAGGAAATGGATTTGCTAAAAAGCTTGGTGCTGCAATGATTCTAGAGAGTTTAAATAGAGATGTGTTTCCTCTTTGGGATGCTCATAACGAGGCTTCCAAAAAAGTAGCAGAATTTTTAGGATATGAGATAGTTGAACCCTATGAAGCTTTTGAACTAGAGGAAAGTGTCGTATAATGATATCTGATATTGTATCTTTTAAGACGAGGTGAATGGACATGCAAAACCAACTAGCTCTTAGTGGCGAAAAAATTGTTGAAAAAGTTTATCCCCATTTATTGCACCACGTCGGCTTGATTCGTGGGGAATACTTGTTGAGAGAACTAAACCAAAACATACTATTACCAAGTTGTCAGCAATTTGTGAAAGATTATCTAGACACTATTTGTCATTTGTACTCAGATGAAGAAGTCTGGTATCGTTTTTCAGAGTTAACAAATGGAGAAGTAAATAGTCTAGACGGGACTAAAGACTATTTTGATGAACGCCATCCCTTATTTGGATATAGAGGAATTAGGCGTTTACTGGCGTGTTTGGATGAATTTCAGGCTGAGGCAAATGTCGTTACAGATGTTTATCAAAATAATCCCAATCTGTCTCTTATTTTTCCTTTTGTCAATGATGCTGAGCAGTTAAAGCAAGTTATTACAGTATTACGTCAGCATGGTTTTACTGGGAAAATCGGCACGATGATTGAATTACCGTCAGCGTATTTTGACTTGGACAGGATACTGGAAACGGGTATTTCAAAGATTATAGTTGGAATGAATGATTTGACTTCTTTTGTTTTTGCGACTGTGAGAAACAGTCAATGGCATGATATGGAAAGTCCAATAATGTTAGATATGCTGAGAGATATGCAGGATAAAGCAAGTATGAAAAAGATTGACTTTGCTGTAGCAGGCTATCTGAATGCTTCTTTCATACAAAAAATGAATCAGATGGGTATCAAGTGTATTATCCACTACAGTTCTATTCCAGAGATTTTTAATTTAGAGATTGACCATCCAGATCATCTCAAACGTGTAAAAGAAGAAAGTAAAAAAATACAAAGGAGCAACCTATGACACCTCAAGAAATGTGGAATGCCTACAAGCAAATTAACCCCTCTATCGGAGATGAGATAGATGCCTGGGCTTTTGGAGTGGAACCAGACCTTTTAGCGGATCTGGTTTTTAAAGGCGAAAAAACAGCAACAGCCTCTGCCTACGACCTCTATGCAGTAGAGGACGAACCCCTTCCCCAAGAAGGAACTTTTGATGTTATTTTAGACAGCCAAGATCAGGCTGTCTGCATTATTGAAATTACAAAGGTTTCCGTTCAGCCTTTCCATCAGGTTTCAGCCGACCATGCCTACAAGGAAGGTGAGGGAGACAAATCTTTAGCCTACTGGCGTCAGGTTCATGAGGATTGTTTCGCCGAGTGGCTGAGAGAAGCAGGACTGACTTTTACACCTGACAGCAAGGTTGTTTTGGAAGAATTTCGCAAGGTCTACCCTCTGTAGACTGCTAGTAGGAAGAAAGTTTTGGAAATCGCCGTCCAAAGCTTTTTTCTGACTTAAAATATGATAAAATAGGTATGTTTGAACTAGAGCATTCGCTCAGAAATTTAGAATAGGAGAATATGATGCAAGCAGTAGAACATTATATTGAAACATTTGTTCCTGAACATTATGATTTATTTTTAGACTTGAGTCGTGAGACCAAGACCTTTTCCGGGAAGGTGACCATCACTGGTCAAGCAAGAAGTGAACGTATTTCCCTTCACCAAAAAGACTTGGAAATCGCCTCTGTGGAAGTTGCAGGGGCAACTCGTTCATTCACAGTCGATAATGAAAACGAAGCTCTTCATATCGAACTTGCAGAAGCAGGTCAAGTTGAAGTGGTTATCGCTTTCTCAGGAAAAATTACAGATAACATGACAGGGATTTACCCTTCTTATTACACTGTTGATGGTGTTAAGAAAGAAGTCTTGTCTACTCAGTTTGAGAGCCACTTTGCCCGCGAAGCCTTCCCATGTGTGGATGAGCCAGAAGCTAAAGCAACCTTTGACCTAGCTCTTCGTTTTGACCAAGCAGAAGGTGAATTGGCCTTGTCAAACATGCCAGAGATTGACGTTGAAAACCGCAAAGAAACTGGAATCTGGAAGTTTGAGACAACACCTCGTATGTCTTCTTACTTGTTAGCTTTCGTTGCTGGTGATTTGCAAGGTGTAACTGCTACAACTAAAAATGGTACTTTGGTAGGTGTATACTCAACCAAGGCACACCCACTTTCAAATCTTGATTTCTCACTAGACATCGCTGTTCGCTCAATCGAATTTTACGAAGATTACTACGGAGTCAAGTACCCAATTCCTCAATCTCTTCACATCGCCCTTCCTGACTTCTCAGCAGGTGCTATGGAAAACTGGGGTCTTGTGACTTATCGTGAAGTTTACTTGGTTGTGGACGAAAACTCAACCTTTGCTAGTCGTCAACAAGTTGCCCTTGTCGTGGCACATGAATTGGCTCACCAATGGTTTGGTAACCTAGTAACTATGAAATGGTGGGATGACCTATGGCTTAATGAAAGCTTCGCCAACATGATGGAATACGTCTGTGTGGATGCTATTGAACCAAGCTGGAATATCTTTGAAGACTTCCAAACAGGTGGTGTTCCATCTGCCTTGAAACGTGATGCGACAGATGGTGTTCAGTCTGTTCACGTTGAAGTCAAACACCCAGATGAAATCAACACTCTCTTTGACGGAGCTATCGTCTATGCCAAAGGAAGCCGTCTCATGCACATGCTTCGTCGTTGGCTCGGCGATGCTGATTTTGCTAAAGGTTTGCACGCTTACTTTGAAAAACATCAATACGGAAACACAATTGGTCGTGACCTCTGGAATGCCCTTGGTCAAGCATCAGGTCGTGATGTAGCAGCCTTTATGGATTCTTGGTTGGAGCAACCGGGATACCCAGTCCTTACTGCTACAGTTGAAGATGATGTCTTGAAGATTTCGCAAAAACAATTCTTTATCGGTGAATACGAAGACAAGAACCGTCTCTGGGTGGTGCCACTAAACAGCAACTGGAAAGGCCTACCAGATACTCTCGAAACTGAAAGCATTGAAATTCCAGGTTATGCAGCACTTCTTGCTGAAAACAAGACAGCCCTTCGTCTTAACACTGAAAATACTGCCCACTACATTACCGACTATCAAGGTGAATTGCTTGATGCTGTTCTTTCAGAATTAGTTGAGCTTGACAACACAAGCAAGCTGCAAATCGTCCAAGAACGTCGTTTGCTTGCTGAAGCAGGGCACATTTCTTATGCTGACTTGCTCCCAGTCCTTGATAAACTTGCTAAAGAAGAATCTTACCTTGTCGTTTCAGCCGTTTCTCAAGTGATTTCTGCCCTCGAGCGCTTTATCGATGAAGGGACAGAAGCTGAAAGAGCCTTTAAAGCATTGGTTGCTAAATTGGCTCGTCATAATTATGACCGTCTTGGTTTCGAGGCTAAAGACGGAGAATCAGATGAGGATGAATTGGTTCGTCAACTGGCTGTTTCGATGATGATTCGCTCGAATGATGCAGAAGCTAGTCAAGTCGCTAGCCAAATCTTCGCAGCCCACAAGGATCATCTTGCAGGACTCCCAGCAGCAATCCGCTCACAAGTCCTTATCAATGAAATGAAACATCATGAGACCAAAGACTTGTTAGCACTTTATCTTGATACTTATACTCACGCAACAGATGCTGTCTTTAAACGCCAGTTGGCAGCAGCCCTTGCCTACAGTACAGATGCGGACAATATCCAAACCTTGATTGCTTCTTGGAAGGACAAATTTGTGGTGAAACCACAGGACTTATCTGCATGGTACTTCCAGTTCTTAGGTCATCAAGCAACTCAGGAAACAGCTTGGTCTTGGGCGCGTGAAAACTGGGCTTGGATTAAGGCAGCACTTGGAGGAGATATGAGCTTTGATAGCTTTGTCATCCTTCCGGCTCATGTATTTAAGACTCAGCAACGCTTGGCAGAGTACAAGGAATTCTTTGAACCGCAACTTTCTGACCTTGCTCTTAGCCGTAACATCGGTATGGGAATCAAGGAGATTGCAGCGCGTGTTGACTTGATTAACCGTGAAAAAGCTGCAGTGGAAGCAGTCGTTCTTCAATACGGAAATGAATAAATAATAAAATAAAAAGAGAACTCAGCTATCTCATGTAATACTCTTCGAAAATCAAATTGAAACCAGGTCAGCGTTGCCTTACCGTACTCAAGTACAGCCTGTGGCTAGCTTCCTAGTTTGCTCTTTGATTTTCATTGAGTATAAAATGCAGAGAGTTGAGTTTTTTTTAAGGCAAATTTGGTATAATGGATTTATTAAGGAGGAGTTTCTCATGATAAAAATCTTATTGGTTGAGGATGACCTAGGCCTGTCAAATTCAGTATTTGACTTTTTAGACGATTTTGCGGATGTCATGCAGGTATTTGATGGGGAAGAAGGTCTCTACGAAGCTGAGAGTGGCGTCTATGACTTGATTTTGCTCGATTTGATGTTGCCAGAAAAAAATGGTTTTCAAGTCTTGAAAGAATTGCGTGAAAAGGGAATTACGACTCCAGTTCTGATTATGACTGCCAAGGAAAGCTTGGATGACAAGGGACATGGATTTGAACTGGGAGCGGATGATTATCTGACAAAACCTTTCTACTTAGAAGAACTCAAAATGCGGATTCAAGCCCTGCTAAAACGTTCAGGTAAGTTTAATGAAAACACCTTGACTTATGGAAATATTGTAGTTAATTTGTCAACAAATACCGTTAAGGTTGAAGATACTCCTGTCGAATTGCTGGGGAAAGAGTTCGATTTATTAGTCTATTTCCTTCAAAATCAAAATGTGATTTTGCCTAAGACACAGATTTTTGATCGTCTTTGGGGATTTGATAGTGATACAACGATTTCGGTTGTCGAAGTCTATGTTTCAAAAGTCCGTAAGAAATTAAAAGGGACCACTTTTGCAGAGAATTTGCAAACCTTGCGCAGTGTTGGGTATATTTTAAAAGATGTTCAGTAAACTAAAAAAAACATGGTATGCGGATGACTTTAGCTACTTTATTCGCAACTTTGGTGTCTTCACTCTGATTTTCTCTACCATGACCCTGATTATTTTACAAGTCATGCATTCGAGTCTCTATACTTCGGTGGATGATACGCTCCATGGATTGAGTAATAATCCTCAGGCAGTTATTCAGCTGGCAGTAAATAGGGCAACAGAAGAGATTAAAGATTTAGAGAATGCTGCTAAAGATACCAGCAAGACTGAGGTAAAGCCCAATGTCAGCTCCAATACGGAGGTTATTCTTTTTGATAAGAATTTTACTCAGCTCCTTTCTGGAAATCGATTCTTGGGTTTGGATAAGATTAAGTTAGAAAAGAAAGAACTAGGCCATATCTACCAGATTCAAGTTTTTAATAGCTATGGACAAGAAGAAATCTATCGCATGATTTTGATGGAAACGAATATTAGTTCAGTTTCAACCAATATCAAGTATGCGGCTGTCTTGATTAATACTAGTCAGTTGGAGCAGGCCAGTCAAAAGCATGAGCAATTGATTGTGGTTGTGATGGCTAGTTTCTGGATTTTGTCTTTACTTGCCAGTCTCTATCTAGCTAGGGTTAGTGTTCGTCCTCTGCTTGAGAGCATGCAGAAGCAACAGTCCTTTGTGGAAAATGCTAGTCATGAGTTACGAACTCCACTTGCTGTTTTGCAAAATCGTTTAGAGACCCTTTTCCGTAAGCCAGAAGCTACCATTATGGATGTGAGTGAAAGTATTGCGTCTAGTTTGGAAGAAGTCCGAAATATGCGGTTTTTGACGACAAACTTGTTGAATTTAGCTCGGAGAGATGATGGGATTAAGCCGGAACTTGCTGAAGTTCCAACTAGCTTTTTTAATACAACTTTCACAAATTATGAGATGATTGCTTCGGAAAATGACCGTGTCTTCCGTTTTGAAAATCGCATCCATCGAACGATTGTCACAGATCATCTTCTATTGAAACAACTGATGACCATCCTATTTGATAATGCTATCAAATATACTGAAGAGGATGGTGAAATTGATTTTGTGATTTCAGCGACTGATCGCAATCTGTATTTACTTGTTTCTGATAACGGTGTCGGTATTTCGACAGAAGATAAGAAGAAAATTTTTGACCGCTTTTATCGAGTGGACAAGGCTAGAACCCGTCAAAAAGGTGGTTTTGGTTTAGGATTATCCCTAGCCAAGCAAATTGTAGATGCCTTAAAAGGAAGCATTACTGTTAAAGATAATAAACCAAAAGGAACAATCTTTGAAGTGAAGATTGCCATTCAGACACCATCTAAAAAGAAAAAATAAAAATATCGCTCCAGCTGGGGCGATATTTTGGATTTATCTTCTACGTTTTCGTTTGATAATAGATCGTTGAACTTTTAAGACAAGTAAACTGGAGCCGATTGCTGCGGCAAAGGCAAGAGCAGTTGATAATTTTAATGCTAAAAAGATAAAACTAAAGATAGCAATACAGATACAAAAAACAGCGATATTAACAAAAAATAGGATTTCCTTGAGATTGGCATCAGATTGGGCTTCAGGTGTATAATCTTGATAACGAGGAACCTGATGGTTTAATTCTTCTTGATAGTCCACCTCATAGGATTGTAATTTTCTTACGGGCATTATTCTCTCCTTAACAGTACATAACCATTTTATCATTTTTTCAGCAGAGAATTATTACAGAAAGGTTACAAAAAGAATAAAGTCCCTTTTCAAAATCACTTTTCTTGACACCATAATGTGAAAATGATAGGATGAATAGATACTAAATACTTATTAATATTCATAATTGATTATATTTTTAAGAAAATAGGGCTATCAAATGATTCATTTTTACGAAAATTTGTTTCCTTATTTTCTTTAATTTTATTAGTGAGATTTGTTTTGAATATAGAGACAGATTTTCTGTCTCCTATTTTTATAGTAGTGAGGTGTCTAATTGATGCCTCTTGGAAAAGTTAAAGGAGATAAGCATGTATCTTGCTATCAAAGAAATATTACGAAACAAACTTCGATATAGTTTGATTTTAACTACCATTTTTCTTATCGCTTTCATGGTCTTTTTTATGACCAGTTTAGCTCTTGGTCTTGTACGTAACAACCGATCCGCTATTGATAACTGGCAAGCGACGGGTGTGGTTTTATCTGACTACGCAAATGATAATTTGACGGCATCTTTAATTCCTGAAAAGGACTACAAGGAGAAGAGTTCTAAAGAGGCTGCTCCACTGGGGTATATGTTCGCTGTGACCAATCTAATCAATGATAGTGAAAAGGTCAATGTTTCCATCTTTGCTCAAGAGTGGGACGCCTTCATCTCTCCGAGTTTGACGGAGGGACGCTATCCTGAGGGGGATGATGAGGTTGTCGTGGATCAGTCCTTTGAGAACTATGGAATCAAGCTAGGTGATGCCATTCAGCTGAATGGAAGTGAGACAGGTTACAAGATTGTAGGCCTAGCTCAAGGAAATAAATTTTTTACTGAGCCTGTTGTCTTTACGAGTCTGACAACTTATTGGACATTACAAGGAACTTTAAAATCTAATAAATCGATCTCTGCCTTGGTATTGAAAAATGATATAGAAGTGGCTGGTGATGGACTGAAACAGATTTCCATTCCAAAAATGATTTCGAAAATTCCTGGTTACACACCTCAGGTTAATGTATTTTCAGGGATGATTCTTGCTATGATTATCATCACAGGCTTGATTGTGGGTATATTTGTCTATATCATTACCATCCAAAAACTAGGACTTTATGGAATAATGCGGGCTCAGGGAATACAGATTAAAACTATTGTATGGTCTCTTTTCTGTCAAATCTTCCTCCTAGCCGGTATGGGAATTGCTTTAGCTTTGCTGGCTATTGGTGGAGTGATTTTAGTCTTACCAGCTACCTTCTTTTTCTACCCAAGTTGGTTAGCCTATTCTATCCTAAGCTTGGTGATTTGCTTGATGGCCCTTCTAGGTGGTGTCATTTCACTTCCACGCTTGCTAAAGGTGGACCCGATTACTGCAATTGCAAAGTGATAAGGAGAATAGTATGACAACATTGATTGAAATGAATCAAGTGACAAAAACCTACGGGGAAGGAAAGATGAAAGTCGTAGCTCTGCATGAGACGGATTTTCAGCTAAATGAGGGAGAGTTCGTGGCTATCGTTGGGCCTTCAGGTTCTGGAAAAACGACTTTTCTAACAACTCTTGGACAACTTCAGGAAGCATCGAGTGGAAAGATTTTGGTAAAGGGGAAAGAAACAGGCAGTTTGACGGAGAAGGAGAAAACAGACCTCCGTTTTAGAGAGTTTGGCTTTATTCTACAAGCTTCAAACTTAATTCCTTTTCTTACGGTCAAGGAACAGCTGGATTTGATTGACAAACTGGATAAGGAAAAAAATAGTAAAAGTGATCGAAAAGAGTTACTTGACTTGTTGGATTTGGAAAAAGTACAAGATCAGTATCCCAAGGCTTTATCAGGTGGAGAACGTCAACGTGCGGCGATTGCTAGAGCACTTTACAACAATCCAAGTATCGTGCTTGCAGATGAGCCGACAGCAAGTCTGGATACCGAGCGTGCTTACCAAGTAACGGAGATGTTGGCTGCCATTGCCCACGCACAAGGTAGAGGAGTTGTTATGATTACACATGATACACGCCTTCTTGAGAAGGTTGACCGAGTTTATGTTATGAATGACGGCCATCTAGTTGAAAAAACACATGCATAAAAAAGAGAGTGAACGGTGCTAGTTACTGTTCACTTTTTGATTGCGAACTTTAAAAAATGACTTTGACTTTTTAGAAAACTCCTAGTATTCATAGCTGATTTTTGAGAAATGTGGTATAATTTTTCTTATGGAAAAGATTATCATTACAGCAACTGCTGAAAGTATTGAACAAGTTAAACAACTGCTCGAAGCTGGCGTAGACCGTATCTATGTTGGTGAGAAAGATTTTGGCCTTCGTCTGCCAACGACCTTTAGTTATGACCAATTGCGTGAAATCGCTAAGCTGGTTCATGATGCGGATAAGGAATTGATTGTTGCGGTTAACGCCCTCATGCACCAAGATATGATGGACCGTATCAAGCCTTTCTTAGACTTTTTGGAAGAAATCAAGACAGACTACATTACGATTGGGGATGCAGGTGTCTTTTACGTAGTCAACCGCGATGGTTATTCATTTAAGACCATCTACGATGCTTCAACCATGGTAACTAGCAGTCGTCAGATTAACTTCTGGGGACAGAAGGCTGGCGCATCTGAGGCTGTTTTGGCGCGTGAAATTCCATCGGCTGAACTCTTCAAAATGCCAGAGATTTTGGAAATTCCTGCTGAAGTGTTGGTTTATGGAGCTAGTGTTATTCACCATTCTAAGCGTCCGCTCTTGCAAAACTACTATAATTTCACTCAAATTGATGACGAAAAAACACGTCAGCGTGATTTGTTCTTGGCTGAACCAAGTGACCCAGAGAGCCACTATTCCATTTTTGAAGACAATCATGGTACTCACATCTTTGCCAACAATGACCTTGATTTGATGACCAAATTAACAGAATTGGTAGAGCATGGTTTTACTCACTGGAAACTAGAAGGGCTCTACACTCCAGGTCAGAACTTTGTTGAGATTGCAAAACTCTTTATTCAAGCGCGTAGCTTGATTCAAGAGGGCAACTTTAGCCATGACCAAGCCTTCTTGTTGGATGAAGAAGTTCGTAAACTTCACCCTAAAAACCGTTTCCTTGATACAGGTTTCTATGACTACGATCCTGATATGGTTAAATAAAGTAAATAGATAGTTGAGAGAAGGAAGATGTAAACATTTCTTCTCTCAATTTTTCGTATTTCTTCACTATTTTCAAAAAATCAGCAGGCTAGGCTGCTCTGTTTGACGGTGTTTTTAAGAAAAGTGACCTTCTTGAGTTTGAAAATTATCCCATGTTTGCAGGTGCCAAATGGCCCTTTTTTTGGTATAATTTTTTATAATGAAAACGATTGGTAATCGCTATGTTGTGGTTGATTTAGAGGCAACTAGCACAGGTAGTAAGGCTAAAATTATCCAAGTGGGAATTGTTGTGATTGAGGACGGAAAAATCGTCGATCACTATACGACGGATGTCAATCCATACGAACCTTTGGATGCTCATATCAAAGAACTGACAGGATTGACAGATCAACGTCTGGCGCAAGCACCTGATTTTTCGCAAGTTGCTAGAAAAATCTTTGACTTGGTGGAGGATGGGATTTTTGTAGCCCATAATGTTCAGTTTGATGCCAATCTCTTGGCGGAAAATTTATTTTTTGAAGGCTATGAGCTAAGAAATCCTCGTGTTGATACGGTCGAATTGGCCCAGGTCTTTTTCCCTGAACTGGAAAAATATAGCTTGCCGATATTGTGCCGAGAATTAGGAATTCCTCTTAAACACGCTCACACAGCCCTTTCAGATGCCCAAGCTACAGCAGAATTACTTCTTTTTTTACGGGAAAAGATGGCCCAGCTTCCTAAAGGTCTCTTGGAACGCTTGTTGGAAATGGCTGATGCCCTCCTATATGAATCCTACTTGGTTATTGAAGAAATTTATCGCAGCCAATCTATCCTGAGTTCTCCAGACTTGGTCCAAGTTCAAGGACTGTATTTCAAGAAAAATGAAGCTTCCCTGGAGCCACGAAAACTATCTCAAGATTTTCCGAAAAATATTTCTCTATTGAACCTTGAAGTGAGGGAGGAACAAGAAAGTTTTGCTAAAGAAGTCGGCTTGCTATTGAAAGATGAGCCTGTCTCATTAATTCAAGCGCCGACAGGAATTGGAAAAACCTACGGCTATCTCTTACCCGCTTTATCTCAATCCAAAGAGCGTCAAATTGTTCTTAGTGTTCCGACAAAGATTCTTCAAAATCAAATCATGGAAGAAGAAGGTAAACATCTCAAGGAAGTGTTCCATATAGATATTCATAGTTTAAAGGGGCCACACAATTATTTGAAGTTGGATGCCTTTTATCGTTCCTTGCAGGAAAATGATGAAAATCGCTTATTTAGACGCTTTAAAATGCAACTCTTGGTCTGGTTGACAGAGACAGAAACCGGGGATTTGGATGAGATTGGTCAGCTCTACCGTTACCAACATTTTCTAAGAGATCTTCGTCATGATGGGAATTTATCATCCAAGAGCTTATTTATGACGGAAGATTTTTGGAAACGTAGTCAGGAAAGAGCAGAGGCTTGCAAGCTCTTAGTGACCAATCATGCCTATCTTGTAACCAGACTTGAAGATAATCCTGAATTTGTCAGCGACCGTTTATTGATTATTGATGAAGTCCAAAAAGTTTTGTTGGCCCTAGAAAATCTGCTTCAAGAGACCTACGATATCCAGTCTATTATTGATTTGCTTGATAAGGCTTTAGTAGGAGAAGAAAACAGGGTCCAGCAGCGAATACTAGAAAGTATTCGCTTCGAGTGTCTCTATTTGATAGAGCAATTTCAGTCTGGCAAATCTCGGAAAAATGTCTTGGATTCTCTTGCCAATCTCCACCAGTATTTTTCAGAATTAGAGGTAGAAGGCTTTGAGGAACTGGTTCGCTATTTTACGGCTGAAGGTGATTACTGGCTTGAAGCCACTGAAACGAGTCAGAAGAAAATTCAGATTTCTTCTACAAAATCAGGCCGTGTTCTTCTATCTTCCTTAGTGCCTGAATCATGTCAAGTATTGGGAGTGTCGGCTACTCTTGAGATTAGTCAGAGGGTTTCTTTGGCAGACCTTTTAGGCTATCCTGAAGCCAAATTTGTCAAGATTGAAGCTCATAAAAAACAGGATCAAGAAGTGATCTTGGTCAAAGATTTCCCTCTAGTAACAGAAACCTCCTTAGAAGTTTACGCCAAAGAGGTAGCTGATTTACTGATGGATGTTCAAGCTTTCCAACAACCGATTTTGGTTCTCTTTACTGCTAAAGACATGCTTCTAGCAGTATCGGATTTACTTCCAGTTAGCCATCTGGCCCAGTATAAAAATGGCGATGTTCATCAACTGAAGAAACGCTTTGAAAAAGGAGAACAACAAATCCTGCTTGGTGCAGCAAGTTTCTGGGAAGGAGTCGATTTTTCAAGTCATCCTTTTGTGATTCAAGTTGTACCAAGACTTCCTTTCCAAAATCCTAAAGAGCCCTTGACGAAAAAGATTAATCAGGAACTGAATCAAGAAGGAAAAAATGCCTTTTATGATTATCAGTTGCCAATGGCCATTATTCGTTTAAAGCAGGCTTTGGGAAGAAGTATGAGACGCGAACACCAACGTTCCTTAACTCTTATTTTGGATAGGAGAATTGTCGGAAAGAGATATGGCAAACAAATAGTGGCATCTCTAGCAAAAGAAGCGACTGTTAAAACCCTCTCTCAGTCTGAAGTTAATGAAGTTATTGATAAATTTTTAAATGAACTTTGATAAGTAGTATAGTATGAAAGTATAAGGTTAGTATATATGAAACGTTCTCTAGACTCTAGAGTCGATTATAGTTTGCTCTTGCCAGTATTTTTTCTACTGGTTATCGGCGTGGTGGCTATCTACATAGCTGTTAGCCATGATTATCCAAACAATATTCTGCCCATTTTAGGACAGCAGGTTGCATGGATTGCCTTGGGGCTTGTGATTGGTTTTGTGGTCATGCTTTTTAATACAGAATTTCTTTGGAAAGTGACCCCCTTTCTTTATATTTTAGGCTTGGGACTCATGGTTTTACCTATCGTCTTTTATAATCCAAGCTTAGTCGCATCTACGGGTGCTAAAAACTGGATTTCAGTAAATGGAATCACCTTGTTCCAACCGTCAGAGTTTATGAAGATATCCTACATCCTCATGCTAGCTCGTGTGATTGTCCAGTTTACAAAAAAACATAAGGAATGGCGTCGAACGGTTCCGCTGGACTTTTTGTTGATTTTCTGGATGATTCTCTTTACCATTCCAGTCTTAGTTCTTTTGGCACTTCAAAGTGACTTGGGAACGGCCTTGGTTTTTGTGGCTATTTTCTCAGGAATCGTTTTATTATCGGGGGTTTCTTGGAAAATTATTATCCCAGTATTTGTGACTGCTGTAACAGGAGTTGCTGGTTTCTTAGCTATTTTTATCAGCAAGGACGGCCGGGCTTTTCTCCATCAACTGGGAATGCCGACCTACCAAATCAATCGTATTTTGGCTTGGCTCAACCCATTTGACTTTGCTCAAACAACTACTTACCAGCAGGCTCAAGGGCAGATTGCTATTGGAAGCGGTGGCTTATTTGGTCAAGGATTTAATGCTTCTAATCTGCTTATCCCAGTTCGAGAGTCGGATATGATTTTCACGGTCATTGCAGAAGATTTTGGCTTCATTGGATCTGTTCTTGTTATTGCCCTTTATCTCATGCTGATTTACCGTATGTTGAAGATTACACTTAAATCAAATAACCAGTTCTATACTTATATTTCCACAGGTTTGATTATGATGTTACTCTTCCACATCTTTGAAAATATCGGTGCTGTGACAGGCTTACTTCCTTTGACAGGAATTCCACTGCCTTTCATTTCACAAGGGGGGTCGGCTATTATTAGTAACTTAATTGGTGTTGGCTTGCTTTTATCGATGAGTTACCAGACCAATCTAGCTGAAGAAAAGAGTGGAAAAGTTCCATTCAAGCGAAAAAAAGTTGTATTAAAACGAATCAAATAAGGAGGAAATCATGGTTAAAGTAGCAGTTATGTTGGCTCAGGGCTTTGAAGAAATTGAAGCTTTGACAGTTGTAGATGTCTTGCGTCGTGCCAATATCAGTTGTGATATGGTTGGTTTTGAAGAGCAAGTAACAGGTTCGCATGCAATCCAAGTCAGAGCAGATCGTGTCTTTGATGGAGATTTGTCAGACTATGATATGATAGTCCTTCCTGGCGGAATGCCTGGTTCTGCACATTTGCGTGACAATCAGGCCTTGATTCAAGAATTACAAAGCTTCGAGCAAGAAGGGAAGAAACTGGCAGCCATTTGTGCGGCACCAATTGCCCTCAATCAAGCAGGGCTATTGAAAAACAAGCAGTACACTTGCTATGATGGCGTGCAGGAGCAAATCCTTGATGGTCACTACGTCAAGGAAACAGTAGTGGTAGATGGTCAATTGATAACCAGTCGAGGCCCTTCAACAGCACTTGCCTTTGCCTACGAGTTGGTGGAGCAACTAGGAGGGGACGCAGAGACTTTACGAAGAGGAATGCTTTATCGAGATTTCTTTGGTAAAAATCAGTAAAACGGGAGTCAAACTCTCGTTTTTTTGCTAAATTCCCAAACTAAGTTCCATCGCTAATTCAAGTGGAAGTTAGTCTGATAAAAACC
This sequence comes from Streptococcus mitis, assembly GCF_047459985.1. GTDB lineage: Bacteria > Bacillota > Bacilli > Lactobacillales > Streptococcaceae > Streptococcus > Streptococcus mitis_DZ. Next base: position 124,319 of record NZ_JASHHD010000003.1, read on the forward strand.
CTAAAAACCAGTGGCAATCCGTGTCAAGGTAAGTTCCACTGGTTTTAATAATGCTTGGTTTTATAGCTTTTGTAGCCGAAAGGAATCGAAAAAAAGAGCGCACAAAATCCTCTCATCTGAAAGCGTTTCAGATTAAGTTCCGCTATGGTGGAAGTTAGTGTGAGACGTTTGAATGGG
>NZ_JASHHD010000004.1:0-106950 GCF_047459985.1 Streptococcus mitis
TATTGTATAGAAACCATATTGCTTACGGTTATAATCAGGTTTTTCTTTGTGAAACATAGGGAACACCTCACAACTTTTCTTACCTCTATTATACGACTTTACAAAAAGAAAAGCCCTTAGAAACTTGGGTTCTAAGGACTTTGTCTTCAATCTGAAAAGAACCTTTGCAAAGGTTCTTTTGTCTACTAGTTAGTGACTTGGCAACCAGCTAAGGGTGAAGGTTAGCTGTTCAGCTTTTAAGAGGTCTTGATGTTGAATGCTAGTTATAGAGGTATTATCTAGTCGGCATTCTTTGACAAAGTTGAAGTGGCTGTGGTTTTGTTTAGTATGGATATCCAGCCATTTATCTTCTTTAGCCAGATAGACTCGTAGATGGTCAAAGAGTGGAATTCCAAGGTCATAAATAGCTTTTCCTGGGCAGGTCGGGTAAAGTCCAAGGGCAGACCAGACATACCAAGCCGATAAACTACCGTTATCCTCATCTCCTGGATAAGCATCCCAGCCAGCTCGAAAGGCTTTTTGACGGAGAGTCTTGATTAAGAGACTGGTGTACTGAGGATAATTACTGTAACGGAACAGATAAGGGATGTGGAAACTTGGTTGGTTTGAAATGGCTAGTTGACCAAATGGTGCTGTTGCCATTTCGCTCATCTCGTGAATTTCATATCCATAACCCGTCGTTTCAAAGAGTGGGAGACTTTGACAAACTTTTAAGAGATAGTTGCTAAAGGCTTCTTTTCCACCCATTAGTTGACCAAGTCCAGAAATATCATGTAAGACGCCTAGGCTTGCTTGAATGGCTGAACACTCAGTGTAATCACGGCCCCAACTATAAGGAGAAAAGTCAGGACGGAAGTTGCCATCTACATCACGCGCCCTCATATATCCTGTCACAGGATCAAATAGATTCTGATAGTTTTTAGAATAGTGGGCATAGGTTTGTGCCAGCTCTTTTTGACCTAATTTTGCTGCGCAAGTAGAGATACAAAAATCACTGTAAGCATAGTCTAGGGTATGGCTGACACTTTCGTGGTGGTCTGTGGATAAATAGCCCAGTTCTTGGTATTGAGTAAGGCCGTGTCGTCCGTTGATAGCTTTTGGATCTGCCTTGGTCGCAGTTTCAATCATGGCTTTGAGAAATTCCTCCTCAAGATCAGGTGCCATGCCTTTACAAGCACTATCGACAATAAGACCATCAATCAAGGTGCCAGGCATCATGCCTCTTTCATCAGGAGCCAGCCACTTAGGGAGATACCCAGTGTCTCGATAGCTATTGAGGAAGCCTTCAAGAAACTGACGATAGCGTTTCGGAATAATCAAGGCAAAGAGTGGGAATGAAGTACGGAAGGTATCCCAAAAGCCATTGTTGGTAAAGAGTAGCCCAGGTTTGATAGTTCCTGAAGCTAGGTCTATATGGATGTTTTCACCTTGCTCATTTACCTCATAGAAGGTTTGTGGGAAAAGGAAGAGTCTGTATAGGCAGTGGTCAAAAAAGGTCCGATCAACTGGACCAGTTTCCACGACCTCAAAACGGCCTAGAAGGTCTTCCCAACTTTCTTTGGCGACTGCTTTTGTTTCTTCAAAATCCTGTTTAGGAAGATTAAAGAGGGCCTGTTCTTTGGAAATAAAAGAAGTTGCTAGTTGAACTTGAGCATCCGATTCGTCTAAGTCAATTCGCCAGTCCTGTCCCTCTTGCGTAATAGAAAGGATTTCTACAGAAAATGCGAGAGCAGTATACATGACGAGGGGACGTTTATTGGTTTCGGTTTCTCCTGCTTGTCTCAGGGCCAGAGTTCGCTTATCCACTTGTTCGACTGTCAGTTCATCTGTTGCGTGAAGATAGAGGGAGAGTTCTTTTCCCTGTGTTTGTCTTAGTTGAATAGAAGCCCCGTAGCAAGTAGGACTTAGCTGCGTTTCAATCTGGTAGCGTTCAGAAAAAATTTTTAGAAAATGAGGATTGAACGTAGCGCGCTCAAGATTATAGGAGGACTGACGATGGAAGAGAGTGTCACCTCTGATTTCTCCTGTAACAGGAGTCAGTAGCAACCAAGAATAATCGCCAATCCAAGGGCTAGGCTGGTGGGTTAGTCGAACACCCTGAAATATGGGAAGATGGGGATCAAAAAACCAAGATCCTTCCTGATCACTCGTTTGTGGAACAAAGTAATTCATCCCAAAAGGCACTCCAGTGTATGGTAGTGCATTACCTCGTGAAAAGGCATGCTTGCTAGCAGTACCAAAGCGGGTATCGATGGTTTCAAGTATCGTTTTCATAGAATATCCTTTAGTTGTTTTCTACATTATATCAGAAAAGATAGCCTTTACAAAAGGAGTTTCAAATATAACAATTTTGTAGAATAATGACTAACATTTGTGTATATATTTTCTGGACTAAAAGCTATATACTGAAAATGAAAATCTGTTTGAAAGAGGCAAAATAGTTTATGGTTTATTCAAAAGAAATTGTCAGAGAGTGGCTAGATGAGGTGGCAGAGCGTGCTAAAGATCATCCTGAATGGGTAGATGTCTTTGAGCGTTGCTATACAGACACTTTAGACAATACAGTTGAAATTTTAGAAGACGGCTCAACTTTTGTACTAACTGGGGATATCCCAGCTATGTGGCTTCGTGATTCAACTGCTCAGCTTAGACCATACCTTCATGTGGCAAAAAGAGATCCTCGTTTGCGCCAGACCATTGCTGGTTTGGTTAAACGCCAGATGACTTTGATTCTCAAGGATCCCTATGCCAACTCTTTCAATATTGAGGAGAACTGGAAAGGCCACCACGAGACAGACCATACAGACCTCAATGGCTGGATTTGGGAACGCAAGTATGAGGTGGATTCGCTTTGCTATCCTTTGCAGCTGGCTTATCTCCTTTGGAAAGAAACTGGCGAGACTAGCCAGTTTGATGAGACTTTTGTCACAGCGACTAAGGAGATCCTTCATCTTTGGACGGTAGAACAAGACCACAAGAATTCACCTTATCGCTTTGTTCGAGATACCGATCGTAAGGAAGACACTTTGGTAAATGATGGTTTTGGTCCTGACTTTGCCGTGACAGGCATGACCTGGTCAGCCTTTCGCCCGAGTGATGATTGTTGTCAGTATAGCTACTTGATTCCATCAAATATGTTTGCGGTGGTTGTCTTAGGTTATGTCCAAGAAATCTTTGCAAAATTGAATCTGGCTGATAGCGAGAGCATTATTGCTGATGCCAAACGTCTACAAGCTGAGATTCAAGAAGGAATTGAAAACTACGCCTACACCACCAACAGCAAGGGCGAAAAGATTTACGCCTTTGAAGTGGATGGTCTAGGAAATGCTAGCATCATGGATGATCCAAATGTACCAAGTCTGCTGGCTGCACCTTATCTGGGCTACTGTTCGGTCGATGATGAAGTTTATCAAGCCACTCGTCGTACCATTCTGAGCCCAGAAAATCCATACTTCTACCAAGGAGAATACGCTAGCGGTCTCGGAAGTTCTCATACCTTCTATCGCTATATCTGGCCCATCGCCCTTTCTATCCAAGGCTTGACAACGACTGATAAGGCAGAGAAGAAATTCTTGCTGGATCGGCTGGTTGCTTGTGATGGTGGGACAGGTGTTATGCACGAAAGTTTCCACGTAGACGACCCAACGCTCTACTCTCGTGAATGGTTCTCTTGGGCCAACATGATGTTCTGTGAGTTGGTCTTGGATTACCTGGATATCCGCTAAGAAGCACGCTTTCGCTCAACTGATTCTAGGAAAGAATCACAAATTTACATTTAAAACATTAACAATAAAAATTTAAATTTAGAATGAGGTTTTACTTCATGGAAAATGTTGTCGTACATATTATCTCACATAGTCACTGGGATCGTGAGTGGTACTTGCCTTTTGAAAGCCACCGTATGCAGTTGGTGGAATTATTTGACAATCTCTTTGATCTCTTTGAAAATGATCCTGAGTTCAAGAGTTTCCACTTGGATGGCCAAACCATCGTCCTTGATGATTATTTAGAAATTCGCCCTGAAAACCGTGACAAGGTGCAGCGTTATATCGACGAAGGCAAGCTTAAGATAGGTCCATTCTATATCTTGCAGGATGATTACTTGATTTCCAGTGAAGCTAATGTCCGCAATACCTTGATTGGACAAGCGGAATGTGCCAAATGGGGCAAATCAACTCAAATCGGCTACTTCCCAGATACCTTTGGAAATATGGGACAGGCTCCTCAAATCCTTCAAAAATCAGGGATTCACGTAGCAGCCTTTGGTCGCGGTGTCAAGCCAATTGGATTTGACAACCAAGTCCTTGAAGATGAACAGTTTACCTCTCAATTTTCTGAGATGTACTGGCAAGGGGCTGATGGTAGCCGTGTCCTGGGTATTCTCTTTGCTAACTGGTACAGTAACGGAAACGAAATTCCAGTGGATAAAGACGAGGCTTTGACTTTCTGGAAGCAAAAATTAGCAGACGTCCGTGACTATGCATCTACTAACCAATGGTTGATGATGAACGGTTGCGACCACCAACCAGTTCAACGAAACTTGAGTGAAGCTATTCGTGTGGCAAACGAACTCTTCCCAGACGTGACCTTTATTCACAGCTCCTTTGATGAATACGTTCAAGCAGTGGAAAGTGCACTTCCTGAACACCTATCAACAGTTACAGGGGAGTTGACTAGCCAAGAAACAGATGGTTGGTACACTCTTGCCAATACCTCTTCTTCACGTATTTACCTCAAACAAGCCTTCCAAGAAAATAGTAACTTGCTCGAGCAGATCGTGGAACCATTGACCATTCTCACAGGAGGTCATAATCATAAGGAACAATTGACCTATGCTTGGAAAACTCTTTTGCAAAATGCGCCGCATGATAGTATCTGTGGCTGTAGCGTGGACGAAGTTCACCGTGAGATGGAAACTCGTTTTGCCAAGGTCAACCAAGTAGGAAATTTTGTTAAGAGCAATCTTCTTAATGAATGGAAGGGCAAGCTAGCTACCCAACATGCGCAAAGCGAACACCTCTTCACCGTTGTCAACACAGCTTTACATGATAAGGTTGATACCGTCAGTGTTGTGGTGGATGTTGTTACCTGTGATTTCAAAGAATTGCATCCGACTGAAGGCTACAAGAAGATGGCAGCCTTGACCTTGCCAGAGTACCATGTTGAAGATTTGGATGGCCATGTCATTGAAGCGAAGATTGAAGACTTGGGGGCAAGTTTTGGCTATACTTTACCAAAGGACAAGTTCCGCCAACCTTACATTGCTCGTCAAGTACGCGTGACAATCCCAGTTCATCTTGCTCCACTTTCTTGGGCAAGCTTCCAATTGGTTGAAGGCCAAGTAGAATACCGAGATGGTATTTATCAAAATGGAGTTATTGATACACCGTTTGTAACTGTGAGTGTAGACCAAGGAATCACAGTCTATGACAAGACTACAAACGAAGCTTACGAAGATTTTATCCGCTTCGAAGACCGCGGTGATATTGGAAATGAATACATTTACTTCCAACCAAAAGGAACTGAGCCAATCTATGCTCAATTGAAAGGAAACGATGTCCTAGAAAACAATGCTCGCTATGCTAAAATCTTGCTCAAGCATGATTTGACGATTCCAGTCAGTGCAGATGAAAAATTGGATGCTGAACAAAGAGGCATTATTGAGTTTATGAAACGTGACGCAGGTCGTTCAGAAGAGTTGACAACTATTTCTCTTGAAACTGAGATGACCGTCTTTGTGGACAATCCACAGATTCGCTTCAAGACTCGCTTTACCAACACAGCCAAGGATCACCGCATCCGTCTCTTGGTGAAAACTCATAATACTCGTCCAAGCAATGCTTCTGAAAGCATCTATGAAGTTGTGACAAGACCAAATAAACCAGCAGCTTCTTGGGAAAATCCTGAAAATCCACAACACCAACAAGCCTTTGTCAGCTTGTATGATGATGTCAAAGGAGTAACCGTATCCAATAAAGGATTGCACGAGTATGAAATTCTTGGAGACGATACTATGGCTGTAACCCTTCTTCGTGCTTCAGGTGAACTCGGTGACTGGGGCTATTTCCCAACACCGGAAGCTCAGTGCTTGCGTGATATCGAAGTTGAATTTGCAGTAGAATGTCACCAAGTAGGGGAACGCTTCTCGGCCTTCCGTCGTGCAAAAGCCTTCCAGGTGCCATTTACAGCTCTTCAAGTTGCAAAACAAGAAGGTAGCGTTGCAGCAACAGGTAGTCTCTTCAACCATCCAGCGCTTAGCTTGCCACAAGTCTGCCCGACAGCCTTTAAGGTGGCTGAGAATGAAGAAGGATACGTCCTTCGTTACTACAATATGAGTCAAGAAAATGTTCGCGTGTCTGAAAAACAACAAACTATTCTTGACTTGCTGGAACGCCCATACCCAGTCCATTCAGGACTATTGGCACCACAGGAAATTCGTACAGAATTGATTCAAAAAGAAGAAATTTAATTTCAAAAAGTAAACATAAACAGAAAGGGGGAGCGAGAAAGTAAGAACCAACTGCTGATTCGCTCCTTTTTGCAGGTGAAAGCAATGACCATTGCAACGATTGATATCGGAGGAACTGGCATTAAGTTTGCTAGTCTAACTCCTGATGGAAAGATTTTATATAAGACCAGTACCCCAACTCCAGAAACTCTAGAAGATTTATTGGCTTGGTTGGACCAACGCTTGTCAGAACAGGACTATCGTGGGATTGCTATGAGTGTTCCAGGAGCGGTCAATCAAGAAACAGGAGTGATCGAGGGAATTAGTGCTATTCCTTATATCCATGGTTTTTCATGGTATGAGGTCCTTGCTCATCACCAGCTACCTGTCCATCTAGAAAATGATGCCAACTGTGTTGGACTCAGTGAACTGCTAGCTCATCCTGAGATTGAAAATGCAGCCTGTGTCGTGATTGGTACAGGAATCGGTGGGGCTATGATTATCAATGGGAAACTTCACCGAGGCCGTCATGGTTTGGGTGGAGAGTTTGGTTACATGACAACCCTTGCCCCTGCAGAAAAGCTCAACAACTGGTCGCAACTAGCGTCAACTGGAAATATGGTGCGATACGTTATTGAAAAATCTGGTCAGAGTGATTGGGATGGCCGTAAGGTTTACCAAGAGGCGACAGCAGGCAATGCCCTTTGCCAAGAAGCTATTGAACGCATGAATCGTAATCTTGCTCAAGGACTACTCAATATTCAGTATCTGATCGATCCAGATGTCATTAGCCTAGGTGGTTCTATCAGTCAGAACCCAGATTTTATAAAAGGTGTGCAAAAAGCAGTAGATGCTTTTGTCGAAAGATATGAAGAGTATACAATTGCACCAGTCATCCAAGCCTGCACCTATCACGCAGATGCCAATCTCTACGGTGCCCTTGTCAACTGGTTACAGGAGGAAAACCAATGGTAATTTTTACCGGAATTAGCAGTAAACAACAGCAAGCTTTAGAGTTGCTTCAAAATCACATTTCCCTACCAGATGTAGAGGTAGCAGTTGCTCAGTCTGACCAAGCATCTATCTCTATCAAGGGTGAGGGCGGAAAGTATCAATTGACTTATGACAAACCTCACCAACTCTACCGCGCCTTGTCAGTGCTAGCAACAGCTTTAGCAGAAGGCGATAAGGTGGAGATTGAGGAGCAGGCGGCTTATGAAGAGTTAGCCTACATGGCAGATTGTTCACGAAATGCGGTTCTAAATGTTGCATCTGCTAAGCAGATGATTGAGGTCTTGGCTCTCATGGGCTACTCAACCTTTGAACTCTACATGGAAGATACTTATCAAATCGAGGGGCAACCTTATTTTGGCTATTTTCGTGGAGCTTATTCAGCTGAAGAGTTACAGGAAATTGAAGCCTATGCCCAGCAGTTTGATATGACTTTTGTTCCTTGTATTCAGACCTTGGCCCACTTGTCAGCCTTTGTCAAATGGGGTGTCAAAGAAGTCCAGCAACTTCGTGATGTAGAGGACATCCTCCTTATCGGCGAAGAAAAAGTCTATGATCTGATTAATGGCATGTTTGCGACTCTGTCTAAACTGCAAACTCGCAAGGTCAATATCGGCATGGACGAAGCCCACTTGGTTGGTTTGGGACGCTACCTCATTCTAAATGGCGTTGTCGATCGTAGTCTCCTTATGTGCCAACATTTGGAGCGTGTGCTAGATATCGCAGATAAGTATGGTTTCCACTGTCAGATGTGGAGTGATATGTTTTTCAAGCTCATGTCAGCAGATGGCCAGTACGACCGTGATGTGGAAATTCCAGAGGAAACTCGTGTTTATTTAGACCGTCTCAAAGACCATGTGACCTTGGTTTACTGGGATTATTACCAGGATAGCGAGGAAAAATACAATCGCAACTTTCGTAACCACCACAAGATTAGTCAGGATATCGCCTTTGCAGGTGGTGCTTGGAAGTGGATTGGTTTCACACCCAACAACCATTTCAGTCGTCTCATCGCTGTTGAAGCAAATAAAGCCTGCCGTGCCAATCAGATTAAAGAAGTCATTGTGACTGGTTGGGGAGATAATGGTGGTGAAACAGCCCAATTCTCTATCTTACCGAGCTTGCAAATCTGGGCAGAACTCAGCTACCGCAACGATTTAGAGCGCTTGTCTGCTCATTTCAAGACCAATACAGGTCTATCGGTTGAGGACTTTATGCAACTTGACCTCGCCAATCTTTTGCCAGATCTACCAGGCAATCTTAGTGGGATTAACCCCAACCGCTATACCTTTTATCAGGATGTGCTTTGTCCAATTCTTGACAAGCACATGACACCTGAACAGGACAAGCCTCACTTTGCCCAAGCAGCTGAGACTCTTTCTGACATTAAAGAAAAAGCTGGCGCCTATGCTTATCTTTTCGAAGCTCAGGCTCAGTTGAATGCTATTTTAAGCAGCAAGGTTGATGTGGGACGACGCATTCGCCAAGCCTATCAAGCAGATGATAAAGACAGCTTGAAACAAATTGCCAGAGAAGAATTGCCAAAACTAAGAAGTGAGATTGAAAACTTCCACAAGCTCTTTAGCTACCAATGGCTAAAAGAAAACAAGGTCTTCGGTTTGGATACGGTCGATATCCGTATGGGTGGACTCTTGCAACGGATTAAGCGAGCAGAAAGTCGTATTGAAGACTATCTAGCTGGTTCTATCTCGCGTATCGACGAACTAGAAGTAGAGATTCTGCCATTTACTGACTTTTACGCTGACAAGGACTTTGCAGCTACGACAGCCAACCAATGGCATACTATTGCGACAGCTTCGACGATTTATACGACCTAAAACAAGAACACCTTGCCTTATGCAAAGTGTTTCTCGTGAAACATCCCTTTCTTCAAAAGTACTCCACATAAAATAATTTGTGGAGTTTTTTCTATAATTAGTAGTTTAACCTAACCTTCAAATAGGAGTATACTAATAATGTAATCGTTATCAAAAGTCTAAAAAGGAATTTTTAGATGGATATCAAAATAAAAAGGGAGGAAATTATGAATAAGTTTTCAAAAACCTTGAGAGACAACTGGATCTTTCTCTTGATGGTTTTGCCAGGGGCACTCTGGTTGATTCTATTCTTCTACATTCCAGTATTTGGGAACGTGGTTGCCTTTAAAGACTACCATATGACCAGTAATGGATTTATAGATAGTATCGTGAATAGTAAATGGGTCGGACTCGATAACTTCAGATTCTTGTTTAGTTCAAAAGACGCCTTTATTATCACACGAAATACCGTCCTCTACAATCTTGGCTTTATCTTTGTTGGCTTGATTGTATCAGTAGGGATTGCGATTATCCTCAGTGAACTCCGTTCTAAGAGAATGGTTAAAATCTTCCAAACTTCCATGTTGTTCCCTTACTTCTTGTCTTGGGTTATCATCAGTTTCTTTACAGATGCCTTCCTAAACATTGATAAAGGGGTGTTCAACCATTTCCTAGAGTCTATCGGAATGAAGGAAATCAATTTCTACGCTGACTTAGGTATCTGGCCATATCTCTTACTTTTCCTAGGTATTTGGAAAGGTTTTGGATATAGCAGTGTCATGTACTATGCGACAATCATGGGAATTGATCCAACCTACTACGAAGCAGCGACAGTGGACGGAGCCAGCAAATGGCAACGGATTCGCAATGTAACTATTCCGCAGTTGACACCATTGGTGACTGTATTGACCATCCTTGCAGTCGGAAATATCTTCCGTGCAGACTTCGGTCTCTTCTACCAAATCCCCCACAATGCTGGTCAGCTTTATAACGTAACCAATGTCTTGGACGTATATGTATATAATGGCTTGACTCAGACAGCAGATATAGGGATGGCTTCAGCGGCAGGTCTTTACCAATCAGTTGTCGGCTTGATTTTGGTTATCCTATCAAACTTACTTGCAAGACGAGTTGATCCAAACTCAGCCTTGTTCTAGAAAGGAGGAGAATATGGCAGAAAAGAAAATTAAAAAAGAAAAAATTGATAATGTCGGCATTCACTCCTTCAGTAAGAAAGCAGATATCTTCTTCAGTACCATTTCTGGTTTGATTGCCCTCTCTTGTATCCTACCCTTCGTATTCGTTATCATTATTTCGGTGACAGATGAAAAGAGTATCCTCCAAAATGGATATAGCTTCTTCCCATCCCAATTTGGATTAGACGGTTTTGAATTTTTGGCACAGTTTAAGGATAAAATCCTCCAAGCTCTCTTCATCTCAGTCTTTGTAACAGTGGTGGGGACGATCACAAACGTGTTTATCACAACAACCTATGCCTACGCCATCTCACGGACAACCTTTAAGTATCGCAGATTCTTTACGATCTTTGCCCTTCTTAGTATGTTGTTCAATGCTGGTTTGGTACCAGGCTATATCGTGGTAACTCGTTTACTTCAACTTGGTGATACAGTTTGGGCCTTGATTGTTCCAATGCTTCTCTCACCATTTAACATCATCTTGATGCGTTCCTTCTTCAAGAAGACCATTCCAGAAGCCATTCTAGAATCCGCTCGTATCGATGGTGCTAGTGAAGCCCGGATTTTCTTCCAAATCTGTTTGCCATTGTCACTACCAGGTATCGCAACCATCACGCTCTTGACAGCTCTTGGTTTCTGGAACGACTGGTTCAACGCCCTTCTTTACATTAAGAGTGACAACTTGTACCCATTGCAATATTTGCTCATGCAAATCCAGCAAAATATGGACTACATCGCAAAAGCAGTCGGCCTATCTGGTCAACTGGGAGTTGCTCTACCAAAAGAAACAGGACGTATGGCCATGGTTGTTGTTGCAACCCTTCCAATCGCGATTTTGTATCCATTCTTCCAACGCTACTTTGTAAAAGGTTTGACTATCGGTGGTGTGAAAGAATAGTGCTTATTGAGAAAAACATTTCTCGTTTCCAAACTTCCCTTGCGTGAAGTTAAGATCATTACATTGTTTATAAGTTTAAAAATAAAAAAAGGAGTTTTTGTCATGAAAAACTGGAAAAAATATGCTTTTGCATCTGCTAGTGTAGTCGCTTTGGCTGCTGGTCTCGCTGCTTGTGGAAACCTTTCAGGTAACAAGAAAGCTGCTGACTCAGCTTCAGGTGAAAAAACTGTTATCAAAATGTACCAAATTGGTGACAAACCAGATAACTTGGATGAATTGCTAGAAAATGCTAACAAAATCATCGGAGAAAAAGTTGGTGCTAAATTGGATATCCAATATCTTGGATGGGGTGACTATGATAAGAAAATGTCAGTTATCACATCATCTGGTGAAAACTATGATATCGCCTTTGCATCTAACTATGTTGTAAATGCTCAAAAAGGTGCCTATGCTGACTTGACTGACTTGTACAAGAAAGAAGGGGCAGAACTTTATAAAGCACTTGACCCAGCTTACATCAAAGGTAACAGCATTAACGGTAAAATTTACGCAGTTCCAGTTGCAGCCAACGTTGCATCATCTCAAAACTTCGCCTTCAACGGAACTCTTCTTGCTAAATACGGTATCGATATTTCAGGTGTCACTTCATACGAAACACTTGAACCAGTCTTGAAACAAATCAAAGAAAAAGCTCCAGATGTAGTGCCATTTGCGGTTACTAAGAACTTCATCCCATCTGATAACTTTGACTACCCAGTTCCAAATGGACTTCCATTCGTTATCGACCTTGAAGGAGACACTACTAAGATCGTAAACCGTTACGAAGTACCTCGTTTCAAAGAACACTTGAAGACACTACACAAATTCTATGAAGCTGGATACATTCCAAAAGACGTAGCAACAAGCGATACTTCATTTGACCTTCAACAAGATACATGGTTCGTTCGTGAAGAAACAGTAGGACCAGCTGACTACGGTAACAGCTTGCTTTCACGTGTTGCTAACAAAGATATCCAAATCAAACCAATCACTAACTTCATCAAGAAAAACCAAACAACACAAGTTGCTAACTTTGTAATCTCTAACAACTCTAAGAACAAAGAAAAATCAATGGAAGTGTTGAACCTCTTGAACACTAACGCAGAACTTTTGAACGGTCTTGTTTACGGTCCAGAAGGCAAGAACTGGGAAAAAATTGAAGGTAAAGAAAACCGTGTTCGTGTCCTTGATGGCTACAAAGGAAACACTCACATGGGTGGATGGAATACTGGTAACAACTGGATCCTTTACATCAACGAAAACGTTACAGACCAACAAATCGCAGATTCTAAGAAACAATTGGCAGAAGCTAAAGAATCTCCAGCGCTTGGATTCATCTTTAACACTGACAATGTGAAATCTGAAATCTCAGCAATCTCTAACACAATGCAACAATTTGATACAGCTATCAATACTGGTACTGTAGATCCAGACAAAGCTATTCCAGAATTGATGGAAAAATTGAAATCTGAAGGTGCCTACGAAAAAGTATTGAACGAAATGCAAAAACAATACGATGAATTCTTGAAAAACAAAAAATCATAAGAACAATTGATTTCGTGTATTCATTCCTAATTCCTAAAAATTGAATCACTGTTTTCCTCAGGTTTATCTGGGGAAGGCAGTGATTTTTTGAAACAAAAACATAGATATTTCTGTTTCCTTATTTCCCTTACTTCAATACTCAATGAAAATCAAAAAGCAAACTAGGAAACTAGATGTAAGCTGCTCAAAACACGGTTTTGAGGTTGTAGATAAGACTGACGGAGTCAGTCACATATATAATACAAGGCGAAGCTGACGTGGTTTGAAGAGATTTTCGAATAGTATAACCATTCAGGAAATCTCAAGCATCATTTATCCTTCCTATGAGGTGCATGTGATCAATAATATTGTAGCGACCCTACCATTTCTGCTGACTTTTTTACATAGGGTGTGGTAAAATACTGGCACGAGAGTAAGAATTATAATTTATCAAGTATTTCAGGAGGAAAATAAGAATGACACTATTAAAATGGTTTGCAGGAGGAAGCGAACGGCGTTGTGAAGCTCTGGCTATCATTGATTATCTACTGGAAGATATAAAGGATGCGCCTCAACTGACTCTCCTGAAAAATCAGGTAGTGATTTATAAAAGACGATTAAAGGACGATGGAACTTCGACTCCGTTTATATTGAGTCAAATGAACGTTGACATCTCACGTGTGTTGATTGATAATAAGTTGATTTTGTCAGAAAATCAATCCGAGCAGATCAAAAAATTGAGGGAATTATCGGCGATTCGCTATGGTTACTAATGAAATGTAGGGATAAGACACTTTCTACAATTTCCAGTCAAATAAATTGCATTCGTTTTCTCAAGCAGGTATACTAGTATAGTTAGATGAAAAATTCTGAAAATTTAAGAATAGAAAAGAGAACAAATCTTATGGCAAAAGATATTCGTGTCTTACTTTACTACCTCTATACTCCAATTGAAAATGCAGAACAATTTGCTGCAGACCACTTGGCTTTCTGTAAATCAATCGGCCTTAAAGGCCGTATCCTAGTCGCTGACGAAGGAATTAATGGAACAGTTTCAGGTGACTATGAAACAACTCAAAAATATATGGACTACGTTCACAGCCTTCCAGGAATGGAAGACCTCTGGTTCAAGATTGACGAAGAAAATGAACAAGCCTTCAAGAAGATGTTTGTTCGCTACAAGAAAGAAATTGTCCACCTTGGTTTAGAAGACAACGACTTTGACAATGACATCAACCCACTTGAAACAACAGGTGCCTACTTGTCTCCAAAAGAGTTCAAAGAAGCCCTTCTTGACGAAGATACCGTTGTCCTTGACACACGTAACGACTATGAGTACGACCTAGGACATTTTCGTGGGGCTATCCGCCCAGATATCCGCAACTTCCGTGAGTTGCCACAGTGGGTCCGTGATAACAAAGAAAAATTCATGGACAAGCGTGTTGTGGTTTACTGTACAGGTGGAGTTCGCTGTGAGAAATTCTCAGGCTGGATGGTCCGTGAAGGCTACAAAGATGTCGGCCAATTGCACGGAGGAATCGCAACTTACGGTAAAGATCCAGAAGTTCAAGGTGAGCTTTGGGATGGAAAAATGTACGTCTTTGACGAGCGTATCGCCGTCGATGTCAACCATGTCAACCCAACCATCGTAGGGAAAGACTGGTTTGATGGAACACCATGTGAACGTTATGTCAACTGTGGAAATCCATTCTGTAACCGTCGTATCTTGACATCAGAAGAAAATGAAGACAAGTACCTTCGTGGATGCTCACACGAGTGCCGTGTTCACCCACGTAACCGCTATGTTTCAGAAAATGAATTGACACAAGCTGAAGTTGTAGAGCGCCTAGCCGCTATCGGTGAAAGCTTGGATCAAGCAGCTACTGTATAAGATCAAACAGTCCTTAGGGGCTGTTTTTCTATGCTTTTTACTCAAAAATCTAAAGTTTGTTTCTGTATCTTTCAGGAAAATAAGGTATACTATATGTAAACGATTTCAAAGGAGTTCAGTTATGACGAAAACATTTTTTATTCCAAATAAACAGAGTATTTTAGGAGAACAGGAGATTTTGACTGCCAAGTCTATCTTGGCCTTGGTAGATGGCTTGGAGTCGCATAGTTATGATGCGGTCTATCTCCATCAGCCTCTTAACCGCCTTGAGTATATCGAGTGTGCGATAGTGGGTCAATCACAATTTCTTTTTAAGGTCAGTTATGCTGATGCTCAAAAGGCTTACCGTGTCGATCTTCCTGATCTGCTAACGCAGACAGACTGGCAGATTATCAAGTCATTTTTAGATGCTCTGCTTGCTTATACAGGAACTGAGATTGAAGGACTAGATGGTTTTGACTTTGAATCTTATTTCCAAGCAAGTATTCAAGCCTATCTGGCAGACACTGCAGCCCGTTTTACGATTTGCCAAGGAATTTTTAATCCTGTTTTCTTTAGTCATGAGGACTTGAAAAGATTTTTAGAGGAAGATGGCTTGGCACAGTTTGAAGCGCGTGTGCGTGCGGTTCAAGAGACAGATGCCTACTTTGCAAGAGTTTCCTTCTATCAGGATGGAGAAGGCCAAGTGCACGGTGTTTACCATCTAGCTCAAGGTGTCAAGACCGTTTTGTCGATAGAACCATTTGTTCCTGCAGCCTATATGGAGCAATTGGTGGGTAAGGAAGTCAAGTGGGAGATTGACTTGGTTCAAATCACAGGAGATGGCTCTAAACCAGAAAACTATGAAGCCATCGCCCGCTTGGACTATGCAAAATTCCTAGAGTCACTACCATCAGCATCTTACCACCAACTAGATGCCAATCAATTAGAAGTACAACCCATCCTAGGACAAGATTTTAAAATATTAGCACAAGAAGAGTAAAGCAGGTCAACTTCTATTTAGAGTTCGAAAGATAGTTTAGCGTAGTTAAGTTGTGCAATATGAAATTTCAAAAATTGCTTAGTTTGTTAAAAATTAGTACAATATAAAAAAATATAATATTGTTGGGTAACTAATTATCAGGAGATCGAGGATATGGATATTAAGAAAGAAGTAGGCAAAAGAATCCGAATGTTGCGAGAGATGAAACATCTCACTCGAGAAACTCTTTGTGATGATGAAAGCGAGATAACAGTACGCCAATTAGCACGGATTGAATCAGGTCAGTCTTCACCGAGTTTATCCAAGGTAGAGTATATAGCTCACAATCTAGGCTGTCCAATTTCACATATAGTAGATATGGATCATATGATTTTACCCTCAGAGTACTTGATATTAAAAGATAAACTCATTAAATTTCAAACTTATGGAGATGATGACAGAATCAAGCTTAAGGAAGAGTTGTTTGACAGAGTTTACGAACACTATTATGACAGTCTGCCTGAGGATGAGCAGATTGCAGTTGGTGCTTTACAAGCTAGTTTTGATGTCTTTGTAAGTGAAGATGCAGGTTTTGGCGATGCTTTACTTGATGAATATTTTGAACAAGTAAAGATAAAGAAAAACTATTCGGTCAATGATTTGCTTCTCATAAAATTGTACTTCACAACATGTGTAGCTAGGCCAAATGTATATGATAGAGAGGTGTTTTGGAATCTTTCCCATAAAGTTCTTAGGGTAACGAATACTTCTAGTTTGGATACAAACTATATGCTAAAACAAGTTATTATCTCGTCACTTACCATTCAATGGATGGAAAAGTCCTACTCTACTTTTGAGCCTTATGTTAAGGCAATGAATAGATTGATGATTTTATCCCAGGACTTTCAAAAGAAACCAATCGTAGATATGCTAGAAGCTATGTGTACCTTATTTCATAAACGGGATAAAGAAAAAGCCATCCGCTTATACGATAGAGCCATTATCTGCGCTCAAGCATTTGGAGACCAAGTATTAGAAGCGCGCATCTCTGGAGAGAAAGAAAGAGATTTAAAAACTTTTGAGGAAATGAAGAGCTAACATGACATTTTTGTCATGTTTTTTTCTTTTTGAAAGCGTTAAACTAGAGATGTAATGAAGGGTTAATTGAGTTATTTAGAGTAGGAGGAAGAGATGGAGAATCTTAGTATCTCGCTAGAGACTTTTACACAGACTCGCCACAGTTTGGTGTTTCGAAATAACATGACTGAGCAAAAGTTGGTAGAGATAGCGATAAATAACGAAGTCCTTCGCCTAGCTATTTTAGATGCAGGCGAAGAGCGAGTTTTAATTCTGCCTGAAGAAGTTACAGATGTTAGGAATTTTGGGATTTCAGAGGTGGAGGACAATCCATGATGCTCAAAAGATACAATGAACGGAGAGAAACTATGAATCGTGTGATTTTAAGTCTTAAAAATATCGATAAAACATATGGAAAAGAACAGGTTCTCCATAATATTTCCTTTGATATTGAGCAAGGGGAAATATGTGGTCTTATCGGTGAAAATGGTGCTGGAAAGACAACATTAATGAGAATTCTCTTAGGCCTAATTCAAGCTGATAAGGGAGAAATCAAGAGTGTTTCTCAGCATAAGATTGGCAGTATTATTGAATCACCTGCCCTTTATCCAAACTTGACTGGACGTCAACACCTGCAATATTATAAAACAAGATTTGGTTTAAAGACAGATATCACAAAAATGTTGGAATTGGTTCGTCTGCCCAAACCATCATGGGATAGAAAAGTAAAAAACTATTCCCTTGGAATGAAGCAGAGGTTATCGATTGCGATTGCGCTTTTGGATAATCCAGAGCTTATTATCTTAGATGAACCCGTGAATGGTTTAGATCCTCAAGGGATTTCAGATTTAAGAAAAATGATTTTGAATTTAAGGGATCAGTTGGGAGTTACTTTTTTAATCTCCAGCCATATCTTATCAGAGTTGGAGTTTATAACAGATAAGTATATCATCATGAAAAAAGGAAAAATTCTAAATGTGATGAGTTCAAAAGAGCTAGCAAATGATTTGTCGGAAAAGCTCTTCCTTAAGACGAGTGATAATCAGATTCTAAAAATGTTTTTAGAAGAAGAGGACATTGTTCATTTTGAGCAGGATGACTATCTGGTTGTGCCAGAAAAGGATAAATTAATGGCTATCTTGGAATATAGTGTTGCTTTAAATCTAGTGATACAGGATATTTATATTAAGAAGGAACGCTTTGAGGACTACTATTTGCGCAATATTATCTGATGATTTAAGAAAGGAGGGGAGTCATGAATTCTCTTAAAGCAGATATGTATAAATTTTACTGGGAAAAAAGAGGAGTGCTTCCTAGTTTGTTGATAGGATTATTGATTTTGTTATTCTCCTTATTTTTTAAGTCATCGAATGAAGATGAACCAGCATTTCGAGTATTGATTTCAAATGTGAGTGGTTTTATTCCTTTGCTTTTCATCTCTGCTAATTTATTTTTCTGGGGGGAAGATTATAGTTTCCGCACGATCAATATTCTGCTCACAAAAGAAAAACAACGATGGAAGTTATTTTTATATAAAACTTTGGGAACCTTTTGTTTGTCTTTCCTATATGTAACTATTTTTTATAGTTTAACAGCTCTTGTTTATTTGGAGGGAGACTTGGTGTTGATTGTTTCGACATTTTTACACCAACTACCATACTATTTGGTTATTATCAGTATCTCCTTATTGATTTTTCAAATATTTGATAAGGTTTATGAATCATGTATGATTTATACACTTTACATTTTACTATTTGATAACCTACTGGTTTATGTTCTTCCAAACTCTGGTGAGAGTGTGAGAGACTATTTACTAATGACTTTAAATTTGAAAGTATCACCAAGTTTTAGTCAATTTACCCTTACAAACGTATGCTATCCTATAGTGGCAAGTCTAGCAGTAATCATGCTTACGTTTGTTGTATTCAGTAAAAAAGAATTTAAATAGGAGGACTAGCGATGAAAAAAATAGGAATAGCAATTGGGCTGTTGTTACTGTTTGTAGTAGCTGGAATTTTATTAACCCTAAAGCGGGGAGAGACGACAATCAGTGTGAAACAATCATGGACTCTCTCTTCTAAAAGTATTAAAACGTTAGAGTTTTATGGATCAAAGCAAGCAATTGATGTTAAAGTTGTCAAGAGTGAATCAGATGAAACAAGTGTTCAAATAGAAGGAAAAGTTTCCGAAGAATCAGTGAATAACATAACTAAAAACGTTAAAATGAGTTCAGATAGTCTATATATTCCATTTTCACAACATGGCTTTAATTTGGCTTTGAGTTCACAAGGGAAAGACAAGTTATATGTAACCATTTCTTTAGGGAAAAATGCGACTTTCGAAAAAATTTTTGTAGATACACTTGTTGGAGATGTATCTATTACAGTTCCTGAAGACTTTGATGGAATCTATACTTTGCATACAAACAATACAGGAGAAATTTTAAGGGTTCCTACCACAAATCAAACTTCGAATAGCATCATTGAAGTTGATGGCTATAGTAAGATAAGTGTTGAAAAAGGAGAAAATAATGGTTAGTCACTATAAACAAGCAACTTTGCTGGATTGTGGAATGGCTTGTGTAAAGACAATCATTTCTTACTATTTCCCAAAATTAGAACATTTAGATAGTCTACAATTTGATAACGATAACCACCAAGGACTGTCTTTGTTTGATATAGAAGATATACTAAAAAACTGTGGTATTGATGCGGATTCTTATCAAATTGAGACTCCTAGTTTGTATAATATTTGGAATAACGAACTTCATAGCAACGTTATCATACTACGGAACTCTAGGAATACAACCCATCCTAGAAAAAGATTTTAAAACATTAGCACAAGAAGAGTAAAGCAGGTCAGTCGACTTGCTTTTTAACATAGAAAAAATCCTGCCATGGATGACAGGATTTAATTTTAAAGAAAGGCCAAGATACGAAGGTAATCCCCAATCAGTGCCACTTCAGCTACAAAGAAGAGGAGGATAATGACTCCGTTCACAAGGACAGATAAGAATAACTGATAGAAGGAGTCGGTTTCACTTGTTTGACTTGGTCTTGTAATGATATGGAGACTAGCAAGCAGAATGATTCCAATGCTAATCACACACAAGAGGGCTGTAAATCGCAGGCTGTCAAAGAAGGCAAAGAAACTAGCAATGGCAGTGAGAAAAATTGGAATGGCCAAGAGTTGGCTATATTGTTGAAGACCCTTTTCTAGCGTCCAGTCCTTTTCTTGGTGGATAAATCGTCTCACCACGAAACTACCCAAGAGGAATGAAAAGAAGAAGAGTGTTGTCGCTACTAGGATAGAGATGATCGAAAAGAGATTTAATGAAGCAAATTGCTCAGGGAAGTGATTATGCATAGTTGCTATATGTCCATAGTAGGCTTGTTTGATGTGGTAGACACTAAAGAAAAAGGAAGATGCAGAAAATAGAATGAGCAAGATAAAGGCCGTGTAACTATGTTTGCTACTTGTTTCAAGCTTGCTTGTTGGAGATTTGAGAGCTGCCACTAGCCAAGACCAAAAATCAAGCACTTGCTCTTTCCATCTATCCGCAGATTTTGGAGCTTGGTCGGGGATATAAGGACTTTCTAAGGATTTGCTGATAAGAAGGGGTTCTTTGGTGGTTGTTTTTTGTTGCGGAAGTGCTTCTTGGCTTTCTTCAGCTATAGTGACTTTTTCTGTTTCTTTAGAAAGGTCTGGCTCTTCTTCAGTAGAATTGGATGCCTTCTTTTCTTCTATTTCTGTTCTCGCTTCACTGTCTTCAGGAGTTTCAAATTTCTCTTCTTGCTGGCTTTTCAGTTCGGCGTCAGCTTGAGAGACTTCCTCCTCTACTTGAGTATTTTTTTCAATTGGCGTATTAAGATCGGCTATAGCTTCTTCAGCCTTGTCTGCAAGATCTTGGGGCTGTTCATCAGGCTTGTTTTTGCTTGTTGTTTTTACAAAATCATTACTTTCAAACCATTCTTGTTTCATGGTAGAACCTCCTTTTTAGTTAGATAAATATGCTTCCATAGTAGCAGATGTAAGCGCTTTTGTCAACGTCTGTTTGGTATGGATACTAGCTCAATATTATTATCAGCTCTAGCAATGAGTTGATCCTTGACATCGGTTTTTTCAGTTTTGTAAGGGTTGCTTAATTCCGTACCTCTTGATTCAGGCTCTTCTCTTGTGAATTGGTGGATAGAACCATAGTTGCTTGAGATGTCCCAGTTAATTCGTTGGTTCTCTTTCTGGTCTAGGATGATTCTGAGATACTTTTTGGCAGTCAGTTCAACCTTACCATGGACTTGGATATTTTCAGCGTGGAAGTGCTTCTCTGTTGACTCTAGCTGACTATCTGTAAGGTCTGTATCAAAAATATTGACGATATTGGGGGTTGTGAGTTTGCTGTTTTTGATTCGACTTCCTTCAATTCGGAGGAGATAACCATTTGTATTAAGGGTCGCATTTTCAAGACTAGCATTAGTAATACTAGTTTGTCTACGATTGGCTGAAATGTTGATTCCTTTTAGAGTTCTTCCTTTTGGCAGTTGGAGGATAACTTCATCAAAACGACTAGAGTAGCTACTTGCGATATGGAGAATCCCACCAATTCCAGAAGAGAGAAATGGAGTTTCAGACAGTTTCTTATCAGTGATATTCAGAGTTTTATCGTTGTGATTTGTGACAAGATCATGGTGAGCAGAAAGAGATGGATGGTAAGAAATGTGGATTTGATCATCGAAAGAGTCTGTGATGGTGAGCGCGTGTTGGTGAAGAGTGATTTCTAGGTTTTCGACTTCCTTGCCAAAGGTCAGCTCTTCCATCCGACTATCATAGACAGGCTCCTTGGACATGGCAAGTAGGCTCTTGATCCCGTCAGATTGGATACCTACAAAGAGCAGGATAAATCCGATAACGGTAGTCACAACACCAAAGATAAGAAATCCTTTTGTCAATTTACGCATGCTGGTCACCTCTCTTTCCTTTTTTTAGAACAAATTGCACCAGACGAACAATGAGTAGACCGAAGAAGCGAGCTACATAGGAAATACCTAGTAAGACTAGTGAAGAAGCACCGATAGCCAGTAAGCCAGAACCGAAAATCAAGATAAAGGCTGATTTGGCTTGGGCGAGGATACTAAAGCTCTCTACGATAAAGAGTCCGCCCAGTAGGATACCTGTCACAGAGATGGTAAAGAAGGCTAGAATGACGGAGGCAGATGCGATAAAAAGCGCAATAATGGTTAAGATAATTGCAATTCCAACAGGAATTCCGATAGGGGCTGCAAGGAGGGCTAACAAGGCGATATGCAAAATTTGTCGGTTATTCTTTTGAGCAGGCGCTTCATTGATTTTTTTATCGAGAAGATTTGCTAGAACCTCGTGGGCTGCTTCCTTAGGAGTTCCCAAACTAGCGATGAGTTCTTCCTCTCCTTCGACTCCAGCATCGTCAAAGAGTTCTCTGAAATAGTCCATGGCTTCGATGCGGTCAGCTTCAGGCAGTTTTTTGAGATAGAGTTCTAGCTGAGTCAGGTATTCAGTTCTTGTCATGGCGGATACTCCCTTCTATGATGCCATTGATGGTGTCTGTATAGAGTGTCCATTCATCTTTTAGGGTCAAGAGCTGTTCTATACCACCATTTGTCAAGGAGTAGTATTTGCGCATGCGACCTTGGAACTCTCTAGAATAGGTTGTCAGAAAGCTATTGCTTTCCAATTTTTTTAGGATAGGATAGAGTGTAGATTCTTTGATATTAGCGATCAGCTTAATGGTTTGGCTAATCTCATACCCATAAGAATCACCCTGCTCCAGTACGGCCAAGATGAGAAATTCAATCAAGGCAGAGGATGTTGGAAAGTACATGGGAAACCTCCTTTTCTAATGTATAATACTCTTCGAAAATCTCTTCAAACCACGTCAACGTCGCCTTGCCGTAGATATATGTAACTGACTTCGTCAGTCTTATCTACAACCTCAAAGCAGTGCTTTGAGCAACCTGCGGCTAGTTTCCTAGTTTGCTCTTTGATTTTCATTGAGTATAAAATTTTTATATATAATTTTTCTACATATACATTGTACATCTAAAAGAAAGCCCTGTCAAGAGAAATGTGTAAAATTTTTATATATAAAAAACTTCTAGGCAAAACTAGAAGTTTAGAGGATTTTATCGGCTCTGTCCACTTTAAAGAGGGCCACAGTCATCAGGATATCGACGAGCAAGAGGGCAGCTACAGCTGGCACCCAAGAGTGGAAAAGGTCAAAACTGTAACCAAAGAGGGTTGGCCCAAAGGCTGCTAGAATATAGCCTCCTGTTTGAGATAGGCCGGACAATTGGGCTGTCTTTTCAGGAGCGCTTGTCTTGAGTGAAAAGTTGACCATGAGATAAGGGAAGAGGGCGCTGGTTGCGGTTCCGATGAGGAGATGGATGGCAAGCCAGTAAAAGAAATTACCGACTGGGAAAAAGAGCATGGAAATGCCGACCACGCCAGCTAGTGAAACCAGAGTGAGCATGAGCTGACGATTGCGAGTAGATAAGCTGGTTGTTAGGCTTGGGATGGTCATTGAAAAAGGAATACTAATCAGAGAGAAGATAGAGGTCAGCAAGCCAGCTTCGTGACTGGATAGGCCTGCGTGGATGGCCATTGTAGGTAGCCAGGTCATAGCTGTGTAAAAGAGCAAGGATTGAAAACCTGCAAAGACAATCACTGCCCAGACCTGTTTATTACGCATGACCTTTGTTTTGCTTTTTTGTTTGGTTTGTGGAGCTAATCTGTGATTATAGCGGTGATTAGGGAGCCAGACCAAAAAAGTTGCTAGACAGAGCAGGGTAAGGAGGATGATAAGTCCTTTCCAAGAACTGGCCTGTGTAATAGGCACAGCTAGATAGGAAGCCAGAGCTGTTGCAATCCCCATAGAAGTTACATATAAGGTGGTCAGAAAACCAATCTTCTTTGGCTGATTAGCTTGGATAAGACTAGGAAGTAGAACATTGATGACTGCGATACTTGCCCCAACCATCAAGGTTCCTAGATAGAGCAGGGGCAGATTGATTAGTCTAATCAGAGAACCGATAGTCAAGAAGAAGAGGCTGTAGGTAAAGAGATGTTCTAAGCCAATTTTCTGAGCCAGTCGGGTAGAAAATAGCGAGAAGAGGGTAAACATAAGGAGGGGAAGGCTGGTTAGGACACCAAGCGAACTAACTTCTACTCCTAGACCTTGCGAAATATCTCCCAAAATAATGGGTAAAACAGTAAAAGGAGTCCGCAAGGAAACACCAATCAGGATAATTCCTGGAACAAAAAAGAGTGATTGCTTTTTCATATAATACCTCTTCTAGCTGATTTTAATAACAGCTTATTTTAAGGCTTTTTCCCTATAATGTCAAGTCAGGTTTTGGGCTTTCAAGATAAAAATAGGAAAGTCTTGAAAATTATGATAAAATAGTGGAAGGAAATCTATACATTGGAGAAAAACTGTGTCTGAAAAGCAAAAAATCAGCGTATTGATGTCGGTCTATATCAAGGAAAATCCGATATTTTTAAAGGATGCTATTGAGAGTGTTCAAAATCAGACCTTGAAACCGAGCGAATTGGTTTTGGTTGAGGATGGGCCTTTGACTCCTGAGCTCTATCAGGCATTAGACCAGCTTGAAGCTGAGTCTGATATTCCAGTGAGACGCTATCCTCTTGAGCAGAATCAAGGTTTGGGTCTGGCTCTTCGACAGGGTGTTTTGCAGTGTCAGTATGATATTATTGCCCGTATGGATACGGATGATATAGCTGTTCCAGACCGTTTTGAGAAACAGGTTCAACTAATGGAGAAGGACAACCTCGACCTATTAGGTGGACATATTGCAGAGTTTATTGATAATCCTGATGAGATTGTTTCCTACCGTCGTGTTCCGACTCAACATGCAGATATTGTGGCTTATCAAAGGATGAGAAGTGCCTTTAACCACATGACTGTCATGTTCAAGAAGGATATGGTTCTCAAGGCTGGCAATTATGAAGATGGCCTTTATATGGAGGATGACCTCCTCTGGCTCAATATGATTGCTGCAGGAGCTAGGACTGGAAATCTGGATCAAATCTTGTGTCAGGTTCGTGTCGGAGCAGGGATGTTTGAGCGTCGTGGGGGACTGCGTTATCTCAAACTCTATCGTCAAGCTCGTCAGCGGATGCTGAAGCGAGGACAAATTTCTTACATGGAGTATGCCAAGAGTGTTGCGATTCAGATGGTGGTTGCCCTTTGTCCAGGATTTGTCCGACAGTTTATTTTTATGAAACTGTTAAGAAAAAGCAAGTAAAAGATTGTAGCAAATCGTAAACTAGAGAAAAAGTGTTATAATAACAATATAACTATTCAGCTCTTTTAAGGAGGAGTAAATTTCTATGAATAAAAAACTCACAGATTATGTGATTGATCTGGTGGAAATTTTAAATAAACAACAAAAACAGGTTTTCTGGGGAATATTTGATATTTTGAGTATGGTGGTTTCCATCATTGTATCTTATATCTTATTCTATGGCTTGATTAATCCAGCACCTGTTGACTACATTATCTATACGAGTTTGGCCTTCCTGTTTTATCAACTGATGATTGCATTTTGGGGATTGAACGCTAGTATTAGTCGTTACAGCAAGATTACGGATTTCATGAAAATCTTTTTTGGTGTGACTGTTAGCAGTGTCTTGTCATATAGTATATGCTATGCCTTCTTGCCCCTCTTTTCAATCCGTTTCATCATTCTCTTTATCTTGTTGAGTACCTTCTTGATTTTATTGCCACGGATTACTTGGCAGTTAATCTACTCTAAACGCAAACAAGGAAGTGGGGATGGAGAACACCGTCGGACCTTCTTGATTGGAGCTGGCGATGGTGGAGCTCTCTTTATGAACAGCTACCAACATCCAACTAGTGAATTAGAACTTGTTGGTATTTTGGACAAGGATGCTAAGAAAAAGGGTCAAAAGCTTGGTGGTATCCCTGTTTTAGGCTCTTATGACAATCTGCCTGAATTAGCCAAACGCCATCAAATCGAGCGTGTGATCGTTGCGATTCCGTCACTTGATCCGTCAGAATATGAGCGTATCCTGCAGATGTGTAATAAACTGGGTGTCAAATGTTACAAGATGCCTAAGGTTGAAACAGTTGTTCAGGGACTTCACCAAGCAGGTACTGGGTTCCAAAAAATTGATATTACGGACCTTTTGGGTCGTCAGGAAATTCGTCTTGACGAATCGCGTCTGGGCACAGAACTTACGGGAAAAACAATCTTGGTTACAGGTGCTGGTGGTTCAATCGGTTCTGAAATCTGTCGCCAAGTTAGCCGCTTTAACCCTGAACGCATCGTTTTGCTCGGTCATGGGGAAAACTCAATCTACCTTGTTTATCATGAATTGATTCGTAAGTTCCAAGGGATTGATTATGTACCTGTGATTGCGGACATTCAAGACTATGACCGTTTGTTGCAAGTCTTTGAGCAGTACAAGCCAGCTATTGTTTATCATGCGGCTGCCCACAAGCACGTTCCTATGATGGAACGCAATCCCAAAGAAGCCTTCAAAAACAATATCCGCGGAACCTACAATGTTGCTAAGGCTGTTGATGAAGCCAAAGTACCTAAGATGGTTATGATTTCGACAGATAAGGCGGTTAATCCACCAAATGTTATGGGAGCAACCAAGCGCGTGGCGGAGTTGATTGTCACTGGCTTTAACCAACGTAGCCAATCGACCTACTGTGCAGTTCGTTTTGGGAATGTTCTGGGGAGCCGTGGTAGTGTCATTCCAGTCTTTGAACGTCAGATTGCTGAAGGTGGGCCTGTAACGGTGACAGACTTCCGCATGACCCGTTACTTTATGACTATTCCAGAAGCTAGCCGTCTGGTTATCCATGCTGGTGCTTATGCCAAGGATGGAGAAGTCTTTATCCTTGATATGGGCAAACCAGTCAAGATTTATGACTTGGCCAAGAAAATGGTTCTTCTAAGTGGGCACACCGAAAGCGAAATTCCAATCGTTGAAGTTGGAATCCGCCCAGGTGAAAAACTCTACGAAGAACTCTTGGTATCAACCGAACTCGTTGATAACCAGGTTATGGATAAGATTTTCGTTGGTAAGGTTAATGTCATGCCTCTAGAAGCCATCGATCAAAAGATTGAAGAGTTCCGAACTCTCAGTGGAGATGAATTGAAGCAAGCCATTATTGCCTTTGCCAATCAAACCACCCACGTTGAATAAAAAAGAAAAACGCATATTATCAAGTCTTGGAGAACCTTGGTAATATGCGTTTTGTTATGTAGAAACTTCTTCAGTTTCTTCTGAAATGGAGTGGTTGCCAAGTCTATGTTATACTCAATGAAAATCAAAGAGCAAACTAGGAAACTAGCCGCAGGTTGCTCAAAACACTGTTTTGAGGTTGTAGATAAGACTGACGAAGTCAGTCACATCTATACGGCAAGGCGACGTTGACGTGGTTTGAATTTGATTTTCGAAGAGTATTATTGAAAATACTCCAAAACTTCTAAGGGTTTGTGGGCCATATAATCGGGTTGATAGTTTAGCAAGTCTGCTTGCTCTCCAAATCCCCAAGTGACGGCCAATTTCTGAATACCTGTTTCTTGAGCTCCTAGCATATCAAACTTGGTATCTCCGATGATGATGGCTTGTTCTGGTGCTAGTTGATGTGCCTGTAAGGCTTGGCGAATGACATCGGCCTTATGAGGTGTTTCAGGGCTGGAACCATAAATTCCATCAAAGAAATGATAGATTCCCAAGTTTTTAGTCATATCTTGAGCGGTAGGGGTATTCTTTGTAGTGGTGATATAAAGAGGATATCTGCTTGATAACTTCTCAAGCAAGTCTACAATCTGAGGGAAGAGTTGAGCTTCATAGATGCCTTTTTCCTTATAGTAAGAACGGTATATCTGCACAGCCTCAGAAATTTGTTCTTTGGGCAGGCAGGTCGCAAAACTACTTTCAAGGGGCGGTCCCATAAAACCACGAATGGTTTTGGCATCAGGACTAGGCACCCCCAGCTCCCTAAAAGTATGGGTAAAGGCATTGTGAATCCCGATAGAACTGTCAACGAGGGTCCCATCCAGATCGAAAAAGATAGCTGTGATAGAGGTCATGATTTCTCCTATTTGATAAGCTTATTCTCCGAAAATTTCTTTTTGGAGGCGACGACCAGTAGGGGTGGCAGCGAGTCCACCTTCAGCTGTTTCACGAAAGGCAGTTGGCATGCTTGAACCAACTTGGTACATGGCATCGATAACCTCATCCACAGGGATTTTAGATTCGATACCTGCCAAGGCCATGTCTGCTGCGATGAAAGCAAAGCTGGCTCCCATGGCATTGCGTTTAACGCAGGGAACTTCGACCAAACCTGCAACAGGGTCACAGATGAGGCCCAGCATATTTTTAATGACAAAGGCAATGGCTTGACTGGCCTGATAAGGTGTCCCACCTGCAGCCAGAGTCAAGGCGGCAGCACTCATAGCAGAGGCCGAACCAACTTCGGCCTGGCAACCACCTTCAGCGCCTGAGATAGAGGCGTTATTTGCGATGACTAGTCCAAAGGCGCCCGCAGCAAAGAGGAAATCCAGCTGCTGCTCGTGGCTGAGGTCTAATTTTTCAATAGCAGCAGTGAGAACGGAAGGGAGACAGCCAGCACTTCCAGCGGTCGGAGTAGCGCAGACCAAGCCCATTTTGGCATTGTGCTCATTGACTGCAATGGCATTTCGGGCAGCAGAGAGAATCGTGTAATCTGATAGAGTTTTTCCGCTTTTGATGTAGTGATCCAATTTGGCAGCATCTCCACCTGTCAGGCCACTACGAGATTTATTTTCATTGAGGCCGAGTTGGACAGAGGCTTTCATGACTTCTAGATTTCGTTCCATGAGAAGGAGGACTTCTTCACGTTCGCGACCGGTCAATTCAAACTCTGTTGTAATCATGAGTTCTGCGACATTCCCTTGAAAGTCTAGATCTGCTTGCTCGACCAATTCTTTGATAGAATAAAACATGCTTCCTCCTATTTAAAGAAATTGACATTGTGGAGATGAGGAATTTTTCGAATATCTTCGATGGCCTCATCACAGTTGCGACTGTCAACTTCGATAATCATAATAGCTTTTTCACCAGCTTTTTCACGAGTGACATTCATCTGGGCGATATTGATATCATAGCGGGAAAGTGCCTCTGTTACGAGGGCAATCATACCTGGAATATCTTGATGAACGATGATGATAGTCGGTGTATTCATATTGAGAGAGACGGCAAAGCCATTGAGTTCGGTGACCTGAATATTCCCTCCACCGATTGAAATACCAGTCACGCTGATGGTCTTGTGAGCATTTTTGACAGTAATTTTAGTGGTGTTGGGGTGAGGGGCATTGCTGTTTTTCTGAATGGTCCAGACAATCTTAATACCACGTTTGTGGGCAATTTCCAGGCTGTTTGGGATTTCAGGATCATCTGTATCCATGCCCAAAATACCTGCGACAAGGGCTAGGTCTGTCCCGTGACCACGATAGGTCTTGGCAAATGAGTTAAAAAGTTGGAATTCGACTTCTGTTGGAGTATCATCAAAAATGGAAGAGACAATCTTCCCAATACGAACAGCACCAGCGGTATGGCTACTAGATGGGCCAATCATAACCGGTCCGATGATATCAAAGACAGATTGAAAACGAAGTGATTTCATCAGTTTCCCCTTATAAAAATTCTTATCTCTATTATATCAAAGAATGAGGCTCTTGGCTTTAATTGCGGATGAAAACCTTTCTAATACCTTAAATAGCATAAAAATAGTATCCTTTATGACAAAGAATAGCTTGTTTAGGGAAATAAAAAATAATTTTGTAATATTTCTACATAAAAGTGTCAAGAAACGGTAATATTTAAAGGGTATGATAGAACTATAGAAAGAAGGAGAATTTTCAAATATGAAATCAACAACTAAAAAGATTAAAACAACTCTTGCAGGAGTAGCTGCCTTGTTTGCAGTATTTGCTCCATCATTTGTATCTGCTCAAGAATCATCAACTTACACTGTTAAAGAAGGTGATACACTTTCAGAAATCGCTGAGACTCACAACACAACTGTTGAGAAATTGGCAGAAAACAACCACATTGATAACATTCATTTGATTTATGTTGGTCAAGAGTTGGTTATCGATGGCCCTGTGGCGCCTGTTGCAACACCAGCGCCAGCTACTTATGCAGCACCAGCTGCTCAGGATGAAACTGTTTCAGCTCCAGTAGCAGAAACTACAGAAGTAGCAGAGGAAGCAGCTCCAGTGGCAAGCGCACCTGCAGCAGAAGAAACAGTTGCTTCAACTGTAAGCGGATCTGAAGCAGAAGCTAAAGAATGGATCGCTCAAAAAGAATCAGGCGGTAGCTACACAGCTACAAACGGACGTTACATCGGACGTTACCAATTGACAGATTCATACTTGAACGGTGACTACTCAGCAGAAAACCAAGAACGTGTAGCAGATGCCTACGTTGCAGGACGTTACGGTTCATGGACAGCCGCTAAAAACTTCTGGCTTAATAACGGCTGGTATTAAGAAATAGAAAAAGAGCCTTTGATGGCTCTTTTTGTGTACTATTATTTCTATTTGATGAAAGATAATTTTTAAATATTAGTGATAGTAGGTTTATAAAGGCTCTGACAAGTTTATGGATTGTCTGCATCTGAATTAGTCGGTTGATGACTATTTGTACCGCTATCTTCAGCATTATTACTATTGGTATTAGCCTCTGCTTGATCTCCTGTATTGACAACGTTATTTCCACCACTACCAGATGAATAATGCTCAGCTGCAGGTGCT
This sequence comes from Streptococcus mitis, assembly GCF_047459985.1. Taxonomy (GTDB): domain Bacteria; phylum Bacillota; class Bacilli; order Lactobacillales; family Streptococcaceae; genus Streptococcus; species Streptococcus mitis_DZ. The sequence goes on from NZ_JASHHD010000004.1 coordinate 30,695, forward strand.
TGGGAATTATTGATGCTTCCATATAATTCAGTGTAGGTTGGAGTGTAGTTACTATCTTCTGAATTGTAGGTTTCTACTCCCTGAACGCTACTAGTCGTTTCAGTCTGGTTAGACTTTTCTTCTTTTTTAGTCAAGACTTCAACTTGCTTTTGGAATTTAGAAATCAGTTCTTGAATTGGTTTTATTTTTTCATCAATAGTGGATTGTTCGCTTGTAGAATTGACACTTTTAATGATTTCTAGTATTTTTTGTAAGGAAGTGATGGCTGTTTCAAGTGTTTGTTTATCTTCAAACTGGCTATCGGATTCCTTTATATCCATTTTTAAAGCTTTTTCGCTATAATGATTGGTGATTTTATCAGCAGTAGTAGCAAGAAAGTCTGCTAATGTTTGCTTGCCTTCGTCAGTAGTTGGTTTTAATTCTTGAATTTTTTTCCAATCCTCTATAATCGTTTCAGAATCGATATTAAAATCTTTGATGGCTTTTTTTACTTGTTCGATATCTTGTTCATTTTTTTGCCGTTTGAAGAAAGCAATATTGCCTCTTTCTGTTAAGATGTTTTCTTGATGAATGACTAAACCTATTAAAAGTCCAAGACTTGCGACAATGATAATAGTAAAAATGGTGTTTTTTGATTTTAGAATATCTTTGTAGTTTTTCACAATCGTTCTACGTACATGGATGGTAGTATCTTTAAGGGATCATGTAAGTATTCCTCCTCATTACAGTATATCATTTTTAGTTTATTTTATAAATAAGATAATAAGCAGTAGAGGGATTACGGTATAAATTACCCTCTTTTTAAACAATTATATATGTAATTACAGAGAGGTTGCAAGATTCCTAGCCTCTTTCTTGTCTTCTCCAGACAAGCGTGTTATAATGAATACTGCTCAAGCGACCTTCAATCGTGAAGCACACACGACCTTCAATCGTGAATAAACGAATAGATGGGAGATTTACCATGAGTGATAACTCTAAAACACGTGTTGTTGTGGGGATGAGTGGTGGTGTTGATTCGTCGGTGACGGCTCTTCTTCTCAAGGAGCAGGGCTACGATGTGATCGGTATCTTCATGAAGAACTGGGACGACACAGATGAAAACGGCGTCTGTACGGCGACCGAAGATTACAAGGATGTGGCTGCGGTGGCAGACCAGATCGGCATTCCCTACTACTCTGTCAATTTTGAAAAAGAGTACTGGGACCGCGTTTTTGAGTATTTCCTAGCGGAATACCGCGCAGGACGCACGCCAAATCCAGATGTCATGTGCAACAAGGAAATCAAGTTTAAGGCATTTTTGAACTATGCTATGACCTTGGGAGCAGACTATGTAGCGACTGGGCACTATGCCCGAGTGGCGCGTGATGAGGAAGGTACTGTTCACATGCTTCGCGGCGTGGACAATGGCAAGGACCAGACCTATTTCCTCAGCCAACTTTCGCAAGAACAACTCCAAAAAACCATGTTCCCACTGGGACATTTGGAAAAGCCTGAAGTTCGCAGACTAGCAGAAGAAGCAGGCCTTGCGACTGCTAAGAAGAAAGATTCAACAGGGATTTGCTTTATCGGAGAAAAGAACTTTAAAAACTTTCTCAGCAACTATCTGCCAGCTCAGCCTGGTCGCATGATGACTGTGGATGGTCGCGATATGGGTGAGCATGCAGGTCTTATGTACTATACGATTGGTCAGCGTGGTGGACTCGGTATCGGTGGTCAGCACGGCGGTGACAATGCCCCTTGGTTCGTTGTTGGAAAAGACTTAAGCAAGAACATTCTCTATGTCGGCCAAGGTTTCTACCATGATTCGCTCATGTCAACTAGCCTAGAGGCCAGTCAAGTCCACTTTACTCGTGAGACGCCAGAAGAGTTTACGCTCGAATGTACGGCTAAATTCCGCTACCGTCAGCCTGATTCTAAGGTGACCGTCCATGTCAAGGGAGACAAGGCAGAAGTCATCTTTGCGGAGCCACAGCGTGCGATTACCCCAGGACAGGCAGTTGTCTTTTACGATGGTGATGAGTGTCTCGGTGGTGGTTTGATTGATAATGCTTACCGCGATGGACAAGTTTGTCAGTACATTTAGATTGACAAATTTTCTCAATTTGCTACAATAATAAAAGCAATAGAAATGATGGTCAAAGCTCATGGATGTTGCAGGCTTTTTTGTCCTGCACTTCTTACGAGTTTTGACTGTTTTTGTGTCGTTTAAGGGAAAGGACAAGAATGACTCAACAAGACTTTCGGACAAAAGTAGAAAATACGGTTTTTGGTGTTCGGGCGACAGCCTTGATTGTCCAAAATCGTAAGCTCCTAGTCACAAAAGACAAGGACAAGTATTACACTATTGGTGGTGCTATCCAAGTCGGCGAAAGAACGGAGGACGCGGTAGTCCGTGAAGTGAGAGAAGAACTGGGTGTCAAAGCTGAGGCTAGACAGCTAGCTTTCGTGGCTGAAAATCGTTTTGAACAAGACGGTATTTCCTATCACAATATCGAGTTTCATTATTTAGTGGATTTGCTTGAAGATGCTCCATTGACCATGCAGGAAGATGAGAAGACGCAACCCTGTGAATGGATTGACTTGGATAAGCTTGAGGCTTACCAGCTAGTTCCAGCCTTTTTAAAAACAGCCTTACCCGATTGGGACGGCCAACTGCGACACATTCATCTTGAGGAATAGGAGAGAAATATGACTTATAATTTTACTGAAGAATACGATATTATTGTAATCGGTGCGGGACACGCTGGGGTTGAGGCTTCCTTGGCCGCTAGCCGTATGGGTTGTAAGGTCTTGCTTGCGACTATCAACATTGAAATGCTGGCGTTCATGCCTTGTAATCCTTCTATCGGTGGTTCTGCCAAGGGGATTGTCGTGCGTGAAGTTGATGCCCTCGGTGGTGAGATGGCTAAGACCATTGACAAGACTTACATCCAGATGAAGATGCTCAACACAGGAAAAGGTCCTGCCGTTCGTGCCCTTCGTGCGCAGGCTGATAAGGAGCTTTACTCTAAGGAGATGCGCAAGACGGTTGAAAATCAAGAAAACCTGACCCTTCGTCAGACCATGATTGATGAGATTTTGGTGGAAGATGGCAAGGTTGTCGGTGTTCGTACAGCGACCCATCAGGAATATGCTGCAAAGGCCGTTATCGTGACGACAGGGACAGCTCTCCGTGGGGAAATTATCATTGGGGACCTCAAGTATTCATCAGGGCCAAACCATAGTCTAGCTTCGATCAACCTAGCTGACAATCTCAAGGAACTGGGACTCGAAATCGGTCGGTTCAAGACAGGTACACCTCCGCGTGTCAAGGCTTCTTCTATCAACTACGATGTGACAGAGATTCAACCAGGAGATGAGATGCCCAATCACTTCTCTTATACTTCGCGCGATGAGGATTATGTCAAAGACCAAGTTCCATGCTGGTTGACCTACACCAATGGTACCAGTCATGAAATTATTCAAAACAACCTCCACCGTGCGCCTATGTTTACAGGTGTGGTCAAGGGAGTGGGACCTCGTTACTGTCCATCGATTGAAGACAAGATTGTGCGTTTTGCGGATAAGGAACGCCACCAACTCTTCCTTGAACCAGAAGGTCGTAATACAGAAGAAGTCTATGTTCAAGGCTTGTCAACCAGTCTGCCTGAGGATGTCCAGCGTGAGCTGGTTCATTCCATCAAAGGTTTGGAAAATGCTGAAATGATGCGAACTGGTTATGCCATTGAGTACGACATGGTCTTGCCTCATCAGTTGCGTGCGACTCTGGAAACCAAGAAAATCTCAGGACTTTTCACAGCTGGTCAGACCAATGGTACATCTGGTTACGAAGAGGCAGCTGGTCAAGGGATTATCGCTGGTATCAATGCGGCTCTGAAAATCCAAGGCAAGCCTGAGTTGATTTTGAAGCGCAGTGACGGTTATATCGGGGTTATGATTGATGACTTGGTGACCAAGGGAACTATTGAACCCTACCGTCTCTTGACCAGTCGTGCCGAATACCGTCTCATCCTCCGTCATGACAATGCTGATATGCGTTTGACCGAGATGGGTCGTGAGATTGGCCTTGTTGACGATGAACGCTGGGCTCGTTTTGAAATCAAGAAAAATCAGTTTGACAATGAGATGAAGCGACTAGACAGCATCAAACTCAAGCCAGTCAAGGAAACGAACGCTAAGGTTGAGGAGATGGGATTCAAGCCGTTGACAGATGCAGTGACAGCCAAGGAATTCCTTCGCCGTCCAGAAGTTTCTTACCAAGATGTGGTGGCCTTTATCGGACCAGCTGCAGAGGACTTGGATGACAAGATTATCGAATTGATTGAAACAGAAATCAAGTACGAAGGCTATATTTCAAAAGCCATGGATCAGGTTGCCAAGATGAAACGTATGGAAGAAAAACGCATTCCAGCCAATATTGACTGGGATGACATTGATTCTATCGCAACCGAAGCCCGCCAGAAGTTCAAACTGATCAATCCAGAAACCATCGGCCAAGCCAGCCGTATTTCGGGAGTAAACCCAGCAGATATTTCTATTTTGATGGTGTATTTGGAAGGTAAAAATCGTAGTATTTCTAAAACTCTTCAAAAATCAAAATAATACGTCGTCGGCGTCGGCTTACCTAACTTGAGTTATGCTTTCGCCTAGCCTTCTAGTCTGATTTTGATTTTTATTGAGTTTCAATCTCAAAAGAAAGCATAGAGAAAAACAGCTCCGAAGACGGGGCTGTTTTCTTGCTTTATTCTTCATCTGGTGTGAGAATCATTGGAATGATGATTGGTTCACGTTCAGTATTTTCGTAAAGGAATGGTCGAATGGCGTTTACGATAGCGCCATTGACAGACTGGACGCTGGCATCTTTGTTTTTCAAAGCGATACGAATAGCATTGAAAAGGATACGTTGACTTTGGCGAATCAAGTCGCCGGACTCTCTCATGTAGACAAAACCACGGCTGAGAATATCTGGTCCAGATAGAATCATCTGAGATTTGAAGTCAACGGTTGCGACAGCAAGTACAACACCATCTTCCGATAGATCGCGACGATCTTTTAGGACTGCTGCACCGATTTCACCGATACGATTACCATCGACGTAGATATCCTGAGCGTTGAAATGTCCTGCGATACGAGCAGAATCTGCAGTAAGGGCAAGCACATCGCCATTGCTCATGATAAAGATATTGTCCTTCTCAACACCAGTATCCACTGCTAGTCCAGCGTGGACTTTTTGCATGCGGTATTCACCGTGGACAGGCATGAAGTATTTTGGCTTAATCAAACGGAGCATGAGTTTTTGCTCTTGCTGACCACCGTGTCCAGATGTATGGATATTGTTAACCTTACCGTGGATAACTTCAACACCAGCTTCTGAGATGATGTTAATCAGCTTGTTGACACTAGTGGTATTTCCAGGGATAGGACTTGAAGAGAAGATGACTGTATCGCCTGGTTGGAGTTGTACCTGACGGTGGGTTCCGTTTGCGATACGAGAGAGGGCAGCCATCGGCTCACCCTGACTACCTGTACAGAGGATGAGAACCTCGCCTGCAGGGTAGTCTTTGATTTCATTTGGCTCGATAAAGGTTCCCTTAGGAGCTTTGATGTAACCAAGCTCGATTCCGTTGACAATAGCCTTTTCCATCGAACGGCCAAAGACTGCAATCTTACGTCCAGTCTTAACCGCAGCTTCTGTTGCTTGTTGGAGACGGAAGATATTTGAGGCAAAGGATGCAAAGATGATACGTCCTTCGATGCCTTGGATAATCTTCATGATGGACTGACCAACGACTTTTTCAGAGTTGGTAAAGGTTGGCACTTCTGCATTTGTTGAGTCAGACAGAAGACAAAGCACGCCTTCTTCACCAAGGGCAGCCATACGGTGTAAGTCTGCAGGTTCTCCAACTGGAGTAAAGTCAAACTTAAAGTCACCCGTACAAACGATTTTCCCTTGAGGAGTATGAATGACAATCCCCAAAGGCTCTGGGATCGAGTGAGTCGTTCTAAAGAAAGTTGCCTTGAGATTTTTAAAGGTCAACTCAGTGTTGTGGTTGATTTCGTAGAGTTTGGCGTTGCGCAAGAGGCCGTGTTCTTCGAGTTTCCCACGGATCAAAGCCAAGGCAAGCGGTCCAGCGTAGATAGGGACATTTGCTTGCTTGAGCAGGAAAGGAATCCCACCGATGTGGTCCTCGTGTCCGTGGGTAATCAGAACAGCCTTAACGCGGTCGATATTGTCTACGATGTAAGAGTAGTCAGGAATGACATAGTCGATACCCAGCAAGTCATCTTCTGGAAATTTAATCCCAGCATCAACGATGATAATCTCGTCTTGGTATTCAATCCCGTATGTATTTTTCCCGATTTCTCCCAGACCACCGATGGCAAAAACACCAACTTCTTCAGGTTTAAGAGTATAGGCCATATTAGAACTCCGTGATTTCGAAGGCGCCAGTTTCTTTTTCGTAATCTAGCAATTTGTCAGACAAGAGTTCGATGTACTCGATATTGTACTCTGGGCGATTTTCTTCGACAAGTTGGCGAGCAGCGATACGGCCCTCAAGTTCTGAGCTGGCATCGATGTCTAGGTAAAGTGCGCGTGTTGTTTCACGACGTGGGCTACGTTCTTTTGTTTCTTGATAAAAAACTTTGTAAATCATATAGTTCCTTTCTATTTACAGGTCAGCTTATTCCAAACTTTTAGCAGAGATTTGCTTGATTTCATTCCATTTTGTGTCTAGATTGACCTTGATTCGTTACAATTATTTCAATTATACCACAAAATGAAAGATTAGTAAAAGACGGAAACGAGAAAGTCATAGGGCTATTTGTTTAGTAAGCGCTTGCAATAATAAAGAAAATATGTTATTTTGATAATGGAAATGAGTTTTATCGCTGGTTACCATTTCCTATAGTTTTTAAGTCAAGGAGGTTGCCCTATGTATAACTTATTTGCTTTTGCTATCGGACTTCGCTTGGTAGCTTTTATCGTTTTTGTTGCTTGCGTTTATGGAGGGAATCTTCTGTTTACAAAACTGGAACAACGACAAAGCAAGCTCTTGTGGAAGATTACCTTTGTGACTCTCTACTCGCTTTTTCTCCTCCTCGTGACCTATGTCGTTTGGTTTGTATTTTTCTTTGGATTAAATGCTTAGATGCCCTGCTCATACTGGGGCATTTTTGTTTGGGGGTAAAGAAAATTCCCATGTGCCAGCTTTTGTAGTATAATAGTAAACAGACAAAAAGATAGGAATGTGTTATGAAAGTATTAGCTTTTGATACGTCCAGCAAGGCTCTTTCTCTCGCTATTTTAGAGGACAAGCAGGTTCTTGCCGAGACGACTATTAACATCAAGAAAAATCACAGTATTACCCTCATGCCTGCCATTGATTTTTTGATGGCGAGTTTGGATTGGACACCCAAGGATTTGGATAGAATCGTGGTGGCAGAAGGGCCAGGTAGTTATACGGGCTTGCGAATTGCGGTAGCCACTGCTAAGACGCTGGCTCATACTCTGAATATTGAGTTAGTTGGTATGTCTAGCCTCTTGGCTCTGGTGCCATACCAACAAGAAGGCTTGTTCGTTCCTTTGATGGATGCACGTCGCAATAATGTTTATGCAGGATTTTATGAAAATGCTAAACCTGTCATGCCAGAAGCGCACTTGCCCTTTGAGCGAGTTATCGAGCTAATCAAGGGTGCTAGTCAGGTTACCTTTGTCGGAGAAGTTGGCCCCTTTGTGGAGCAGATTCAAGAACACTTGCCAAGGATGAATTACAAAGAAACCTTACCAAATGCAGCCAATCTTGCTCTTTGGGCTTGGGACAAGGAAGCAGACTCTTTGCAAGATTTTGTGCCGAACTACCTCAAACGTGTTGAGGCTGAAGAAAATTGGCTCAAGAACCACACCGAATCTGGCGAGTCCTACATTAAACGCCTATGATAGAAATCAAACGAATCCAACAGCAACCTGACTTGTCTCAAGCCATCTACGCTATTATGGCAGCTGTTTATCCAGTCAGCCCTTGGACGTTGGAACAAATTCAAGCAGACCTGTCCCAAGACCAGACCTGGTATGCTCTGGCGTATGATGGGGCCGAAGTGATTGGCTTTCTAGCCGTGCAGGAGAATCTTTTTGAAGCAGAAGTCCTGCAAATCGCTATCAAAGGAGCCTATCAGGGTCAGGGAATTGCGTCAGCTTTGTTTGCTCAATTGCCGACAGACAAGGAGATTTTCCTCGAAGTTAGAAAGTCAAACCAACGAGCGCAAGCATTTTACAAGAAAGAAAAGATGGCGGTCATCGCTGAGCGAAAGGGCTACTACCATGATCCAGTCGAGGACGCCATCATCATGAAGAGAGAAATAGATGAAGGATAGATATATTTTAGCATTTGAGACTTCCTGTGATGAGACTAGTGTCGCCGTCTTGAAAAACGACGATGAGCTCTTGTCCAATGTTATTGCGAGTCAAATTGAAAGTCACAAACGTTTTGGGGGCGTAGTACCAGAAGTAGCTAGTCGACACCATGTTGAGATCATTACAGCCTGTATTGAGGAGGCGCTAGCAGAAGCAGGGATTACCGCAGAAGACGTGACAGCTGTTGCAGTTACCTATGGACCGGGTTTGGTCGGAGCCTTACTAGTTGGTTTGTCAGCTGCTAAGGCCTTTGCTTGGGCGCATGGACTTCCACTAATTCCCGTTAATCACATGGCTGGTCACCTCATGGCAGCTCAGAGTGTGGAGCCTTTGGAGTTTCCCTTGCTAGCCCTCTTGGTCAGCGGTGGACACACAGAGTTGGTTTATGTGTCTGAGGCTGGTGATTACAAGATTGTTGGGGAAACGCGAGATGATGCGGTTGGAGAGGCTTATGATAAGGTCGGCCGTGTCATGGGTTTGACCTATCCTGCAGGTCGGGAGATTGACGAGCTAGCTCATCAGGGGCAGGATATTTATGATTTTCCTCGTGCCATGATTAAGGAAGACAATCTGGAGTTTTCATTCTCAGGTTTGAAATCTGCCTTTATCAATCTTCACCACAATGCCGAACAAAAGGGGGAAAGCCTATCTACAGAGGACTTGTGTGCGTCCTTCCAAGCTGCAGTTATGGATATTCTCATGGCAAAAACCAAGAAGGCTTTGGAGAAATACCCTGTTAAAACCCTAGTCGTAGCAGGTGGCGTAGCAGCCAATAAAGGTCTCAGAGAACGCCTAGCAACCGAAATCACAGATGTCAAGGTTATCATCCCACCTCTGCGCCTCTGCGGAGATAATGCAGGTATGATTGCTTATGCCAGCGTCAGCGAGTGGAACAAAGAAAACTTTGCAAGCTTGGACCTCAATGCCAAACCAAGTCTCGCTTTTGATACTATGGAATAAAGAAGAGTCTGTCTGATTACAATCAGCAGACTTTTTTCTCTGTCCTGAATGTGTTATAATAGTCCATGCTGTGGCTGGAACTGATTCAGCCTATTTATTAAGACAATATGAGGAGAAAGATGAAAGAAAAAGGATTTTGGGAGGGGGCGCAGGCAGCCATGCCAACGGCCCTTGGTTATGTCAGTATTGGGCTGGCCTGTGGGATTATCGGTGCGCCCTATGTGACACCTGTGGAGATGGGCTTGATGAGCCTCTTTGTTTATGCTGGGAGCGCCCAGTTTGCCATGTTGGCCCTGATTGCGGTTCAAGCACCTGTAGCAGCTATTGCCATGACGGTTTTTCTAATCAATTTGCGTCTCTTTTTGTTGAGTTTACATGCATCGACTTATTTCCGTCATACCAGTCTCTGGCAAAATATCGGTATGTCTAGCCTTTTGACTGACGAGACCTATGGCGTTTTGATGGGCGAATTGGCCCATACAGACAAGGTCAATCCGATGTGGATGCACGGAAACAATCTTAACAGCTATGTGGCTTGGTTTGTGGGAACAGTAGTCGGAACGGCTCTGGGTGGCCTGCTACCAAATCCAGAAATCTTTGGGCTGGACTTTGCTTTGGTTGGGATGTTCATCGGAATTTTTGCTTCGCAATTCCAGATTATGCAAAGACGGATTCCTGTCCGCAATCTGCTCATTATCCTAGCAGTTGTTGCGGTGTCCTTCTTTTTGCTCTTGACAGTGGTGTCTCAGTCACTAGCTGTTCTGTTTGCGACGCTACTTGGTTGTACAATGGGGGTGGTTTTAGATGGTCAGTAAGTATCTTTTATTAGCAGTTCTTTTCTCTGGCTTGGTGACCTGGATTCCCCGTATGATTCCCTTCATCTTGGTCAAGTATAAGGGTTTGCCTGCAATCGTTGAGCGTTTTTTGAAGTTCTTGCCCGTTTCTATTATCTTTGCCTTGATTCTTTCAAGCGTAGTGACAGGCAAGGTTGGTAGCCTTCCTCAAATCAAATGGCTGGACTTCTTAGCAGTCTTTCCAACGGCTTGGGTAGCCTTTCGCTACCGTAATCTAGTCGGAACGGTTCTCTTCGGAGTAGTCTTGATTGCCGTCTTGCGCTTGGTCTTTTAAATTAGCCATAAAAAAAATTTATCACAGAGATAGATATCATATAATGGCGCAAATGGTCTTTTTCTGTTAAGATTATAAGGTATTCTATTTTGGAGGAAATGACATGAAAAAAATCGTTAAATACTCATCTCTTGCTGCCCTTGCTCTTGTTGCTGCAGGTGTGTTAGCAGCTTGCTCAGGTGGTGCTAAGAAAGAAGGAGAAGCAGCTAGCAAGAAAGAAATTATCGTTGCAACTAATGCTACACCAAAACCATTCAACTATGAAGAAAATGGCGAATTGACTGGTTACGAAATTGAAGTGGTTCGCGCTATCTTTAAAGACTCTGACAAGTATGATGTCAAGTTTGAGAAGACAGAGTGGTCAGGAGTCTTTGCAGGACTTGATGCCGACCGTTACAATATGGCTGTTGCCAACATCAGCTACACTAAAGAACGTGCTGAAAAATACCTTTATGCAGCTCCAACTGCTAAAAACCCTAACGTTCTTGTAGTGAAAAAAGATGACCCTAGCATCAAATCGCTTGATGATATCGGTGGAAAATCAACAGAAGTTGTTCAAGGGACAACTTCTGCTAAACAGCTAGAAGACTACAACAAACAACATTCAGATAATCCAACTGTCCTAAAGTATACTAAAGCAGACTTCCAACAAATCATGGGACGCTTGAGCGATGGCCAGTTTGACTACAAGATTTTTGATAAAATCGGTGTTGAAACAGTCATCAAGGACCAAGGTTTGGACAACTTGAAAGTGATCGAACTTCCAAGCGACCAGCAACCTTACGTTTACCCACTTCTTGCTAAAGGTCAAGATGAGTTGAAAACGTTTGTGGACAAACGCATCCAAGAACTCTACAAAGATGGAACTCTTGAAAAATTGTCTAAACAATTCTTCGGAGACACTTATTTACCAGCAGAAGCTGATATTAAATAATTTCTTGAAATCATCCATTCTGAATAAGGTGGATGATTTCTCAGTTATGTGACTATTAGTCCGTCTCGCTCCGCTAGGTGCGAGACAAAAAAAACACCCGCTATTGAACTGCACCCCAAAAGTTAGATTTTTTCTGTCTAACTTTTGGGGTGCAGTTCATTTCACGGGTGGTTATGATTTGTGGCTAACTCCCTAAAAACAGTAGAATTAGCTACTTTACTGGTTTTACAAGATAATAACAAGACCTAAACGTATAATTTATTTAGGTTTACCAATCATGACTTTAACATTTTCCAATAAGGTCTAACTCAACCGTATCCAAAGTTAAATCCTTTACTTTATTTAGTAATTCATTAACCCAAAAGCCATTTTTAAGTCCTGTTTTCTCGGATAATGCAAACACTTTTAAAGTATAGTTATGGTCTCGATCAGGTGGAGTCGGTCCAACAAACATTGTATCAATTTCAGAAAAATCACCATCTAAAAATTGACTAGAAAAACTATTTTTACCTTGAATTAATTGACCAATTCGGCTCATATTTTCTTCAATCTGAATACTATCACCATTAACTTTTAAATCAGCAACGCTCCAATGAATCCAAGGAAAAGAGCAAACAGGAATGGCATCATAATCAATAAGAGTAAAAGCGATATATTCAGTACCTTTGGGTAAATTATCAACTTCAAACGCAAAAGAACGAACCGGATTTCCTTGCATTATATCTTCCCTTTTTGCTTCCTTTCCAAACTCCTTTGGTAAAATATTATTAAATGTTGTTTTAATTTTCATTTTTACCTCACTCCTTATTTTATTAGATAAGAGCTCTTATCTTTAATAATATGGTATACTATATCAAGGTATTTTAAAATTTGAAAAAAGTTTAGAAATCATTAAGAAAAAATTTATAAATAGGAGTCACTATGAACTTAGATTGGTATTACACTTTTTTGGTATTATCAAAACATCTCAATTATCGTAAAGCCAGCGAAGAGCTATTTCTTACCGAACCAACGCTACATCAACAAATTAAGAAATTAGAAAAGCACCTTCAAGTTCAACTTTTCGAAACAGTGGGAAGAAACTTGACACTAACTGCTGTTGGAAGAGAATTTATAGAGATTGCTGAAAATCTTATACAAACCTATGAGCAAAGTATTCAAAAGATTAGGCTACAAAATAAAAAACAACAATTTCATATAGAAATAGCCGTATCTCCTTACATTGCCACATACCTTTTACCACAATTTTTACAGGAATTCTTTCAGCGCTATCCAGATATTGATATCTCTGTATCCGTGCTAAATAGCCATATTGAACAAGCTATTGAAACGAATACATTCGATATTGGTATTGATAGAGAAGTTCCATATAGTAAAAAAATCATATCCGAACAAATTTGTGAAGGAAAGATTGCCCTCTTTTATCCCAAAACAACAGTCAAATGCGACGAATTACAATTATTTAAAAACTATAAAATATTATCCGATAACCACCCCGTCTATTGGGAAAATCTAAAAAAAGAAATCATTGAGCTAGTCCCAGAAGCCGATTTCACTACTATCAATGATATTACAGTAACTGCCAAACTAATAGAAATGAATCAAGGCATTTCCTTTCTGCCCCTTTACTTAAAAAAGACTTTTACAGATAAGATTGCTCATCTTGAAACCACTACAGTAACAACCCCCGTTTCTTTTACTTACTTAATGAGCAGAAAAGCTTCTAAAGCTATCACTATTTTCAATAATGCGTTTAAAGACTTTATTTTAAAGGAGCAAAATTCAATTTAAGAATCAAAGGTCACTGATACTATTAGTGATTTTTGATTTACATCTTAATCAATGGATTAATGAATGAAATGGAAAATAGTTAATGAGAATAGTTTCTTAAAAGAATTTAGATTTATCCTTATTTTTATGCGTTAACTTTATACTTGTGATATGATTTTAATCTCTACATTTTTTAGGGAATGCTAATAAAACCTGCTATCATGATGTTGAAGTGCAGTAGTTAATTTTTACAGAACTAAATTATTCCCCTATTTAAAAAATATTGATTCATATTTTTAGAAATTAATAAGTAGATTTAGTTCTGAAAAACCTTGATATTACGCTGTTTTTATTTTTAGATATATAGTTTTAAACTATATATCTGACTATCTAATAACAATTTGTGAAATCAAATAAATTGTGAGATACTAGTACGGTATTATTTTTAAAGGAGATAGAATCATGAAAATCAAAAAATGGTTAGGTGTAGCAGCCCTTGCTACAGTCGCAGGTTTGGCTCTTGCAGCTTGCGGAAACTCAGAAAAGAAAGCAGACAATGCAACAACTATCAAAATCGCAACGGTTAACCGTAGCGGTTCTGAAGAAAAACGTTGGGACAAAATCCAAGAATTGGTTAAAAAAGACGGCATTACCTTGGAATTTACAGAGTTCACAGACTACTCACAACCAAACAAGGCAACTGCTGATGGCGAAGTAGACTTGAATGCTTTCCAACACTATAACTTCTTGAACAACTGGAACAAAGAAAACGGGAAAGACCTTGTAGCGATTGCTGATACTTACATCTCTCCAATCCGTCTTTACTCAGGTTTGAATGGAAGTGACAACAAGTACACTAAAGTAGAAGACATCCCAGCAAACGGAGAAATTGCTGTACCAAACGACGCTACAAACGAAAGCCGTGCGCTTTACTTGCTTCAATCAGCTGGCTTGATTAAATTGGATGTTTCTGGAACTGCCCTTGCAACAGTTGCTAACATCAAAGAAAATCCAAAGAACTTGAAAATCACTGAATTGGACGCTAGCCAAACAGCTCGTTCATTGTCATCAGTTGACGCTGCCGTTGTAAACAATACCTTCGTTACAGAAGCAAAATTGGACTACAAGAAAGCACTCTTCAAAGAACAAGCTGATGAAAACTCAAAACAATGGTACAACATCATCGTTGCGAAAAAAGATTGGGAAACATCACCTAAGGCTGATGCTATCAAGAAAGTTGTTGCGGCTTACCACACAGATGAAGTGAAAAAAGTTATCGAAGAAACATCAGACGGTTTGGATCAACCAGTTTGGTAATAAGAAACAGGGAGGTGGGAGAGAAAATTCCACCTCTTGCTTTTGTATAGAGCATGGATTGTCAGGAAGAGTAGTTCATAGAAAGGTAGAGAGAGTATGGTTTTTCCTAGTGAACAAGAACAAATTGAAAAATTTGAAAAGGATCATGTAGCCCAACATTATTTTGAGGTTTTGCGTACCTTGATTTCTAAGAAATCGGTCTTTGCCCAGCAGGTTGGACTTAAGGAAGTCGCAACTTATCTGGGTGAGATTTTCAGACGTGTTGGCGCTGAAGTGGAGATTGATGAGAGCTATACGGCGCCCTTTGTTATGGCGCATTTCAAGAGCTCGCGTCCAGATGCTAAGACCTTGATTTTCTATAACCACTATGACACTGTGCCAGCGGATGGGGATCAGGTCTGGACAGAGGATCCCTTTACTCTTTCGGTGCGTGATGGTTTCATGTATGGGCGTGGGGTTGATGACGACAAGGGTCATATCACGGCTCGTTTGAGTGCTTTGAGAAAATATATGCAGCACCATGATGATCTTCCTGTCAACATCAGTTTTATCATGGAGGGAGCGGAGGAATCTGCCTCGACAGACCTAGATAAGTATCTGGAAAAACATGCGGATAAACTTCGTGGTGCGGATTTATTGGTCTGGGAACAAGGAACCAAGAATGCCTTGGAACAACTGGAAATTTCTGGTGGAAATAAGGGGATTGTGACCTTTGATGCCAGGGTAAAAAGCGCTGATGTGGATATCCACTCTAGTTATGGTGGAGTTGTGGAATCAGCTCCTTGGTACCTCCTTCAAGCCTTACAGTCTCTTCGCGCTGCAGATGGTCGTATCTTGGTTGAAGGCTTATACGAAGAAGTTCAAGAGCCAAATGAACGAGAATTAGCCTTGGTGGACACCTACGCCCAACGAAATTCAGGGGAAATCAGCCAGATTTATGGTTTGGAATTACCTCTCTTACAAGAGGACCGTGCAGCCTTTCTAAAACGATTCTTTTTTGAGCCAGCCCTTAATATCGAAGGTATTCAGTCAGGTTATCAAGGACAAGGAGTTAAAACGATTTTGCCAGCAGAAGCCAGTGCTAAGCTAGAAGTTCGTTTGGTTCCTGGTCTAGAACCGCATGATGTTCTGGAAAAAATTCGGAAACAGCTAGACAAAAATGGCTTTGATAAGGTAGAATTATACTATACCTTGGGAGAGATGAGCTATCGAAGCGATATGAGCGCGCCAGCTATTCTCAATGTAATCGAGTTGGCTAAGAAATTCTATCCACAGGGCGTTTCAGTCTTGCCGACTACAGCTGGGACAGGGCCTATGCATACGGTCTTTGATGTCCTAGAGGTGCCAATGGTGGCCTTCGGTCTAGGAAATGCCAATAGTCGAGACCACGGTGGAGATGAGAACGTGAGAATCGCCGATTACTACACCCATATTGAATTAGTAGAGGAGCTGATTAGAAGCTATGAGTAGAGATATTATCAAGTTGGATCAGATCGATGTGACTTTTCATCAAAAGAAGAGAACCATCACAGCGGTCAAGGATGTGACCATTCACATCCAAGAAGGGGATATCTACGGAATCGTTGGATATTCTGGAGCAGGGAAATCAACCCTTGTACGGGTGATTAACCTCTTGCAAAAGCCATCTGCAGGGAAAATCACCATTGACGACGATGTGATTTTTGATGGCAAAGTGACCTTGACGGCTGAGCAGTTACGTCGTAAACGTCAAGATATTGGAATGATTTTCCAGCATTTTAACCTCATGAGTCAAAAGACAGCAGAGGAGAATGTAGCCTTTGCTCTTAAACACTCTGGACTCAGCAAGGAAGAAAAGAAAACTAAAGTAGCCAAGTTGTTGGATTTGGTTGGCTTGGCAGACCGTGCTGAAAACTATCCTTCACAACTATCTGGAGGGCAAAAACAGCGTGTGGCCATTGCGCGTGCTTTGGCAAATGATCCAAAAATCTTGATTTCAGATGAGTCAACTTCTGCCCTTGATCCGAAGACAACCAAGCAGATTTTGGCCTTGTTGCAAGATTTGAACCAAAAATTAGGTTTGACTGTTGTCTTGATTACGCATGAAATGCAGATTGTCAAAGACATTGCTAATCGTGTGGCAGTCATGCAGGATGGGCATTTGATTGAAGAGGGTAGTGTCCTTGAAATCTTCTCAGACCCTAAACAACCTTTGACTCAAGACTTTATCTCAACTGCGACAGGTATTGACGAAGCTATGGTTAAGATTGAGAAGCAAGAAATCGTGGAACATTTGTCTGACAATAGCATTCTGGTGCAACTCAAATATGCAGGAACATCTACAGATGAGCCACTTTTGAATGAATTGTACAAGCACTACCAAGTAACGGCCAATATTCTCTATGGGAATATTGAAATTTTGGATGGCACTCCAGTGGGTGAACTTGTGGTTGTTTTATCTGGAGAAAAAGAAGCGCTGGCGAACGCTCAAGATGCCATTCGTCAAGCAGGTGTGCAACTAAAAGTATTGAAG
Organism: Streptococcus mitis; assembly: GCF_047459985.1. Lineage (GTDB taxonomy): Bacteria > Bacillota > Bacilli > Lactobacillales > Streptococcaceae > Streptococcus > Streptococcus mitis_DZ. Next base: position 47,732 of record NZ_JASHHD010000004.1, read on the forward strand.
GGAGGACAGTGAGATGGCAGACTTGATTCAAACATATTTACCAAACGTCTACAAGATGGGTTGGTCTGGTCAGGCTGGCTGGGGAACAGCTATCTACTTGACTCTTTATATGACGGTTCTTTCCTTTATCATCGGAGGATTTTTGGGGCTAGTTGCAGGGCTTTTCCTTGTCTTGACAGCGCCAGGTGGTGTCTTGGAAAATAAGGTCGTTTTCTGGATTTTAGACAAGATTACTTCTATTTTCCGTGCGGTTCCATTTATCATTCTCTTGGCAGTTTTGTCACCTTTTTCACACCTGCTCGTAGGAACAAGTATCGGACCAAACGCCGCTATTGTACCGTTATCTTTTGCAGTATTTGCCTTCTTTGCCCGTCAGGTGCAGGTTGTCTTGGCTGAGTTAGATGGCGGTGTCATTGAGGCGGCTCAAGCGAGCGGAGCGACCTTCTGGGATATCGTGGGTGTTTACCTATCAGAAGGTCTTCCAGATTTGATCCGTGTGACGACTGTGACCTTGATTTCCCTTGTTGGGGAAACAGCTATGGCGGGGGCAGTTGGAGCTGGTGGTATCGGTAACGTAGCCATCGCTTATGGATTTAACCGTTACAATCACGATGTGACCATCTTGGCAACCATCATTATCATTTTGATTATCTTTACAATCCAGTTCTTGGGAGACTTCTTGACCAAGAAATTGAGCCATAAATAAAAAGAGCCGTGTGGCTCTTTTTATTTATCAAATTTTCTGCGCAAATTTTTTACTTAAGACTTGTCCAATCAAGGCACCAACTAGGGCTCCGATGACAATACTTGCGATAAAAAGAAGGATAGTTCCAGGATTTGGTGCAACCATGATACGATCGATATATTCTTGAGATTTTCCTCTTGCGAGAAGGGTTGCCATATAGGCTTTGGGGGCAATCCACATAAGTAAGATTGGACCAGTTGAGCTAAAGGCGAAAATAACGAAAGAAAGGAAGTTCTTAGTTTGGTCCTTGTATTTGCCTAAATGAGCTACTCCATCTGCTAGGAGACCACAGATAATTCCAGGAAGGAAGGCACCGGCGCCGTGTTTAGTTCCCAAGAAAAAGAGGGCGATGACAATGCCGATAGTGGTAATGGCTCCAAAGCGCGGAACTTTTGCGACCAGGATCATATAGACGCTACCGCCGACAAGGGCAGTAAAGGCAGGTGCATAAAACATGTTTCCAGTTTGGTCGAGGAGATTGCCCAAAAGGACACCAATCCCCATGCAGAGGAAGTAAAGAACTGCAAAAAGCAGTGTAGTTAAGATAGATTTTTTCATGAATTGTCTCCTGATAATTTTCTCACAATTCTCATTGTACCACGGTTTGGTGGGATTGTAAATGGATAGTCTATGTTTTTGAAAACGCTTGAAATATGATATAATAGTTTCATAGTTATTTTTAGGGGGATATCATGGGTAGATTTTTAGACTTTGTCTTTAATCGTTTCTTTTTAGGGATGATTGCGACAGCCTTCTTTTGGCTATTAACCTTGGCAGGAGGGATTATTCTTGGTCTAGCGCCAGCTAGTGCCACCTTGATGAGCCTATATGCAGAACATGGTTATAGCTTTCGGGAATATAGTTTGAAGGAAGCTTGGTCTCTTTATAAGCAAAATTTTATCTCAAGCAACCTGATTTTCTATAGCTTTTTAGGGGTGGATCTAGTTTTAATCTATGGCTTGTATCTCTTGGTGCAATTGCCTCATCAGACCATCGTTCATTTGATTGCCACCTTTTTGAATGTCCTAGTAGTCGCACTGATCTTTTTAGCCTATACAGTGTCTTTGAAACTACAAGTTTATTTTGACTTGTCCTATCGAAATAGTCTCAAACTATCCTTGATTGGCATCTTTATGAGCCTAGCAGCTGTGGCAAAGGTTTTTCTTGGGACAGTGCTACTTGTGGCAATTGGTTACTATATGCCTGCTCTTCTCTTTTTTGTAGGAATTGGGATGTGGCATTTCTTTATCAGTGATATGTTGGAACCGGTCTATGAAAGTATCCATGAAAAATTGGCGACAAAATAGAATGAAGCAGTTTTGGCTACATACGCTTCTGAGAACCTACAGTTCAGTTATGATGATTATTATTGCGAGTTTTGCAATCTTACTTTCGTACGCTGACTGGGATTCACGGGAAAAGGAAGCCCAGAGAGTAGCCCAGCGTGTAACCACTCGAACAGTCGATGAGGTAGAGTATTATTATCGGGAGTCAGCTCAGCTAGCACAAGAGTTAGTAGCCAATCAAGACCGTATACAAGGGATTTATAAGTACTTTAGCCTGTCAACTTCTGAGTATTTTTATTGGCTGTTGGAGCATCAAGCAGCTTCGTCAACTTCTATTTCTCTGTATGAAAATATTGATGATCTGTATGTTCAAAATGACTCTATAACGGGTGTTGCAATCGTCTTGCAGGATTTTAAAGAAGTTTATGTTTCAACAAGGGATAAAAGAAGTGGTCATGTCTTGCCTGCTGAAGCCTTTAAACCGGAGGCCAATAGTTTTGGAATTCCTGTTCTGGATCCAGCAACGGATCAATCTATAGGAGTGATATACATCTCCTTGGATCCAGAAGTTTTATATCATGCCATTGACAATACCCGAGGTCATATCCCGATGGCCGTTACTGTGACATCGCCTTTTGATACGGAGATTTTTCATATTGGTGAGAGGCTCAATAGGGAACATGAGAACTGGTTTGTTGGTATGACATCTCATGGCTATCAGGTTCAGGTGGCAGTTCCTAAAAACTTTGTTTTACAAGGAACAGTGACTAGCTCTGCTTTGATTGTGGGCTTGAGCCTTCTCTTTATTGTTATTCTTTATCTGACTTTGAGGCAGACCTTTGCTAATTACCAAAAGCAGGTAGTGGATTTGGTGGATTCCATTCAAGCTATTGCTCAAGGACAAGAAGGTCTTCGCATTGATACGCTTGAGAAGGATCAGGAATTGCTCCTAATCGCAGAGACGACCAATGATATGTTGGATCGATTAGAAAAGAATATCCATGATATTTACCAGTTAGAACTTAGTCAAAAAGATGCCAACATGCGAGCCTTACAGGCGCAAATCAATCCTCATTTTATGTATAATACGCTGGAGTTCTTGCGCATGTATGCAGTTATGCAGAGTCAAGACGAGTTGGCAGATATCATTTATGAGTTTAGTAGTCTCTTGCGTAATAATATTTCTGACGAAAGAGAAACCCTTCTCAAACAGGAATTAGAATTTTGTCGTAAATACAGTTATCTCTGCATGGTTCGCTATCCTAAATCCATTGCCTATGGTTTCAAGATAGATCCAGGGTTAGAAAATATGAAGATTCCTAAGTTTACCTTGCAACCGCTAGTAGAAAATTATTTCGCGCATGGTGTTGACCATAGACGGACAGATAATGTGATAAGCATCAAGGCTCTTAAACGAGATGGTTTAGTGGAAATTTTGGTGGTCGATAATGGCCGTGGTATGTCGGCTGAAAAGCTGGCAAAACTCCGAGAAAAATTAAGTCAGAGACAGTTTGAACACCAAGCCAGCTACAGTGGTCAAAAACAGTCTATCGGGATTGCCAATGTACACGAGCGTTTTGTGCTCTATTTTGGGGACCGCTATGGCATTACTATAGAGTCTGCAGAGCAAGCAGGTGTTCAGTATCGTATTACAATTCAAGATGAGTAGAAAGGGAGAAAATGTATAAAGTATTTTTAGTAGATGACGAGTACATGGTGACAGAAGGTCTGAAACGTTTGATTCCCTTTGATAAGTGGGATATGGAGGTCGTCGCAACAGCCAGTCATGCCGATGAAGCCCTAGAATATGTTCAGGAAAATCCCGTCGATGTCATCATTTCAGATGTCAATATGCCCGACAAAACAGGGCTTGATATGATTCGGGAGATGAAAGAGATTTTACCAGATGCTGCCTATATCCTGCTGTCAGGTTATCAGGAGTTTGATTACGTAAAAAGAGCTATGAACCTTAGTGTGGTGGACTATTTGGTCAAGCCTGTTGATAAGGTAGAGTTGGGAAATCTGCTGGAAAAGATTGCAGGTCAGCTCGGCGAGAGAGGAAAGAAAAGTCAGACCCTCAGTCAAGATTTAGACGAGGCTGGATTTGTTAGTTATCTGGGAGGTAAGGAGAATTGGTGGATAGGTCTATCCAAGGAAAAACAAGGCTCCTTCACCATTCCCTACTATGTCTTGGGTCAAGACTGGCAGATTTTCATTTCTGACCAACCCCTAGATGGGTTAGTCGTTACAGCTTTTGAAGCTCCTTATCAAGAACACTTTGAACGCTGGAAGCTGAATGCTGAGAAAGCCCTCTTTTACGGCTCTGTAAATCTAAAACAGTCTGAGAGTCTCTTTGCCTATTACGAACCGATTTATAGGGTCATCATTCAGGGAAATCTCAATCAAATCGTAGAAGAGTTGAATCTCTTGGAGAAGGTAGTTCTTGAAAATACACCTCGTGTTCCGATTACCAAACAGCTTTTTATTCAGTTTGTCATGGATGTTTTTCACTTGTTTGAACATCTCAAAGCTGATGACCTGACCGATATCGTCAAAAAGATTCATGCTATTCAATCCTTCGATGAATTGGTTCCTTATATCAAGGAAACTCTGACTCGATTCTTTGGACAATATCGTATGAATGAAAATGTGGTCAGTGTGCTAGAAGTTATTGGGCGTGATTATCAGAAAGAACTTTCTCTCAAGGATATCAGTAAGGATCTCTTTATCAATCCTGTCTATCTGGGGCAGTTGATTAAGCGTGAAACCGATTCGACCTTTGCAGAGCTTTTAAACAAACAACGCATTAAGGCTGCCCAGCAGCTCTTGCTTTCAACTAGTGACAGTATCGAAGATATTTGTTATGCTGTTGGGTACAGTAATGTGGGATATTTCTATAAAGTGTTCCGAAAATTGTGCGGAAAATCGCCAAAAGCCTACCGAAAACAGGTAGAAACTACACTATAAAATTTGTATTCCTTTACAAAAGGTGCTATAATATAAACAATATTATCAGGAGGTTCTATCATGAAAAAGAAACCGATTTATCTATGGGTCTTGCTAATCTTATCTGCTCTTATTTCAGCTATGTCTCTGTTTGGAATTTTGAGTCCCTTGCCTAGCAAAGAAGCCTTTCGTACGAGTCACCCACAAGCTGGGGGTGTCAATGCTCAGCAATTAGAAGATACCATTAATTATAGCTATAAAGTGGCAGAAGCATCTCATTCTATTTTTAATGTTGCTTTGGTTGTGCTATCTGCTATTTTAGTTGTAGTAGCGATTGTCTTCCTTGTTCGTAAGAATTTGCAATATGCAAATTATACTTATGTTGGCTATGTTTTGTTAGCTATTATTGGTTCAATTTATAGCTATGTGACTTTGCAAGATGCTTTACAATTGGTTCAAGATGAGACTATGCGTTTAGGCATAAGTGTTGGTTCAAAAGCTGTTAGCATTTTCTATATCGTCATCAATGTTCTTTTCCTAGCCCTGGTCTTCTATAAGATGTGGCGTCAGCAGAAAGCCTTGGCTGAAGAAGAGGAAACAGAAGATCTTGCCTAAGTATTGACAAAAAATAACTATCAAGATACAATCTTGGTAGTTATTTTTCGATTATAGATAAAATCATGGAGGTAAATATGAAGACAATTTCTTTAGTTTATATCAGTCTGAGCGGCAATACTGAGAGTTTTGTGACCCGCTTGAAAGATTATCTCTTGTCCCAGTACGAGGGAATTGAGGTTCAAAAGATTCATATCAAGGATTTGGTTAAGGAAGACCAAGACTTTTATGAGATGGACCATCCTTATGTCGCTTTTTTGCCGACTTATCTCGAAGGCGGGAATGGCGTGGATAACGGAGATGTTGAGATTTTGACAACACCAGTAGGAGATTTTATCGCCTATGGTGACAATGCTAGTAAGTGTTTTGGTGTGGTTGGTTCAGGAAATCGTAACTTTAATAACCAATACTGTCTGACAGCCAAGCAATACAGTCAACGCTTTGGCTTCCCTGTATTGGCTGACTTTGAAATGCGAGGCATGCTGGGAGATATCAAACGTGTCGCAGCGATTATTGCAGATTTGTATGAGTTGGAAAGTTAAGCTTCGGCTTGACTTTTTATTTATCCCAGGTAGTTCCTATTTTCTATGCTCCAAGAGTTGATTGATATGGTCGACTTTTTTTGATGCTCTTTTATAGAGAATAGTCCAAATGATGAGGTAGACAATCGCAAACTCGATAATGAGCTGGAGGTAGAAAGTCCAGTGGAAGGGGAACCAACCTGCCAGAGTTGCTAGTGGGATAAAGCCGACTAACATGAGGAAAAAATGAGTCAGAGTGGCACGAAGCAAACTCCAGTCACGGTTGAATAATCGTTTCCCAAAGTTGAAGAGAATACCGATGGCTGCCCAAATAAGTGTGCAGTAGAGCAAGACCAGGGCACCGTGAACCTGATGTTGAGCCATCACTTGGCCGATGAGAGATTCAGGACTCAGTGGGGCATAGGTATTTGGGGCATAAATGAGTGAAAAGATAATAGATAGGATGAGGCCGATAAGAACACCGGCAGTTGCATCGTGAAAGATTTGTTTTTTCATAGTTCTAATTTCTCCTTGATGGTTTTTAGGTAACGGCGTGAAGAGTAGGTGAAACTTTCATTTTTTAGAAAGATTTCTACCAGACCGTTGGGAGTTAGCTTGAGATGAGAGATGGAGTTGCTATTGATGATTTCTGATTGGGAAATTTGGATAAAATTGGTTGGCAGAATTTCAAGGACCTGATAGAGTCGCAAATCAATACTGTAGGTCTGATTCGCCGTTTCTGCTAGAACCTTGCGATTCTCGATATAGAAGCGCTGAATCTTGCCAATCTCAACGAGATAGACCTGATTATCGATTTTCCCTTTGATTTTTTCTCTTTGGTCCAGATTTTCTGCAAATTCGATGACTTTCTGAACTTTTTTGGTTTCTTGAGGTGCTTGAACAATCAGCTTTTCTTCCTCGTAAGTCTCGCTAATCTGTAGTTCTACTTTCATAAACGTCTCTCCTTGTTTTTCGTACAAAATTGTGATCACTTCTTGTACACCTTTATTAAACACTATTTTAGGAGAACTGGCAAGGGTCTTTGTCTATGTGGAGGGATTTGGTTCCTATGTGGTGCTGACTTTTTCGGTCCTATCTGAAATATGGTATAATAGCACTAATCAATTTCTAGGAAAAAAGATACGGAAAGGGGCTGAAAGATGTCTCATATTATTGAATTGCCAGAGGTGCTGGCAAACCAGATTGCAGCTGGAGAGGTTATCGAGCGTCCAGCTAGCGTTGTTAAGGAGCTGGTAGAAAACGCCATTGACGCGGGTTCTAGTCAGATTATCATTGAGATTGAGGAAGCAGGTCTCAAGAAAATTCAAATTACAGATAATGGTCATGGAATTGCCCACGATGAGGTGGAATTGGCCCTTCGTCGCCATGCGACCAGTAAAATAAAAAATCAAGCAGACCTCTTTCGGATTCGCACGCTTGGTTTTCGTGGAGAAGCCCTGCCTTCTATAGCGTCTGTCAGTGTTTTGACTCTTTTGACTGCGGTTGAAGGTACCAGTCATGGGACCAAGTTAGTGGCTCGTGGGGGTCAAGTCGAAGAAATCACTCCTGCGACTAGTCCTGTTGGGACCAAGGTTTGTGTGGAGGACCTCTTTTTCAACACACCTGCCCGCCTCAAGTATATGAAGAGTCAGCAGGCAGAGTTGTCTCATATCATTGATATTGTTAATCGTCTAGGGTTGGCCCATCCTGAGATTTCCTTTAGTTTGATTAGTGATGGCAAGGAAATGACACGAACAGCTGGGACGGGTCAACTGCGCCAAGCCATTGCTGGAATTTATGGTTTAGCCAGTGCCAAGAAGATGGTTGAAATTGAGAATGCTGACCTAGATTTCGAAATTTCAGGTTTTGTCTCATTGCCGGAATTAACACGTGCTAATCGCAACTATATCAGTCTTTTTATCAATGGCCGTTATATCAAAAATTTCCTGCTCAATCGTGCCATTTTAGATGGTTACGGTAGCAAGCTCATGGTGGGGCGTTTCCCTCTGGCTGTTATTCATATCCATATTGATCCATATCTAGCAGACGTCAATGTGCATCCAACCAAGCAAGAAGTGCGGATTTCCAAGGAAAGAGAGCTGATGGCGCTGGTTTCAGAAGCTATCGCAAAGAGTCTCAAGGAACAGACCTTGATTCCAGACGCCTTGGAAAATCTTGCCAAATCTACCGTTCGCAATCGTGAAAAAGTAGAGCAAACGACTTTGCCGCTGAGAGAAAATACGCTCTACTATGAGCAAACTGAGCCGACAAGACCTACTCAAGCTGAGGTGGCAGACCATCAGGTGAACCTGACTGAAGAGAAACAGGATTTGAACCTCTTTGCTAAGGAAACATTGGATCAGTTGACCAAGCCAGCTAAACTGCATTTTGCAGAGAGAAAATCGGTCAGCTACGACCAACTGGATCATCCAGAGTTAGATCTAGCTAGTTTGGATAAGGCTTATGATAAGCTGGAAAGGGAAGAGTCGTCTAGCTTCCCAGAGTTGGAATTTTTCGGTCAGATGCACGGAACCTACCTCTTTGCCCAAGGTCGAGATGGGCTCTACATCATAGATCAGCACGCGGCTCAGGAACGGGTTAAGTATGAGGAGTATCGCGAAAGTATTGGCAATGTTGACCAGAGCCAGCAGCAGCTCCTAGTGCCTTACATCTTCGAATTTCCAGCGGATGATGCCCTTCGTCTCAAGGAAAGAATGCCTCTTTTAGAGGAAGTGGGAGTCTTTCTAGCAGAATATGGTGAGAATCAATTCATCCTTCGGGAACATCCTATTTGGATGGCAGAAGAGGAAATCGAGTCTGGTATCTATGAGATGTGTGATATGCTCCTTTTGACAAAGGAAGTTTCTATCAAGAAATACCGAGCAGAGCTGGCCATTATGATGTCCTGCAAACGGTCAATCAAGGCCAACCATCGTATCGATGACCACTCAGCCAGACAGCTTCTCTATCAACTCTCTCAATGCGACAACCCATACAATTGTCCCCACGGACGTCCTGTTTTGGTCCACTTTACCAAGTCAGATATGGAAAAGATGTTCCGTCGCATTCAAGAAAATCATACTAGCCTACGAGAACTAGGAAAATACTAATACTCTTCGAAAATCTCTTTAAACTGCGTCAGCCTTACCTTGCCTAACTCAAGTTATGCCTACGGTTAGCTTCCTAGTTTACTCTTTGATTTTCATTGAGTATAAATTGAAGGGAAAATTATGTACGAATATCTAAAGGGTATTATTACCAAAATTACTGCTAAATACATCGTCCTAGAAGCAAATGGTATCGGTTATATCCTGCATGTGGCCAACCCCTATGCTTACTCAGGACAAGTCAACCAAGAAGCGCAAATCTATGTGCATCAAGTCGTTCGCGAAGATGCTCACCTGCTTTACGGTTTCCGTTCGGAAGACGAGAAAAAACTCTTTCTCAGTTTGATTTCGGTGTCGGGCATTGGTCCTGTATCAGCTCTTGCCATTATTGCAGCTGATGACAATGCAGGCCTTGTCCAAGCTATCGAAAGCAAGAACATCACTTACTTGACCAAGTTTCCGAAGATCGGCAAGAAAACAGCCCAACAGATGGTTTTGGACCTAGAAGGTAAGGTGGTTGTGGCAGGTGATGACTTCCCTGCTAAGACTGCTATTCCATCTAGCAACGACAACCAAGAATTGGAAGAAGCCATGGAAGCCATGTTGGCCTTGGGCTACAAGGCGGCTGAGCTTAAGAAAATCAAGAAATTCTTTGAAGGAACGACAGATACAGCAGAAAATTACATTAAATCTGCTCTCAAGATGTTGGTGAAATAGGAGAAGTCTATGCCAAAACGCTGTGGCTGGGTTAAAATGAACAACCCTCTGTATGTAGCCTACCATGATGAAGAGTGGGGCCAACCCCTACATGATGATCAAGCATTGTTTGAGTTGTTGTGTATGGAGACCTATCAGGCAGGCCTGTCTTGGGAAACGGTGCTCAATAAACGCCAAGCCTTCCGTCAAGCTTTTCATGGTTACCAAATTCAAGCTGTTGCAGACATGACGGATGAAGAGCTGGAATCTTTGTTAGACAATCCAGCTATCATTCGTCATCGCGCCAAGATATTTGCGACGCGAGCTAATGCCCAGGCCTTTCTACAAGTTCAGAAAGAGTATGGCTCTTTTGATGCTTATCTCTGGTCTTTTGTAGATGGAAAAACCATCGTTAATGATATCCCGGACTACAGTCAAGCACCAGCCAAAACGCCTTTGTCTGAAAAAATATCCAAGGATCTCAAAAAATGTGGTTTTAAGTTCACTGGACCAGTCGCTGTCTTGTCCTATCTGCAGGCTGCAGGTCTGGTTGACGACCACGAGAATGATTGTGAATGGAAGGGAAAGTGAAATGAAGTCTAACAAAAATAAGGGAATTCTGATTTTTGCGATTCTTTATACAGTTCTCTTTGTGTTTGGTGGTGTGAAATTGCTGGCTGCTTTGATGCCATCTGCCATTGCGAATTATCTACATTATCTACTCTATGTAGTATTAGCTCTATATGGCTCTTTCTTGTGCAAGGATAGATTGATTCAACAATGGAATGAGATCAGAAAGACTAAAAGAAAATTCTTCTTTGGCGTTTTAAAAGGCTGCCTCTTTCTTATTCTGATGACTGTTGTCTTTGGCTCTATATCAGAAATGTTGAGGCAGTTTTTGGGACTGGACGGACAAAGTCTAAATCAGTCGAATCTTCAAAGCATCTTTCAAGAACAACCACTACTGATAGCGGTTTTTGCCTGCATCATTGGACCTTTGATGGAAGAACTCTTATTCCGTCAAATTCTATTGAGATATTTGAGAAGAAGTCTGCCAACTTGGCTGAGTATCTTTATAGTCGCACTTGCCTTTGCTTTAATCCATATGCACAGTTTGTCTTTGTCAGAGTGGATTGGTGCAGTCGGATACCTAGGTGGTGGCTTTGCCTTTTCTATCATTTATGTGAAAGAAAAGGAGAATGTCTACTATCCCTTACTGGTTCATATGTTAGGCAACAGCCTCGCCTTGATCATTGTAGCTATCAGTAGTATGTGATGAAAATGCTAGTAACGATACTGAAAAAAGCTGAGAAATTCTTCCCAGCTTTATTTGTTATAGTCAAAGCGAATGACTTGCTCCTGTGCATCCACATAAGCGTGAACGCCAAAGGGCACAATGGCTCTTGGTGTCGCATGGCCGACATTCAGATTATAGACAATCGGGATATTACTGTCAATGATGTCCAGTAGTGCTTCCTTATAGTCGTCATAAAAGGTTTCATCCATTGGCTTTCCGACCAAGAGTCCGCTGATGACCTCGAATATCCCAGTTTCCTTTAAAGTCTGCAACATCTTTTTGAAATATTCTGGCTCAGGCTTTTCTTCGCTTGTCTCTATCAAGAGGATCTTTCCTTCCCAGTCTGACAAGTCAGGGAAAAGTTTGTATTTTTGGCAGAGCTCCGTGCTGTCTGCGTATCGAGAGTTGTCAAAGATATCGTAGAGAGATTCGAGGCAACCACCGAGGATTTCTCCCTCGAACTGGGCATTTCCTTGTAACAAGTCAAAACCAGTATTTGTATGATTGATACGAGGTGTTCCTAGAGCTTTGGGACTGAAGTCAGTTCGTTCCTCATACCAAACGTCACTAGGGCGGATTTCTGAGATTCTTCCCGTCTCAATCAATTCTTTAAAGTAGTGAAGGCTATAGGCTAACATTTCTTTGTCTAATTCACAAATGTCTGCTAAAAAGGATTGACCATAAAAAGTTTTAACACCTAGTTTATGCAACATGAGATGGTTCATGGTTGTATCTGAGAAACCAAGAAAAATCTTTTGTTTGATAACTTTTTCTAGTTGCTCATTTTCAAAAAGGTAGGGCAACAAACGATAGGTATCATCTCCACCGATGGCGCATAGGATCATGTCGATACTATCATCAGAAAAGGCTTGCATCAAATCCTCCGCACGTGCTTCAGGATGGTCCTTGATAAAGTCTAAGCCTTTTAACGAATGGGGCAAAAAGATAGGATTGAGTCCTAGATCCTTGAGACGTTGAATACCCAAGTCCACTTCGTGTTTGACAAAGTCTTCTCCGATAATGCCACTAGACAAACTAACAATACCAATAGTAGAAACCATATCTCATCCTCCTAGAAATAAATTGATGCTATTGTATCACAAAAGATGAGGAGAAACAACAAGAATTAGAATCAGAAAATGGCTTTTAGATCACGAAAGTAGTAAAAAAGCAACCGTTCGATGTGGTTGCTTTTTATAGTAGTTGCATTCTTATAGAGCAGTAAGGAAGGTCAGTCCGCCAAGGACAACCCCGGCCGAGTTTGGAATGATTAGAATCCAATCTTTCTTAGGCTCTTTTGTCCATCCATAAATGACCCAGATTAAGCAAGAGATTGCGGCAGATAAAGGTTGGAATGGTTGAGCTTTGTTTCCTTGTAAATTGGCAAAAATTTGAGGGATGTAGGCTATAAATACAATAATTCCGATAAAGGCACCAATTGAACCAACAATTTGATTAATTCTCTGTTTAGTCATATATATTTCTCCTTATTATTTTATTAGTATAACAGAAAAACAACTTGGATTCAAGGAAAAACCTCGGGATTCTAAGGAAAGACTTTATATTAGAATGTTATTAGAAAATGTGTCTACTTCTTTTGAGAATCGAAAAATGATTTGGAGACAGAATAAAAGTAGTGTGTCTACAAAACACACTACTTTTTTTGTTTATCTTAATATCTAGCAGGTCCTGCACTTGCGCTCTTAATGTTGAGACGTTTTTTGAGGTAGAAACGTAGGGCAAGGAGAGCTCCTCCAATGACCAACAAAACAAGAGGTGGTAAGCTAATGTTGATGGCTTGTGGAAGGAAGTTACTCAAGAAGAGGATGAAGACCCAAGCAAACATAGTCGCTAACATAACCAAAAGTGATTTCCAGAATGGAGGACGTTGGCTACGGTCAGTATCTGGTCCGTAGTAGCGGTAGATGAAGTGATAGAGAAGGTAGAAGGCAACTCCACCAAAGGCCCCTACACTGAGGAGTGTTACCAATCCGTAAGCTACGGGTTGGTTTGAGAAGAAGCTCATCAAGGCACTAACTACTGCAAACAGTCCTGTAATGAAAAGGGCTGAATCCAACATCATCAATTTTGGATCGTCGTTTTCCTTTGGATGTTCTTTCTCGTATTGCTCTTTTTCGCTAAAGCTGTGAGCCCAGTGAGTTGGTGCTCCGTAGATAGAGCGAGCGGTCACACCTTTTGGTTGTTCTTCTAGGATATGAGGAATGGCCTCTTCAAGGATGGCCTTGATTTCAGCGTCGGTTTTTCCATCTTTAAGAAACTGCTGGGTTGCAATGTGGATAAATTCTTGGTTTTTCTTGGTTAATTCTTTTAAATCAATCTGTGACATAATAACTCCTGTTTAGAACCATTTTTTATGGATGAGGTAAAGAGTGAGAGAAACACTCATAGCAAAGGCGATAAAGACGATGAGCCAGAAAGCATGCGGTTCTCCGTTTAAAGGAATTTCATTATCCTTAAAGTTCATTCCGTAGGCTGAGAAAATCATGGTCGGGATGGACATAACGATGGTCACAAGTGCCAAGGTTTTCATGATATTGTTCTGGTTGTTTGAAATGATAGAAGCGAAGGTCTCTGTCATAGAGTGAAGGACGTTTCCATAGATGTCCGCCATCTCGATGGCCTGTTGCGTTTCAATCAAGGTATCTTCCAGTAAGTCCTCGTCTTCGAGATATTTCTTGATATTGCTAGTTGCGCTGGTCAATTTCTTAATCACGCGCTCATTTGTCTTAAGAGAGGCCTTGAAGTAGACGATGGTCTTTTCCAACTCCATGAGTTCAATCAATTCTTCGTTTCGAGTAGATTTGTGAAGTTGGCTTTCAATCTGCTCACTCTTACGTTCGATTGAACGGAGGGCGGTTAGGTAAATCTCCGCGTTGCGGTAGAGAATCTGGAAGATGAAGCGTGAACGCATGAAGGTATAGAAATTCCGAAGTCTACGATTGATAAAGACATCAAGAAGTGGGAGAGGCTCCAAGCAGGTGGTGATGATCGCCTCTTCTGTGATGATAATCCCCAAGGGAATAGTCACATAGTAGGTTTGATTATTTCTTTCTTCTGTGATTGGGACGTCCACGATAATCAAGGTGTACTCATCTTCGATAGTAATACGAGACATCTCTTCCGCATCGAGCGGTGCTCGAAGGTCGGCAATATCAATATCGAAGGCGTTAGCAATTTCGAGTGATTCATTTTGAGTTGGATTAACGAGATTGATCCAAGTACCCGGTTCAAGCGTATCGATCTCTTTAAATTCAGTTGTTGTAGAGAGAAAAACTTGTTTCATATCCCTTATCCTTTCTCATTTTTCAGATTTTTTCATACCGTACTATTATACTACAAAATCGGCCTTTTGGGTAATAGAATCTCACTTTTTTTGGTATAATGGTAAGCAATAATGGACTAGAAAGAACAAAGATGCAAGATAAAATTGTCATTCATGGGGCTCGTGCCCATAATTTAAAAAATATTGATGTGGAGATTCCACGAGACAAGTTGGTTGTTGTGACTGGTTTGTCAGGTTCTGGGAAATCTAGCCTGGCCTTTGACACCCTCTATGCTGAGGGACAACGTCGCTATGTAGAGAGTTTGTCAGCCTACGCTCGGCAATTCTTGGGAAATATGGAGAAGCCTGATGTAGATGCTATTGATGGTCTCAGCCCAGCTATTTCCATTGACCAAAAAACGACCAGCAAAAACCCTCGTTCGACAGTGGGAACCACGACTGAAATCAATGACTATCTGCGTCTCCTCTACGCACGTGTGGGGACGCCTTACTGTATAAACGGGCATGGGGCTATCAAGGCCTCTTCTGTGGAGCAAATTGTGGATAAGGTTTTGGAGTTACCTGAACGCCAGCGCCTGCAAATTTTAGCTCCAGTCATCCGCAAGAAAAAAGGCCAACATAAGAGTGTCATTGAGAAGGTTCAGAAAGACGGTTATGTTCGTGTCCGTGTGGATGGGGAAGTCTATGATGTGACCGAAGTGCCAGAGTTGTCCAAGAGCAAGCAACACAATATTGATGTCGTAGTTGACCGTATCGTCATCAAGGAGGGCATTCGTAGTCGTCTCTTTGATTCCATTGAGGCAGCCCTTCGTATTGCAGAAGGCTATGTCATTATCGATACTATGGACGACTCTGAGTTACTCTTCTCTGAGCATTATGCTTGTCCAGTTTGTGGTTTTACTGTCCCAGAGTTAGAGCCTCGTCTCTTTTCTTTCAATGCTCCTTTTGGTTCTTGTAGTGAGTGTGACGGCTTGGGCATCAAACTGGAGGTTGATACGGATTTAGTCGTACCAGATGCTAGCAAGACCCTTCGTGAGGGGGCATTAGCACCTTGGAATCCTATCTCTTCTAACTATTATCCAAATATGTTGGAACAAGCCATGACAGCCTTTGGAGTGGACATGGATACTCCTTTTGAGGCCTTGTCTGAGGAGGACAAGCATCTCATCTTCTATGGTTCAGATGGTAAAGAATTCCATTTCCACTATGAAAATGAATTTGGTGGAGTTCGCGACATTGACATTCCTTTTGAAGGTGTTATAGGGAATATTAAGCGACGTTACCATGAAACCAATAGTGATTACACTCGCACTCAGATGCGTCTTTATATGAATGAGTTAACTTGTGGCACTTGTCACGGTTATCGCCTCAATGATCAGGCTTTATCTGTTCGAGTAGGAGGAGAAAAGGGGCTCCATATCGGAGAAATCTCAGATCTGTCTATTGCAGACCACTTGGACTTGGTGAGTCAGTTGACCCTATCTAAAAATGAAGCCATCATTGCTAGGCCTATTCTCAAGGAAATTAATGACCGTTTGACTTTCCTTAACAACGTGGGTCTAAACTATCTGACTCTGTCTCGTTCGGCAGGAACCCTATCGGGTGGAGAAAGCCAACGTATTCGCTTGGCAACTCAGATTGGTTCCAATCTCTCAGGTGTCCTCTATATCCTAGACGAGCCATCTATCGGACTCCACCAAAGGGACAATGACCGTCTGATTGCCAGTCTGAAAAAGATGCGTGATTTGGGCAATACTCTTATCGTGGTGGAACACGACGAAGATACCATGCGCGAGGCGGATTATCTGATTGACGTTGGTCCTGGTGCCGGTGTTTTTGGTGGGGAGATTGTTGCCGCAGGTACGCCTAAGCAAGTGGCTCGTAACAGTAAGTCTATCACAGGCCAGTACTTGTCAGGTAAACGTGCTATTCCAGTGCCAGAAGAGCGCCGTGTCGGAAATGGTCGCTTTATCGAAGTAACAGGTGCGCGTGAGAACAACCTGCAAAATGTCACTGCTCGTTTCCCACTAGGAAAATTTATCGCGGTGACGGGTGTGTCAGGTTCTGGGAAATCTACCTTGATTAACAGCATCCTCAAAAAAGCCATTGCTCAAAAACTCAATCGAAATTCAGACAAGCCTGGAAAGTTTAAGACTATCTCAGGGATTGAGCATATCGATCGTCTGATTGATATTGACCAGAGTCCTATTGGAAGAACACCAAGGTCCAATCCTGCAACCTATACAGGTGTCTTTGATGACATTCGAGATCTCTTTGCTCAGACAAATGAAGCCAAGATTCGAGGTTACAAGAAGGGGCGTTTCAGTTTCAATGTTAAGGGAGGTCGTTGTGAGGCCTGCTCTGGTGACGGGATTATCAAGATTGAAATGCACTTCTTGCCGGATGTTTACGTGGCTTGTGAAGTCTGTCATGGAACCCGCTACAACAGTGAAACGCTGGAAGTTCATTATAAGGAAAAGAACATCGCGCAAGTCTTGGATATGACCGTTAATGACGCAGTCGAATTTTTCCAGCATATTCCAAAAATCCAACGCAAACTTCAGACCATCAAGGATGTAGGGCTAGGCTATGTGACCTTAGGACAGCCAGCTACTACCCTTTCAGGGGGAGAAGCTCAGCGTATGAAGCTGGCTAGTGAACTCCACAAACGCTCGACAGGAAAATCTTTCTACATTCTGGATGAGCCGACGACAGGTCTTCATACCGAGGATATCGCTCGCTTGCTCAAGGTTTTGGCTCGTTTTGTTGACGATGGCAATACAGTCCTTGTTATTGAGCACAATCTGGATGTTATTAAGACGGCAGACCATATCATTGACTTGGGACCTGAGGGCGGTGTCGGTGGTGGAACCATCATCGCAACAGGAACTCCAGAAGAAGTAGCGGCCAACGAAGCTAGCTACACAGGACATTATTTGAAAGGAAAGTTACATCATGAATAAACGTGTACAAGCATTTCTAGCTAAAATGCAAGAAAAAGAACTAGATGGCATTATCATCAACAACCTTAAAAACGTCTATTATTTGACTGGTTTTTGGGGTTCAAATGGGACAGTCTTCATCAGCCGTGATCGTCAGGTCTTGGTGACGGATTCTCGCTATATTATCGCAGCTAAGCAAGAAACCAGTGGTTTTGAGATTGTGGCTGACCGTGATGAATTGGCTGTCCTTGCAGGCATTGTCAAGGATATGGGCTTGTCTCGTATTGGTTTTGAAGATGAGATTTCAGTTTCTTATTATCATCGTATGCAGACGGCCTTTGAAGGTTTAGAACTAGTTCCACAGACACAGTTTGTTGAAGCCCTTCGAATGATTAAAGATGAGGCGGAGATTGCAGCGATTCGCAAGGCATGTTCTATTTCAGACCAAGCTTTCCGCGATGCGCTTGACTTTATCAAACCAGGTAAGACAGAAATTGAAATTGCCAACTTCCTCGACTTCCGCATGCGTGAATTAGGCGCTGCAGGATTGTCTTTCGATACAATCTTAGCGAGTGGAATCAATTCTTCTAAACCTCATGCTCACCCAATGCACAAGCCAGTAGAACTAGGCGAGGCTATTACCATGGACTTTGGTTGCCTATATAATCACTATGTAAGTGATATGACACGTACCATCTACCTAGGCCATGTCAGTGATGAACAAGCAGAAATTTACAATACAGTTCTCAAAGCTAACCAAGCTCTAATCGACCAGGCTAAGGCTGGCTTAGGATTCCGCGATTTTGACAAGATTCCTCGTGACATTATCGTGGAAGCAGGCTATGGAGAATACTTTACTCATGGTATCGGCCATGGTATCGGCCTTGATATCCACGAAGAACCTTACTTTAGCCAAACATCGAAAGAAACTATTAAAGCAGGTATGGCCTTGACCGATGAACCAGGTATCTATATCGAAGGCAAATACGGAGTTCGTATCGAAGATGATATTCTCATTACAGATACAGGTTGTGAATTATTGACCCTAGCTCCAAAAGAGTTGATAGTCATTTAGTTATTTGTCAAGAAAAAAGTGCGAAAATGACGAAAAAAATCAAAAAAATTTAAAAATAGGTCGCAAGTCGGATGTTTTTTATGGTATAATAGACTAAACTGATAGTAACATGTAGCGAAAGGGGTAGGTACATGATTAAAATTTATACAGTCTCAAGTTGTACTAGCTGTAAAAAAGCAAAAACCTGGCTCAATGCCCACCAGTTAAGTTATAAAGAACAAAATCTTGGTAAAGAAGGAATTACGAGAGAAGAATTACTGGATATTCTAACTAAAACAGATAACGGAATAGCCAGCATCGTTTCATCTAAAAATCGCTATGCTAAAGCCCTTGGAGTGGATATTGAAGATTTGAGCGTCAATGAAGTCCTCAATCTGATTATGGAAACACCGAGAATTTTAAAGAGCCCAATCCTTGTAGATGAAAAACGCCTGCAAGTTGGCTATAAGGAAGATGATATTCGTGCCTTCCTACCACGCTCTGTCCGTAATGTAGAAAATGCAGAAGCACGTTTGCGTGCAGCTCTATAAACATCAAGGCTGGGAGCACTTCCCAGTCTTATTCTATGCTTAATTTCAAGAAGAAAGAAGAAAGAAATGAAAAAAATTGTTCTTGTTAGTCTAGCTTTCCTTTTTGTCCTGGTTGGTTGTGGACAAAAAAAAGAAACTGGAACAGCTACAAAAACAGAAAAGGATACGCTTCAGTCAGCATTACCAGTTATTGAAAATGCCGAGAAGAATACAGTTGTAACCAAGACTTTGATCTTGCCAAAGTCAGACGATGGTAGCCAGCAAACCCAAACCATTACATACAAGGATAAGACTTTTTTGAGTTTAACGATTCAACAAAAGCGTCCAGTATCTGATGAATTGAAGACCTATATTGACCAACATGGAGTGGAAGAAACTCAAAAAGCTCTTCTCGAGGCGGAGGAGAAGGATGAGCTCATCATAGAAGCTCGTAAATTAGCAGGATTTAAGCTTGAAACCAAACTATTGAGTGCAACAGAACTTCAAACAACGACTAGTTATGATTTTCAAGTTTTGGATGTCAAGAAGGCTTCTCAGACGGAATATCTGAAGAATATTGGCTTAGAAAATCTTTTGAAGATTGAACCAAGCAAATATATCTCAGACAGATTGGCAAATGGTGCGACAGAACAGTAGAAAATCCAAATAAACAGACTGCTTGATTTGTAGAACGTAAGGAATTATGCTATAATAGTACTATTCTAAGGAAAGAGGGTGTTAGAATGGGATTTACTGAAGAAACAGTACGTTTTAAATTGGACGATTCCAATAAAAAAGAAATTAGCGAAACTCTGACTGATGTTTATGCTTCGTTGAACGATAAGGGCTACAACCCGATTAACCAAATCGTAGGTTACGTATTGAGTGGAGACCCTGCCTACGTTCCTCGTTATAATAATGCACGAAATCAAATCCGTAAGTATGAGCGCGATGAAATCGTTGAAGAATTGGTCCGCTACTACCTTAAAGGACAAGGAGTCGATTTATAACCTATGAGAATTATGGGATTGGACGTCGGTTCAAAAACGGTAGGGGTGGCTATTAGCGATCCGCTTGGTTTTACAGCTCAAGGACTTGAAATCATCCAAATCAACGAGGAGCAAGGCCAATTTGGTTTTGACCGCGTTAAGGAGTTGGTTGATACTTACAAGGTGGAACGATTTGTAGTGGGCTTGCCTAAAAACATGAACAATACAAGCGGACCGCGCGTGGAAGCTAGTCAAGCCTACGGAGCAAAGCTGGAAGAGCTTTTTGGTTTACCAGTAGACTATCAAGATGAACGCTTGACAACAGTTGCCGCAGAGCGTATGTTGATTGAACAAGCAGATATTAGCCGTAACAAGCGCAAGAAAGTCATTGATAAATTAGCAGCTCAGCTGATTTTACAAAATTATTTAGATAGAAAATTTTAATACAAAGGAGAGGCTATGTCACACGATCATAACCACGACCACGAAGAACGTGAATTAATTACACTAGTAGATGAGCAAGGAAATGAAACCTTGTTTGAAATCCTTTTGACGATTGACGGAAAAGAAGAATTTGGGAAAAACTATGTTCTTCTAGTACCAGTTAACGCAGAAGAAGACGAAGACGGACAAGTTGAAATTCAAGCTTACTCATTCATCGAAAACGAAGATGGAACAGAAGGTGAATTGCAGCCAATTCCAGAAGACTCAGAAGACGAATGGAACATGATTGAAGAAGTCTTCAACAGCTTTATGGAGGAGTAAAAATGTTCAGTGAACATTTTTACCCCAACTCCTAGAAATTAGAAGAGTTGGAACGTCCGGGGGACGTTTTTAGCCTGACGCTAAAAATAAAAACCGTCAGTAAGTCTGGGAGACTGTATCAGCCCAACTCCCAGAAATTGGGAAGAGTTGGAACGTCCAGTGGATGTTTTTAGCCCAGCTCTTTGTAATAAGAGAGAGCTGGTAAGTCCAGTGGACGTGTTTAGCCCTGCGCTAGAAATTAGAAACGCAGGCACATTCAGTGGATGTTTTACCCCACGTTAACTTCATAGTAGCTAGTTATTAGCTAACCAGGTGAGAGGTCGGGACGAAAATCCTGGCCTCGTTTTTGTTAGTTATGAGACTTTATTGAGGCAGTTGATTGAACCTGTAATTAAGGAGATGTATATGTTTGAAGTAGAAGAATGGCTCCATAGTCGGATTGGTTTGAATTTTCGCTCAGGTTTGGGCCGAATGCAACAAGCGGTGGATTTGTCGGGGAATCCCGAGAAGTCTTATCCTATTATCCATGTAACAGGGACTAATGGGAAAGGTTCTACCATTGCTTTCATGAGGGAGTTATTTATGGGGCATGGCAAAAAAGTTGCGACCTTTACCTCCCCTCATATCATCTCCATCAATGACCGAATCTGCATTAATGGACAATCTATAGCAGACGCTGATTTTATCCGTTTAGCTGAGCAGATCAAGGAGATGGAAAAAACACTTCTGCAAACCCATGATCAGTTGTCCTTTTTTGAATTGCTGACCTTGATTGCTTTTCTTTATTTTAGAGAGCAAGAGGTGGATTTGGTTTTATTAGAAGTGGGAATTGGCGGCTTACTTGACACGACCAATGTGGTAACTGGAGAGCTTGCTGTCATCACCTCCATCGGACTTGATCATCAGGAGACTCTGGGTGACAGTGTAGCAGCAATTGCAGAGCAGAAAGCTGGTATTTTCAAGGCTGGTAAAAAGGCAGTGATTGCTAAGTTGCCTTCAGAAGCTAGGCTTGTTTGTCAGAAAAAAGCAGACTCTTTAGCTGTTGACCTTTATCAGGCAGGTCAGGATTTTTCAATGCTGAATGGTGATTTTTCAAGTTCTTTACTAAATATTTCACAGCTGAAAATAGGCTTGGAAGGAGCCTATCAGCAGGATAATGCGGCTTTGGCGTTGCAAACTTTTCTTCTCTTTATGAGAGAAGGAAAGGAATCTATTGATGAGCAGGCTGTAAGACAGGCTTTGGAGAAGACCCATTGGGCTGGTCGTTTGGAGCGTATTCGTTCTCAGATTTACTTGGACGGTGCTCATAACCTCCCTGCCTTGACTCGCTTGGTTGAATTTATTAAAGAAAAAGAGCAGGAAGGATATCGTCCTCAAATCCTATTTGGAGCCTTGAAACGGAAGGATTATCAAGGGATGTTGGCTTATCTGACTGAAAAATTGCCTCAGGTGGAACTCAAGGTGACCGGCTTTGACTATCAAGGTTCTTTGGATGAAACAGATGTAACAGGTTACGATATAGTTCCTTCTTACCGAGAATTTATTAGCAATTTTGAAGCAAGAGCAGGTGCCCAGGATTTGTTGTTCGTTACAGGGTCTCTCTATTTTATCTCAGAAGTACGGGGCTACTTGCTGGCCCATGAGCAGATGAATTGACCTCCTTTTTTGAACTTGTTATACTAGGGAAACTACTAGTTAGAAGGAAAAAATTCTGTAAATTGGTAGCAGAAAGGAAATTCGTCATGAAATTAAAAACATTCACACTTTCTCTTGCTTCTCTAGCAAGTCTTAGTCTTTTAGTAGCTTGTTCACAAAGAGCTCAACAGGTTCAACAACCAGCAACTCAATCGCAAACACAACAAACTCAGCAATCACAACCTGCTGCTTCATCTTCTACAGAAAATAGCAACCAGGCAGCAACAAGTTCTTCACAAAATGCGCCTGAGGCTCAACCAACCAATATTGATGGAACTTATACTGGTCAGGACGAAGGAGACCGTATCACTTTAGTGGTAACTGGAACAACTGGTACATGGACACAGGTGGAAACTGATGGGGAACAAGAAATCAAGCAGGTTAGCTTTGATGCCGCTAATCAACGTATGATTATTGGGGATGATGTCAAGATTTATGCAATCAATGGAAATCAGATGATTATCGACGATATGGATAGAGAAGCGTCTGATCGCATTGTTTTATCAAAATAGACTAGAAGGATACTGGTTTTGTCAGTCTCTTTTGCTTTTACTCAGAAAAATGATTATAAATACTTGCCTTCTACCGAATACCTGCGTTATACTAGTATTAATTACCTGTTTTTAGCATTCATACTCTTCGAAAATCTCTTCAAACAACGTCAGCTTCCATCTGCAACCTCAAAACAGTGTTTTGAGTAACCTGCGACTAGCTTCCTAGTTTGCTCTTTGCTTTTCATTGAGTATCAAAATATCAAGGAGGGGATATGAAATATAGAAAATTTCAATTATTGATGTCCAAGTATGGTTTTAGTCTTTCGATTATGCTACTTGAACTTTGTCTTGTTTTTGGTCTCTTTCTTTATTTAGGGCGCATGGCCCCTATTCTATGGGTAATTGTCTTAATTTTTATGAGTATGGCGACTATTGTCGCAATTGTCAATCGCTCAATGGCGCCTGAAAGTAAAGTAATGTGGTTAGTGGTAACTTTTGTTCCTGTCATCGGCCCCTTGCTCTATCTGATGTTTGGTGAAAGACGATTATCCAAAAAAGAAATCAAGCAGTTGGACAAACTTGGTTCTATGCATTTTCGGGAGGATAACAGTAAAGCTCTCCGCCAGAAATTGAAGGAAGAGGATAAGGCTGCTTACGGAGTTATCAAATCTTTGTTAAGTATGGATAGTAACGCCGATGTCTATAATCGAACAGACTCACAATTCTTTTCTTCGGGTGAAAGCATGTGGCAACATATGTTGGAAGACCTCAAGAAAGCTGAGAAATTTATCTTTCTAGAGTACTATATTGTCGAAGAAGGTCTGATGTGGAATAGCATACTAGATATACTAGAGCAAAAGGCAGCTCAGGGTGTAGAGATCAAGATGCTCTATGATGATATCGGCTGTATGGCGACTTTGCCTGGAGATTATACTATTCAGCTTCGTAGTCGAGGAATTGAAGCCCATAAATTTAACAAGGTGATTCCTCGCTTGACGGTGGCTTACAACAATCGGGACCATCGGAAAATCCTTGTCATAGATGGTCAGGTAGCTTATACAGGAGGCATTAACTTAGCCGATGAGTACATCAATCATGTAGAACGCTTTGGCTACTGGAAGGACAGTGGGATTCGCATAGATGGCCCTGGTGTCAAGGCTCTAACCCGTCTCTTTTTGATGACTTGGTACATCAATCGTGGGGAAATCAGCGATTTTGACCAGTATCACCTGGAAAATCAACCTCGTTCTGGCCAAGGGATCTGCATTCCTTACGGTAGTGGACCCAAGCCCATATTCCGTACCCAGGTAGGGAAAAAAGTCTATCAAAGTTTGATTAATCAGGCTACTGATTCAGTCTATATCACAACGCCCTATTTGATTATTGACTATGATTTAACTGAGAGTATTAAAAACGCGGCCATGAGGGGTGTTGATGTCCGCATCGTGACTCCTTTCATTCCGGATAAAAAATTGATCCAACTCATCACAAGAGGGGCCTATCCGGATCTTTTGTCAGCAGGAGTCAGGATTTTTGAGTATAGTCCAGGCTTTATCCATAGTAAACAAATTTTAGTGGATAAGGATTTTGCTGCAGTTGGAACCATTAACTTAGATTATAGAAGTTTGCTTCACCACTATGAAAATGCAGTCTTGCTATATAAAACAGAATCAATTGCTGAGATTCAAAAAGATTTTCGGGAGATTTTTTCATCATCGCAAGAAATTTTCCCTCATACGATAAAAAATAGCTGGTATCAAAAATTGATTAAGGAAATTGCCCAGTTATTCGCCCCTATCTTATAAGAAATCTAGGACTGAGGACACAAACCAGTCCTCTTTTTCTTGCTTTTTACGAATAGAAAGATATAGGGAGGGACGATGCTGACTCAGAAAGAATTGGATTATATCATGTCATTTAAACAGACGCATTTACACCGATTTCGGGAAATTGAAACCTTTGTGAAACTATGCAAAAAATCGCTCAAACAGCCATCGCAAGCTGACAATTTTAGGTCTTTTTGATATACTAAGACAGATAAATTGAATAGGAGAAACGACATGGCTGTATATGGCAGAATAGAAGAAGTATCCAAAACGATACAGAGTAATGAGATTGAAAATAGATTGGATAGGAACCTTGAATCTCATGTAGAAAAAGAAGAACAGGTAGCTTTTCCGTTTTTCAGACTCATCATTGGAAGTACGATTGCAACGGTTTTTTCTGTGGTGCTACCTTTACTTTTAGATATGGTAAGTCCCTCTCAGGCGCAGGATTTGTATATAGGGTGGGCTTTACATCAGGGAGGACAGCTTTACAGTAGCTATTATGCAAGTCACGGTCTTATTTATTACTTGCTACTTTACATCACCCAAGGAGGCATCCTTTTTGCCTTGGTAGAATGGCTAGCCCTCTTAGGAGGAGGTTACTTCCTCTTTTCTTCAACTGACTATCTGACGGGACAAAGGGAACAAGCCAAGCAACTCCTAACCATATTTTATATTTTGGTATCCGGTCTCGGTTTTGGCGGAGGATATGCTACGATTTTAGCTTTGCCATTTCTGTTTGCAGGATTTTCGTTCATAGCAGCTTATCTATCAACTCCTAACCATGACAAGGGATTTCTACGTCTGGGGATTTTCTTGGCCCTATCATTTTTCATAGAGCCTCTTACAAGTCTTCTCTTTATTGCAGTAGTAACAATTGGTTTGTTTGTCTTTAATGTTGGGCATGGTCGCCTTGCTCATGGAGTTTATCAGTTTTTTGCAGCAGCACTTGGCTTTTCTCTCATTTTTTACCCAGTAGGATATTATGTTCTTGCTTCAGGTGGCTTTGGAGAAGCTCTAGGAAGTCTTTTATATCCGATTGATTCCCTTCAGGTCTTTATCAATCCCCAACTAATGGATAATGTTCTATTCTATGGTTTGTTGACCTTTGGTTTAGGAGCTCTCTTCCTTGTTTTTCTAGGTTTGTTCCAATCAAAGGCATCAAGATTATATGTTATTTCAGTACCAGCTAGTTTTGCTTTCATATTTGTATTAGCCTTGTTGCTTTTTTCTCAAGAACCTCTTCACGGTTCGTGTTTGATTCTAAT
Source organism: Streptococcus mitis (assembly GCF_047459985.1). Classification (GTDB taxonomy): domain Bacteria; phylum Bacillota; class Bacilli; order Lactobacillales; family Streptococcaceae; genus Streptococcus; species Streptococcus mitis_DZ. The sequence goes on from NZ_JASHHD010000004.1 coordinate 73,812, forward strand.
CCTTCCATTTTTACTCCTTCTTTTGATGACCAGTATTCGTGGGAAACATTCAGCTAGAGGAGATCGTCGTCGGAGAAGAGAAGAAGCTCCTACTTTATGGAAAAAATTTATGAAGGGGAATCTCTACTTACCTATCCTAGTGGTGGTTTATCTGATTGCAATTCCTTTTGTGGCTCGTTTTGTTTTGCATCCAGCTTCTTATAGAGAACAACATCAAGTAGTAGACAGAGTCAAACAAGAGACGAGTGATGGTGACCAAATCTATATTTGGGATTCTCATGTTCAAATGTATAAAGAAAGTCAGCGTTTGGCTGGATCCATGTTCCCATCACCTCTTCTTTATACGAATACAGAAGAAAATAAAACTACCTTGATTCATGACTTGAAAGAAAACCAACCTAAGGTGATTGTGGTAAACGACAAGGTGGCTCTCTGGTCTGAGGCGGAGACACTCTTAAAAGAAAATTATCAACAAGTAAAGACTGATTATTCAGAGTTTAAAGTCTATAAAATCAAATAGCCAAATCAATATCTTGTGTATTTTTAAAAATTTTAGGATTTTTAACACAAGATATTGATTTTTATTTTTAGAGTGGTATAATACTTTTTAGAAAGAACATTTTAGAAACGAGCATGTATATGATTGCACTAGAAGAAAAAATTACAACTTTAGCAACCCTCTTCGTTGAAAAACGAGATGGGAGACGTGTTGCATTTGATGTGGACAAGATTGACAAGGCTATCCACAAGGCGGCAGACAAGGTTATGGATGTGACACCCTTGGTCGAAAAACGCCTAAATGCTTTGACCGAGCGAATTGTCACAGAAATTCATAGTCGCTTTCCACAGGGGGTTAAGATTTACGAAATTCAAAATATCGTAGAACATGAACTCCTTGAAGCCAAAGAATATGCGCTAGCTGAGGAGTATATCACTTATCGGACACAGAGGGATTTTGAGCGCTCAAAAGCGACAGATATTAACTTTAGTATCCATAAGCTTCTCAATAAAGATCAGGCAGTTGTCAATGAAAATGCTAATAAGGACAGTGATGTCTTTAATACCCAGCGTGATTTGACAGCAGGGATTGTTGGGAAATCAATCGGACTGCAAATGCTTCCTAAGCACGTAGCCAATGCCCACCAAAAGGGGGATATCCACTATCACGATTTGGACTACAGTCCTTATACCCCTATGACCAACTGCTGTTTGATTGATTTTAAAGGTATGTTGGAAAATGGTTTTAAGATTGGAAATGCAGAGGTAGAAAGTCCCAAGTCTATCCAGACTGCGACAGCTCAGATTTCCCAAATCATCGCCAACGTTGCTTCTAGCCAGTACGGTGGCTGTTCAGCTGACCGTATCGATGAAGTCTTGGCTCCTTACGCAGAGAAGAATTACCAAAAACACCTCAAAGATGCAGAAGAATGGGTCTTGCCTGAAAAACGGGAAGATTACGCTTGGAAGAAAACGCAAAAAGACATCTATGATGCCATGCAATCTCTTGAGTATGAAATCAATACTCTCTTCACTTCAAATGGGCAAACACCTTTTACTTCGCTCGGTTTTGGTCTGGGAACCAATCGTTTTGAGCGTGAAATTCAAAAAGCTATCTTGAACATCCGAATCAAGGGCCTTGGTTCAGAACATCGAACAGCTATCTTCCCTAAACTTATCTTCACGCTTAAAAGAGGACTCAACTTAGAGGAAGGGACACCCAACTACGACATCAAGCAGTTGGCTCTAGAGTGCGCAACCAAGCGGATGTATCCAGACGTCTTGTCTTATGATAAGATTGTTGACTTGACAGGTTCTTTCAAAGTTCCTATGGGTTGTCGTTCTTTCCTTCAAGGATGGAAAGACGAGAATGGCGTAGAAGTCAATTCAGGTCGGATGAATCTAGGCGTTGTGACGGTCAATCTTCCTCGCATCGCCCTCGAGTCTGATGGTGACATGAATAAGTTCTGGGAAATCTTCAACGAGCGTATGAATATCGCTGAAGATGCTCTTGTTTACCGTGTCGAACGCACTAAAGAGGCGACACCAGCCAATGCTCCTATCCTTTATCAGTACGGTGCTTTTGGCCATCGTCTAGGTAAAGAAGAAAGTGTTGACCAGCTCTTTAAGAATCGTCGGGCAACAGTTTCGCTGGGCTATATCGGTTTGTATGAAGTAGCGACTGTTTTCTTTGGTAACAGCTGGGAAAGCAATCCAGATGCTAAGGAATTCACGCTAGACATCATTCGCGATATGAAACGCCGTGTAGAAGAGTGGTCTGACCAATATGGCTATCATTTCTCTATCTACTCAACACCATCTGAAAGTTTGACAGATCGTTTCTGCCGACTAGATACAGACAAGTTTGGCTCTATTCCTGATATTACAGACAAGGAATACTACACCAATTCTTTCCACTACGATGTTCGTAAAAATCCAACACCGTTTGAAAAATTGGACTTTGAGAAAGTCTATCCAGAAGCAGGTGCGTCAGGTGGTTTCATTCATTACTGTGAGTATCCAGTCCTTCAGCAAAATCCAAAGGCCTTGGAAGCTGTCTGGGACTATGCCTATGACCGTGTCGGCTATCTAGGGACCAATACACCAATTGACCGTTGCTACAAGTGTGACTTTGAAGGGGATTTTGAACCAACTGAGAGAGGATTTGCTTGTCCAAACTGTGGCAATAGCGACCCTAAAACAGTAGATGTGGTCAAACGAACTTGTGGCTACCTAGGTAATCCTCAAGCGCGTCCGATGGTTAATGGACGTCACAAGGAAATCGCTGCGCGTGTCAAACATATGAATGGTTCAACGATTAAAATAGCTGGCCATCAAGTAACAAATTAGAAAGAACTGAAATGGGAAAATATCAATTAGATGATAAGGGACGTGCACAAGTGACCCGTTATCACGAGAAACACTCTAAAGGTGGAGCTGGTAAGAAAGAACGTTTGCTTAGCCTCAGAGAACAATTTTTAAACAAGAATAAGAAGAAATAAAAGTGAGAGTCAGCTCTCGCTTTTCTCTTAGTGGGAGGTAAGGATGGAACTACGAAGACCAAGATTAGCAGATAAAGAAACAGTTTTAGAGATGATGGCAGAGTTTGAAAAATATCAGTCGCCTCACGACGGTGGTTTCTGGGATACAGAGAACTTTGTGTATGAAGAATGGTTGGAAACAAATATGCAAAAAGAGATGGGAATAAACTTGCCTGAAAATCGTGTTCCTTCTATTCAATTTGTATCATTTGATGATGTAGGCCGTGCTCTAGGATTTTTGAATCTGCGATTGAGACTGAATGAGGGTTTATTGAATTATGCTGGTCACATTGGCTACTCCATTCGTCCATCAGAAAGAGTCAAGGGTTATGCTAAGGAAACTCTCCGTCAGGGCTTGCAAGTTGCTAAGGAAAAGAACATCAAGAGAACGCTTGTGACCTGTAGCGTGAATAATCCTGCTAGCAGAGCAGTCATTTTAGCAAATGGTGGGCTCCTTGAGGATGTTCGTAATGGAGTCGAGCGTTATTGGATAGAGGTAGCGAATGAATAATCCAAAACCACAAGAATGGAAAAGCGAAGAACTCAGTCAAGGGCGGATTATTGATTACAAGGCCTTCAACTTTGTAGATGGAGAGGGTGTGCGTAACTCCCTCTATGTATCAGGTTGCATGTTTCACTGCGAGGGATGTTATAATGTTGCGACTTGGTCTTTTAATGCTGGCATTCCTTATACAGCAGAATTAGAAGAACAGATCATGGAAGATCTCGCTCAACCTTATGTTCAAGGCTTGACTTTATTAGGAGGAGAACCCTTCCTTAATACAGGAATCCTTTTGCCACTCGTGAAACGTATCCGGAAGGAATTGCCAGACAAAGACATCTGGTCCTGGACGGGCTATACATGGGAAGAAATGTTGTTGGAAACTCCAGATAAACTGGAACTCTTATCATTGATTGACATTCTTGTCGATGGACGATACGATCGAACTAAGAGAAATCTCATGCTCCAATTTCGAGGTTCGTCCAATCAACGCATTATCGATGTGCAAAAATCCCTCCAAAGTGGTCAAGTGGTTATTTGGGATAAACTCAATGATGGAAAAGAAAGCTACGAGCAGGTGAAAAGAGAAAATGAATAAAAGAGAGTTCATAAACAGTCTGGTTTTAGAGATAGAATCGGGGAAAATCAAGACACTGGGCATTTACGGGCACGGGGCATCAGGTAAATCAACCTTTGCCCAAGACTTGTACCAAGCCCTAGATTCTGCAAAAGTAAACTTATTAGAAACCGATCCTTACATTACTTCAAACCGTCATTTAGTGGTACCAAAGGAGACTCCCAACCAAAAAGTGACTGCTTGTTTACCTGTGGCTCATGAACTGGTAAGTTTAGAAAGAGACATTCTCGCTTTAAAGGCTGGTATGGATATCTTAACGATTGATGAGCCTTGGAAACCCAGTGAAGTCTTGCCGGGTTCAAAACCAATTCTGATTGTCGAAGGTATGTCTGTGGGTTTTCTTCCCAAAGAACTATTTGACAGAACAATTTGCTTCTATACTGATGATGAAACGGAATTAGAGATACGACTGTGAGAAATCATGATGCATCCTTTATATTAGCTAGTCAGCAGATGAGACGGGAACAGTATCTACAATACTATAAAGAAACTGAGTCTAGAGCGGACATCTTGGTAGATCAATCAGGAAATCAATTTATTATCAAATATTGACACTTTAAATAGAAGAAAAACTGTAAATTCACTTCCAAGCAGAGGGGGAATTTCGCCATTCATAAAAAGAAAACAGTTTCATCTAAAAAATTTTAAAAAACCTATCAAATCCCTTGCAATCGCAGGGGCTTTGTGTTATTCTATTATGGTGCTGTAAATTACAGCTTTAGCTTTGATGCAAGAGGTTGCGACACGCTCGGTTGCATTGCCACGCAACGCGCGTCGGTTTTCTTGTGGAGCTAGCCTATTATCTTAAATAGACGAAAAGGAGAAAAAGATGGCAAACAAAAAAATCCGTATCCGTTTGAAAGCTTACGAACACCGTACGCTTGACACAGCGGCTGCAAAAATCGTAGAATCAGCTACTCGTACAGGTGCACAAGTTGCGGGTCCAATCCCACTTCCAACTGAGCGTAGCCTCTACACAATCATTCGTGCGACTCACAAATACAAAGACTCTCGCGAACAATTTGAAATGCGTACACACAAACGTTTGATCGATATCGTTAACCCAACTCAAAAAACAGTTGACGCTTTGATGAAATTGGATCTTCCAAGTGGTGTAAACGTAGAAATCAAACTTTAATCTAAAATATAAAAGAGCAAAAGCTGGTGTTTCAATTGAATTGAACACGGGCTAAACTCGGTGTGAAAAAGATAAACTTCCTAGTGTCTGCAAGACACTGCGTCAGTTTCCTATTTTCACTTAGAGTTTGACGCCCTTTGTATCTTAGACTTGAGCATAAAAAACGCTCGTTAAAAACTTTTTGAATAAAAAATATAGAAAAGGAACTATTTTCTCATGACAAAAGGAATCTTAGGGAAAAAAGTGGGAATGACTCAAATCTTCACTGAAGCTGGCGAATTGATCCCTGTAACAGTTATTGAAGCAACTCCAAACGTTGTTCTTCAAGTTAAAACTGTTGAAACAGACGGATACAACGCTATCCAAGTTGGTTTCGATGACAAACGCGAAGTATTGAGCAACAAACCTGCTAAAGGACATGTAGCGAAAGCTAACACGGCTCCTAAGCGCTTCATTCGTGAATTCAAAAACGTTGAAGGCTTGGAAGTTGGTGCTGAAATCACAGTTGAAACTTTCGCAGCTGGAGATGTTGTTGACGTAACTGGTACTTCTAAAGGTAAAGGTTTCCAAGGTGTTATCAAACGCCACGGACAATCACGTGGACCTATGGCTCACGGTTCTCGTTACCACCGTCGTCCAGGTTCTATGGGACCTGTTGCACCTAACCGCGTATTCAAAGGTAAAAACCTTGCAGGACGTATGGGTGGCGACCGTGTAACAATTCAAAACCTTGAAGTTGTACAAGTTGTTCCAGAAAAGAACGTTATCCTTATCAAAGGTAACGTACCAGGTGCTAAGAAATCTCTTATCACTATCAAATCAGCAGTTAAAGCTGGTAAATAATAAGGAAAGGGGAATACAGTCAAAATGGCAAATGTAACATTATTCGACCAAACTGGTAAACAAGCGGGCGAAGTTGTTCTTAACGATGCAATCTTTGGTATCGAACCAAACCAATCTGTTGTGTTTGATGTCATCATCAGCCAACGTGCTAGCCTTCGTCAAGGAACTCACGCTGTTAAAAACCGTTCAGCCGTTTCAGGTGGCGGACGCAAACCATGGCGTCAAAAAGGAACTGGACGTGCTCGTCAAGGTTCTATTCGCTCTCCACAATGGCGTGGTGGTGGAATCGTCTTCGGACCAACTCCACGTAGCTATGCGTACAAACTTCCTCAAAAAGTTCGTCGCCTTGCACTAAAATCTGTTTACTCAGAAAAAGTTGCTGAAAACAAATTTGTAGCCGTTGATTCTCTTGAATTTACAGCTCCAAAAACTGCTGAATTTGCAAAAGTTCTTGCAGCTTTGAGCATCGATTCTAAAGTCCTTGTTATTCTTGAAGAAGGAAACGAATTCGCAGCTCTTTCAGCTCGTAACCTTCCAAACGTGAAAGTTGCGACTGCTACAACTGCAAGTGTTCTTGACATCGCAAATAGTGACAAACTTCTTGTTACTCAAGCAGCTATCTCTAAAATCGAGGAGGTTCTTGCATAATGAATTTGTATGATGTTATCAAAAAACCTGTTATCACTGAAAGCTCAATGGCTCAACTTGAAGCAGGCAAATATGTATTTGAAGTTGACACTCGTGCGCACAAACTTTTGATCAAGCAAGCTGTTGAAGCTGCTTTCGAAGGTGTTAAAGTTGCAAATGTTAACACAATCAACGTAAAACCTAAAGCTAAACGTGTTGGACGTTACACTGGTTTTACTAACAAAACTAAAAAAGCTATCATTACACTTACAGCTGATTCAAAAGCAATCGAGTTGTTTGCTGCTGAAGCTGAATAATCTAAGGAGGAAATATCGTGGGAATTCGTGTTTATAAACCAACAACAAACGGTCGCCGTAATATGACTTCTTTGGATTTCGCTGAAATCACAACAAGCACACCTGAAAAAACTTTGCTTGTTGCTTTGAAGAACAAGGCTGGCCGTAACAACAACGGTCGTATCACAGTTCGTCACCAAGGTGGTGGACACAAACGTTTCTACCGTTTGGTTGACTTCAAACGTAACAAAGATAACGTTGAAGCAGTTGTTAAAACTATCGAGTACGATCCAAACCGTTCTGCAAACATCGCTCTTGTACACTACACTGACGGTGTGAAAGCATACATCATCGCTCCAAAAGGTCTTGAAGTAGGTCAACGTATCGTTTCAGGTCCAGAAGCAGATATCAAAGTCGGAAACGCTCTTCCACTTGCTAACATCCCAGTTGGTACTTTGATCCACAACATCGAATTGAAACCAGGTCGTGGTGGAGAATTGGTACGTGCTGCTGGAGCTTCTGCTCAAGTATTGGGTCAAGAAGGTAAATACGTACTTGTTCGTCTTCAATCAGGTGAAGTTCGTATGATTCTTGGAACTTGTCGTGCTACAGTTGGTGTTGTCGGAAACGAACAACATGGACTTGTAAACCTTGGTAAAGCAGGACGTAGCCGTTGGAAAGGTATCCGCCCAACAGTTCGTGGTTCTGTAATGAACCCTAACGATCACCCACACGGTGGTGGTGAAGGTAAAGCACCAGTTGGTCGTAAAGCACCATCAACTCCATGGGGCAAACCTGCTCTTGGTCTTAAAACTCGTAACAAGAAAGCGAAATCTGACAAACTTATCGTTCGTCGTCGCAACGAGAAATAATTTTAAACTAGTCGCTTAAGTGCTAGATAATCCGCCAGCTCGGTAGCGCTCCTCGTGAGCGCAAGCCGCTGTGGTACTATATTTAAAGGAGAAAATATAAAAATGGGACGCAGTCTTAAAAAAGGACCTTTCGTCGATGAGCATTTGATGAAAAAAGTTGAAGCTCAAGCTAACGACGAAAAGAAAAAAGTTATCAAAACTTGGTCACGTCGTTCAACGATCTTCCCAAGTTTCATTGGTTACACTATCGCAGTTTATGATGGACGTAAACACGTACCTGTTTACATCCAAGAAGACATGGTAGGTCACAAGCTTGGTGAATTTGCACCAACTCGTACTTACAAAGGTCACGCCGCAGACGACAAGAAGACACGTAGAAAATAAGGAGAACATAAATGGCAGAAATTACTTCAGCTAAAGCAATGGCTCGCACAGTACGTGTTTCACCTCGTAAATCACGTCTTGTTCTTGATAACATTCGTGGGAAAAGCGTAGCCGATGCAATCGCAATTTTGACATTCACTCCAAACAAAGCTGCTGAAATCATCTTGAAAGTTTTGAACTCAGCTGTAGCTAACGCTGAAAACAACTTTGGTTTGGATAAAGCTAACTTGGTAGTATCTGAAGCATTCGCAAACGAAGGACCAACTATGAAACGTTTCCGTCCACGTGCGAAAGGTTCAGCTTCACCAATCAACAAACGTACAGCTCACATCACTGTAGCTGTTGCAGAAAAATAAGGAGGTAAAATCGTGGGTCAAAAAGTACATCCAATTGGTATGCGTGTCGGCATCATCCGTGATTGGGATGCCAAATGGTATGCTGAAAAAGAATACGCGGATTACCTTCATGAAGATCTTGCAATCCGTAAATTCGTTCAAAAAGAACTTGCTGACGCAGCAGTTTCAACTATTGAAATCGAACGCGCAGTAAACAAAGTTAACGTTTCACTTCACACTGCTAAACCAGGTATGGTTATCGGTAAAGGTGGTGCTAACGTTGATGCACTCCGTGCAAAACTTAACAAATTGACTGGAAAACAAGTACACATCAACATCATCGAAATCAAACAACCTGATTTGGATGCTCACCTTGTTGGTGAAGGAATTGCTCGTCAATTGGAGCAACGTGTTGCTTTCCGTCGTGCACAAAAACAAGCAATCCAACGTGCTATGCGTGCTGGAGCTAAAGGAATTAAAACTCAAGTATCAGGTCGTTTGAACGGTGCAGATATCGCTCGTGCAGAAGGATACTCTGAAGGTACAGTTCCACTTCACACACTTCGCGCAGATATCGATTACGCTTGGGAAGAAGCAGATACTACATACGGTAAACTTGGTGTTAAAGTATGGATCTACCGTGGTGAAGTTCTTCCAGCTCGTAAAAACACTAAAGGAGGTAAATAACCAATGTTAGTACCTAAACGTGTTAAACACCGTCGTGAATTCCGTGGTAAAATGCGCGGTGAAGCTAAAGGTGGAAAAGAAGTAGCATTCGGTGAATACGGTCTTCAAGCTACAACTAGCCACTGGATCACTAACCGCCAAATCGAAGCTGCTCGTATCGCCATGACTCGTTACATGAAACGTGGTGGTAAAGTTTGGATTAAAATCTTCCCACACAAATCATACACTGCTAAAGCTATCGGTGTGCGTATGGGATCTGGTAAAGGGGCACCTGAAGGTTGGGTAGCACCAGTTAAACGTGGTAAAGTGATGTTCGAAATCGCTGGTGTATCTGAAGAGATCGCTCGCGAAGCGCTTCGTCTTGCTAGCCACAAATTGCCAGTTAAATGTAAATTCGTAAAACGTGAAGCAGAATAAGGAGAAGGCATGAAACTTAATGAAGTAAAAGAATTTGTTAAAGAACTTCGTGGTCTTTCTCAAGAAGAACTCGCGAAGCGCGAAAACGAATTGAAAAAAGAATTGTTTGAACTTCGTTTCCAAGCTGCTACTGGTCAATTGGAACAAACAGCTCGCTTGAAAGAAGTTAAAAAACAAATCGCTCGTATCAAAACAGTTCAATCTGAAGCGAAATAATAGACTAGGGAAGGAGAAATTTCAATGGAACGCAATAATCGTAAAGTTCTTGTTGGACGTGTTGTATCTGACAAAATGGACAAGACAATCACAGTTGTAGTTGAAACAAAACGTAACCACCCAGTCTATGGTAAACGTATTAACTACTCTAAAAAATACAAAGCTCATGATGAAAACAATGTTGCCAAAGAAGGCGATATCGTTCGTATCATGGAAACTCGCCCGCTTTCAGCTACAAAACGTTTCCGTCTTGTAGAAGTTGTTGAAGAAGCGGTCATCATCTAATCAAACCTGAAAGGAGAAAACTGAAATGATTCAAACAGAAACTCGTTTGAAAGTCGCAGACAACAGCGGTGCTCGCGAAATCTTGACTATCAAAGTTCTTGGTGGTTCAGGACGTAAATTTGCAAACATCGGTGATGTTATCGTGGCATCTGTAAAACAAGCTACTCCTGGTGGTGCGGTTAAAAAAGGTGACGTTGTTAAAGCAGTTATCGTTCGTACTAAATCAGGTGCTCGTCGTGCTGATGGTTCATACATCAAATTTGACGAAAACGCAGCAGTTATCATCCGTGAAGACAAAACTCCTCGCGGAACACGTATCTTTGGCCCAGTTGCACGTGAATTGCGTGAAGGTGGCTTCATGAAGATCGTGTCACTTGCTCCAGAAGTACTTTAATTTTTAGAAACAAACTAGTCCCCTAGCTTCAAGCTAGGGTGCCCTTATGGGCGTAAGAAAAATCAAGGAGAAACCTAATGTTTGTAAAAAAAGGCGACAAAGTTCGCGTAATCGCTGGTAAAGATAAGGGAACAGAAGCTGTTGTCCTTACTGCCCTTCCAAAAGTAAACAAAGTTATCGTTGAAGGTGTTAACATCGTTAAGAAACACCAACGTCCAACTAACGAGCTTCCTCAAGGTGGTATCATCGAGAAAGAAGCAGCTATCCACGTATCAAACGTTCAAGTTTTGGACAAAAATGGTGTAGCTGGTCGTGTTGGTTACAAATTTGTAGACGGTAAAAAAGTTCGCTACAACAAAAAATCAGGCGAAGTGCTTGATTAATCACGAAGGAAAGGAGAAGTATAATGGCAAATCGTTTAAAAGAAAAATATCTTAATGAAGTAGTTCCTGCTTTGACAGAACAATTCAACTACTCATCAGTGATGGCTGTGCCTAAAGTAGATAAGATCGTTTTGAACATGGGTGTTGGTGAAGCTGTATCAAACGCTAAAAGCCTTGAAAAAGCTGCTGAAGAATTGGCACTTATCTCAGGTCAAAAACCACTTATCACTAAAGCTAAAAAATCAATCGCCGGCTTCCGTCTTCGTGAAGGTGTTGCGATCGGTGCAAAAGTTACCCTTCGTGGTGAACGTATGTACGAATTCTTGGATAAATTGGTTTCAGTTTCACTTCCACGTGTACGTGACTTCCACGGTGTTCCAACAAAATCATTTGACGGACGCGGAAACTACACACTTGGTGTGAAAGAACAATTGATCTTCCCAGAAATCAACTTCGATGACGTTGACAAAACTCGTGGTCTTGACATCGTTATCGTAACAACTGCTAACACTGACGAAGAGTCACGTGCATTGCTTACAGGCCTTGGAATGCCTTTTGCAAAATAATATAGGAGGTAAATCTAATGGCTAAAAAATCAATGATTGCTAAGAACAAACGTCCAGCGAAGTTCTCTACTCAAGCTTATACTCGTTGTGAAAAATGTGGTCGTCCACATTCAGTTTACCGCAAATTTAAACTTTGCCGTGTTTGCTTCCGTGAATTAGCTTACAAAGGACAAATCCCTGGTGTAACAAAAGCATCTTGGTAATTCTAGCTTTCAATCCCGTCGTGATTCGTCGTTATTTGCTTTTGCCTAACTCAAGTTATGCCTGCAAGCAGATGCCTAGACTCACTTAGGAATTGAAACCTAGAAACATATTCTGAGCCCAGCTCAATCATTAACTAGCAAGTGCAACTTGCAAACTACTAGTAAGAGGAGAAAAACAAAATGGTTATGACTGACCCAATCGCAGACTTCCTAACTCGTATTCGTAATGCTAACCAAGCTAAACACGAAGTACTTGAAGTACCTGCATCAAACATCAAAAAAGGGATTGCTGAAATCCTTAAACGCGAAGGTTTTGTAAAAAACGTTGAAATAATCGAAGATGACAAACAAGGCATCATCCGTGTATTCCTTAAATACGGACCAAATGGTGAAAAAGTTATCACTAACTTGAAACGTGTTTCTAAACCAGGACTTCGTGTCTACAAAAAACGTGAAGACCTTCCAAAAGTTCTTAACGGACTTGGAATTGCTATCCTTTCAACTTCTGAAGGTTTGCTTACTGATAAAGAAGCACGCCAAAAGAATGTTGGTGGTGAGGTTATCGCTTACGTTTGGTAATATTTAGCTCCCAATTTCTTTGTGAGTCTTCGTTATCGTCTCTTGCCTAACCCAAAGTTATGCCTGCGAGACGATGCCTAGATTCACTTTGAAATTGAAACCTAAATGTTCCTTTAAATCGAGAAATCGATTTAACCCCGTGAAAACTGGCCGTCATGGCCTGACAATTTAACAGGAGAATAAAAACATGTCACGTATTGGTAATAAAGTTATCGTGTTGCCTGCTGGTGTTGAACTCACTAACAATGACAACGTTGTAACTGTAAAAGGACCTAAAGGAGAACTTACTCGTGAGTTCTCAAAAGATATTGAAATCCGTGTGGAAGGTACTGAAGTAACTCTTCACCGTCCAAACGATTCAAAAGAAATGAAAACTATCCACGGAACTACTCGTGCACTTTTGAACAACATGGTTATTGGTGTTTCAGAAGGCTTCAAGAAAGAACTTGAAATGCGTGGGGTTGGTTACCGTGCACAACTTCAAGGAAACAAACTTGTTTTGGCTGTTGGTAAATCACATCCAGATGAAGTTGAAGCTCCAGCAGGAATTACTTTTGAACTTCCAAACCCAACGACTATCGTTATCAGCGGAATTTCAAAAGAAGTAGTTGGTCAAACAGCTGCTTACGTACGTAGCCTTCGTTCACCAGAACCATACAAAGGTAAAGGTATCCGTTACGTTGGCGAATATGTTCGTCTTAAAGAAGGTAAAACTGGTAAATAATGTTGAGTGGTTGATTTTCAACCACCAACCTCATTACCAACTTTGTGCATAGCACACGATTTAAAACTAAAGAGGTGAAAACTGTGATTTCAAAACCAGATAAAAACAAACTCCGCCAAAAACGCCACCGTCGCGTTCGCGGAAAACTCTCTGGAACTGCTGATCGCCCACGTTTGAACGTATTCCGTTCTAATACAGGCATCTACGCTCAAGTGATTGATGACGTAGCGGGTGTAACGCTCGCAAGTGCTTCAACTCTTGACAAAGAAGTTTCAAAAGGAACTAAAACTGAACAAGCCGTTGCTGTCGGTAAACTCGTTGCAGAACGTGCAAACGCTAAAGGTATTTCAGAAGTGGTGTTCGACCGCGGTGGATATCTATATCACGGACGTGTGAAAGCTTTGGCTGATGCAGCTCGTGAAAACGGATTGAAATTCTAATAGGAGGACACTAGAAAATGGCATTTAAAGACAATGCAGTTGAATTAGAAGAACGCGTAGTTGCTGTCAACCGTGTTACAAAAGTTGTTAAAGGTGGACGTCGTCTTCGTTTCGCAGCTCTTGTTGTTGTTGGTGACCACAACGGTCGCGTAGGATTTGGTACTGGTAAAGCTCAAGAAGTTCCAGAAGCAATCCGTAAAGCAGTAGATGATGCTAAGAAAAACTTGATCGAAGTTCCTATGGTTGGAACAACAATCCCACACGAAGTTCTTTCAGAATTCGGTGGAGCTAAAGTATTGTTGAAACCTGCTGTAGAAGGTTCTGGAGTTGCCGCTGGTGGTGCAGTTCGTGCCGTTGTGGAATTGGCAGGTGTGGCAGATATTACATCTAAATCACTTGGTTCTAACACTCCAATCAACATTGTTCGTGCAACTGTTGAAGGTTTGAAACAATTGAAACGCGCTGAAGAAGTTGCTGCCCTTCGTGGTATTTCAGTTTCTGATTTGGCATAAGAAAGGGGATAAAATGGCTCAAATTAAAATTACTTTGACTAAGTCTCCAATCGGACGCATTCCATCACAACGTAAAACTGTTGTAGCACTTGGACTTGGCAAATTGAACAGCTCTGTTATTAAAGAAGATAACGCTGCTATCCGTGGTATGATCACAGCAGTATCTCACTTAGTAACAGTTGAAGAAGTAAACTAATGAATTTTTAGGGGATGTGCACTATACCATCCCCTAAAACTAGATATAGTCATCTATGATGACGTCGTATAGGCGAGTTGATGGGGGAGACAACCTTTTCTCCCTTATCGGCGCTAGCATTTTACAAAAGAGGAGAAAATAAAAATGAAACTTCATGAATTGAAACCTGCAGAAGGTTCTCGTAAAGTACGTAATCGCGTTGGTCGTGGTACTTCATCAGGTAACGGTAAAACATCTGGTCGTGGTCAAAAAGGTCAAAAAGCTCGTAGCGGTGGCGGAGTTCGCCTTGGTTTTGAAGGTGGACAAACTCCATTGTTCCGTCGTCTTCCAAAACGTGGATTCACTAACATCAACGCTAAAGAATACGCAATTGTGAACCTTGACCAATTGAACGTCTTTGAAGATGGTGCTGAAGTTACTCCAGTTGTTCTTATCGAAGCAGGAATTGTTAAAGCTGAAAAATCAGGTGTTAAAATTCTTGGTAACGGTGAGTTGACTAAGAAATTGACTGTGAAAGCAGCTAAATTCTCTAAATCAGCTGAAGAAGCTATCACTGCTAAAGGTGGTTCAGTAGAAGTCATCTAAGAGAGGTGACCTATGTTTTTTAAATTATTAAGAGAAGCTCTTAAAGTCAAGCAGGTTCGATCAAAAATTTTATTCACAATTTTTATCGTTTTGGTTTTTCGTATCGGAACTAGCATTACAGTTCCTGGTGTGAATGCCAATAGCTTGAACGCTTTAAGTGGATTATCCTTCTTAAACATGTTGAGTTTGGTGTCAGGGAATGCCATGAAAAACTTCTCAGTTTTTGCTCTTGGTGTTAGCCCCTACATTACGGCCTCTATCGTTGTCCAACTCTTACAAATGGATATTTTACCCAAATTTGTAGAGTGGGGTAAACAAGGGGAAGTAGGTCGAAGAAAATTAAATCAAGCTACTCGTTATATTGCTCTTGTTTTAGCCTTTGTGCAATCTATCGGAATTACAGCTGGTTTTAATACTTTGGCTGGAGCTCAATTGTTGAAAACAGCTCTTACTCCACAAGTCTTTATCATGATTGGTATCATTTTAACAGCTGGTAGCATGATTGTTACTTGGTTGGGAGAGCAAATTACAGATAAGGGATACGGAAATGGTGTTTCTATGATCATCTTTGCCGGGATTGTTGCTTCAATTCCAGAGATGATTCAGGGCATCTATGTGGACTACTTTGTGAACGTTCCAAGTGACCGTATCAACTCATCTATCATTTTCGTAATCATTTTGATTATTACTGTATTGTTGATCATTTACTTTACAACCTATGTTCAACAAGCAGAATACAAAATTCCAATCCAATATACTAAGGTTGCACAAGGTGCTCCATCTAGCTCTTACCTTCCTTTGAAGGTAAACCCTGCTGGAGTTATCCCTGTTATCTTCGCTAGTTCGATTACTGCAGCGCCAGCAGCTATTCTTCAGTTTTTGAGCGCTACAGGTCATGATTGGGCTTGGGTAAGAACAGCACAAGAGATGCTGGCAACAACTTCACCAACTGGTATTGCCATGTATGCTTTGCTGATTATTCTCTTTACATTCTTCTATACGTTTGTACAGATTAATCCTGAAAAAGCGGCAGAGAACCTACAAAAGAGCGGTGCCTATATCCACGGAGTTCGTCCTGGTAAAGGTACAGAAGAATATATGTCTAAACTTCTTCGTCGTCTTGCAACTGTTGGTTCCCTTTTCCTTGGTGTGATTTCTATTTTACCGATTGTAGCAAAAGATGTTTTCGGACTTTCAGAAGCAGTTGCTTTTGGAGGAACCAGTCTTTTGATCATTATCTCTACAGGTATTGAAGGAATCAAACAATTGGAAGGTTACCTATTGAAACGTAAGTATGTTGGTTTCATGGACAGAACAGAATAAAAGTATTTACTGAATTAGTAAATACTGAGGGAGTGGAGGTTTAAACTCTGACATTTGTGAGAGTTTGGTCTCCCCTCTTCTATTTTGTTTTTAAATAGGGGTGAAAAGACTTTTTACTTCTATTTAAAAATAAAATAAGGAGATCAGATCATGAATCTTTTGATTATGGGCTTACCGGGTGCAGGTAAGGGAACTCAAGCAGCAAAAATCGTAGAACAATTCCATGTTGCACATATCTCAACAGGTGATATGTTCCGCGCTGCAATGGCAAATCAAACTGAAATGGGTGTTCTTGCTAAGTCATACATTGACAAGGGTGAATTGGTTCCTGACGAAGTTACAAATGGAATCGTAAAAGAACGTCTTTCACAAGATGATATTAAAGAAACAGGATTCTTGTTGGATGGTTACCCACGTACAATCGAACAAGCTCATGCCTTGGACAGAACATTGGTTGAACTTGGCATTGAACTAGAAGGTGTCATCAACATTGAAGTGAATCCAGATAGCCTCTTGGAACGTTTGAGTGGCCGTATCATTCACCGCGTAACTGGAGAAACTTTCCACAAGGTCTTTAACCCACCAGTTGACTATAAAGAAGAAGATTACTACCAACGTGAAGATGATAAGCCTGAGACAGTAAAACGTCGTTTGGATGTTAATATTGCTCAAGGGGAACCAATCATTGCTCACTACCGTGCCAAAGGTTTGGTTCATGACATCGAAGGTAATCAAGATATCAATGATGTCTTCTCAGATATCGAAAAAGTATTGACAAATTTGAAATAAAGCGTTTTTCACACTTGCAAAAATCCGCTACAAATGTTATACTGAGATAGTCTGACTTATAATTGTTGTCTCTGTGTCTAGAGGCATCGAATCGAAATTTATGGAGGTGCTTTTGCGTGGCAAAAGACGATGTGATTGAAGTTGAAGGCAAAGTAGTTGATACAATGCCGAATGCAATGTTTACGGTTGAACTTGAAAATGGACATCAGATTTTAGCAACAGTTTCTGGTAAAATTCGTAAAAACTATATTCGTATTTTAGCGGGAGATCGTGTTACTGTCGAAATGAGTCCATATGACTTGACACGTGGACGTATCACTTACCGCTTTAAATAATCGAAAAACTTGGAGGGATAAGAAATGAAAGTAAGACCATCGGTCAAACCAATTTGCGAATACTGTAAAGTTATTCGTCGTAATGGTCGTGTTATGGTAATTTGCCCAGCAAATCCAAAACACAAACAACGTCAAGGATAAGATAGAAAGGAGAAAACATGGCTCGTATTGCTGGAGTTGACATTCCAAATGACAAACGCGTAGTAATCTCATTGACTTATGTTTATGGTATCGGACTTGCAACATCTAAGAAAATTTTGGCTGCTGCTGGAATCTCAGAAGATGTTCGTGTACGTGATCTTACATCAGATCAAGAAGATGCTATCCGTCGTGAAGTGGATGCAATCAAAGTTGAAGGTGACCTTCGTCGTGAAGTAAACTTGAACATCAAACGTTTGATGGAAATCGGTTCATACCGTGGTATCCGTCACCGTCGTGGACTTCCTGTCCGTGGACAAAACACTAAAAACAACGCTCGCACTCGTAAAGGTAAAGCTGTTGCGATTGCTGGTAAGAAAAAATAATATAGGAGGTAAAAGTCTTGGCTAAACCAACACGTAAACGTCGTGTGAAAAAGAATATCGAATCTGGTATTGCTCATATTCACGCTACATTTAATAACACTATTGTTATGATTACTGATGTGCATGGTAATGCAATTGCTTGGTCATCAGCTGGTGCTCTTGGTTTCAAAGGTTCTCGTAAATCTACACCATTTGCTGCTCAAATGGCTTCTGAAGCTGCTGCTAAATCTGCACAAGAACACGGTCTTAAGTCAGTTGAAGTTACTGTTAAAGGTCCAGGTTCTGGTCGTGAGTCAGCTATTCGTGCTCTTGCTGCCGCTGGTCTTGAAGTAACAGCAATTCGTGATGTGACTCCAGTGCCACACAATGGTGCTCGTCCTCCAAAACGTCGCCGTGTATAATCATAACCTTACACTGCTTTTCGTTTAAGAGGGAGTAACTAAATGATCGAGTTTGAAAAACCAAATATAACAAAAATTGATGAAAATAAAGATTATGGCAAGTTTGTAATCGAACCGCTTGAACGTGGTTACGGTACAACACTTGGTAACTCTCTTCGTCGTGTACTTCTAGCTTCTCTTCCGGGGGCGGCTGTAACATCTATCAATATCGAAGGTGTATTGCATGAATTTGATACAGTTCCGGGTGTTCGCGAAGACGTGATGCAAATCATTCTGAACATCAAAGGTATTGCAGTAAAATCTTATGTTAAAGACGAAAAGATCATTGAACTAGATGTGCAAGGTCCTGCTGAAATTACAGCTGGAGATATCTTGACAGATAGCGACATTGAAATTGTAAATCCAGATCATTATCTCTTTACAATCGGTGAAGGTTCTTCTCTAAGAGCGACAATGACTGTTAACAGTGGTCGTGGATATGTACCTGCTGATGAAAATAAAAAAGATAATGCACCAGTTGGAACACTTGCTGTAGATTCTATTTATACACCAGTTACAAAAGTCAACTATCAAGTTGAACCTGCTCGTGTAGGTAGCAATGATGGTTTCGACAAATTAACCCTTGAAATCTTGACTAATGGAACAATTATTCCAGAAGATGCTTTAGGGCTTTCAGCACGTATCTTGACCGAGCACCTTGATTTGTTTACAAATCTTACAGAGATTGCTAAGTCAGCAGAAGTGATGAAAGAAGCTGATACTGAATCGGACGACCGTATCTTGGAACGTACGATTGAGGAACTTGACTTGTCTGTGCGTTCATATAACTGTTTGAAACGTGCCGGTATCAACACTGTGCATGATTTGACAGAAAAATCTGAAGCAGAGATGATGAAAGTAAGAAATCTTGGACGCAAGAGTTTGGAAGAAGTGAAAGTCAAACTCATTGATTTGGGTCTTGGATTAAAAGATAAATAAAGGAGGAATAAATGGCTTACCGTAAACTAGGACGCACTAGCTCACAACGTAAAGCAATGCTTCGCGATTTGACAACTGACCTTTTGATTAACGAATCAATCGTGACAACTGAAGCTCGTGCTAAAGAAATCCGTAAAACTGTTGAAAAAATGATTACTCTAGGTAAACGTGGTGATTTGCATGCACGTCGTCAAGCAGCTGCTTTCGTACGTAATGAAATCGCATCTGAAAACTATGATGAAGCAACTGATAAGTACACTTCTACTACAGCACTTCAAAAATTGTTCTCAGAAATCGCACCTCGTTATGCTGAGCGTAACGGTGGATACACTCGTATCCTTAAAACTGAACCACGTCGTGGTGATGCAGCGCCAATGGCGATCATCGAATTAGTATAAAATCATCAATTTTGTTGAGTGTTATGATGATGGAGTCTTGTGCTCTTAGTCTAGCTCTGGTCTACCGCTAGGACTTATGTCCTAGCGGGAACACTCATCATAAGATGATAAGGTAGACGCTTGTTTACGAAATTGTTTTTTTCTTAAGAACAATTTCGTAAGCAGGCGTTTTTGAGTATTTTATTAAGAAATATGCTATACTATTGAAAAAGAAAATCAAAAACGTTCAGGTTTCCTATTTTAAGAAGAATTGGAGTTTGCTTATGAAAGCGATTATAACTGTTGTTGGTAAAGATAAATCTGGAATTGTTGCAGGTGTTTCTGGTAAAATTGCAGAATTGGGTTTGAACATTGATGATATTTCTCAAACTGTCTTGGATGAATATTTCACGATGATGGCTGTCGTCTCTAGTGATGAAAAGCAAGATTTTACTTATCTTCGTAATGAATTTGAAGCTTTTGGGCAAACTTTGAATGTGAAAATCAATATTCAGAGTGCAGCGATTTTCGAAGCTATGTATAATATCTAGGAGGTGCACATGGATATTAGACAAGTTACTGAAACCATCGCCATGATTGAGGAGCAAAACTTCGATATCAGAACCATTACCATGGGAATTTCTCTTTTGGACTGTATCGATCCAGATATCAATCGTGCTGCGGAGAAAATTTATCAAAAGATTACGACCAAGGCAGCTAATTTAGTAGCAGTTGGGGATGAAATTGCAGCGGAGTTGGGAATTCCAATTGTTAATAAGCGTGTATCGGTGACTCCTATTTCTCTGATTGGGGCGGCGACAGATGCAACAGACTACGTGGTTCTTGCAAAATCGCTTGATAAGGCTGCGAAAGAGATTGGTGTGGATTTTATCGGTGGTTTTTCTGCCTTGGTACAAAAGGGTTATCAAAAGGGAGATGAGATTCTCATCCATTCTATTCCTCGCGCTTTGGCTGAAACGGATAAGGTCTGCTCGTCAGTTAATATCGGTTCAACCAAGTCTGGTATTAATATGACGGCTGTGGCAGATATGGGACGTATTATCAAGGATACGGCAACTCTATCCGATATGGGCGCAGCCAAGTTGGTTGTATTTGCTAATGCCGTTGAGGACAATCCGTTTATGGCAGGTGCCTTCCACGGTGTTGGGGAAGCAGATGTTATCATCAATGTCGGGGTTTCTGGTCCTGGTGTAGTGAAGCGTGCCTTGGAAAAAGTTCGTGGAGAGAGCTTTGATGTAGTAGCCGAAACAGTTAAGAAAACTGCCTTTAAAATCACTCGTATCGGTCAATTGGTTGGTCAAATGGCCAGTGAGAGACTGGGTGTGGAGTTTGGTATTGTGGACTTGAGTTTGGCGCCAACTCCTGCGGTTGGAGACTCTGTGGCACGTGTCCTTGAGGAAATGGGACTAGAGACAGTTGGTACGCATGGAACGACGGCTGCCTTGGCTCTCTTGAATGACCAAGTTAAGAAGGGGGGAGTGATGGCCTGCAACCAAGTCGGTGGTTTGTCTGGTGCCTTTATCCCTGTTTCTGAGGATGAAGGGATGATTGCTGCAGTGCAAAATGGCTCTCTTAATCTGGAAAAACTAGAAGCTATGACGGCTATCTGTTCCGTTGGCTTGGATATGATTGCCATTCCGGAGGATACACCTGCTGAAACCATTGCGGCTATGATTGCAGATGAAGCTGCAATTGGTGTCATTAACATGAAAACAACAGCTGTTCGTATCATTCCAAAAGGAAAAGAAGGCGATATGATTGAGTTTGGTGGCCTATTAGGAACTGCGCCTGTTATGAAAGTCAATGGGGCTTCGTCTGTTGATTTCATCTCTCGTGGAGGACAAATCCCAGCACCAATCCATAGTTTTAAAAATTAAGAAAATAAAAGAAATTTTAAGTTCTATTTAAGGTTAGGTGTGTATACTATAATCATTAAATAAAGACCTCCTAATATTATTTGAAATAGATAACTCGGATTTAGTTTGAATTTGATTTTCATCTAATATCTTTATTTAATGAACTCCTAAACTTTTTCATAATAATCTCCTGCAAAAGTCGCCTATATGGGTGGCTTTTGTTTTATCATCCATGATATAATAGAAGCAAATGGAGGACGGAAAATGGTAAAAGTACGATTGTATTTGGTACGTCATGGCAAGACCATGTTTAACACGATTGGTCGCGCGCAAGGTTGGAGTGATACTCCCTTAACAGCTGAAGGTGAGCGAGGAATTCAAGAATTAGGAATCGGTTTGCGAGAATCTGGTCTGCAGTTTGCTCGCGCTTATTCGAGTGATTCTGGGCGCACCATTCAGACCATGGGAATCATTCTTGATGAACTTGGCTTGCAGGGGAAAATCCCTTATCGCATGGACAAGCGTATCAGAGAGTGGTGTTTTGGTAGCTTTGATGGAGCCTACGATGGCGATCTTTTCATGGGCATTATTCCTCGTATCTTTAATGTGGACCATGTTCACCAATTGTCTTATGCTGAACTGGCTGAGGGCTTGGTAGAGGTTGATACAGCTGGTTGGGCTGAAGGCTGGGAAAAACTCAGTGGCCGAATCAAAGAAGGTTTTGAAACGATTGCCACAGAAATGGAAGAACAAGGTGGAGGCAACGCCCTTGTTGTCAGCCACGGAATGACCATTGGAACCATTGTTTATCTGATTAATGGTATGCATCCGCATGGTCTAGATAATGGTAGCGTGACGATTCTTGAATATGAGGACGGTCAGTTTAGCGTAGAAGTTGTCGGCGACCGTAGTTACCGAGAAATAGGACGTGAGAAGATGGAAGAGGCCTCTATTTAATCAGTCCAGACTTATACTCTTCGAAAATCTCTTCAAACCACGTCAGCTTCGCCTTGCCGTAGATATATGTAACTGACTTCGTCAGTCTTATCTACAACCTCAAAGCAGTGCTTTGAGCAACCTGCGGCTAGTTTCCTAGTTTGCTTTTTGATTTTCATTGAGTATTACTTTCTATGAACTAGGGATTTGATAAGAATATCAAGATAAGAAAAAACAGCCGAGGGTAATCCTTTCGGCTGTTTTTGATGGGGGAAACTAAAGTGTAATGCTATTGCTCTTAGAAATCTTCATGAATAAGAGTAATGAACTCACTGTTAGAATAGTCAAGATAGTTGACAAGGCTGCGGCTACACCGTAATTCCCTCTGAGAACTTCTGTATAAATAGCTACAGTCATTGTTCTTGTTTTGACATTGTAGAGGAGGATAGAAGTAGAGAGTTCTGAAATCATTGTGACCCAAGATAGGATAGCTCCAGAAATAATACCAGATAGCATCATTGGAGTTGTAATCTTGGCAAAGGTATTGAGACGACTACTTCCTAAGCTCTCAGCGGCTTCTTCAATACTTGGTGCTATTTGTTGCAAGCTAGCAACAGATGAGCGAATAGTATAAGGTAATCTTCTGACAGATAGGGACATAATTAAGATGAAAGCAGTCCCTGTAATCATAAGAAATCCACTTCCAAATAGACCAGTATTGAAGGAAGAAATGAAGGCAATCCCTAGAACGGTTCCTGGTACAATATAGGGAACCATACTGAGGCTGTCAATTAAGTTTGTAAACAAATTCCGTTTTCTAACGGCTAGGTAGGAGATAAATGTTGCGAATAGGACAACTAGAACTAAGGCAATCAAAGGGATACGAATGGTATTGAAAATAGCAGATCCCATACGATTGAAAGCTACCTTGTAACTGTTTAGAGAATAGCCTTTGACAAATACCATACCTGATGTTTTTAGGAAAGAAGTATAAATCAAGTAGACTTGAGGTAGAACAGAGAACAAGATAATTCCGTAGACTGTTGCATAAATAGCAGCCATTTTTCCTTTTGTAGTTTTTTTAGGTTCAATTGGATGGAGCGAATTCATGCTGAAACTGTAGCGATTTGAAATGTATTTTTGTATAAGGAAAATTGCCAAGGCAATGATAATCGCCATAATTGCTAAAGCAGATGCAAAAGCAGAATTTCCTCCAACCTCGCTAATAAATTGGGTATAAATCAGGACAGGGAAAGTCCGATATCCTTCACCAATCAACATAGGCGTTCCAAAGTCTGAGAATGCTCTCATAAATACAAGCAAGGCAGCAGCTAGTAAGGTTGGAACTAGGAGAGGTAAAACAACCGTTACGATACGTTTAAATCCGAAGGACCCCATGCTTTCAGCGGCTTCAAGTAGAGAATTGTCAATACTTTTCATTGTTCCAGCAACGTATAGAAATACGAGTGGGAATAGCTGCAGTGTGAAGACAAGTACAATTCCTTTGAATCCATAGATATCTATAGCTGGAAGATGAAGGGAATTTGTCAAAAATTTAGTGATGACCCCATTTCGTCCCAGCAAGAGAATCCAGGAATAGGCTCCCACGAATGGAGCTGACATGGAAGCAATGATAATTAATATTTGTAGAAATTTCTTCCCCTTGAAGTCATACATAGAGAAGAGATAAGCTAATAAGGTTCCTACGACTAAGGAAGTGACAGTAGCGGTAATGGAAACCTTGAAACTGTTGACAAGTGTCTCAGAGTAGTAGGCTTTACTAAAGAAAGTGACAAAATTAGCTAGTGAGAATTGTCCTTCATGTATGAGTGCTTGCTTGAGCACGGTAACGATAGGATAAACGAGAAAGACAAGATAAGTAAGAAAGATGAAGAAAGAGGAGGCTGTCCAAATATTTAGTTTTTTACGTTCCATGGTTGACTCCTTTTATCAGGTTTTGCGAACCATCTGCAGAAAAGACGTTTAATTTTTGAGTATTGATTCGTAGACGAATACGATCGCCTTTTTGTAGATCTTCTTCAAAAGTTGATTCTTCGCTAACTTGAATTTTTGAGGCAAATCCTGTCTCGATGAAATACTCAGTATTTAGTCCAAGATAGACGCTATCGCTAATAGTTCCTTCAATATCTCCAGATTCATCTTTGATGAATTCTTCAGGACGAATGCTTACATGAATAGCTTGCTCCTCAGCCTGATCAAGAGCTGGCATTCGAAGGGCATAACCATCTGAAAAGACGATATAAGTGCCGTCACTCCGTTTTTCAAGATTAGCAGGGATAATATTTGTGCGTCCGATAAAGGTAGCCACAAACTCATTAGCTGGTTTATGATAAAGTTCTTTTGGTCGGCCGATTTGTTGGATAACCCCATCTTTCATAACAGCAATTTGATCTGAAATAGCCATAGCTTCTTCTTGGTCGTGGGTCACATAAACAGTTGTAATTCCCACTTCGTGTTGGATTTCTCGAATGGCTTGACGCATATCCAAGCGAAGTTTGGCATCCAGGTTACTAAGGGGCTCGTCCATGAGGAGAACACTTGGATTAACCGCTAAGGCACGTGCCAAGGCGACACGTTGTTGTTGTCCACCACTGAGTTTATCTGGCTTTCGATCCGCATATTGAGCAATTTGCATGAGTTCAAGATACTTGTTGGTCTGTTGAATCAATTCTTCTTTTGGAACCTTCTTTTGCTTAAGACCAAAAGCAACATTGTCTCGTACAGTCAAATGTGGGAAAATAGCGTAGTTTTGGAAAACCATCCCGATATTGCGTTTGCTGGGTTCCATATTATTGATTTTTGTATCATCGAAGTAAAATTCTCCACCTTCGATACTGTTGAAACCTGCAATCATGCGAAGAAGAGTCGTTTTTCCACATCCTGAAGGCCCAAGAAGGGTAAAGAGACTTCCTTTTGGAATCGTAATGTTCAAATTCTCAATAACAGGGACATCGTGGTAGATTTTTTTGGCGTTAATAATTTTGATCTCACTCATAGTGAACCTCTTTTACTGTTTAGATTGGATATCTGTAAAGACTTCGTTGTATTTCTTAACGATATCTGATTTATTCTTGATGACATAATCATAATCTTCAGTGAGTGTTTTGATTTTGTCAATTGGTTTCATATTTTCGCTAGTTTTAGCATTTTTACGAACAGGACGGTTAGTAGTGGTTGTACCAAGTGTATCTTGTACTTCTTGAGAGATGATGAAATCGATAAATTTCTTGGCATTTTCCATGTTTTTAGCTTTTTTAACGATAGCGGCACTAGCAGGTAGGAAGACTGTTCCTTCTTTTGGATAGACTACCTTGATGTTAGCTCCGTCATTTAAGAGTTTAACCGCTGGATCTTCATAAGAGAGACCAACAGCCATTTCTCCGTCAGCGACTGCTTTATAGACGCCAGATGAACTTGAACCGATTTTACCATCAATAAGTGTGAAGAGATCTTTTACATAAGACCAAGCCTTATCATCTTTGTAGCCACCTTGAGCTTGTAGCATGTTTGTTAATTGGGCAAAGGCACTAGAAGAGTTTGCTGGGTCAGCAGTTGCGATTTTTCCTTTTAGTTCAGGTTTGAGAAGGTCGCTATATCCTTCGATGTTCATGCCTTTAGTTAAATCAGGATTGACGATTAAAACACTACCATCTAATGTATAAGGAGTAGAGTAGCCAGTTGTATTTTGATATTCTTTGATAACATTATCATTTTCTTTTGAAGTATAGTTTTCAAAGAGTTCACCGTGGGTAGCATATTGTGTATAAGAACCACCAAAGATGACATCGGCTACAGGAGCTTCTTTTTCAGACTCTAGTTTTTTGAAAAGTTCTCCAGTACCAGCTTGAATCAGTTCTACTTTGATACCATATTTTTCTTCAAAGGCAGGAATGGTTGCTCCAATTAAGCCCTCTGAGTTTGGTGAATAAACGACTAGCGAACCGCCATCCCCTTTATCAGATGAACTGTCATCGGCAGATTCATTAGAAGAACAAGCAGCAAGACCAAAAAGAGCTAGTCCGCAAGCAGCATAATACATCCATTTCTTTTTCATGATGGATACCTCCGTTATGTTATTTAAGTTTATTTTAAAATAATGTAAGCGTTTTTAAAACCAATAATTCTATTCTATTAGAGTAAAATTCTCTACAAAAACGGAAGTAATCTTTTTGATTTTATAGTAGGGTTCGACAGTTAATAATTGAAAAGTCAAATTTTATTTTTTAGATTGGATATCTGTAAAAATATCATTGTACTTTTTAAGAATAGTGGATTTGTTCTTGATGACATAATCTGAATCTTCAGTAGCAACATTGATTTCTGTCATAGCCTTCATATTTTTATTGGTTTTAGCATTTTTACGAATAGGTCTGATTGTAGTTTCAGTTCCTAGTTTATCCTGGATTTCTTGAGAAAGGAGGAAATCGATAAATTTTTTAGCATTGTCCATGTGTTTGGCATTTTTGACGATAGCCGCGTTACCAGGTAAAAAGACGGTACCTTCTTTTGGATAAATAACTTTTACATCAACTCCGTCGTTTAAGAGTTTTAAGGCAGGATCTTCATAGGTGAGTCCTACAGCCATTTCTCCATCGGCGACGGCTTTATAAACATTCGAAGAGCTAGATGCAATTTTTCCATCTACTAGGGTAAATAGATTTTTCACATAGGTCCAAGCTTGTTCATTTTCGTATCCACCTTGATCCACAAGCATATTTGTTAATTGAGCAAAGGCACTTGAAGCGTTACTTGGATCAGCAGTAGCGATTTTTCCTTTTAATTTGGGATTGAGTAGATCATTGTAGCCTTCAATTTTAATATCTTTTGTAAGAGCTGAATTGGCAATGATAACACTGACATCCAGTGTATAAGGTGTGTAGAATCCTGTTTTATTTTGATATTCAGGGATTATCTGGTCGTTTTCTTGGGAAATATAAGGTTCAAAAAGTTTTTCGTTAGAAGAGAAGAGGGCATAGGAGCCTCCGAAAATGACATCGGCTACTGGGGATTCTTTTTCGGCCTCAGCTTTTTTGAACAATTCACCAGTGCTGGCTTGTACTAAATCAACCTTAATACCATATTTTTCTTCGAAGGCTGGGATTGTTTCTTCGATAAGATCTTCAGGGTTAGGTGAATAGATAACCAAAGTGTTATTCGAATCTGTTTCAGTGCTAGTTTCCGCTCCTATAGCTGAAGAACATCCTGATAAAGTAAGCAATATCCAACCACAAGAGAGAAAGAATAGTAGTTTTTTCATAAGAGACTCCTTTTTTACGAACGTTTTCACTCTACATTTTTATAACGTTTATAATTTGTAGAGTCCTATAGAATATAATAAAAACCTTAAAGAAATCTAAAATAGAAAATAGGAATTAAGCTCCTAGAGTAAGGATGCGTGAACAGTGGATAGGATTTCGATGGTAAGTATAAAATAAAAAGATTGCTACAATAGAGTTGAGCAATCCTTTTACATCAATGATTTTTATTCATAAGTTTTAATTCTTTTGGAGATATATGAAGATATTTTTTAAACACTTTGGCAAAATATTTATAGTCTGAAAATCCAACTTGCTCAGAGATGTCGCTTAGGGGGGAGTTGGGAGATTCGGCCATTTTATCTATAGCTTGTTTGAGGCGATAGCGTAAGATATATTCATTTAGCGTCATGGGGAAGTCTTCTTTGATAACCTTATATAGATAACTTTCGCTATACCCCAGCGATTCTGCTAGTTTAGTAATAGTAAAATGTTCTGCATAGTGCGTGTGGACAAAGGAGATAATTTGCTGAATGATTTGGTTCTGTGTATCAACTTGTTGGATAGAGGTGAGTAAAGTTTGATATTCTTCTAAAAAAGGAGTTTCTTGATAGGTGCTAACTTGTAATCGCAAAACAATGTTTTGAAGACATTCTGTTAATTCCTTGGTATCAATTGGTTTAGATAGGAAATCAATCGCGCCATATTGCATGGCTTTTTTGGCATTTTGAAAATCGTTATAACCTGATAAAATAACTTTTTCATAAGAAAGGGTACGAGTGGCTTCGAACATCATAAAAGCATCCATAATTGGCATTGTGATGTCTGTTAAGACAATATGAGGCTCTTTTTCTTGGATGAGTTTCATTCCCTCTTGACCGTGACTGGCAGTTCCTACAACTTGGATGCTTAAGGCAGAGTAGTCTACAGCAATCTCTAGCCATTTTCGAATGAGGTGTTCATCTTCTACGATAATGAGCTTAAACATGAGTTAGTCCTTTCGTTACAAATTTGACCCAAGTTTCTCCTTGGCGATTGACTCCTAGATCTAGCTGAACATCAGGAAAGAAATTGCTCAACCGTTTGTAGCTGTTAACAATGCCATGCTGGGTATGAGGGCTATCTAAAGAGTCTAAAATAGCGAGTCGCTCTTGTTTTGTGAGTCCTCCGGCATTATCCTTGACCCAAAAAGTCAGAGAATTTGCTTCCAAGGTAATTTGGATATCAATATGAAGATCAATACGGTATTGCATCCCATATTTTATAGCATTTTCTACCAGAGGAAGCAAGAAAAGTTTAGGAATAGGTTGATTAT
The DNA here is from genome assembly GCF_047459985.1 of Streptococcus mitis. GTDB lineage: Bacteria > Bacillota > Bacilli > Lactobacillales > Streptococcaceae > Streptococcus > Streptococcus mitis_DZ. The sequence goes on from NZ_JASHHD010000004.1 coordinate 102,802, forward strand.
CGACACTTTCTGGACAGACAATATCATAGGAAAAGTGCTCGAAACGAATCTTGTGAATAATAAGGTAATCCTCTATAATCTTTAAATCTTGACAAATGGTTGTTTCTTTTTCTAAATCAGTGATACTGTAGCGAAGAATGCGCGTGAGATTTTGAATCAGGTCTTGTGTGAGGCTTGCATCCATTAAAGAAGTGATTTTAATCGTTTCAAGTGTATTGTAGAGAAAATGAGGATTGAACTGAGCTTCCAGCATTTTTCTTTCAAAAATCCACTTTTCTTTTTCGATGGTCAACATTTTCTGATGAAGTTGATCTAATTCATACAACATATTATTAATTTTTTCGGCCATAAATTCAAACTCATCACCTGTTTGTAGATAAAGCCTTTTTTCTGCTTGTTTGGGAATTTCTTGAAGTTGGTAAACTAAACTTTCAATAGGAACAGCGTTGTGTGTAGCAATCTTATGAGCAATTCGTCTTGCTTGCCAGAAGTAGAGGAAGAATATACATAAGGTGAGAATGGAGGCTAGGCCGAGTAAGCTAGGAATAGGAAAGAAGGATTGAAAAGTATAGATTGAAAAAATAGCACCGACTTTTTCTTTTTGAACAATAAGCGGTTCATTCGCATACCAGTGGGTGCGAGAGTGTAGGAGCTTTTCATCAAATTTTTCAAGAGTGGAACGAGTAAATTGATTTGTATTGTTGGAAAACATATTTCCAAAGCTATCGGTAATGATGTATTTAGAATTGATCATTGGGAAACTTGAGATGAAATCATTCTCATTTACGAAAGCAATAGTATAGGCTTTAACTCGTTGGTTTTGAAGTAGTGGTTTGATAAAGAGTGTGTAGTGTTGCTTGTCTGAAGAGAGTGCAATTTTTTCTGTAACTTTATCTTGAGAAGGATTTTGAATGAGCAGTTTTAGATAGTAGGGTGCTAAAATACTTTCTTGATGATTTCGATTGGTACTAAATAGTAATTCACCTGTATCACTTAGGATAATGAGATCAGAACTAAGTTTTAATTTAGCTTTTGTCTCGTAAAATAAGCTAAAGACTTCTCGCTCTGTGTGTTTGCCGTCCAAAAATCCAGGAATCATTTTATAGTTCATAGTGGTCAGGAGCTCATTATTTGCTTCTTTCATCTCTTGAACTTGTTTGACAATCTGTCTCGTGTCTTTGGAGAGTTGTTGCTTTTGTAAAAAATAGGAAAAACCAAACAGTAAAATGAGCAGTAAAAGAGAGGTCACAAATGCTGCGATAGAGCTTCTATGGAGAATTTCTTTTTGGAGAGATTTTTTAAAGGAATGAGACATCTGCTACCTCCTTGGAAGGATTTTCTGTTATAAGTATAGCAGTTTAAAAATTCTAGAGCAAGGTAAAATAGAAAAGTATAGAATAGAACGAGACCAAATTCCCTCAAAAATGGTATAATAGTAACATCACAAAATTGGAGAGAAACCATGAGTTTTTACAATCATAAAGAAATCGAGCCTAAGTGGCAAAAATACTGGGCTGACCATCACACTTTTAAGACGGGAACAGATGCCTCAAAACCTAAGTTTTATGCGCTTGACATGTTTCCTTACCCATCTGGAGCGGGTCTGCACGTAGGACACCCAGAAGGCTATACTGCAACCGATATCCTCAGTCGTTACAAACGTGCGCAAGGCTACAACGTCCTTCACCCAATGGGTTGGGATGCCTTTGGTTTGCCTGCAGAGCAATACGCTATGGATACAGGGAATGACCCAGCAGAATTTACGGCGGAAAATATTGCCAACTTCAAACGTCAAATCAATGCGCTTGGATTTTCTTATGACTGGGACCGTGAAGTCAACACAACAGATCCAAACTACTATAAGTGGACGCAGTGGATTTTCACCAAGCTTTACGAAAAAGGTTTGGCCTATGAAGCAGAAGTACCAGTAAACTGGGTTGAGGAACTAGGAACAGCTATCGCTAACGAAGAAGTTCTTCCTGACGGAACTTCTGAGCGTGGTGGCTATCCAGTTGTCCGCAAACCAATGCGCCAATGGATGCTCAAAATCACGGCCTATGCAGAGCGCTTGCTCAATGACTTGGATGAGTTGGATTGGCCAGAGTCTATCAAGGACATGCAACGCAACTGGATTGGTAAATCAACTGGTGCCAATGTAACTTTTAAAGTTAAGGGAATAGACAAGGAATTCACAGTCTTTACTACTCGTCCGGACACCCTCTTCGGTGCGACTTTCACTGTCTTGGCTCCTGAGCATGATTTGGTTGACGCTATCACAAGTCCAGAGCAAGCAGAGGCTGTAGCAGACTACAAAAACCAAGCTAGCCTCAAATCTGACTTGGCTCGTACAGATCTTGCCAAGGAAAAAACAGGGGTTTGGACTGGTGCGTATGCCATCAACCCTGTCAATGGCAAGGAAATCCCAATCTGGATTGCGGACTATGTTCTTGCTAGTTACGGAACAGGTGCCGTTATGGCTGTACCAGCCCATGACCAACGTGACTGGGAATTTGCCAAACAATTTGACCTTCCAATCGTCGAAGTACTTGAAGGTGGAAACGTTGAAGAAGCTGCCTACACAGAGGATGGACTTCATGTCAATTCAGACTTCCTAGATGGATTGAACAAAGAAGACGCTATTGCCAAGATCGTGGCTTGGTTAGAAGAAAAAGGCTGTGGTCAAGAGAAGGTGACATACCGTCTCCGCGATTGGCTCTTTAGCCGTCAACGTTACTGGGGTGAGCCAATTCCTATCATTCATTGGGAAGATGGGACTTCAACAGCTGTCCCTGAAAATGAATTGCCACTTGTCTTGCCTGTGACCAAGGACATTCGCCCTTCTGGTACAGGTGAAAGTCCACTAGCTAACTTGACAGACTGGCTTGAAGTGACTCGCGAAGATGGTGTCAAAGGTCGCCGTGAAACCAACACCATGCCACAATGGGCAGGTTCAAGCTGGTATTACCTCCGCTATATTGACCCTCACAATACTGAAAAATTGGCCGATGAGGACCTTCTCAAACAATGGTTGCCAGTGGATATTTACGTAGGTGGAGCAGAACACGCCGTTCTTCACTTGCTTTATGCTCGTTTCTGGCACAAATTCCTCTATGACTTAGGTGTCGTTCCAACTAAGGAACCATTCCAAAAACTCTTTAACCAAGGAATGATCTTGGGAACAAGCTACCGTGACCACCGTGGGGCTCTTGTGGCAACTGACAAGGTTGAGAAACGTGACGGTTCCTTCTTCCATGTGGAAACAGGAGAAGAGTTGGAGCAAGCACCAGCTAAGATGTCTAAGTCTCTCAAGAACGTGGTTAACCCAGATGACGTGGTGGAACAATACGGTGCTGACACCCTTCGTGTCTATGAAATGTTCATGGGACCACTTGATGCTTCGATTGCTTGGTCAGAAGAAGGTCTGGAAGGAAGCCGTAAGTTCCTTGACCGTGTTTACCGTTTGATTACAAGCAAGGAAATTGTTGCAGAAAACAATGGTACTCTTGACAAGGTTTACAACGAAACCGTTAAGGCTGTCACAGAGCAAATCGAGTCGATGAAATTCAACACAGCCATTGCCCAACTCATGGTCTTTGTCAATGCCGCTAACAAGGAAGACAAGCTTTATGTGGACTATGCCAAAGGATTTATCCAATTGATCGCGCCATTTGCACCTCACTTGGCAGAAGAACTCTGGCAAACTCTTGCAGCAACAGGTGAGTCAATCTCTTATGTAGCTTGGCCTACTTGGGACGAAAGCAAATTGGTTGAAGACGAAATCGAAATCGTCGTCCAAATCAAAGGAAAAGTCCGTGCCAAAATCATGGTCGCTAAAGACCTATCACGCGAAGAATTGCAAGAAATAGCACTCGCTGATGAAAAAGTCAAAGCTGAAATTGACGGTAAGGAAATCGTGAAAGTGATTAGTGTACCTAATAAGCTTGTGAATATTGTGGTGAAATAAGAGGCTCTTTGTTAACTGTAGTGGGTTGAAGAAAAGCTAAGATCTAGAAAGGACGAAATTCGTCCTTTCTTTTTTGATGTTCAGAGCGATAAAAATCCGTTTTTTGAAGTTTTCAAAGTTCCGAAAACCAAAGGCATTACGCTTGATAAGCTTGATGAGATTATTGGTCGCTTCTAATTTTGCGT
>NZ_JASHHD010000005.1:0-104138 GCF_047459985.1 Streptococcus mitis
AAAATCAGCCTATGAACTCTTTGCTTTTACTTACGGAGAAGAAATTCCTAAGCTTCTCGGCATTTCTAAAATACCTGCAGAAGACGTCTGTCAGTCGTCTAAATTACTCCAACATAAGATCTAAAAATTAATCTTCAACCCCATTCAAACGTCTCACACTAACTTCCACCATAGCGGAACTTAATCTGAAACGCTTTCAGATGTGGGGATTTTGTGCGCTCTTTTTTTCGATTCTTTTCGGCTACAAAAACGATGAAATCAAGCATTAGTAAAACCAGTGGAACTTACCCTGACACGGATTTCCACTGGTTTTTACGATTTTTATCAGACTAACTTCCACTTTTATTGGCGATGGAAGTTAGTTTGGGAATTTAGCAAATATTTCAGCTAATTGAAAGGCCTGTGTAACATGACCACAGGTATATTGATTTATTTATAACTCAAGGCTGCAACTCCAATACCAACCACAAACTGCAAGAGGATTCCTACAGAGATAACGGATTATTTATTGCGTCAAATCAAGTAAAAAGATCATTTAAGGTCCTGCCAGTAACTTCGTTTTCTTTCCTTTATTTCATTTTCCCTAGAATAGTGAAAAATCCTTCTCTTGTTAATGAGTTTCATAAGAAAAAGGCTGGAGAATCCAACCTTCTCTATTTATTCGGCTAAGAGAACTTCTTTAATCGTTTGTTTTTTGAGTTTTCTGTTGGATAGATAAAAGAGGCTTTCATAAACCACAGCAAAACCGATCAAAGTCCAAAAGCACACAATCCCATCAAAGTGATGCTCAATCTTTTCTGGGATCGTATCTTTGATCACACCGATCAGGATTTCCATAATACCATATTGATAAGCCGTTCCAAGAACAAATCCTAGATAGGCCCAAAAACGATAGGGAGCGAGAATATGACTTTGGCATTCACGATTGGTGTAGCCAAAGGCCTTCATCAAAGCCAAGGTTTCGCGACTTTCTGAGACGACAATCCCCAATGACAAAAAGAGAATAGAGAAAGAAAGGATCAAGCCAATCATAATCATCATGGTTTGGATGACGTCATCTGTGTAGTCCCTTAGTCCAAAGGACAATTGAACCATGGCCGCGAAGCACATGGAGCCAAAGACCACAAAAAACAAGATCGATTTTCTCCCCCAAATCAGCGACGAAGACAGCTCTTTTAGGAAGGATTTCTCTTTCGTGGCAGCACTCTTTCTCCTTTTGACCTTGATTGGTGTTGGGGATTTTTTCAATAAGCGAAGGGCTGGCGTTTGTAGTTGTCTTCTAGCATAGCCAATCGCAAGAACCATAAAGAAAGTCGTTGGCAGCATCACCAAAGCAACTAAGAGTTGCCAATGAAAATGAATGGTAATTTCTGGCAAAATCCCCTTCTCATTGCGGAAGTCATAAAAATGTCCCATCATGAGAAAGGAAGCTAAATAACCAAGAAGCGCTCCAACTCCAAAACTGAGCCCAAAAGCCCAAAATCGTTTAGCCAACTGGCCATTGCTATAACCCAAGGCCTTTAAAATTCCTAATTGTTCCTTGTGATCATCGACAAATTGTTTGATATAAAAACACATGAGAAGGATTGATGTCAAGGACAAGACAAGCCCACTGACCATGGCCACCATCCAAGATAGCGAAACCTGGGCATCATAATAAGTCTGAATCATCGGATTGGATTTAGAAATTTCCAACTGCTCAATATCAAGATAAAAATTCAAGAAGAGATTGGCCACAAAGACTGCACAAGCCCCAATAATACTGACGACAACTAATTTTCGAATATCTTTTACTGAAAACATGGCTTACCATCCAATCTCATAGGCAGTCTGAGGTCGATCATTGGTCACAAATTCGGTAATCTTGCCACTATTGACACGAATAACAGTTCTTGCCATATTCGCAATATTTTGGTTGTGCGTCACCATAATTAGGGTAAAGCCCAGCTTTTCCTTCAACTTCCAGATATAGTCGAGAATCTTGCGCCCTGTTTCTTCATCCAAGGCCCCGGTCGGCTCATCTAAGAAAAGAATCTCTGGCTTTTTGGCCAAGGCTCGAGCAATAGACACTCTCTGCTGTTCCCCACCAGACAATTCACTTGGGTACTTATCCAGCTTATCGCCAAGTCCCAAATCCTCGATGATCTGCAAAAAATCATGATTGTTTGCCAGGTCGGCTCCCATCTTTACATTTTGTCTAACAGTTAGATTAGGCAATAAATAATACTGCTGGAAAATAAAGGCTATCTTCTCACGTCTAAAGGCTGTCAATTGCGCATCCGTGAGTTGCGATAAATCCTGTCCTTTAATGAGGATATGCCCCTCATCTACCTTTTCTAATCCGGATAATACGTTTAAGAGAGTTGACTTGCCTGATCCAGAAGGGCCTAGGATAACCACATCATCCTGGTCTTGAATCTGCAAATCAATCCCTTTTAAAACCTTGGTTTGGCCGTAGCTTTTGTGAACATTTTCTAGTTGAATCATTTCTTTCCTACCATTTCTTTAATGAGAGATTGACAAACTTCTGTCAGTAATCTAATCACTTCTTCCATGCTGAACTGATAAATACCAGAAGCAACCATAGAGGCCATGCCATGTGAATAGATAAATAGATGCTGGTACAGGCGACTAGCCTCCTCTAACGTCAAAGGATAGTCTGCGACAATCGAATCCAGAACCAATTGGTAACTATGATCCTTCATGGGAAGAAAATCTTGAAAGCGACGAATCGGATCTTTGCTAGGATTTTGGAAAAGCAATTGAAAAAGTTGGGGCTCTTTTGAGGCGAACAGAATATAAGCAACCCCGACAGACCGAAACGGCTTCTCATCTTCTAAGGCTTTGCGAATATACTCCACCACTACCATTTCCGCAGCAACAATAACTTCTGCTTGTAACTCAGACATATTAGCAAATTGCCCAAAAATGACTCTTGGTGTAGCTCCAAGTTTCTCAGCTAATGCCCTAGCCGTCAAACTAGCCAGACCCTCTTCTCTCACCAATTGTAAAGCTGTCCCAATCATAGCCTCTTTACTAAATTTAACCTTGGGTGGCATAAGACTCCTTTCGCGCAACATATGTTGCGCAACATTTGTTACCTAAAAGAATACCATAAAAAAGAAAGACTTGTCAAGAAAAAACTGTAAAACACAAAACAAAAAAACAGCGAACTTTTTATTTCTTTACTACCCAGCCGATGGTATCGATGGGTGGATTTTTGGTATCAATCCAGATGAATGCAATACCGATTTCCCCATTTTTAAACTTAGTCAAACGAATACCCTTGATTTCCAGCTCATTGAGTCGTTGACCTGTTAAGACCTCTCGTTCTTTCAAAATAAAAATCATACATAGGAATTTTTAAAAATTTTCTCTATCGTAATCCTGCGACTATTTCAGAAACTATACTAGCTGATTCTAACCGTAATACAGTCACTTCATCTACCTTCCCTAATAATGGCATTGCACCATACCAAACAATGCTCTTATTCACCAAAAGAATAGGAGTAACTATTTTCGATTGAGTAAAAGATACTTTAATTTTCTGCCTCTTCAACTGGGATAGCCAGAATTTGTTTGCAACAGTCTCTGGTATACATATCTCAATTTGACTAATCCTAAATTCTTTTAGAAAATTCAGCAGTTTTGTCTGGTGCACATAAGGTAAAATAAGTATACATTCCTGTTTTTCCCCAGCTAATACTCAATGAAAATCAAAGAGCAAACTAGGAAGTTAGCCGCAGGCTGTACTTGAGTACGGCAAGGTGAAGCTGACGTGGTTTGAATTTGATTTTCGAAGAGTATAAGTCCTCCCTCAACACATTTTCATATCTACTATCAACATAAACGAATTGTTTCTCCTCATCCTCAATGGCACGATAATCCATCTTTCGATAAGCTACTTGTCGTTTCTGAAACATCTTTTCTAAATAAGGAACATGAATATCCACATAATCGAAAATCCGTACCAAAGACTTATCCTTGTAGTTTCGATGAATCCGGCCTGCATACTGAATTAAATTATTTTTTCAAGAAAAGGGTGCTGCCAAGATAAGCGTGTCTAGCTGAGGTAAGTCAAAACCTTCGCCAATGTATTTTCCAGTAGACACCAAAACAAACCCTTTATCTAGCTGTTCTAGCGCCTCCAATAAACTTGTTCTCTCTCGGATTTTGGTTTGTCCGCTAATAATATAAAAATTATCAACTTTTTTCTCTTTCAACAACTTTTCAAAGGCATCCATCTGTTGAATTCGATTGACTAGAACCAAGATATTCCGTCCTTCTGCCACTTGGGCTAGAATATCCTTGAGAATCAACTGATTCCTCGCTGGGTCTGTAGCAATCCAATCACTAAGCTGTATAAAATTACTCGCTTTGGTCTTTTCAATTTCCAAATGACCAAAAGAAGTAAATCTAGTCGAAATCCTCCTGTTTTGACGAATTCTATTCCGTAACGATCAATCAATTTAATCATGTACCTAAGATTAGAATTGTTTATCCCAAATTTATTTGAAAACTTCTCCAAGCTATATCCTTGTTTTCTAAGTTCATAGATCTGAACTTTATCCTCATAACTCAATTTCATAATAAAACACCCCAAAAGTTAAATTTTTTCTGTCTAACTTTTAGGGTGCAGTTCATACTATGCGTTTTATTGTAGAAAGATTTACTTCATTTTCTCCTGAAATTTTAGTATCAGAATTTTTAAAGATTGAGTTCTAGATACATCTTTTCTGAGGACAGATCGTTTTGACCACCAAGCAAGAGATTTTCAAAAAAAGCTGTTAAAAACTCAGGACGTCTCTGTAAAATCTTTGCATTATCTAATACCAAGGCATCACGAAAATATTTGGCATGTTGCTGAAATGGTGTATTATCAATATCAAAACCAAACTCACGAAGATACTGAATCAAAAATACCGTTACCGTCCGAGTGTTTCCTTCGCGAAACGGATGAATCTGCCAGATTCCTGAAATAAAATTCTGAATTTGTTTAACCATATCCGCCGGGGTTAGTGTCGCATATGTGACTTGTTTTTCCTGATTAAAATCATAATCCAAGGTCATTTGAATCATAGAGAAATCAGAGTACACAACACTTTCACCATTCAAAACAGGTTCATTCTTTGTAATATTGGTCTGACGAAATTGCCCCACTGGAATAGAGGGTTCAAATATATCCTGAAACAATTCCTTATGAATAGCAAGTAAGGTCGCAGGACTGAAGCTAAAGCCTCTTCGAGATAATAACTCCACGATACGAAGAGAAACCAAGTCTGCCTCCTCTGTGCTTGCATCAATAGTATGATGATAAGCCGTTGCATCTTCATAAACCTGCTCGTAAGTCAGTTCACCCCGGGCCTGCTTCTCAGCCAAAGATTCCATATAAGCTGATGGCAATAAATTATCAACCTTCTGTAGACCAAAACCGATTTGCCATAAATCACGCTTAGCTTCATAAGACAAGTTTGGATTGTCAATGTTGTAAGTTGGTTGCATAGAAAGGTCCTCTCAATTCTTTTTCTGCGTCATTGGTAAATGGTAAAATTTATTGGGAACTATTTTAAATTATAAAAAGCATTCACAATAAGTTATACCCAACATCCCATGAACTCATCTGGAATATCCTTTGGATGAATGGTTTGATTAAACGAATAATTCTAGCGTGCATACTTATCAAACTCATTGTCATACACCACTCTGAACTCGTTGGTCTGTTCAAATCCCAACTCAATTCCCCCAACACCTGAGAAGAAAGCTGCAATGTTGTACTTCTCAGAGCGGTTCGAACTTAGAGGATTTGTTGTGTAGTAACTTGCTTTCTAAACATTATCATTTTATAGTTAGAATTAAAACTAAGCTGAAAAACGATTTATAATCGTCTGAACTTTATTTTTATATAGGTCTGAGTGAAAAATATAACTCTCCAATGTATCTCGAGAAGATATACGCCCAATGTGTGAACTAATCAACTCCTCGTAAAATAGTAACTCTACAAAAAATTTCAAAGAATCTTTACCATTAAAAAAAGTTTTAAAGTACTCTATTAGAGTAGTAGGATAAGAAATTTTAATACATGAAATAAAATCCTGTATTTGTGGGTACAACTTAGGGTCAATATCTTCTAAAGATTGGTTTACATATGTGTGTAATCTATCTTTAAAATTAGAACCAGCTAAATTTGGATTTTTACCTTGAATACAACCTTTTATGTCCAATTTTTTTATAAAGTTTGCGAATTTTATTATTTCTTCTTCATTTAATTGGAAAGGTGTTTTTTTCTCTTTATGATATTTTCTGAAAATACGTAATTTCGAACATTCAATCAAAGGATTTAATATTTCTTGTTTATCACTATTTATAAAATGTAATATTTTATCTCTCTGGTCTTTAGGAACGTTATTTGTTATTAATGCAAATTTTAGAACTTTTTCTTCAAAAAAATAATTTTCAAGAGAATAGTAATCGTAATACATTATTTCATCATCTGTTCTCTCTGTTGAACATATAAAATCATAATCTCTATCTAAAAGTAATACGATTTCTTGATTGTCTTTATTTTTATCAAAATACTCCAAAGCAATATCTTTTCCCGAATGATTATTTTTATTTGTCATAATCGTTGTACGAATCGAGAAGTTTTTAGGTATTTTTTCTAAATCTAAATAGTTTTCAAGGACTATCGCATCTGTAACTCCTTCAACAATTAAAATTTTCTTTGGTTTCGGGAGACCAAAATAATCTTCTGCAATATCATCAATTTCTATAATTTCAGGGATAGCACTACCGATTTTGATTGTATTAACACTCATTTGCTTCCTGCTTTCTAACAATCATAGAATCTACCTCTAACTTATTAAGTATGTACGGAGAGTGAGTTGCTGATAAAATTTTAATATTATTTTTCTTTAAAAGATTTTTTAGGAGCTTACGTTGCCATTTTACATGAAGTGATAATTCAGGTTCATCAATTATTATTAATGAGGGTGTATCTTTGGGGAGTTCAATTGCGGAGTATACTAGAAATGTTATTAATTGTTTTTCTCCTGTAGAAAAATCATTAAATTTTTCTACACCAGTTCCTACTTTTGAAAAATTGAATTCATTTAACTCTGTCCTGTTTAAATTCAATCTATTACCAGAAAAGTCTAATAAGTTTTCTTGAATATAGGCAAAACTTTCTAACTCTGAATTCATTTCTTGACTGAATTTTTTATATAATTCTTGTAAATTTTGAAAAACTTGCATCAACGGTAAAGATAGAATCAGATTCATAACTTCGTTCATTTCTTCTTTCGATTTAGGTTTATTCTCACCTATTTTTTTCATAAATAATAGTTTTTCTTCAAATTGTTTTGCTATATTAGTGAGTTGTTCATCAGATATTCTTAAATCCAAACTATCATTAATATTTTTCAATTGATCTAATATATTTGATCTTTTTGAAAAATTAGAAAATTGGATCTCAAGTTTTTCATTGTTTATACCTAAAATACTGTTCTTAGCAAAGTTTTTTAGTAGGTTATCTAAGCTTTGGGAAGATATTTCATTTATAGTTCTCGTATATTCTCGTAAAATATCTTCAATATCGGTATTAGATATACCAATTACTCTTCTATCTATGGTTCCGAACTTTTTTTAGTTAGTGAACGATCTCTCGTAAAAAAACTTATCATAGAAGGTTCATATAGATTTGTAAAGTATGATTCAATATCTAAATCTATGCGCCTGTATGTTGGAAAATATAGTAACGACTTATTAATTTCTCTTATCTTAGTGTTAAATTTATTTTCGTGAATTGATTCCAACAATTCCAATATAGTTTGACTATCATCATTATAGAGCAAATTTTCATTATACTTCTCATTGTATAGTATTTCTTGATTCCTTTCTATACTTTCGACTGAAATAATACTATTTATACCTGAAGCATTTATCTTTATTTTTAATGAATCTTTTTTAGATCTATAAGTAATAGTCATTTTTTTAAAGTTATTATTATTCTCTCGCTCAATTTTAATTTCATTCATATATTTAAAATCCGATTGAAAGTTAATAAATGCTTTCTCAAAATTGATTTTATAAAGAGCATAATAATTTCCGACCAACACATTATAGATTATATCAAAATCGTAGTTTTACCATTACCATTGTCTCCAGTAATTATTACAGATCGCTTTGAAAAATCAATATTAACATCCTCTTTATCAAATAGATTATTTATTGTAACGTTTTTTAACATTGTATCTCCATTCATCAAAACATGGCTCATCACCGTGTTTCTTTATTTAACCAACTTCTTCATCTCATCAATACGTGCTACGGTCGCGTCGTATTTCGCTTGGTAGTCGGCTTGTTTGTCGCGTTCTTTTTGGACGACTTCTGGTTTGGCATTGGCTACGAAGCGTTCATTAGAGAGCTTCTTGCCGACCATATCCAGTTCTTTTTGCCATTTAGTCAGTTCCTTGTCGAGACGAGCGAGTTCTTCTTCGACATTGAGGAGGTCAGCGAGTGGCAAGTAGATTTCTGCTCCTGTGATGACGCTTGACATAGCGAGTTCAGGTGCAGGGATGGTTGATGCGATTTCCAAGTGTTCTGGATTTGTGAAGCGTTTGATGTAGTTGACATTGCTGTTAAAGAAGGTTTCCAAATCGCTATCGCTTGTCTTAACAAGGATGGTGATAGGCTTGCTTGGAGCTACGTTTACTTCTGCACGCGCATTACGAACGGCACGGATCAAGTCTTTGAGGCTTTCCACACCAGTGTGAGCCGCAAGGTCTTCAAAGGCTGGGTTAACAGTTGGGTATTCCGCTGTGACGATAGAACCTTCTGAGATTTGTCCAAAGATTTCCTCTGTCACGAAAGGCATGATTGGGTGAAGGAGACGAAGGATCTTGTCCAAAGTATAAAGGAGAACCGAACGTGTGATGACTTTCTCTTCTTCGTTATCGCTATAAAGGACTTCCTTGGTCAACTCAACGTACCAGTCTGCAAACTCGTCCCAGATAAAGTTGTAGAGGATATGTCCAGCTACACCAAACTCAAACTTGTCAAAGTTTTCAGTAACTTTGCCGATGGTTTCATTGAGGTTGTGGAGGATCCAGCGGTCAGTGACATTTCCAGCTTCCTTGTTAACAACTTTTTCGACATTAGCCGTTGCTTGCTCAAGGGTCAAGCTTTCATTGTTCATGAGGATGTAGCGAGATATGTTCCAAATCTTGTTAATGAAGTTCCATGACGCATCCATTTTCTCATAAGAGAAGCGCACGTCTTGACCTGGTGCAGAACCGTTTGAAAGGAACCAACGAAGGGCATCGGCACCGTATTTCTCGATGACATCCATTGGGTCAATTCCGTTTCCGAGAGATTTCGACATCTTGCGTCCTTGCTCGTCACGAATGAGACCGTGGATAAGAACGTTTTGGAATGGCTGACGACCTGTGAATTCCAATGATTGGAAGATCATACGAGATACCCAGAAGAAGATGATGTCGTAACCTGTTACCAAGGTTGAAGTTGGGAAGTAACGTTTGAAGTCTTCTGAGTCGACATCAGGCCAGCCCATGGTTGAGAATGGCCAGAGGGCAGAACTGAACCACGTATCCAAGACGTCTTCGTCCTGAGTCCATCCGTCACCTTCTGGAGCTTCTTCGCCGACATACATTTCCCCCTCAGCATTGTACCAAGCAGGGATTTGGTGACCCCACCAGAGCTGACGAGAGATTACCCAGTCATGGACATTTTCCATCCATTGAAGGAAGGTATCGTTGAAACGAGGTGGGTAGAATTCTACCTTGTCTTCTGTGTCTTGGTTGGCAATGGCATTTTTCGCCAATTGGTCCATCTTGACGAACCATTGCGTAGACAAGCGTGGCTCAACCACGACACCTGTACGTTCTGAGTGACCAACACTGTGGACACGTTTTTCGATTTTGACGAGGGCACCGATTTCTTCCAACTTAGCAACGACAGCCTTACGAGCTTCAAAGCGGTCCATACCAGCAAATTCAAAGGCCAAGTCATTCATGGTTCCGTCATCGTTCATGACGTTAACTTGTGGCAAGTTATGGCGTTGACCAACCAAGAAGTCGTTTGGATCGTGGGCAGGCGTGATTTTCACGACACCAGTACCAAACTCAGGATCTGCATGCTCGTCTCCAACGATTGGAATCAATTTATTAGCGATTGGAAGGATAACATTTTTACCAATCAAGTCCTTGTAGCGTGGGTCTTCTGGATTGACCGCAACTGCAACGTCCCCAAACATAGTCTCAGGACGAGTGGTCGCAACTTCAAGGGCGCGTGAACCGTCTTCTAGCATGTAGTTCATGTGGTAGAAGGCACCTTCAACATCCTTGTGGATTACCTCGATATCAGAAAGGGCTGTGCGAGCTGCTGGGTCCCAGTTGATGATAAACTCACCACGGTAGATCCAACCTTTCTTGTAAAGGTCCACAAAGACCTTGCGAACTGCTTTCGACAAACCTTCGTCAAGAGTGAAACGCTCACGAGAGTAGTCTACAGAAAGCCCCATCTTGCCCCATTGTTCCTTGATGGTAGTGGCATATTCGTCTTTCCATTCCCAAACCTTGTCGAGGAATTTTTCACGACCAAGGTCGTAACGCGTAATGCCCTCACCACGCAAGCGTTCCTCAACCTTAGCCTGAGTCGCAATCCCAGCGTGGTCCATACCAGGAAGCCAAAGCGTGTCAAAACCTTGCATGCGTTTTTGACGGATGATGATATCTTGCAAAGTTGTATCCCAAGCGTGACCGAGGTGGAGTTTACCAGTTACGTTTGGTGGTGGAATGACGATAGAATATGGCTTAGCTTTTTGATCGCCTGAAGGCTTGAAAACATCTTCATCAAGCCATTTTTGGTAACGACCAGCCTCAACCTCGGCTGGATTGTATTTAGGTGAAAGTTCTTTAGACATGTGTTTGTCCTTTCTCTATTGTTTTCATTTTTTCTTGAATCTGCTTTGCAACTTTTTCTGCGGACAGATTCGTATTATCAATTTTAAGGTAGTGGTAAAGACCACTCGGTTGCTTTTGAGAATTAAGTTGATTCGTTTTATCAGTTTCTAAAATTTCTCTTTCAGATACTTCAAAATACCGTTTCAAGGGTTTGTATTTCAACCGATTCTCCGTTCGATTTCTACGTAAGCGCTCCTCAAGAGACGTTTCTAATTCGACAAAAAGAATCTCTTGATGATACTCATTTAACAAATCTTGAATATCCTTCAAATACATCAGATGGTATTGATTTGAAAAATCAGTTACACCTGTTAAAATCACCGATCGATGATATCTAGCACTCGTTTCAAGAAAAGAAAAGTTAATTCTACGAACAAGTTCCCACATTTCCTCTGAAAAATCTTGATAGATTTCGAGTGCAAAATCAATGGGTTGATGGTTGAAAAAGAGAGTCGCACCGGTGAGTTTCGAAAGTTCCTGACCAATGGTCATTTTCCCTGAGGCTGGTGCTCCAATAATGAAAACATACATCAATCCGCCTCCCACTCACTCTTCAGCAAACCATATATCAGACTGTCACAGCGGTTACCTTGAGCATCTTTACGGTCTCTTATACGAGCTTCAAGAGTGAAACCAAGTTTTTCAGCGACGCGTTGACTTTGGACATTGTATCCAAAACAGACCAGTTCTATCTTGTGAAGACCAAGTTCTTTAAAAGCTAGGTCAATCAAGGCACACGCTGCTTCTGGAACATAACCTAGACCCCAATAGTCTGGGTGCAAGGTGTAGCCAAGCTCTAGCACATCATCCGAATGGCGATGGTTGAAGTCAACAGAACCAATGACTTTATCGGTTCCTTTAACGACAATCCCATAGCCAGCTGGCAGATTTTCCTTTTGATTGCGCTCGGGAAGAATATGCTCTAGATAATAAATCTCATCTTCCACGGTCTTGACGGGTGGAAATCCTGCTGGGTAGGTAACCTCCGGCAAACTAGCGTAGGCATGGATATTCTCTGCATCAGCCACTGTACGAACTCGCAAGATGAGCCGTTCCGTTTCTAATCGTTCTGGTAACTCAGCTCTTGTCATCCTTCTTCCTCGCTTTCTACAAAAAATCGCCCCTGCCATCTACATGACAGGGACGAATGTGTTATCCGCGGTACCACCCAAATTCGGGCAACGCCCGCAACTCTCGTCTTCTTGTTTCTCCTCTATGACGTCGTTAGCTCGCTTTGGTGTAATTGAATACAGCCTGCAACTCGCTACCTAGTCCTAAACAGAAACAAAAAGACATAAATTTATTTCATTTTCATCCATCAGCAACCAGTTTTGACACATTTGTGGACTTCTCAGCACCGCCACTTTCTGTAAAATGTGGGATTCAAAACACCTCTAATGGCTCTATTGTAGCAAGATTTTGACGGAAATGCAAGGCTCAAGAAAGATTACTTGAACTTGACGCCATTTCTTTTAATTTCTTGATGGTAGCTGGGCCGATTCCTTTCAAGGCAAGGAGTTCTTTTTCAGTCCAATTTTTGAAATCTGACGCAGACTTGATTCCTTCATCATAGAAAGTTTTGGCACGGTCAAGTGGAAGTCCACCCAAGTTTGCTGCAAAATCTTCAACAGAATTGGCTACTTTTTGAGCTTGCTCTTTGGTAGCTTCTACTGCTTGCTCAATTTTTTTAGAAACAGCCTTACCAGCTTCGCTTGCTGACTTCTCGGCACGTTTCACGACTTTCTTTGTCTCTTCTACAACCTTAGTCACAGTGCTTGAAAAAGCACCTACACGACGGAGGCTATTTCGTAATTGTTTTTTACGATTGAGTTTCTTTGACATGATAAAATCCTTTCAATAAAAAATCCCTGTTCTGACAAGGATTTAATATAAATATTCTATCAAGATTTTAGTAAAAAATCAAGAATCTATCTCGTTTAATAATTTCTCTCACCAAACAAGCCTTCTGGCAAGTCATGGAAGCCCTTGCCTGCTTTGAAGTTTTCAAACTTACCAAGCAAGAACTGATAAGCATCCAAGCGGCTTTCGTAGCGAATCATGGCATCTTTGGCACGCTCGTCCTGGTCTTCCTCGTAGACTTTTTGACTTTCCTTGTGCGCCATGTCGTTGATCATGATCTGGGTATTCACCCAGGCCTCAAATTCCTTCATAAATTCTTGTTCGTAACTCATTGATTCTCCTTATTCTAATCCACGAAAATAGTCCGTATCAATCTCACGGTAGGGCTGAATATCCTGAACATACTCCAACACGCCTTGAAATTCCCCGTTTTCATCGTGTACCGCAGCATAGGTGATATGGACAAACTTGCCTCGCGACTCCGACTTGAACCACATTTCATACTTGTCCTTTTTACCTTCACGAAGACCTTGCATGATGGTTTTGACTTTCTCCAGATATTTTGGAGGATGACATAACTCGACATTGCGCCCAACTTGGGACGGAGTCCGTTTGAAAATCATCTCATCAGCTGGCGTATTGTCATTGTAATACTGGAAAATGTCGTCTTTATTGACAAAGGTAATCTCCATAGGGAGGTGATTGAGGATGAGGTTGGCCTGCTCGACTGAGAGAAAGCCATTGCCAAAAGCCTGTTGGCTATGGCGGTCCAGCACTGCTTCCTTTTCCTTAGGGGTAAAGGTAATGGTAAACTGGCCTTCTGGTGTATCGATAACTTGCTGAACTTGACCTTCTGCCGTATCTAACTGTACAGGCTCCTCTGCACTCTTTTCCTCAACAAATCGCTGACGTTCTGGAACCCATTTCTCAGACGGACGGATGATAGCATAGCCATAGGCATCGCTCTCCTCCGCAATCTGAAGCCAGTCATCCTGAGTGAAGGACTCAAGGAGAATCATGAGAAGGATGGACTCTTCCTTAAAAATCATACTTTCAAACTCTGTCGCAAATGCTTCAAAAGCTTCCTTTACACTGCTAATCGACACTTCTGGTAGTAACTTGGCTGTCATTAGAGCTATTTGAAAGAGTTCCCTAATCTGATCATCCACTCCCCACATAACTTTGGGAGGTGAATCGTGTCCATAGCGCTCCATGATAGGAAAGAAGAGTTCTTCTTTACGTTGGTAATGGATGTCAAATTGACCCACAAGTCCCATCTGACGTACCAAGCCCTTGCGCATCTCCGCAAGCATTTCCTCGTCTTCAATAGACTCATAGGTATCTAACAATCTCCGAATGCGAATCAAGGCCGCACGGAGAGCCAGATTTTCTTCTTTGAAAATCCGAACTGGGTGACCTGGGTGCTCGGTATCCTCTACTTCGACACCCTTAACAGCATTTTTAAAAAGATTGGCATGGACATCACAGAGTTCCATAACATCTTCAAAGGTAACACCTGAGTCTGAGTTCATCAGCTCGTGCTCCATGAGGGAAATCTCGATGGCTGACACGCCCGTAAAGGTCGCATCAAAACGCTCCTGAACCGACTCGGGAGAGGCCCCGTTGTGCAATTCTAACAAAATATCCCGTAGGACATGAATCCGTTCATCTGCCATTAGTCTAATCCAATCACTTCGTAGCCATTTGCTTCCAGCGTGCGGACAATCTTGTCCATAGGAGTTCCTTCAAGCTTAGAACCCTGTTTGAGCGATACTTTACGACCAACTGTGTTGCGCATTAAGGGATTAGCAAGAGGTTTAAACCCCAGCTCCACTAGAATTTCCAAGACTTCTGGATGCTTATCCACCACTTCTGCAACAGGAATTGACACATCGATGATATTGTCCATGACGACCTCCATTGTATGTTCTAAAATGATTTCACTGCTTATATTATACCATAAGGAGGACTGGCACATACCAAAAAAGAGGGCAACCCCTCTCTTTAGTTTTTATCCAGATTGCGTAGCATTTCGTCAATCTTGTTTCCATACTCGATGGATTCGTCTTTGACGAAGGTCAAATCTGGGATTTTGTACAATTTTAAATTGCGACCAAGTTCACGTTTGATGGTACCAGTTGCTTTTTCAAGCCCGATTTGGGCTTTTTGATTATCTGAAGCAAGGCTACTCAAAATGGTGTAGTAAACCTTGGCAACAGACAAATCACCTAGCATCTGAACATCTGTGATGGTCACACCTTGGACACGCGGATCACGGACTTTCTTTTGCAAAATCTCATTGACTTCGCGCTTAATTTCCATGCCCACACGATCCGTACGGAAATGATTTGCCATGATATTCCTTTCTCTAATTTGAACCAAAAGCTAGGCCAGCAGACCTAGCTATTTTTAAACTTATTGATTTTCAGTTCAAATTGAAACGAAGTGCAATTTGAACTCATCCGCTTCTTTCGCTGTGGTGAAAGTGATGGAACTGATTTAGCAGTTCCATCACAGGGGATTTTTGAGACCCTAGGCTCAAAAATAAGCAATGAAACATCGGTTTGCTTGCGTCCCTCACCACCTAAGAAAGGAGCAAAAAATCTTATCTCTTGATTTCTTCCATGACGTAAGCCTCAATCACATCATCAGTCTTGATATCATTGTAGCCATCGATCATCAATCCACCTTCGCGACCGTTTGTAACTTCTTTGACGTCGTCTTTGTAGTGTTTCAAGCTTGCGAGTTCGCCGTCATAGATAACGACACCGTCACGGATTACACGGACTTTAGAGTCACGGGTAACCTTACCGTTGATAACCATGAATCCACCGATAGTTCCCACTTTAGACACCTTGAAGGTTTCACGAATAACTGCTTCACCGATAACTTTTTCTTCGAATTCTGGATCGAGCATACCCTTCATGGCTTCTTCCATCTCTTCAATAACCTTGTAGATAATGCTGTGGAGACGGATTTCCACATCGTCAGCTTCTGCTTGTTGACGAGCTTGTGGCGTAGGGCGTACGTTGAAACCAACGATAAAGGCATTTGAAGCTTCGGCAAGTGTCACGTCTGATTCGTTGATGGCACCGACCGCTGAGTGGACGATGGTAACTTTAACACCTTCCACATCGATTTTTTGAAGTGAGGCAGAAAGGGCTTCAACAGAACCTTGTACGTCGGCCTTGATGATAACGTTAACTGATTTGAGTTCACCAGCTTTAAGCGTATCAAATAGGTTTTCAAGGCTGACACGTTGGGTAGCTTGACGTTGTTTCATAAGGGCACGTTTGGCACGTTCTTCACCTGCTGCACGCGCAGATTTTTCATCTTCATAAACGGCAAAGTGGTCACCCGCCATCGGTGCTTCGTTCAAACCTGTGATTGACACTGGGGTTGATGGGCCTGCTACCTTCACACGACGTCCAAGGTCATTAGTCATAGCACGGACACGACCGAAGGTATTTCCAACAACGATTGGGTCTTGGACATTCAAGGTACCTTGTTGAACAAGAAGGGTTGCAACCGCACCTTTTCCTTTATCCAAGCGCGCTTCGATAACTGTACCGATAGCACGAACTGTTGGGTCTGCCTTGAGTTCTTGGATTTCAGCCACAAGAAGGACTGTTTCCAGCAATTCTTCGATATTTTGGTTGAATTTAGCCGAGATTTCAACAAATTCAGAATCTCCACCCCAGGCGGTTGACATAACCCCATGCTCTGCCAATTCACCAATAACGCGTTCTGGGTTGGCACCTGGTTTATCAATCTTGTTGATGGCTACGATGATTGGAACGTTGGCTGCTTTTGAGTGGTTGATGGCTTCAATTGTCTGAGGCATAACCCCGTCATCTGCCGCTACGACCAAGATAGTAATATCGGTAACAGAAGCACCACGCGCACGCATTGATGTAAAGGCCGCGTGTCCTGGTGTATCAAGGAAGGTAATCTTCTTGCCATTTTCAACGATTTGGTAGGCACCAATATGCTGGGTGATACCACCTGCTTCTCCTGTAGCGACACGAGAATTACGTAGGGTATCCAAAAGGGTTGTTTTACCATGGTCAACGTGTCCCATGATAGTTACAACTGGTGGACGTTCAACTAACTTGTCTTCATTCAGATATCCATCTTCTACGAAGAAACGTTCAATGTCCGCATTATCCACTTCAACCTTTTGTTTGGCTTCGATACCATAATCCACCATGAGGAGTTCGATTGTTTCCCCATCCAAGGATTGGTTTTGTGTGGCCATGACACCCATCATGAAAAGTTTCTTAACGATTTCAGCTGGTTCACGTTTGATTCGTTTTGCGATTTCCGCAACAGTCATACCATCTGTATATTCAAATTCTGTTGGCAATTCATGGAATTTACGCTCTGTAACAGGTTTTGGAGCCTGATTACGGTTGTTCTTGTTATTGCCTTTTTTGTTCTTTTTGTTGTTATTCCAATTACTATTTTTTTGATTTCTCACTTGATTTTGACTACTTCGATTCTTTTGTTGTTTTCTAGGACCATCTTCTTCGTGATCGTAATCGTCACGATTTTTGTCTGGTCGAGCTTGTTTTTTACGACGTGTATCCACTGCAGCTTCTTTTTGCACAGGAGCTGTTTCAACCACTGCTTGAACTTGCTGTGCTTGTTGCGCTTGTTCAGCTAATTTAGCAGCTTCTTCAAAGATTTCCTCTGGTTCCTTGCGTTTGTTAGCTTGTGCCAAGGCTTCTTTAGCAGCCTGATACTGCTTGAAGCGTTCCTCACTTGAACGAGCGTACTCTGCATTTTGCTCTGCTTTTAGGGCTGCTGCACGGGCTTTAAAGTCAATACGTGGAGCCGCTTGATTTGGACGTTTGTCCTCTTGTTGACGGCGATCGTTTCCTCGATTTTGCTGACCTTGCTGTTTCTTAGCTTGGTCATTAAAGCGACGATTGTCGCGGTTGCCTTGACCTTGTTTTCCACCATTACGGCCATCGTTTTTCTGACGGTTTCCGTTTTGTTGTTGATCACGGTTATTGCCCTTATTTTGCTTGCGTCGTTCTGCCTGCTCTTTAGCACGGGCTTCACGCTCAGCCTTGAAATTACGGCTTTGCGGTTTAGCTACTACTTTTTCTGTTTTAGGAGCAACTGGCTCAGCTGGTTTTGCCTCTTCCTTAGGCACAGCTGGTTTTGCTGGCTCAGATTTCTCGGCTTTCTTTTCTGCACTTGCTTTTGGTACTGCAGGTTTTGCTTCTGCTTTCGGAGCAGCTGCAGACTTAAAGCTGGCAGCGATTTTTGCAGCGACAGCTTCTTCCACACTTGATGAGTGGCTTTTCACATCCAAGCCCAACTCTTTTGCACGCGCTACAACTTCTTTACTTTCTTTTCCAAGTTCTTTTGCGATTTCGTACAATCTTTTCTTAGACAAATCATGTCCTCCTCTTCTATTCCATAAGAGACCTCATTTTCTTTGTAAATCCAGCATCTGTTACAGCCAAAACCTTTCTTGATTTTCCGACTGCTATGCTTAATTCCAGTGTTGAAAACACGGTTACAATTTCTACTTGATAATACTGACTTTTATCTTGAATCTTCTTGGTCAAATTGGGGCCAGCATCATGGGCTAGAAAGACTAACTTGGCCTTGCCATCTTGAATGGCTTTGACCACTAATTCTTCACCCGATATAATCCGCCCTGCTCGCTGAGCGAGTCCCAAGAGATTGCTTATCTTTTGCTTATTCAAGTCCTAACTCTCTTCTTTTCACTTTGTGATCCACATAAGCGATCAACTCGTCATAAAAGCTTTCTTCAACTTCCATATTAAAGCTGCGGTTAAAGACTTTCTTCTTTTTGGCCTCTAGGGCTTCTGCATTGTCTAGCTTGATATAAGCGCCACGGCCATTGGCCTTGCCTGTCGGATCAATAAAGACTTGTCCTTCCTTGTTTTTGACAATGCGGAGCAAATCACGCTTATCAATCACTTCGTTAGATACAACAGACTTGCGCAAAGGGATTTTTCTTGTTTTCATCTTTCCCTCCTCTAGCAACTTTTATTCTTCGATAGTATCGTTTTCTGCTTCCAACTCTACTGAAGCAGCTTCTTCCATGGCTTCAAATTCGCTAGCAGACTTGATATCAATACGGTAACCAGTCAAGTGAGCTGCCAAACGAACGTTTTGCCCACGACGACCGATGGCAAGAGAAAGCTTGTTATCAGGTACAACAACCAAGGCACGTTTGCTGTCGTTTTCGTCAAAGATAACTTGGTCAACCTCAGCAGGAGCGATGGCATTGTAGATAAATTCAGCTGGATCTGCTACCCACTCGATAACATCGATATTTTCTTCGATTGGCACCATACGGTCGCTCTTTGCATCATAGCGAGCGGGGTGGAATTTACTAGTAATCTTCTTGATATTAGCACCACCGCGTCCAACAATTGTACCGATAGCATCCACGTTTGGATTATGACTGCGAACGGCAACCTTAGTACGGTCACCTGCTTCACGAGCCACGCTCATGATTTCAACAGTTCCATCATAAACTTCTGGAATTTCTTGTTCCATCAAACGTTTGATCATTTCTGGATGGCTACGGCTAACAAAGACGTTGACACCACGAGGGTTGTCTTCAACCTTGTAGACATAAACTTCAATACGATCATGAGAAGCAAAGACTTCTCCAGGGATTTGGTCTTGTTTTGACAATTGGGCTTCGATGCTACCAAGGTTGACATAGATAAAGCGGTTGTCAAAGCGTTCTACTGTACCAGACATGATTTCTTGCTCATGCTCTTTGTAAGTATTGTAAGTGATGGCACGTGTTTGCTTGCGCATTTTTTCCATGATGGTTTGTTTGGCAGATTGGGCTGCTACACGACCAAACTCAGCAGGTGCTTCTTCAAACTTGATTTTATCACCAAGTTCATAGGCTGAATTGATGGCAAGAGCATCTTTCAAGCTGATTTCTAAACGGCTATCAAATACTTCATCAACAACTTCACGGACAGTATAGACAGTAAAGTCCCCTGTCTTTTCGTTGAAATCAATAGCTACACTATCAGATTGACCATAGCGTCTACGGTAAGCAGAACGAAGTGATTCTACTACTGCGTCGATGATATCTTCTTTCTTGATTCCCTTGTCTTCTTCCAAAATGCGGAAGGCCTCTAGCATTTCTTTACTCATGTTCTTTTTACTTTTGAATTCTCAAAAGCTATCCTTTCTTTCTATAATTTTACTGCTAAACGTGCTTTTGATACCAAGTTATATGGAATTTGGACTGTTTTCTTGCGAGTTTTATCCATATATTCCATAGTCAACTCATCCTCTTCAAAGGACAACAAGGTTCCTTCAAAGACCTTTTGCTTATCGATGGCTTGGTAGAGCCCGACATGGATGTATTTCCCAACCGCCCCAGCAACAGCATCCTTGGTTTTCAAAGGACGCTCCAAGCCTGGACTGGTGATTTCTAGGAAATATTGTTCTGGGAAGGGATCTGGCTTGATAGTGTCTAGGACAGGGCTGATAATTTCTGTCAAGTCTGCCGTGTCATTCAAGGTAATTCCTTCAGGTTTATCTACAAAAATACTGAGAATCATGTCACTGCCAATCTTTCCATACTCGATATCCACGAGTTCGAAAGGTGCTTGGATGACAGGTTCTACAACTTCTCTGACTAATTCTACGATTGTTGCGATTATATCCACCTCCTCATAAGCAAGAGGCGAAGATATTTCCCCGCCTCTCTTTCTCATATTCTTACTATTAGTATAGCACGTTTGCCAACTTATGTAAAGCAAAAGCACTTATACAGCCTGATTTCAGGCTATTTCTTAAAATTCTGCCTCAACTCGGTAGATAACTTGCCCCTTATTGGAAAATTTTTGCTCGTATTCTGTCATGACATTGCCTTCAAAATCACTGGCATGTAAGTCTAACCAGACACCATTGAGCTTCATGCCATACTGAGAAAAGCTCACTAGGCTGTACTCAAACAAGCCACGGTTATCCGTCTTGAAATGAATTTCTCCATTTTCAGGCAAGATACGCTTGAAGGTATCCAAGAAGGTCTTGTAGGTCAAACGACGCTTTTCATGGCGTTTTTTTGGCCATGGATCTGAAAAGTTCAGATACAAGCGATCAATCTCACCATCTTCAAAATAGTCAGTCAAGTCAGAACCATCTACCCACAAGAGCTTGATGTTAGGCACTCCAACTTCAAGCACCTTGTCCAAAGCGTAGCTCAAAACAGACTTTTGAATATCAATCCCGATATAGTTGATGTCAGGATTTTGTTTGGCCATACCTGAAACAAAGGCACCCTTTCCACTTCCAACTTCTACATGAATGGGATTGTTATTGCCAAACAAGTCCCGCCATTTTCCCTTAGCTTCTAAGGGATTGAGGACTACATACTGGGGATTTGCCTCTAGTAATTCTGTCGCCCCTTTACGATTTCTAACTCTCATCTTCTCTTTCCATACTTGTCTCGGAAGTGACGCAAGCCATGGATCTCCCGATTGACATTTTCTAAATCTTGGTTCATATAATACTTGGAAATCTGGCTCAAATAAGAATATTGACCGTACCAATACAATTTATTTAATACCGTTTGATTGTACTTGTAACCGTAGTAGGTCAACCATTCCTTCCACTGATGTTCTGGAATATAATGGCAGAGCATATGAGCCACATCAAACATGCGGTCGGTCAAGCGAACCGAATCCCAATCTACCAAATAAATCAAGCCACTATCTGTCTCAATCCAATTACTATGTCGTACATCTCCATGGACAATGGTCGCATGGTCCTCTCTAAATCCTGGAATAGTCTGACGTAAATCAGCCATCACTTCACTGATAAAATGATTTTTACGCAAAGCATCTGGAGCCGTTTCTTGCCAAGACTGTAGTAAGTCTACAGGTGTTTCCATGGCATAGCCCAAACGACTCAACTGTGTCATCAAAGGACGTGAGCGATGTAGGCGGGTTAAAATATTGACGATTTGCTTACGATTCATATCATAGGGGGTCAATATCTTGCCTGTCAACCATTCTTGAGCACACATATCACGCCCATCTGCCAAACGGCGACTCCATAATAATTGTGGAGCAATTTGTTCTCTAGCTAGACCAGGTAGGATTGGAGAGGTGTTCATTTTTACAAAGATACGCTTCCCATCAGGATAGCTACCCATATAAGCCTTGCCACTTTTCCCAGGTATGGGAGTCAGTGTTAGCTCATTATCACCCAAATCCATTTCTTTCCTCCGTATAAAGTTTCCTTACTATTCTACTAGTTTTTGGCCTATTCGTCAACCGCTCCACACCCGATTCTCAAAGAAAAGCATCTGGATTAGCTCGGGCTATCATTATAGCTTGAAAAGGCAAGCACTGTCTTCTGCTTACCTTTTCATGATTTTTATAAATAATATAAGAGTGGCCAAGCATTGTAAAACATGTGAACTAGAGTAGAAACCCATAGGTTTTGGCTCTTTTTATAAGCAAAGCCCAGTAACAAGCCCCCAAGTAGATAAAAAATAAACGAAGGGACATTAGAAGGTCCATGCATGAAAGAAAAGAGAGAGGAAGTTAGCACAAGCCCTAACCAAGAATTGTCAAAAACCGCACCTTGAAGAAGTCCTCTGAAAATGAGTTCCTCCTGGATAGGTCCAAAAACTGAGGAAGTCAAAATCAAAGACAGAGAAATTCCTCTGCTGACTTCCGCCAAGTGTTGAACTCCTGCGCCAGAAGAAATAGCAAAAAAATGAATATAAACCAGCGTCTCAAGTACACTTAGAAGAAAGATTACAACGAAAAGCAAAAGTTCTTTCTTACTTAACATCCCAAAAGAAATCATTTCAAACTTTCTAGCATAAGCAACACTCAGCGAGGTTACTAGAAAACTTACAATAATCAATGCAGATTCATTTTGAAAAAAATCCCCGTGGTTAATCGTATAAGGAACTGTAATGACGATTAGTAATACTAAAAATCCAAAACAAAAGGCATGAAATTTATCAAAGAACTCCATAAAACAATCCTCCTCACCAAACAGACTTCCCTACAAGTCATCCTTTAGTGCTAGTCTTTCCAAAACAAACCATTTTAGTAACCAAAATCCAACCACATAGCCAGCTCCTAAGAAGATAGCCATCAAAGCTAGCATGGGATTTAGGAAATAAAAGACCACCACAGATACAAAGGTTAGCACAAAAACATTGAAGGCAATGGTGTCAGAAGCCAAGACTAGAATATAGGGTGTCAACCAGTCCAAAGTTTTTGAATCTAGAAAAAATAAGTGTTTATACATGATAACCTCCTCTATGACTGAAAAGCAAGCCTTTTGATTTTTTACCCCAAGACCCTATGTAGAAAAGTGAGCAAAAATGGTAAAGTCGCTACAATATTATTAATCACATGCACCGCATAGGATGGATAAATGCTCTTGGTATAGCGAGTCAAACCAGCAAAAATGATTCCAAATGTTGTAAAAATGAAAATATCTAACAAACTAGGCAGGATTGAAAAATGAGGAAGAGCAAACAAAATGGAAGGAAGAAGCAAATCAAGGCCAAATCGCGAATGTTTAAAGAAAGCATGTTGCAACAAACCCCTATAGATCAATTCTTCCATCAGTGGCACTAGAAAGAACAAAGTTATATAGATACCTAGCTCGGCAAAGTTGGTCCCACTATAACTAATCAATACGGCCCAACCTTCAGCAGTTGACTGAACATGTTTAGCTGTCTGAACGTTAAAAGAGATAACGTTAAAAGAGAGCTGGAGCACTACCACTAATACTGTCAAAATCGAATACCAAAGCCATTTTTTTCTTGGAATATGAAAGAGATAGCCATGGCCTGTCTTAACCAGAATCCAAATCATGACTCCGCTAAATAGCAAACTCAAGATATTTCGAATCCAGAAGAAATTTCCTATCTGAGAAGAAAATTGCCAATAATTTTGGACTATAAGCGTTAGCTGAGAAAGGCCAAATACGAAAAATAAGTAAGACAAGACTGCACTTATTTTGAAGAGAAGCTGATACTTTTTCATAGAAATCCTCCCCACTATCTACAAGACAGGATGACCTCCTCTTGCCAGACCATAGACTAGTCGCAGATTAAGAAGAAAGTTCCTCCCTACTTTTTATAATACTTCAATCCCCAAATGAGAAAAAGCATAATAATCAAGCAGAGGATGGCACCGATATAGGCAATTAATTGTTGATAGAATTCCCCTGCTGTGATACTTCTATACAAACAAATAATAGACATCAATCCTGTCAAGCCGATGAACATGAGCTGATTGGTTCTTAATTCGATCAAATCATCATTTACTTCTATTTAAGATCATCTCTTTTATGTTAATGTATGTTAACACTAAAAAACTAGTCAGGCCAATAATATTTAAAATGAACAGTAACGGGGTTAAGTCTCTAAAAAAATTATTCACTGACACTACAAGAAATACTATACATACTATAGTCGAAACTATTTTTTTCTTATCCATAATAGCTAAATCAATCATTTTTTCTCCTTTTGTATTTCTTATAATTAACATGACACGATATAATGGAAGTAATAATTAACGTACCTCCAATAATAAAGTTTAATAAATCCTGATGCTCTACAACTACGTACAGACCAAATAAACATAGGCCAAATTGCGAAATACAGTTTTGAAATTTCATCAAGCCCCCACCCCCATTTTACAAAATTGATATACACTCTAACTTGGTCCATACAATATACCTTATAAGTATTTACTATGAATAAAACCTATAAGATTAATACATTTCTTTTTTGTCTTGTTGCAACTTTGACAAGTTTAGTATATCATTGTTTTTTAAAATTTTTCATCCAAATCTTGAATAGTCATCCAGACATCTTAAATTGCAAAAACTTCATTAGCCACCTACTTTTTATAATACTTCAAACCCCAAATGAGCAGAAGCATGATAATTAAACAGAGAATAGCACCGATATAGGCAATTAATTGTTGATAGAATTCCCCTGCTGTGATTCCTCTATACAAACAAATAATAGACATAAAGCCTGTCAAGCCGATGAACATAAGTTGATTGGTTCTAGGACTAACCAAATCATCATCTTCAAACTCTCTTATCCTCATTTCCCTAGTCAGATAAACAGTGACCAAAATAGAAGCCAAGTTAATAACCACTAAAAGAAATTGGAAAACTAAGGAAAAATGTAAAAACTGACGAGATAGAAATAGATAAGTAGAGACAAGCAAGGGCAACTGCCCTAGGAACAATCTCGCAAGGAAGATATTCCGTTTTTTAGCAAGAAAAGCTTTCATTTCTTTGCTCCTTTCTTTTTAGTTAAAGTAACATAGATCATAACTGCAATCAAATAGGCTATAGTATAAAATAGCTGATACCAAATACTCTCCCTAAGCGGATAAAGAAAGATGGACATGATCAGATACAAGATAAAAATGATAAGTATTTTTTTCTTCATAAGATTTCCTCCTAAATGTATGCTTTATCTTAGTTGAGCAAGAACCTTTACACTGCTAGTATAGCACTCATTTTGATTTTGAATCACCCAAATCATAAATGGTCATCAAAACATCTTGAATTGTAAAAAATTTAAAAAAGCAAGCATGAAAAACATACTTGCCCTAAGGAAATTTAACAACGTAAAGACCTAAAATCGAAAGCTATTTACCCTCACTTCCGTCTGTTCTGATAGATTCTCATGATTGCAACCAGAATACAGGCTGTTCCACTTGCCAAAACCAGGAGGGTAATGATAATGTTGAGAATTTCAGGCGTTCTCTCTATTCTGTTGATAAGACGGATTAAAGACAATACTGTCAATAAGAGTAGAGCTACTGACCCTGTCCTAATTAAAGAAGCCATTCGGTTCTCAACCGCATATAAAAATGATGGTAACATAACACAGGCTATAGCAATCACAAACAGGTTGCTCCCTGTTTCTTCTCCCTTGTTCACCACGGAAATCATGAGAAGATTCGATGCTATAATCAACGTAGAACAGATGATAAAAAAGGATTTCTTATTCATATAGGATACCTCACAAACTAGAGTATATATTATTTTTGGTTTCTGAATGATATTCATTATTTTGGTAAGGAGAAAGTTCTTTGTTCAATTCAAGATGTTTCAATAACCATTCAAGATTTGGATGAAAATTTTTTAAAAATAGTACTATACTAAACTTGTCACATTTGCAACATATCAAGAATCTATATTCGGAGGCAAGTAATCATGAAAAATAAGATTTATTATATATCCAATATTTTTTATGGAATATTACTATTTTCTATTGGATTAACATCAAAAGTATTTATTTTTAGCAGTTTAATGTCCATAACTTTAATAACTCTATCTATAATAGGATTATTAAAAACTAAAAATAAAAAGTAGATATAGCAGAATTAGATTTCAAAAATTAGAACCCCCTCCCGATAGTTGATGATAGAGAAAATTATTTCATACAAGCAATTTACTGTAACTCAAAACTACTTTGATTAACTATTCAGCCATACAGACCGAGAAACAAGCACTCTCGGTCTTATTTTTTATCATTCTGTATGTATTATAGTAAACACCTGACGAAAGACTTGATCTTGACAGGTGGTATTGAGACTGGCATTGGGATAACTTTCCACAATCTTCATGACGGTATAGAGACCAACACCTCGGTCCTCCCCTTTAGAACTAACTCCAAAAGAGAAGATTTCAGAAACATCTATCCCCTCTTCTTTGATGGAGTTTTCAACGATAAAGGTTTCCTGTGCTCCATTTTTTATAAAGGCGATTGAGACACGAGGTTGACTGGCCTCTGCACTAGCTTCAATGGCATTGTCACAAAGGATAGACACAATAGTCAGAAAAT
Organism: Streptococcus mitis; assembly: GCF_047459985.1. Lineage (GTDB taxonomy): Bacteria > Bacillota > Bacilli > Lactobacillales > Streptococcaceae > Streptococcus > Streptococcus mitis_DZ. Next base: position 26,710 of record NZ_JASHHD010000005.1, read on the forward strand.
CAAGCAGACTCATACTCTCGACTTGAATCTCCTCAGGAACTTCGACATTAAAGACAATATCCTTTTCTCTGGCTTTTAGAAATTTTCCTGCTAGGAGACTTTTAAGGGCACAATCCCGAACATTCACCAACCTACCTAGGTCATATTTATTGTCCTGCAATTTTTGGCTAGAATCCTTCAAGACGGAGTCGTAGACCTCTTTTATCTGCTCCATATCCCCCTCTTCAATGCCCAGACGTAAGCTGGTCAAGAGGTTGGCATAATCATGGCGAAAGCTCCGCACTTCCTTATAAAGCTCCTCTATATGCCGACTATAGCGTTCCATATCTCTATAGCGCAAGTCCTGCTCTTGGTTCAGTCTCTCATGGAGTTTGTCCTTCAAATAGGTATCCAATTTCTTGATAATCCCCATAAAAAAGAGCAGGTAAAACACTAGGATGAGATGGCGAACAGTCGTTGATTGGATGCTTTGTTCATATTCAAAGAAAGACAGATTTTCCATGACTAGATAGTAGGCCCCCATTATCCAGTTAATCGTAGTCAGGGACTTTTGAAAACCTTTATCGAGAATCTCCTTTCTCAAGCTAGTGAAATCATAGTCCAACCATTTCAAAAAGGCTAGAGAAATGAAGAAATTGAAAATTATTATACATAACCCAGTAAATGAGTAGTCATTATATACTTGCCCTTGTCCCAAAAATGGAAGCACAAAATAAGAAATACCTCTATAAAAGAGATTCACCAATATCATTGGAAAGAGACCATAAAAGAAAAGGAGTTTTTTAGGAAGCCCTCTTAACAATAAGAAAGATAAGCCGATGCCATACAAGGGTTCCATAAAATAAGATAGGTAAATATTTCCTACTATATAGCCAATCATTACAAAAACAAAGGCCAACAGTATCTTAAAAAGAAAGGCCTTAAAAATCCTCTCGAAAGTGAGACCAATTCCATCCACCTTAAAGAAAATGACAATTTCTAGCCCATTAGTAATAAGTGTATGCAATAATATCCAAGCAATATTCATAAACTCTCCTAGCTCAATGTAAGTTATTGATAGCCTCAGACACTTCCCTGACCTTATAACGCGCGATCAGACAGCTTCCGCTATTAGGAAAGAAAAGGAGTTTTTCTTTCTTATCCAAACGAACTACATTGGTTGGATTGATGAGGAAGGAGCGATGGCACTGCAAGAGACGTGGCTCCTGCTTGAGAACCTCCTCTAAACTCGCCGTAAATTCCAACCTGTCTGTCTTGGTATAGAGGATAACACGATGGGGTCTTGGGGATGTTTCGAGATAGTAAACCTCTTTAAAAGGATACTGGAATTGAGCAAATTTTGATTTAAAGTAAAAGCAATCGTCCGCCAGACTTTTACTATCTTGACTATTGGCATAGAGGAGGGCTGTCTCGATACGAGATTCAAACTCCTCTGCCGACAAGGCCTTATCAATGTAGTCCAAAGCTGAAACTTGGTAGCGAAAAGACAGGGGCATAAACTCTGAGTGAGTCGTCACAAAGACAATCAGGGCATAAGGATCCCGATCCCGAATCTTTCTAGCCACTTCCAGACCCTTCATCTCTTCGTTTCGAATCTCAATGTCCAAAAAGAAAAGCTGATGCGCCCCCTTCTCATGCACCTCTGCCAGCAGTTGGTTTGGCTTGCCAAAAACTTCAAAAGAACTGGGAATGATACTCTGTTTTTTCAAAAGTTTTTCAATCGTCGTTTCAATTCTTGCTTGTTGAGAAAAATCATCTTCTAAAACAAAAATTCTCATCTTCTTACTCTCCTTGTTTCAACCATTTTTGGCGAATTTCTCTATAACGACGTCTGGAATACTGAACAGCATATCGACCTTCTTCTCCAAGAAAAAGAGTCTTTGATTGGAGTTCCATGGATTTTACTCGTTCAAGGTTGACCAGACAATTCCGATGACATCTCGTTAAGGTTTCCCCATATTGTTTCTCAAGCTTGCTTAAATTTTGAAACAGATCAAAGCTAGCGTCTTCTGTAACAATCTGCACGGTATGGGCTTTACTTGGATGCGTTTGGATATAGTAGATATCCTTTATGTTTAATTTGAAAATTTCTTTCTCTTTTTGGATGATAATGTAGTTCATGGATAAAACCTCCTAAAAAGAGGATAGCATAAATCTAGAAACTATTTTTCACCAAATCCTAAACGGTCCTCAAAAATTCCTAAAGTGTTGAAGTTTTTACTAAATAACCACGATAACCTTACAACTATTTTATCATAAAATCCCGCTATTACCATTCAGGAAATTTCAATGACAATTAAAGATTTGTAGATAAAAAAAGAGTAAAAAGTGATAGGCTATGATTAGAAAGACAAAGGCTTAAAACAACTTTAAAACCATCACAAAGGAGGAATTCTCATGACGGATCCAGCCCCCATCAAAAAAGCTCAGACACTGATAACTGAGTTAAACAAAGCTTACCAAGTCTGCAAACAAGCAACAACTGACGATGTCCGCTTTCAGGAGCAACTGGACAATATCCTCCGCTTTCTCTCTAAAGCTGAGACAGTGGATAATCGATTCTTGATTGAGCTGGAAAAATTTTACCAAACTTCCAGTCTTCTCCTAGGCCTCAGTGCTCTCAATCCAGACGCTCCTACTCGCGCCGCTTGGAGAGCTTATGATCGCTTCCACTTTGACCAAGTCAAAACCAAGTTGAGTCTCTACGGACCAACCATTATCCTGTAGTAACTAAAAAGAAGCTGAGACAGATTGAACTCAACTTCTTTTTTAGTATCATATAAGCAATGTTATAGTCAATGAAAATCAAAGAGCAAACTAGGAAGCTAGCCGCAGGTTGCTCAAAGCATCGTTTTGAGGTTGCAGATGGATGCTGACCTAGTTTGAAGAGATTTTCGAAGAGTATTAGTCCTGCATCTGACGTTTCACCTGATAAGGGAGATACAAAATTTGTAAGACCAGTCCAGCTCCAAGGAGGGCTAGAAGGGCTAATTTTTCTTGGAGGGTAATCAAACCAACTACCAGTTGAACCAATAAAACAAAACCAGTCAATCCTCGGACAACCGCCTGTAACCCTTTTTCCTTTTGCCCCTTGTCTAGCGGGAAAAGTTGGGTCAAATATTGGTAGTCAAAAGCATGATAGAGGGCCAATAACTGAAAGAGCAGGAGATAGTTAAATAAAACTACCACAGCTGCGGCTATCCAAGCTTGCTCGATAAAGATCAAAGCCAGCAAGGATAGGAAGAGGAGGCGAAGACTGAGGGCAAAAAGATCTCCATTTCGCAGATAAGAACGAAGATAGAGGTTCTGCCAAATCTTGCTCGGCACCTTCTGAACTACTTTTAGGATAGCATCTAGATAAGCTCGTCTCTTGACACTGTTTGAAATTCCCTTGACTTGGGTAAAGAGGGCAAAGAAACGAAGTAAAAACTGCTTGCGTTTACTTTCTTGGGCAATCACATAGTCCCAGTCCAGATGATTTGCACTAAAAAACTTGCCAGCTTTTTTCTGAAACAGGAAATATTTCCCGACTCCCAATAGAAGAACATAGACCCCAAAAACTCCTAAACCTAAACCCATGGCTAAAAATAAAGGGGCAAAAAGAAGCAAAAAGAGAGTCTGTACACTGACCCAAAAGATGAAGGAAACTAGACTTTGCTTCTGGATATGTTCTCTTACTTCTTCTTCAGCTACTAAGAGAAAGAGCTTATCAGGTGCTTCCACATAGGTCGCTATTCCTCCCCAAAGTAAGAGTAAAACAGAGACAATCCCAATTAAACCTAGGATCGGTAAATGATTCTCAGGAAAATGCTGGAGCAGTTGACTATACTGATAGGCTAGAAAACCTACTAAGACCAGTAAAAACAAGACAAAGTGGTCATTGAGCACATAGCGCAGATAACCGACACACTCTTTACGAAAAGCCTGCTTTCGCTTTAGAAACAAGTCTTTCATCGGTCCTCCTCTTTGGTCAAAGCCAAATAGATATCATTGAGACTTGCTTCTGGCATGGCAAAAGCTTGTCTCAACTCTTCAAGATCCCCTTTAGCTCTCACTTGGCCTTTATGGAGAATGACAAAAGAATCACACATTTTTTCAGCAGAGTCAAGAACGTGGGTACTCATGAGAATAGACTTGCCTTTTTTCTTTTCAAGATCCAAAAGCTGAATCAAGTCCGAAATAGCCAAGGGATCAAGACCAAGGAAAGGTTCATCGACGATAAAGAGACTCGGATCCACAACAAAGGCACAGATAATCATGACCTTCTGCTTCATCCCTTTTGAAAAATGAACTGGGAACCAGTCTAATTTCTGATCCAAACGGAACATTTTTAACAAAGGTTCTACTCGCTCAAAAGCCACTTTTTGCTCAATACCATAAGCCATAGCAACAGTTTCAATATGCTCTCTAAGGGTCAACTCCTCATATAAGCTAGGCGTTTCTGGGATGTAGCCGATCTGCTTGCGGTAGCTAGTCGCATCTTCTTGCAAGGTCAGGCCATTGATATTGATGGAACCACTATAAGGTGTCAAGAGACCGATAATCTCATTGATCGTCGTTGATTTTCCAGCACCATTGAGACCAATCAAACCGACCAGCTGTCCACTCTCGACTGTAAAGGACACATCTTTCAAGACAGGGACATGAACATAGCCACCTGTCAGGTTTTTTATTTCTAACATATTTTCTCCAAATCTGGTATAATGTAGCTATATTATATCAAAATTCAATACAGTAGAGGTAGATTTTATGTCAGATTGCATTTTTTGTAAAATCATTGCAGGGGAAATTCCTGCTTCAAAAGTATATGAAGATGAGCAGATTCTTGCCTTTCTTGATATCTCTCAAGTGACACCAGGTCACACCTTGGTCGTGCCCAAAGAACACTATCGCAATCTTTTGGAAATGGACGCTACTAGCGCCAGCCAACTCTTTGCCCAAGTACCAACAGTAGCTCAAAAAGTCATGAAGGCTACCAAGGCTACTGGTATGAATATCATTGCCAACTGTGAAGAAGTCGCTGGTCAAACAGTCTTTCATACCCACGTTCACCTCGTACCTCGCTACAGTGCGGACGATGACCTCAAGATTGATTTTATCGCCCACGAACCAGACTTTGACAAACTTGCCCAAGTCGCTGAAACCATCAAAAACGCCTAAGGAGTTGCCATGAAATTATCCAACCTACTGCTATTTGCAGGAGCCGCAGCCGGAAGTTATCTGGTCACAAAAAATCGCCAAACCATCACAGATGAAGTCTTGAATACCACTGACCGCGTTCAAGCTATCAAAGACGATGTGGACATTATCCAAAACAGCCTGCAAATCATCGACCAGCAAAAAGAACTCATCAAGGAATACCAAGAAGACCTGACTTACAAGTTTAAGGTCTTAGAAAAAGATATCCAGACTAGACTAGCTGTGATTAAAGAAGCACAGGAAACTGAAGATAAGTAAAAAGAGCTATGAACTTTCCTTAAATCCATTTTAGGTTGTCAGTTCCAAACAAAAAAGAGGAATGAAAATGAAACAGTTTTTAAAAATTCTGGTGCAGATCATCCTAATCCCTTGTGGTTGCCTTAGCCTTCTTGCAGCCCTGGCATTTCTAGTACTGTTTTTTGCCTTCAGAGCCTCACCGAACGACATCCAAAAAGGGAATGAAACCTTAAAACAAATCTTTATCTCCCTTGACATGCCTCCTAAGAAAGTAAATTCAAATGGAAGGTATCAATTCGAGGGTGGAGGCTTACATTTTTATGTTACTTTCTCAGATGAGGTCATCAATACTCACCCTGTTCTAAAAGAAAGTCCAAAACTCACCAAAAACCGACTTGAAGTCTATGTCCTAAACACAGGAGATATTTCCTACAATTCAGTAGAAGACAACTTATTCAATCATGGTTTATTCCAATTTTTAGAGGAGGAAAGTAGGAATTATTTACAAGAAATCGGAAAGAAACCAAATCCTGATTACTTTATTCTCTCTTGGAAAGATCAAGAAAGTCTGAAAAAGGGAATTGCTTTCTATGAAAAAGCTTTGACCTTGGTGGATATTCAGGATAATTCGGCGATTAAGCGCATTGATACCGTCACCGTTAAGCCTGGCAAAGAAGCGGAGTTCAAGCAACTCATCCAAGATATGGATGCAGCTGGCTTACTCAAGCAAAAGTATAAATAATAGGCTAACTGGAAAATGATTTTTCGACGCTAAATTTTCAAAGATAATACAAAAAGAGCTCGACGGCTCTTTTTGTTTATTCTCCTTCAAAGGCATCTTTAATATGGTCAAAGAAGCCTTTTTTCTTTGGATTGACTTTCAAGTCCCCTGCAGCTGCGAATTCTTTCAAAGCTGCTTTTTGTCGTTCGTTTAAGCCTGTTGGAGTCACGACATTGACCGTCACGTATTGGTCACCAACAGCACCACCACGAAGACTAGGAGCTCCCTTACCACGCAAACGGAATCGTTTACCCGTTTGAGTACCCTCTGGGATTACCAATTCAACATCACCGTGAACGGTTGGGATATCTACAGTATCACCAAGAGTTGCTTGGACGATATTGAGGTTTAACTTGTAGAAAATAGTTGTCCCTTCACGTTCAAATTTATCGCTAGCTTCAACAGAAACGACTACATACAAGTCCCCATAAGGACCGCCGTTAAAGCCTGCCTCACCTTGACCAGCTAGACGAATTTGTTGACCAGTTTCGACACCTGCTGGAATTTTCACATGGACACTGTGGGCTTGTTTTTCATGACCTGTTCCATGACATGTTGTACATGGATCTTTGATTTCTTTTCCACGTCCATGACAGACATCACAGGTTACTTGACGACGCATCATACCAAGTGGTGTTTGAGTATCAACGTTAATAACACCAGAACCATGACAACGCCCACAAGTAACTGGACTTGTTCCAGACTTAGCACCAGATCCATTACATGTACGACAGCTTGCTTCACGATTGTACTTAACTTCTTTTTCAGCTCCAAAAATAGCTTCTTCAAAGGTCAAGTTCACACGATACTGGAGGTCATCCCCCTGACGAGGAGCGTTTGGATTGCGTGAAGCACCGCCTCCGCCGAAGAAACTTGAGAAGATATCCTCAAATCCACCGAAACCACCTGCTCCGTCGAAACCACCAAAACCGCCTGCACCACCAAAGCCACCATTAGCACCAGCAGCACCATATTGATCGTAAGCAGCACGTTTCTGTTCATCACTTAAGGTCTCATAAGCTTCTTGAACTTCCTTGTACTTTTCCTCAGCACCAGGCTCTTTGTTGATATCTGGGTGATATTTTTTAGATAATTTCCGATAGGCTTTCTTGATCTCATCTTGAGATGCATTCTTTGAAACGCCCAAACGGTCATAAAATTCAGTATTGTTCATAATTTAAGATACAAAGGGCGTCAAACGGACACAGCCAAAATAGGAGTTTTGACGACGGACGCTTACGTCCTAGAAAAAACTATCCTTTTGGCACAGTCCGTAGCCCGTGTTCAATTTCCTGAACACACTTGTTCCTTTCTATAATTGTTGCGAAACGAATCAACATATTAGTGTCGTTCCTTTTTACCGAAAAACAGAGGCTGGGTTACAACCTCTGGATTTCTTCCTATCATTACGACGTTCTAAAACAAAGTCGATTATACTTTGTTTTTGAACTAGTAAGGCTGAATTGATTTTCGGATTAAAGGAATCCTAAAATCTCGGAACCTTTCTTTATTTCAAGAGGTTCCGCTAAAACAATCCACTGGATTGTTTTACTTCTCCGTAAACTCTCCGTCTACGACGTCATCGCCTGCATTTCCTGTTGCTTGTGCGCCTTCTGCTCCTGCTTGGGCTTGTTGCGCTGCTGCGGCTTGTTCGTAGAGTTTAACCGCAAGTCCTTGAGCTTTTTCGTTCAATGCTTCAAGTTTTGCTTTCATGTCGTCCAAGTTGTTGTCTTCTTGAGCTTTCTTAAGATCATCAAGGGCAGCTTGGGCAGCATCACGTTCTGCATCGAAGCCTTTACCTTCAGTTTCTTTGATTGTCTTTTCAGTCGCAAAGATAGCTTGGTCTACTTCGTTACGAAGGTCTACTTCTTCTTTACGTTTCTTATCTGCTTCAGCGTTAGCTTCTGCATCTTTCATCATGCGGTCGATTTCTTCGTCTGTCAAACCTGAGTTAGATTGGATAACGATTGTTTGTTCTTTTTGAGTTCCAAGATCTTTGGCTTTAACAGATACGATACCGTTCTTATCGATGTCAAATGTTACTTCGATTTGTGGAATACCACGAGGTGCAGCTGGGATATCTGTCAATTGGAAACGTCCAAGAGTCTTGTTATCTGCTGCCATTGGGCGTTCCCCTTGAAGAACGTGGATATCAACGGCTGGTTGGTTGTCTGCTGCAGTTGAGAAGACTTGTGATTTAGAAGTTGGAATTGTAGTGTTGCGGTCGATGAGTTTTGTGAAGACTCCACCCATTGTTTCGATACCAAGTGACAATGGCGTTACGTCAAGAAGGACAACGTCTTTAACATCACCAGTGATGACACCACCTTGGATCGCAGCTCCCATAGCAACTACTTCATCAGGGTTAACTGATTTGTTTGGTTCTTTACCAGTTTCAGCTTTAACAGCCTCAACAACTGCTGGGATACGAGTTGAACCACCGACAAGGATCACTTCGTCGATTTCTGACAAGCTCAAACCTGCATCTGAAAGGGCTTGGCGAACTGGAACTTTTGTACGTTCTACAAGGTCACGAGTTAAGTCATCGAATTTAGCACGAGTCAAAGTCATTTCCAAGTGAAGAGGTCCAGCTTCACCAGCAGTGATAAATGGCAAGCTGATTTGTGTTGACGTTACACCAGAAAGGTCTTTCTTAGCTTTTTCAGCTGCGTCTTTCAAACGTTGAAGAGCCATCTTGTCAGCTGACAAGTCGATGCCGTTTTCTTTCTTGAATTCTGCTACCAAGTGGTCGATAATTTTTTGGTCAAAGTCGTCACCACCGAGTTTGTTATCCCCTGCAGTTGCCAATACGTCAAAGACACCATCACCCAATTCAAGGATAGATACGTCGAATGTACCACCACCAAGGTCGAATACCAAGATTTTTTCTTCTTTGTCAGTCTTGTCCAAACCATAAGCAAGAGCTGCCGCAGTTGGTTCGTTGACGATACGTTCTACTTCAAGACCAGCAATTTTACCAGCGTCTTTTGTTGCTTGACGTTGAGCATCGTTGAAGTATGCAGGAACCGTAATAACAGCCTTAGTTACTTTTTCACCAAGGTATTCTTCAGCGTAACCTTTCAAGTATTGAAGGATCATAGCTGAGATTTCTTGTGGAGTGTATTCTTTACCGTTTGCAGAAACTTTTTCAGAAGTTCCCATCTTAGATTTGATAGAGATGACTGTATCAGGGTTTGTGACTGCTTGACGTTTTGCTGCATCACCAACGATGATTTCGCCGTTTTTGAATGAAACTACAGATGGAGTTGTGCGGTTTCCTTCTGGGTTTGCGATAATCTTGCTTTCAGTCCCTTCAAGAACTGCTACTGCTGAGTTTGTTGTACCTAAGTCAATACCGATAATTTTAGACATGTGTTTTTCTCCTTAAATTTTATATTCTTTTTTTTGATACTCTTCTTAGGTGGCGGCGCCGTCAGAGCTTGACTCGTCAATCTCTTTGACTAAACTTTGAGCCTAAGGTCTCAAAGTTTGCGCAAATAACGCCACGCGAAGAGTATCGCCTTTGGTTCGCTTCGCTCACTATTAGTAAAGCTGAACCGTTTCTTATCTTTCTTTCATAGTTTAGTGTCGTTTCGGACAAGATTTTTAAAGTCTTTAGCCTAGTTATACACAACTACCATAGCCGGTCTTAAGATACGATCATGGAGTTTGTAGCCTTTTTGGAAGACTTGTGCGATGGTGTCTGCTGGGTGTTCATCATCTGCTGGGAGAGTTTGGATGGCCATGTGGTAGTTATGGTCAAATTCACCGTCAGCTGCGATTTCTTCGATTCCTTCTTCTTTCAAAGCATGAATCAAGCTTTCTTGCACCATTTCCAAGCCCTTCTTCACGTCATCTGTCAATCCTTCAACTGCAAGGGCACGCTCAAGGTTATCCAATGAAGGGAGAATCGCTTTTGCCAAGTCCTGGCTACGATAACGTTGCAAATTTTGACGTTCTTCATTGGCACGGCGCTGGATATTTTGCATTTCTGCATGAGCGCGAAGGTATTTGTTTTCGAACTCATCTGCACGTTCATTTGCCAAGTCCAATTCAGATTTCTCAGGAGTTGTTTCTTCTACCGTTTCCACAACTTCCTCTTCTTGAACTTCTTCTACTTCTTCATTTTTTATATCTTGGGCCATTTTCGCCTCCTTTAATGATTTCACTCTTAATGTACTTCGTAATGATTACTGCTGAGATAGCGGTAAAAATCTGTCAACTTCATGGTTAAAACACGATTGACTACATTGACTTGGTTGATTAGCTGTTGGTAATCCAGATTGACCGGACCGATAATGGCTAGAATTCCAACTCCCCGATAAGGAATAAGAAACTTGCTACTAATCACAGCTAGATCAGCTAGACAGGACTCTTGACTGTCTGCAACACGAACATTTTGCATCTGATCCTCATGCAGCCCCTCACGAATCTCCAAGGCCACCTTTTGCGGTTGGTCAAAGAACTGATAGGCCGCTAGATTGGCAAAATTCAAGAGATTGACCTTGCCCGCCACCACAATGTTTTCGTTGAACATTTCCTTAAAGATGTGTTCAAAGAGATCGATGACATTGTCCGTTGTTGTAAAGTAACGCTGGATAATCTGCGGAATCTCCGTCCGAATCTTGTAGTGAATATCTAGAACGGTGTGACCGAGGAAACGTTCCTGAATGATGCTCTTTAGTTTTAGCAAATCCTCCTGCAAAAAGTTCCTTGGAATCAAAAACTGACTGGTAACTGTTCTAGACTCATCAAGCGTAAAAACAGCAAGAGCTGTATGTTGCCCGAGGACAACAATATCAAAAGCTGTCAGCTTCTGCCTACTTGGTTCGACATCCAGTGCTACAACCGTACAACCACTCAAGTCTGTCAAGATTTTCGTTGCCTCTTGAAAGATATCCTCAAGTTTGAAGAACTCCTGATCAAAGGCTTTTACAATCTCATAAACTTGATTTTCAGCTAAACGGTCAAAGGATAGGGAGTGTTTGACATAGTATTGAAAACCAGCCACACTCGGCATCCGACCACTGGAAGTATGAGCCTTTTCAAGCAAACCTTGCTTTTCGAGAGCTGCCATATCATTTCGAATGGTAGCACTACTAGAGTTAATAGACTCTTGCAAGGCTTTGGATCCGACAGGTTCGTGCGTTTTGGTAAAGATGTCAACAATCAGATTTAAAATATCCTGCTGACGCTCTGTAACCATCTCATCACTCCTCTCTGTCTGATCAATTAGCACTCGATGCACTCAAGTGCTAACTTATGATTCTATTATACACCCTTAAAAGAGAATGTCAAGACAAAAACTCAAAAAATTAGCACTCTTTTATCAAGAGTGCTAAAAATCAGTCTAAAGACCTAGAAACTTACTATCCATCTGCTCGGTATTTCCTCTTTAGTCTGAAATAACCATAGATTAGATAAGAAAACATTAAAGTATTTAAAACAAAAATAATGAAGAAAGACATAGAAAGATCTTCTCTAAACAAACTCATACAAACAACAAGGCCACCTAAGAAAGTAGATGTACATAAACGAAGTCTATATTGTATAACTGCCCATCTGAACCCCTTACTTATATAGACTTGATCCTCCGTAAGTAAATCAGAAGATAATTTACGAAGAATTGAACAAGAACCTGTCTCTATCAATTCCCAACCTCTATTTCGAAAATCTTGCAGTTCATGCTTATACTTTTTAAGAAATCTAGAATCATAGATACGGTAGATGATATCGTCCGGTTGACATTGGTCAAAATAGAAAAAACCAAAACGATTTCTACTATATTTCCAACCTTTTAAATGCATCTCATGTAAATATTCTTCTTTCTTGTCCAAATCAAGAATAGTGAAGATCCGAAATTGTAGTTTGCTTTTCATTGTTTGACCTCCAAACTAGAAAACATTCATGCTTTTATTTATCAGATAATTCTTTCCACTTTTGAAACAATCTCCAAAGAATATAAGAAATCTGAATCGCATGAATTATCAATAAAACAAAATCTATTAAGACAAGCAAAAACAATTCCCAACTGAAAGAACTACCTCCACTGACAAACTGTGAGAAAACCGGTAGCAGAGCCGAAAAGATAAGCAAAAAGAGAAGCAAAATAGGAAGCATCCGCGTTGTTAAAATCCGTTTGACCATATCCAACTTGCCGGTCGCATCATTATAAATTTCAAACTCTGCATCCGACTCAATTCCAGAATGAAGCTTTCTAAAGTAGGAAAAACCATTAAAGTCTGTAATATGCTCCCAGCCACAGTCTTTAAATAGTTGTAAATAGGAGGCCCTCTCTGATTTTTTCATGGGATAAATGTCCAACTGATAAGACACCTGCTCCGGTTTGCACTTTTCAAAAGTATACTTAACCGCAATTACTAAGCTAGAGTAGCTTGCTTTCTTAAGTTTCCATCCCTCGGCATGCATTTTTCTAAGATATAAAGCTTCTCTATCATAATCCGCAATTGTAAAAATTCGATAAACAATTTTCTTTTCCATCATCCTTCCTCCCGACTGTTTCTATAGAGCCGTTCAATACGTTTCAATTCAATATCTAATACTTTGCGTCCCAAGTCTGTAATCTGATAGATTTTCCGTTTTTCCTCCTCTCGGACAAAGGAAATCAAACCATCCTTTTCCATTTTTGACAAGGTTCCATACATAGTTCCAGGACTAATCAAGACTTGCGAATCTGTCATTTCCTTGACCTTTTGTGTAATACTATAACCATGACGTTCCTTTTGCAGACAGAACAAGATATAAAAGCCCGTTTCCGTCATCGGAAGATAAACTCGACGAATCTTATCCGTTAATTCCATTTATAACCATCTCCTATCTTAGTTCGATATATCGCACTTCGTTATATAAAATATATCACACCTCGATATAAAATGCAATAAAAAAGACCGCCCTCAGGCAATCTTTCTTCTATATTAGTAAAGATCTAAATAATTATCAATTTCCCATTGTGAAACAAAGGTTGCGTAGCTTGCCCATTCGATTCGTTTAGCTTCAAGGAAGCTTGTGTAGATGTGATCTCCTAGGGCAGCCTTAACCACCTCATCCTCAGTCAAAGCCTTCAAAGCGTTGTGAAGAGTTGATGGAAGGTCCGTAATACCAGCTTCCTTACGCTCTTCTGCTGTCATGATGTAGATATTTTCTTCGATAGGAGCTGGTGCTTCGATTTTGTTTTCAATACCATGCAAACCAACTTCCAAAAGAACTGCCATAGCGATGTACGGATTAGCCATTGGATCCACTGAACGCAACTCAAGACGAGTTCCCATACCACGTGAAGCAGGCACGCGCACAAGTGGCGAACGGTTACGACCAGCCCAAGCAATATAAACAGGAGCTTCATAACCTGGAACCAAACGTTTGTATGAGTTAACCGTTGGGTTCATGATGGCAGTATAGTTGTAGGCATGCTTGATCAAACCACCAAGGAAATGATAGGCTGTTTCTGACAACTGCATTCCTTTTGGATCATTTGGATCAAAGAAGGCATTGTTTCCTTCTGCATCAAACAAGGACATATTACAGTGCATACCTGATCCAGCAATACCAAATTTTGGTTTGGCCATAAAGGTTGCGTAAAGCCCATGTTTGCGAGCAATGGTTTTAACAACAAGTTTAAAAATTTGAATCTTATCACAGGCACGTAGAACTTCATCATACTTAAAGTCAATCTCGTGTTGACCAACCGCAACCTCGTGATGACTCGCTTCTACTTCAAATCCCATTTTGGTCAAGACATTCACGATTTCACGACGTGTATTGTCCGCAAGGTCAGTAGGTGCCAAATCAAAGTAGCCACCCTTATCATTTACTTCAAGTGTTGGGTCCCCATTTTCATCCAGTTTAAATAGGAAGAATTCTGGCTCTGGTCCAAGGTTGAAAGATTTGAATCCCACTTCTTCCATGTGACGAAGAGCACGTTTGAGATTACCACGAGGGTCACCTGCAAATGGTTCACCTTCTGTTGTATAGACATCACAGATCAAACCTGCAACACTTCCATTTTCATCTCCCCAAGGGAAGACTGTCCATGTATCTAAGTCAGGGTACAAGTACATATCTGACTCATTGATACGTACAAAACCTTCAATAGAAGATCCATCAAACATAGCCTTGTTTGACAAGACTTTATCTAACTGTTCATCTGTAGCAGGAATTTCGACGTTTTTCATGGTTCCCAAAATATCTGAGAACATGAGACGAATAAAGGTAACATTTTTTTCCTTGACTTCACGACGAATATCTGCAGCTGTGATTGGCATGAGTTTTCTCCTTAATGTATGACTACTTGCGGTTGCCTAACCGCGACCAAAAGGTGACCGTACTGAAGCAAAACGCCCCTGTTGGAGGAGTTCATTGTGAAGTGCACGACGCACCTCAGTCTGACTCACCGCTTTCTTGGATTTCGCTTCACGTTCAGCATATTTTTTCTTAATGGCAGCGATATTATAACCTTCAGAGATATAATCTTTGATTTCAAGCAGACGATCCATGTCATTCAAAGAATACATGCGACGGTTTCCTTCGTTTCGATCAGGCTTAATTAACTCTTGATCTTCATAATAACGAATCTGACGCGCCGATAAATCGGTCAACTTCATAACACTGCCGATAGGAAAAACAGCCATATTTCGGCGAAATTCTTTTTCCTTCATTTACAATTTCCTTCTTTCTGTCTATTATAGTCTAAAAAAAGACAAACGTCAATTGATAATGTTATAAAATGTAACATTATTTTTCTTTTTTCTCTAAAAAGAGCCGAATACGATCAATATCGTAATTTACGAGAATTGCGACAAAAACTCCCATGAAAGTTTCTGATACACGCGCAAATACGTACAAAATTGTTTCTCCACTCGGAATCGATAGGGTAATGATTAACATGGCCGCTACACCACCAATAACACCTGCTTTGTTGTTCATGGCTACATTTGTCATAATGGTTAACATGGTGCAGATTGGGACAACTACCAAGGTCACCCAAAAAGCCTCGTGGAAAAAGGTATTTAATAGGAAGAAGAGGAGGGCATAAAGGCCACCGATACTATTTCCTAGAATACGCGAAGTTCCAAAATGAACACTCTTATCAAAACTCTCCCTCAGGCTAAAAACAGCTGTCAAAGCACCGATTTGAAGACCTTTCCAGCCAAAAAAGCCAAAAATCAAGAGAACTAGAAAAACAGCAATACCTGTTTTAAAGGTTCGCATACCAAGTTTGAACTGGGATTTATCGAATTTATATTTTTTAAAATAACTCATAATCTCAACTTTCTATTTCCATTTTATCATAAATTGGCTGATTTTATGAGCAATAGTTGAGAGGAAACGTTTTTATTTCAAGCGAAAGAAAAGAGGAACTGTCATCCCTCTCTCCTTTGATTCATTTATGAAATCTTATTTTTCTGTCAAGGCTGCAAGTCCTGGAAGAACTTTACCTTCGAGAAGTTCCATTGATGCTCCACCACCGCGTCACAAATACCTACACTAACACAAAAAGGTGACATAGCCACCTTTTTGTTAACGTTTCAGTTTTGTTCCTTTTTCTACAAAATCAGGATTTTGTAGAGACTAACGGGCTGAATTTATTTTTCTGTAAGTGCAGCCAAACCTGGCAATACTTTACCTTCAAGAAGCTCCATTGAAGCGCCTCCGCCCGTACTGATCCATGAGAATTTGTCTGCGCGACCAAGGTTAATAGCTGCGGCAGCTGAGTCACCACCACCGATGATTGATTTCACACCTGGTTGTTTCACGATAGCGTCCATCACACCGATTGTACCAGCTTGGAAGTCAGGGTTTTCAAATACACCCATAGGTCCGTTCCATACAACTGTTTTGGCACCAGTCAAAGCTTCGTCAAATTTAGCGATAGATTTTGGACCGATGTCAAGACCAAGGAAGCCTTCAGAAACTGCTTCACCTTCAGTGTCACGCACTTCAGTGTAGCCAGCAAATGCGTTTGCTTCTTTTGAATCAACTGGCAAGATCAATTTACCGTTTGCTTTTTCAAGAAGAGCTTTTGCAACATCCAATTTGTCTTCTTCTACAAGTGAGTTACCGATTTCGATACCTTGTGCTTTGTAGAATGTGTAAGTCATACCACCACCGATAAGGACTTTATCAGCTTTTTCAAGCAAGTTTTCGATAACACCGATCTTGTCTGAAACTTTTGAACCACCAAGGATCGCTACGAATGGACGTTCTGGAGTTTCAACTGCTTCTTGGATGTAGGCAATTTCGTTTTCAAGAAGGAAACCAGCAACTGCTTTTTCAACGTTTGCTGAGATACCAACGTTAGATGCGTGAGCACGGTGAGCTGTACCGAATGCATCGTTTACGAAGATACCATCTCCAAGTGATGCCCAGTATTTACCAAGTTCAGGATCGTTTTTAGATTCTTTCTTGCCGTCAACATCTTCGTAACGAGTGTTTTCAACCAAGAGAACTTGTCCATCTTCAAGAGCGTTGATAGCTGCTTCCAATTCAGCACCACGAGTGACACCTGGGAAAACAACGTCTTGACCAAGTTTTGCTGCCAAGTCTGCTGCTACAGGAGCAAGTGATTTACCAGCTTTATCAGCTTCTTCTTTCACACGTCCAAGGTGAGAGAAAAGAATTGCACGTCCACCTTGTTCGATGATGTACTTAATAGTTGGAAGAGCTGCTGTGATACGGTTGTCGTTAGTGATTACGCCATCTTTCAATGGTACGTTGAAGTCAACACGAACGAGGACTTTTTTACCTTTCAAGTCAACGTCTTTAACAGTAAGTTTTGCCATGTTACAAAAACCCCTTTATTTATTTTATTCGAAACTATTATATCACACTTTTGAAATATAAGGAAAGATTTCACAAGATTTTTCGATATTTAATCTTCATGTCATTTTAGAGTCTATTATTTTTGATTTTTATCACAAATTTTCTTTCTCAAATTTCATCTTAACACTTGTTAGATTTACTTTTATCCTTTAAAATAGAATAGGAGAAATTCCGTTATTATTTTTCGGAGGAAAAAGAAATGTCCATTAATTGGCAGGAAATTTTATTTCACTTTTTAGGTGGTCTGGGACTATTCTTATATAGTATCAAGACCATGGGAGACGGTTTGCAACAAGCTGCTGGAGACCGCCTTCGATATTACATTGACAAATACACAAGTAATCCCTTCTTAGGGGTCTTAGTGGGGATTGTCGTCACTGCCCTCATCCAGTCGAGTACAGGTGTAACGGTTATTACGGTTGGACTGGTTAGTGCTAGTCTCCTCACCCTTAGACAGGCCATCGGGATTATCATGGGAGCCAATATTGGAACGACCGTAACGTCCTTCATCATCGGTTTCAAACTTGGCGAGTATGCCCTACCCTTGATTTTCCTCGGAACCATGTTCCTATTCTTTACAAAAAACAGAACAGCAAACAATATCGGGCGCATCCTGTTTGGTGTAGGGGGAATCTTCTACGCCCTCAACCTCATCAGTGCCGGTATGAGCCCTCTTAAAGACTTACCTCAGTTTAAGGAATACATGGTTACCTTGGGACAAAATCCTATCTTGGGAGTTGTGGCTGGTGCGGTAATTACCGTTTTGATTCAAGCATCTTCTGCAACTATCGGGATTCTTCAAGGTCTCTATGCGGGTGGCTTCCTCGACCTCAAAGGTTCACTACCTGTCCTATTTGGGGATAATATCGGGACAACCCTAACAGTTATCATCGCGGCAGCTGGAGCCAATGTCTCTGCGAAACGCGTTGCTGCAACCCACGTCACCTTTAACGTGTTAGGAACTATCCTTTGCTTAATCTTATTAGGCCCCTTCACTGCTATGATTGAGTACTTCCAAGCACTCCTTCACCTCTCACCTGAGATGACTATTGCCTTCTCTCACGGTGCCTTTAACGTAAGTAACACCATTGTACAATTTCCATTCATCGGAGCCTTGGCTTTCTTTGTAACCAAACTCATCCCTGGTGAAGACGAAGTTGTCAAGTACGAGCCGCTTTACCTTGATGAGCATTTAATTAAACAAGCTCCATCAATCGCTCTCGGAAATGCGAAGAAAGAACTCCTTCACTTAGGAAATTATGCTTCTAAAGCCTTTGACCTTTCATACAACTACATCATTGACCTCAATGAAAAGGTTGCTGAAAAAGGTCACAAGACAGAAGAAGCCATCAATACCATCGATGAAAAATTGACTCGTTACCTTATTACTCTTTCAAGTGAAGCCCTTAGCCAGAAAGAAAGTGAAGTGCTGACCAACATCCTTGATTCATCCCGTGATTTGGAACGGATCGGGGATCATGCAGAAGCCCTAATCAACCTGACTGACTATCTTCAACGTAAAAATGTTGAGTTCTCTGAAGCTGCTTTGCAGGAATTGGCTGACATTTATCAAAAAACTACTGGCTTTATCAAGGATGCCCTTGATAGCGTGGAAAACAATGATATCGAAAAAGCTCAAAGTCTGATTGAACGCCATAAAGAAATCAACAATATGGAACGTGTTCTCAGAAAGACCCACATCAAACGCCTTAACAAGGGTGAGTGTTCAACACAAGCTGGGGTCAACTTTATCGACATTATTTCCCACTATACTCGTGTATCTGACCATGCCATGAACCTTGCTGAAAAGGTCATCGCTGAACAAATCTAATATCAATATGCTATCCTGAACAGGATGGCTTTTTCTTCTCCTAATACTCTTCGAAAATCTCTTCAAACCACGTCAACGTCGCCTTGCCGTACTCAAGTACAGTCTGTGGCCAGTTTCCTAGTTTGCTCTTTGATTTTCATTGAGTATAACCAAGAATTGCTTTTCTACCATATAGAAAAATGCTTTGATTCACAATGGAATCAAAGCATTTTAAATAGCTCCCCATACATAATCGCAGAAGCTGCAGTTCCTCTGTACTTGGCTTCTTCTCTTTTGATAAAGCGAGCCAAGTTGAGCAACTCAGGTGCCGGATGTTTGGGGTTTAGGAGCAATTCACGATTGACCAGGCCTGAGAGACGAACTGCCAGCAATTGCTCATTTGTAGTAGGCAGTTTTTTAGCAGTCTCTAGGAGAGCAGCAACTAAATCTTCACTCAAATCATGTCGAGCATGATTATAAAGATCTTTTATAAGGCTTTCTAGGTTTGGTTCTACCATCCCTACCACCTCCCTTATGTTTAATAATTTTTAATCAAATCAACCGTTGAACGATCCAATTTCTTCACCAAGGCTTGTAAGAAAGCTTGCGCTTCTAAGAAGTCATCCATCGCGTAGAGGGTTTGGTGAGAATGGATATAACGAGCGCAAACACCGATAGTTGTAGATGGGACACCACCATTTTTCAGATGAGCTGCGCCAGCATCTGTTCCGCCTTTACCACAGTAGTATTGGTACTTGATACCAGCTTCCTCAGCCGTTGTCAAAAGGAAATCCTTCATGCCTGGGAGAAGCAAATGACCTGGATCGTAGAAACGAATCAAGGTTCCATCCCCAATCTTGCCTTGACCGCCATAAACATCACCAGCTGGTGAACAGTCAACTGCCAGAAAGACCTCTGGGTCAAACTTAGTTGTAGAAGTATGAGCACCACGAAGACCAACTTCTTCTTGGACGTTAGAACCAAGATAGAGTTCATTGCCAAGTTTTTGACCTGACAGAGCTTCAGCTAGCTCGCTAACCATAAGAACCCCGTAGCGGTTGTCCCAAGCTTTTGAGATGATATTTTTTTCATTGGCTGTAAGGATTGCGCTACTATCAGGTACGATGGTATCGCCAGGACGGATGCCAAAACTTTCTGCCTCAGCCTTGTCCACAAACCCACCATCAAAGACAATATCCGCAACAGCAGGCATGGTTGGTCCACCCTTTCCACGAGTCAAATGTGGAGGGACAGAGCCTGAAATCACAGGAATTTCACGACCATCACGTGTTAAGAGTTTGAAACGTTGGCTACTGACCACCATAGGATTCCAGCCACCGATTTCTACAACACGGAAGGTACCATCTGGCTTGATTTCGCTGACCATAAAACCAACTTCATCCATGTGAGAAGCGACCAAGACGCGCGGTGCATCTGCAGCTTCTGAATGTTTAATTCCGAAAATACCACCCAAGCCATCTGTCACCACTTCATCCACATGCGGTGTCAACTTTTCACGAAGATAAGCACGAACAGGTGCTTCATGACCTGAGATTGCAGCAAGTTCTGTTACTTCTTTGATTTTTGAAAATAATGTTGTCATTTCAGTTCCTTCTTTCTTTCATCCATTTTACCACTTTTTATAGGAGAAGGACAGCGGAAAGGTGGATTTCTGAGTTAGGATCTTCGTCTTTCTCTATCTTAGAAAAAGATAGCATTCTCTTACATGTGGGGTGAAATCTAAGAAACTTTCCAAGATTAACTAAATCATTCATTCCCAAACAAAAAAAACAATTTAATAATATATTCGTTCATTTTTTTCACGAAATTCGCAGAAAATAGTTGACTCTGCCTTCTTATTTCTTTAAAATAGTACAAAAATAGGAAAAGGAAAAAATCATGACCAAAACAATTCTTGTTACAGGTGGGGCTGGCTACATTGGCTCCCATACTGTTAAAGCTCTTTTAAATGCTGGCTATCAGGTTCATGTCCTAGATAACCTTTCTACAGGACACCGTTCAGCTGTAGATAATCGTGCAAACTTTAAACAACTTGACGTTTATGATGCTAGTGCCTTAAAAGCCTACTTGGAAGAAAATAAAATTGATGCAGTTCTGCATTGTGCAGGTGAAATTGTTGTTAGCGAAAGCATTGAAAACCCAAGCAAATACTTCACTGCCAATGTTGCTGGCATGAACCAAGTTCTTAAAGTCTTATCTGAAGTTGGTATTCAAAAAATCATGTTCTCTTCAACTGCTTCCCTCTATGGTAATAACTGTATTGACAAGCCAGCGACTGAAGATACCTTGCTCGACCCTGTCAACCCTTATGCAGAAACAAAATTGATGGGCGAACGAATGATTTACTGGATGGCTAATCGCTATGATTGGAAATATGTCATTTTCCGCTATTTCAATGTAGCTGGTGCAGAAATGGATGCTTCAAATGGTCTCCGTGTAAAAAATCCAACTCACATCATTCCGAATATCAATAAGACTGCATTGGGACAAAATGATAGCCTGAAAATATTTGGAGATGACTACGATACGCGCGATGGTTCATGTATTCGAGATTACATCCATGTTTTAGATCTTGCACAAGCCCATGTTAAAGGAATGAACTACCTCTTTCAAGAAGACAGTTCTTCTCAAATCTTTAACTTAGGAACTGAGAAAGGCTATACTGTTAAAGAGATCTTTAAAACTGCCGAAGAATTACTGGATCAAAAAATCCCACACGAGATTGTTG
Source organism: Streptococcus mitis (assembly GCF_047459985.1). Lineage (GTDB taxonomy): Bacteria > Bacillota > Bacilli > Lactobacillales > Streptococcaceae > Streptococcus > Streptococcus mitis_DZ. The sequence continues at coordinate 48,325 of NZ_JASHHD010000005.1, forward strand.
CTCGTCGTGCAGGTGATCCAGCCAGCGTTCTAGCAGATGCATCAAAAGCTAAACAATATCTTGACTGGCAGGCCAGCTACTCCCTCGAAGATATTATTTTATCAGATTATCGTTGGCGTGTTAAAGAAGGCAAAAACATTTTGGAATAAATAACAGAAACATCAATCATAAATAAAAACACAGATAGATGACACTTAGTAAATACCAAGTATCATCTATCTGTGTTTTATACATTAGAATACAATCTTACTTTGAATTTCTTTTCAAAGTAAAGTGGTCTGGCACAGGGTCCTTGCCTGTTTTCGACCAAGGATGGCAACGTAATATCCTAGCCAAGCCCATCAAGACCCCCTTAAAGCCATGCTTTTCAATAGCCTGAATCATATAGTTGGAACAAGTAGGCTCAAAGCGACAAGAGGGTGGAAAGGCTGGTGAGATAAAACGTTGGTAAAAGCGCACAGGCGCTATTAAAATTCGTTTCATTATTTCTTGGTTACAGCCATGGTGTGTAATTGGCTGATTTCTTTTTTATTAAGGCGTCGGGATTCACCTGGACGAAGTCCTGTCAAGTCTAAATGCCCAAAACGTGTCCGAGACAGTTTATCTACTTGGAGACCGACAGCTTCAAACATTTTTTTAACCTGATGGTTACGCCCTTCATGGATAGTCAACTGTACCACTGAGCGATTTTTGACTGGATCCACTTTGAGAATTTCATAAACAGCTGGCTTGGTTTTCTTGCCATCAATCTCAAGACCACGAGTCAAGGGACGGAGATTATCCTTATTGGCCACACCTTTAACACGCGCCACATAAACCTTGTCGATCTCATTACGAGGGTGAATCATCTCATCCGTAAAATCCCCATCATTGGTCAAAATCAAAACACCTGATGTATCCCAGTCCAAACGACCTACAGGGTAGATGCGCTCTTTCACATTGGGCAAGAGGTCGACAACCGTCTTGCGGCCCTTGTCATCTGTCACACTGGAAATCACACCGCGGGGTTTGTTTAGCAGATAATAGACCTTTTCTTCGTTGTAGATTGGTTGTCCTTCAACTTCGACCTTGTCACCTGACTTGATGGTCGTTGCGAGTTCACGTACCACTTGGCCGTTGACCGTCACCAAACCTTGCTTGATCAACTCTTCTGCTTTTCTCCTACTGGCCACACCTGCGTGGGCAATATACTTATTGATTCTCATCTTCTTCTATCCTTTCACCAAATAATTGGCTTTCTTGGGCTTGAATGTCAAGCTCATCAATCACTGGCAATTCTTCTAAATGGTTAATTCCCATGTAATCTAGGAAATAATCCGTTGTCACATAGAGGTTGGGACGCCCCAACACTTCTTTTTTTCCGTCTTCCTTTATCAGGTCAAAAGCCTGCAACTTTGCTAAAGCCCCACTCGAGTTAACCCCACGGATAGCATCAATTTCTATCCGTGTGATGGGCTGTTTGTAAGCAATGATGGACAAGGTTTCAAGGGCAGCCCGAGATAAACTCTGGTTGATAGGCGCCTTAGAGTATTCCTTCAAAATCTCTGCAAATTGAGGCTTGGTCACCAATCTATAAGCGCCACCTGTCTCAATCAGAGCCAAACTGGAATCTGGGTCCTTTTCATACTTCTGGGCTAATTTTTCTAAACTCTGCTGGATGCCTGTTGGTGGCAAAGAGAGGAGTTCAGCTAACTGGCGGACTCTAATCCCATCTTCACCCGCTACAAACAAGAGCGCTTCTATTTTTGCTAAAGTACTCATCTTTCCTCTCTATCAAGTCTAGCTTTGGGCCACTTGACTTTCTTCCTTCTTTTCCATGAGATAGATATCCCCAAAACTCTCATTCTGCACTAGAGTTAACTCCTGAGTTTTGATTAACTCTAAAGTTGCTAAAAAGAGTGTAATGACCTCTTGGACATTCTGAGCTTCCTTGAACAAATCCTGCAAGCGCAATTGATCTCGTCCAGTCAAGGACTCTTTTACGATGACCATCATGTCCTCAATCTTGTACTCATCCCGCAAGATAGTCGTGTGATTTTGTGCAAACTCTTCTTTTTTCTTGGCTAAGATATTTGAAAAAGCCAAAAAGAGATCAATGGTCGTCTTGTCATGCACAAGCTCCGCATCCTCGTAAATCAACTCTGTCGGCGCTTTGGAATAGTACTGGGCCCGTTCTTGGTGCTTGGCTTCCAAGTGCTCACCCAAAAGCTTGAATTTGCGGTATTCTTCGATTTGAGAAAGAAGATCCTGCTCCAGGTCATCTTCCAAGTCTGTCACTTCTGCTACCTTTGGAAGAAGCTTGCGGCTCTTAATCAGCATGAGCTGACTGGCCATGACCATGTACTCGCCCGTCACTTCCAGACGCATGGCCTGCAGGGTTGAGACATAGGCTAGATACTGTTCGATGACTTCCGTAATGGGCACATCGTAGATATCCATCTGGTACTTAGAAACCAGGTGCAAGAGTAAGTCCAGGGGCCCTTCAAAATCTTTTAACTTAATATCCATTATCTATATTTTTCTAAGGTCAGGACTGTTTTTAATCCTAATTTTTTTGCAATTTCGTACAAATCGACCTTGTTTTCTATTTGTCTTAGAATGAACTGTTCCCGCAAGGCTTGGGCTGACAGAGCTGGAAAACCTTTCTCCTTGACAAAAGCTCCTAACTGACGAAAGGCCCACTGACGAGAATAGGCTTTCCCTCCTCTCTCAAAAAGATAGGTCTGCCCCATCAAGGGTTCCAATTCTGAAAGCAAGGTCGTGGGAATGGTGACAATCCTCTGTTGGGAAGCCTTCTTGATTCGCAACACCTGAAAATCCAGATTGATATCCTCAACCTTGAGAGCCAAAATCTCACTCGGCAAGAGCCCCATTTCTAGGATCAAGAGCGCCAGTAAGCGCCCCTCTGGATAGTCACTTTCCTGCCAAAAGGAGGCTAGGTCTAGAATTTTTGGCTTTTCGGTCCTCTTCTCAGCTTGTTTAGCTAATTCCAAACGGTAAAAACTATCCACTTCTCCTTTTTGATAGAGAAAGTAGAGAAATTGATTACAGGCCGAAATCTTTCGCTTCTGGGCACTGATTTTTAGATTGGCTAGTTGGGCTTGGTAAATCTTGAGACTGGTCTCAGAAATCCGCTCTCCTATAATGTCTAAAAATTGTTCCAGATCATACTTATAGGACTGCTTGGAATTAGTAGATAAGCCTTGCTTTTCCTCTAAAAAGGCTGAAATCCTGTCTCTCATTTGCATCGAATCTCATATTCCTTACTAAAGTCATGCAAGAGAGCATTGACTGCCTTGAGAATAGACTTGCGCGTGATGATTCCTTGGAAAATCCCTGACGCGTCCACAACCGGTAAGAAGGACTCATCTACCAGCTTGTGCAAGACCTCCGTAATGGTAAAATCAGGCGAAACAACCGCTACGTCGATTTTCGTCATGTGGACAATGTCCGTATCCGCCATGATTTCTTGACTCAGGTCATGCTCCATCTGATAAGCCATAATATCTCTGAGCCCAATTGTCCCAACAAACCGTTTTTCATCTGTCACAACGGGAACACGGGTATAGGTCATCTGACTGAGCAAGAGGGTCGCATGATCCGCATTATGGGTATCAATCAACACGGCCAGATTTGCAGCAGGGGTCAAAAAAGTTTCCTCTTGGCCTAACAAGAAAGTCTCAAACTCCTTGGCAATCATCGGCTAAACTCCTTGGACAAGCCTGGATACACCTCGTGGTCTCGTGTCAAAAAGTCCACTTTGAAATAACTATCATCAATTTCCACTCGAGCATAGAGACATTCTCTGATGGTCCCACGTGGTTGACTGATGGAACCTGGATTTAGAAAGAGGGTCTTGCCTTCCATCCAAGCATTTGGCACATGCAAGTGTCCATAGAGACAGATATCGGCCTCTTCTTCCTGAGCCCAGTAGTCCAACTTTTGAAAGTTGAAATTGATGTCAAACAAGTGACCATGGGTTTGGATAATCTTGGTCGAACCAAGCTCAGTCACCAAACGTTCTGGGTAGCCGGCGTAAAAGTCCATGTTCCCTTTGACGACACGGATGCCCTCCCAAAGTGGAGAATCCGGACGCAGTTCAGAATCGCCGTTATGAAAAACGGCGTCAACTTTGCCCACATAGCGATCACGGATTTCTTCCACAATCAAGCTATCGCCATGAGAATCGCTCATTACAATGATGGTTTGCTTTGCCATGATGGAAATACCTCCAAAAGTTTCTTAACGGCTAAGGCACGGTGAGATTGACTATTTTTTTCTTCAAGGGTTAATTCAGCTGATGACTTGCCTGTCTCCCCTACAAGGAAGAGAGGATCATAGCCAAAGCCATTTTCCCCCTTAGGTTCAAAGTTAATGTAGCCTGGCCAGTCTGCTTCAACAACCAAACTTTCCTTGTTTGGACTGGCTACGACTAGGGTTGTATGGAATTGAGCCGAACGGTCCTTGAGCTCAAAGACCATGGCCAATTCGTGCAAGAGCTTGGCATTGTTTTCCCGGTCAGTTGCTCCCACTCCTGCGAAACGAGCTGACCAGACACCCGGCAAACCGCCCAAAACATCAACTTTAAGTCCAGAATCATCTGCCAAAACCATCTTGCCCGTTAATTGAGAAATAGTTTCTGCCTTGAGACGGGCATTTTCTTCAAAGGTCATGCCTGTTTCTGCTACTTCAGGTAGGTCAGGGTAGTCATTGAGATTTTCCACATCGTAGCCTAGTTTGTCAAAGATAGCTCGAAATTCCTTAGTCTTGCCCTCGTTACGAGTCGCAATCAATAAGGTTTCTCTGACCTTATTTGTCTCAAAGAAAGCTTCTACATCAACACCTTCTTTAGGCAATTCTACATGCAGGAGTTGCCCATTTTCAACCAAGAGCAGAGCCCCCTGACGTTGGATGACTTCCACATCTCGTCCCATTTCTTGGTTAAGGATATCTACCACAAAGGACAATAAACGGTATAGAGAACCATAGCGTAAAACAGTAACCGAAACAGGAAAACCTCGATCCTCATCTCGAAATCTTTGGGCAAACTCTAATAGAGGAAAATCCAAGTCATCATCCGTCAAGGTCCGGACGCCACCAAAAATACCATAGGACCCGACATACCAGTCCTGGTCATCCTTATATTCATAAATTTTATTTGTCATAATTCTACATGCTCCACATGAATCTCTTTTTCCAGCCATTCTTCACCAATTTGTGCAAAACTTTGGCTGCTGGCTGTTGTGTAAAAACGGTGATGAAGTGGTCCAGCATCGCGACCACGATTGATTTCAAAATAATTGAGTAAGACTGAGATGTCCCGTACACACTCTGCCCCACTATCGATAAGCTGAACCTTGGGCCCCATAACATTTTGAATAATAGGGCTGAGAAGCGGATAATGGGTACAGCCCAAAATCAGACTATCCACCTTTCCAACCAGGGGACGCAGGGTTTCATAGACCACTTTCTTGGTGACACTGGTTGACAGGGCCCCAGACTCCACCAAGGGGGCAAACTTGGGACAGGCCAAACTCTCTACCTGTAAGTCCGGATCCAGATCATGGATTTTCTGACGGTAGATATCTGATTGTACCGTCATGGGCGTTCCAATGACTCCGATTTTCCCACCTTGACTGGACTTGATGGCTGCCGAAGCTCCTGGCAAAATCACACCCAAGACAGGAATGTCTAGTTGAGACTTGATTTCTTCCCAGACGACCGCAGTCGCAGTATTACAAGCAATAACAATCATTTTGACATCCTTGGTCAAGAGAAAGTTGACCAACTGCCAAGTATATTCACGAATTTGCTCAGCAGGACGAGGACCGTAAGGCGCCCGTGCCGAATCTCCAATATAGACGATTTCTTCATGGGGAAGCTGGCGCATGAGCTCGCGCACAACGGTCAAGCCCCCGACACCCGAATCCAAAAAACCAATTGGTCGATTATCCATACAGTCTTCTTTCTAGTCTTTTTTCTGATTGATAGTTCATTATGATTACTTGTATTTATGAACTGAATGTCAGCCTAATCAACAACTATCTCTCTTAATCATAATCAAATATCAATAGAATGCAAGGAAAAAGTCTTATCCCTAAACCATAGCCAACATAGTGAGAAGTCTGGAACTTTCATCCCAGACTTTTCCTTATTTATTTTTTCTTTTTATTGTTAGCAAGGGCTGCTTTTTGTTGGCGAATGATTTGGTGGTAAACTTGTTGTACCTTAGCTTCGCTTGGTTTTTGACCATTTGCACTCAAAAGGGTACGAACTGCTTCTGCATTCAAACGTGGGTTGTCCGCAAATTCTTTTTCGATTTGCTTACGCACCAAGTACATACCTCCAAGAGCTCCCCCTAGAAAAGCTAAAACAATCAAGACAATTGCCAAAATAAGATCCATAATATTTCTCCTGTTTCTTTTTGAGTCTTCTATATTATACCATAAAGTCCCCCGCCTGACTAGTTTGATTTACGCTTTCAAGGATGGAATAGACAGCAAAAAGAACCCTGCTTTTCTGCAAAAGAGGGCTCCTTACTGAGTTTAATTTAAACTGTTTTCTTCATAGGACCTCTCCTTTATATTGGTTTATCACTTTTATTATACACTTTTTCTAGATTTTTGTTTGAAGTCAGGATGAGTGAGGCTATAAAACGTATTACTCTTGTGCTTTCAAATAGTCTTCTTCAGACACAGGTTCGTTCCATTCCGTACTAGTATTTTCACCAGGAATTTCAAAAGCTAAATGAGAGAACCAAGAATCCTTGCTAGCACCATGCCAGTGCTTTGTATTAGCTGGGATGGTAACGGTGTCGCCAGGTTGGAGTTTCACAGCATCTTTTCCCCATTCTTGGTAATATCCTTGACCACCCACACAGATGAGGACTTGTCCCCCACCTTTAGTAGCTCTATGGTTATGCCAATGATTGCGACAGCCTGGTTCGAAAGTAACATTAAAGATTGGGAAAGCTCCATCCGAGATTGGAGCTAGATAGGATTGACCCACAAAGTATTGTTCATAAGCACTATTGTCTTGTCCAATTGGAAAAAATATTGAAGCTTGATAAGCTTCTTTTGCACTAGCGTCTGACGGGACATCCTCCGTCCAGATTGTTTTAGCTAGATTGAAAACGGCCCATGCTTTTGGCCAGCCTGCATAAAAAGCCACATGAGTAATGATGGCAGCAATTTCTTTTTTGCTCACTCCATGCTTCTTGGCATTTGCAAGATGGTAAGACAAGGATTGATCTGTGATACCAGACGACATCAGTGCTACAACCGTGATAATACATCTTGTTTTCAGGTCAATATCTTGGTTATTCCAATTTTCTCCAAAGAGAATATCATCATTAAAATGGGCAAATTCTGGTGCAAAATCACCTAGGGCATCTCTCCCTGCTGTTTGTTTGATTTTTGACATAATTTTTCCTCCGTTGCTTAGATTTTAACTTCCCTAAAATTCAGTTCTACTTTTTTACCAATGTCATGAAAAATTCTGCTATTTCTGGAGCTTGGTGATCAAAGAAGAGGGATTTCCCCTGGTCTAAATCTTGAATGGTTGCCATCTCTTCTGCCGTCAATTCAAAGTCAAAGATATTGAAGTTTTCCTGCATGCGTTCTTTGCGAACAGACTTAGGAATCACCACAACGTCGCTTTGGAGGAGGAATCGCAATGCTACCTGAGCAACGGATTTCCCATATTTTTCCCCAATTTCTTTAAGAGTTGGCGTATTGAAGAAATCATTGCGCCCTTCTGCAAAAGGTCCCCAAGATTCGATTTGGCAGTTGTATTTATCTAAATAAGTCTTGGCTACTTTTTGTTGCTGGAAGATATGCGTTTCAATCTGATTCACAGCTGGCTTGATTTCTACAAAATGCTGCAAATCAATAAAACGATCTGGTGAGAAGTTTGAAACCCCAATAGCACGGAGCTTACCAGCCCTGTAGGCTTCCTCCATAGCTCTGTAAGTTCCATAGTAATCACCGAAAGGTTGGTGAATCAGCAAAAGATCGATATAATCTGTTTGCAATTTTTGCAAGGATTCTTCAATGGATGCCTTAGCCTTCTCATAACCGGCATTGCTAATCCAAATCTTGGTGGTGATAAAAAATTCTTCCCGCGGAAGGCCAGATTCCTTGATAGCTTCCCCCACACCTGCTTCATTGCCATAAGCTTGAGCGGTATCAAAGGCACGATAACCGACTTCGATAGCATCAAGGACTGCACGCTTGGTTTCATCTACCGGTGTTTGGTAAACTCCAAATCCTAATTGTGGCATTTTAACCTTGTTATTTAAAGTTTTGTAAAACATATTCTGTATCTCCTTATTTCTTTTGATGCTTCTAGTTTTCACCCACTTGAAAATTTTGTACACTATTAATAAAGCAAACTAGTTTTCATAAAACGAAAAGTAAAAAGGAGGTAAACATGCTTAACCTAGAAGAACTCGAACAACTCGTCGCTTTTAAAGAATTAGGGACACTCTCTAAAGTTGCAGAGAAATTACTCATTTCGACACCTTCCTTATCACGTTCCATGCAGCACTTGGAAGAGGATTTTGGTGTTCCCCTTTTTGACCGCAGTGCTAATCGGATTTCGTTAAATAAAACAGGAGAACGTGCTGTCGAAGTTGCACGCAGAATTTTAAGTACTAGTCAGCAAGGCATCAAAGAAGTCAGACAGTTTGAGCAAAGCCTCAAGACCATTACGATTGCTTCAGTCGCTCCTGCACCACTTTGGTCTTTGCTACCGCAACTAGCATCCCTCTACCCTAACAAACAAATTAGCCATCAAATTTGCTCTATCCACAAGGTAATGGAAGCTATTGAGGAAGAAACCATTGATCTAGCTGTTCTCCCATTTGCATATGACCAGAATCAAACGACCTGTCTGCCCTATCTACAGGAGGAACTTGCCATTGCAGTCACTACGGGTCATGATTTGGCTCGTCTAGATGCCGTTAGCTTCGAGGCAATCAATGATTATAACTTTCTCCTAATGGATCAAATTGGATTTTGGAATGAATTGGTTCAAGAAAAAATGCCAGCTTCAAAATTTCTCATTCAGTCCAACCGTTTTGAGTTTGAAGAATTAGCCTACAATTCTACACTTCCTCGGTTTACGACCAATCTCAGCCAAGAAAGGGAAAAGATTCAGGACGACCGAGTAATGATACCTATTTCCGACCCTGAAGCACATGTCCACTATCATTTAGTGTCTCTTAATCCCGAAATCAACTTGACTGACTTAATAAATGTTTAAAATCGCCAGTAAAAGGAGTTTGGGACAAAAAGATTTCAATTTTTAAAAACCTTAATTATTAACCCCTTCAAATCTATAATTAAATGTGAAAAGCGAACAAATTAGAATTCTGATTACCAGAAAACTAGTTTTGTTCGCTTTTTATATTTTAGGTCGGACTTTTGTCCCAGCCTCCTCTTTTATATTTACATAAATAGCCAGTGTTTGAGAAGGTTTGAGTAGAATTTTTTCAGACACTTCTACATCTTCATAGTTTGAAAGCAAAATCTGTCCATTTTGGTAGACTAGAGGTAAATCGATTTCCACTTCTGTGGCATAAAAGTTATTGAGCACTATCTCAGCCTTTTTCTTTATCCCAAAACCAATTCATCACTAACTAGACTTTGCCCACTATTTTTCTGGAAGAGATGCATGAGATCTTCAACCGTCAAATGCTTTTTCTCCTCTCCTTTGACATCCACCACTATCTTGCCTTGATAGAGCATAATGAGACGATTTCCGTACTCAATCGCATGGTTCATATCATGGGTAATCATCAAAGTCGTCAACTGATGGTGTTCCACAATCTTTTGCGTCAAGTCCATCACCATTTGACTTGTTTTCGGATCAAGTGCCGCAGTATGTTCATCCAAAAGCAAGAGTTTGGGTTTCACCAAGGCTGCCATGACTAGGGTCAAGGCCTGTCTTTGTCCTCCTGAGAGGTATTGGGTATCCACTTTCAAGCGGTTTTCAAGGCCAATATTCAACTCTTTCAAGGCTTCTTGGAACTGAATTCTATCCTTCTCCTTCACGCCCCAACCAAGCCCTCTCTTCTTCCCGCGTCTCAAGGCAATAGCCATATTCTCCTCAATCGTCAAACGAGAAGCTGTTCCCATCTTAGGATCTTGAAAAACACGGGCAATATCCTTGGCTCTCTTTCTTACACTCAGATTTTTAATGGATTTGCCTGCCAGTAACAGATCCCCTTCATCCACCGATAGATTGCCAGCCAAGATATTCATCAAAGTGGATTTACCAGCTCCATTTCCACCGATCACAGAGATAAAATCCCCCTCTTCAACCTCTAAATCTAATCCTTTGAGGACATGGTTCTCATTGACCGTCCCTGCTTCAAATGTCTTGTGAATATTTTCAAGTGTTAATAAACTTGCCATAACTTTCTCCTCCTATTCATTTCTCAGTTTCAAACCACGAATATTTAATCTCTTTTGCAATTCTGGTGCAAATAAAACCAAGGCTAACAAAATCGCATTAAAGAGACGAACCAGGTTTTGATCTAGATTTGGAATTTCATAGATATTTAAAATAATCAAACGGTATACAATAGCACCAATTCCGATGGATAATAAGCGGCCTCCAATGGTCAAGTCGTGTATCAAGACTTCCGCAATAATCACCGCACTCAAACCAACAACAATAGTTCCTGTCCCAGAAGTTACATCTGAAAATCCATCATTTTGAGCGAATAAAGAACCACATAGGGCAATCAAACCGTTTGAAATCATATAACCAACAATCTTCATGGTGTCTACATTGACTCCATTTGCCTCACTCATCGGAATATTATCCCCAGTCGAACGCAAGACCAAACCAAGCTCCGTTTTCATCAAAAGGGTCAAAACCAAACAAACAAGTAAGAGACAGGCTAAACTGAGTGAGTACACAGCTTCTTCATTTGTCAGACCAAAGTTCGCTAATTGTTTAAAGACGGTTGAAGAATCTCCCAAGGAAAGATTAGGCACGCTTCCCATGATTTTAATATTGATGGAATAAAGCCCTGTCAAGGTCACAATACCTGTCAAGAGAGCTGGAATTTTCATCTTGGTGTGAAGCATTCCTGATACAAGACCTGCTACCATACCTGCCAGCAAAGCTAGTAAGGTCGCAATCCAAGGATTTGTCCCTGCCTGTATCTGTGATACAACGACAGCCGCCCCCATAGGAAATGCTCCCTCAGCAGTCATATCCGCAATATCCAAAATACGGAAAGTCAAGTAGACCCCAATCGCCATAATCGACCACAACAAACCTTCTGATAAACTAGATAATACAAAATTCATCTTAAATCTCCTTATTCCTTGCCTTCTAACTTACTAATATCAATTCCTAGTGCAACTGCCATTTCTTGATTAGTATGCAATTCCAGTTTTTCAGGCAACTCAACTGCTATATTTTCTGGCTTCTCACCTTTTAAAACACGAACCAGCATGCGAGCTGTCTGACGTCCCAATTCTTCATAATTGGTACCGTAGTTATACAAGCCACCAACCACAACCATTTCTGTTGAACCACCGAATACTGGAACCTTGTGTTTAATAGAAACCTGCTTGACTGTTTCCATGGTTGATGAAATGATATTATCTGTTGGTACAAAAACCATATCTACCTCTGCCATCAAGCTTTCTGCTGCAGCCTTGACGTTATTACTGTCCAAGATTGTTTTTTCAACAACGGAAAAGCCTTTTTCTTCCAGAAGGCGCTTAGCTTCATCCTTTTGGACAACTGAGTTTGGCTCGCTCTGAGTATAGAGGATTCCAATCGTTTTAGCCTTTGGCAACACTTTCTTTATCAAATTGATTTGAGTTGAAATGGCATCTGATGACTGGTCGCTTGTCCCAGTTACATTGCCTCCAGGATACTCTCTTGACTCAACTAACTTAGCACTGACAGGATCTGTTACCGCTGAAAAGATAACAGGTGTCGTTTGTGTTGTATTGGCCAAGCTCTGAGCAGAAGGCGTTGCGATAGCTAAAACGACATCACTAGATTCTGCTAGTTGCTGGGAAATGGTTTTTAGATTTCTTTGTTCTCCCTGTGCATTTTGCAAATCAATCTCAATATTTTTCCCCTCAACATAGCCTTGCTTGGCCAGCTCATCCACAAACCCTTCTCTAGTAGCGTCCAAAGATTGATGAGTAATAAATTGCGAAATACCGATACGAAACACATCTTTTTTCTTATCTGCCTTCAACTGATGCAAACTGATCAGAGAGGTCAAGAGAATCCCCACTACCAAGAGGGGTGCTAGTAATTTTCGAACAACTTTCATAATGAAACTCCTTCTCAGAAAAGATAAAACAAAAAACCGCCTAGATACTATCTAAACGGATGCTTAAAATAATCTAACAAGTTACAACTTAGCTAGTCCATTTAGATATTCATCTATATGGACCACAATCAAAAATCTTAGCCACATAGATACAAACAAATTGCTTGAACTGTTTGCATCCATGGTGACATGTCTACAAACACTATCTAAAGTAGCTAAAGTAAAAGTTTTGATTCATCGTTACAGCTTGTCTCTTATTCATTTCTTTTTCTGCTTTCTTTTTTGATGTTTCCTATCTTACCACCTTTTTCATTAGCTGTCAAGAATATTTCAGAATTTTTTAAAATTTTTCGAAAATTCTTTCAGGGCGCTTTCAAAAGCCTTTCAAATCAGTCCAACAAAAAAAGGTTTATAATTTCCACAAAATTAACATGGAAATTATAAAACCATTATTAGTTTAGTCCTTTTTGATAACGTGCCAATTCGGCTTGGTTAGCCCAAACATAGTGACCTGGACGGATTTCAACCATGGATGGTTTATCAGTCTCATAGTCGTGTTGACTTGGGTCGTAAACCTTCAAGACCTTCTTACGTTCCAAGATTGGATCTGGAATCGGTACCGCTGAAAGCAAGGCTTGAGTATATGGATGAATTGGATTGTTAAACAACTCTTCTGTTTCTGCAACCTCTACAATAACACCCTTGTAAATAACTGCGATACGATCTGAAATAAAACGAACGACAGACAAATCATGAGCGATGAAGAGATAGGTCAAACCAAGTTCTTTTTGGAATTTTTTGAGCAAGTTCAAGACTTGGGCACGTACAGAAACGTCCAAGGCTGAAATTGGCTCATCCGCAATAACAAAGTCTGGTTGCATGACCAAGGCACGGGCAATACCGATACGTTGACGTTGACCACCTGAGAATTCATGAGGGTAACGAGTCAAGTGCTCAGCAAGAAGACCTACTTCACGGATAATATTTTGAACTTTCTCTTTACGTTCTTCTTCATCCTTAAATAAACGATGATTGTAAAGACCTTCAGAAATAATATAATCAACAGTCGCACGTTCATTCAAACTTGCAGCAGGGTCTTGGAAAATCATCTGAATACGACGAATCAATTCCGCAGCTTGTTCACGCGATTTCTTACCATTAATCTTTTGACCTTCAAAAATGATATCCCCATTACTTGTGTCATTTAAACCGATGATGGCACGACCAATAGTTGTTTTCCCACTTCCTGACTCACCTACAAGCGAGAAAGTTTCTCCCTTGTTGATAAAGAAGTTAGCATTTTTAACAGCGACAAACTTCTTACTTCCTTCACCGAAGGAAATTTCTAAATCTTTGATTTCTACTAATTTTTCAGACATTTCCTTCCTCCTAGTCTGCCAGATGGGCAAACCCCATTTTTTCACGGATCTTATCGTGGAGATTTGCAATCACAGCTGGTTTTTCTACTTTTGGAGCATCCTCATGAAGAAGCCAAGTTTTAGCCCAATGTGTCTCTGATACTGAGAATTGAGGGGCTTTTTGTTCGAAGTCAATCTGCATTGCATAGTCAGAACGCAAGGCAAAAGCATCCCCTTTCAGGTCAGTATAAAGTGACGGAGGTGTTCCTGGGATTGAGTAAAGATCCCCTTTATCATCAGCAAGCTGAGGCAAGCTAGACAAGAGACTCCATGTATACGGATGGCGAGGGTCATAGAAGACTTCCTCAACAGTTCCATACTCAACGATTTCTCCTGCATACATAACCGCTACCTTATCCGCAATGCTTGCTACCACACCAAGGTCGTGGGTGATAAAGATTGTTGTGAAATGGTACTCGTTTTGTAAAGATTTTAGCAAATCAATAATCTGTGCTTGGATGGTTACATCCAAGGCAGTCGTTGGCTCATCACAGATCAAGACATCAGGTCGGCAGGCAAGGGCAATCGCAATAACGATACGTTGACGCATTCCTCCAGAATATTGGAATGGGTATTCATCAAAACGTCTATCTGCATCTGGAATCCCAACCTTATTCATGTAGTCAATTGCCAATTCTTTCGCTTCTTTAGCTGTTTTTCCTTGGTGTTTTACAATAACTTCTGTAATCTGGCTACCAATTGTTTTAATTGGGTCCAAACTAGTCATTGGGTCTTGGAAGATAGTCGCAATCTTAGCACCACGAATTTGTTCCCAATCCTTGTGAGACGATAGAGCTGTCAAATCCTGACCACGGTAGTCAATGCTTCCTTGAGCAATGCGACCATTTTCTTCAAGCATACCTGTGAAAGTCTTAGTCAAAACAGATTTCCCTGATCCTGACTCACCTACCAAGGCTAATACTTCTCCCTCAACTAGTTCAAGGGAAACACCGCGAATGGCTGTCAATACTTTGTCACGAACGTCAAATTCCACGACAATATCGCGAGCAGTCAAAATTACATTTTTTTCTTTTGTCATTTCTACTCCTATCTATGTGTACGTGGATCACTAGCATCCGCTAAGTTTTGACCAACTACGAAAAGAGACAAGGATACCAAGACAAGAGTTGTCAATGGAATCCAGAACAAGTAAGCGTTGGTCGTAACGTTTTGTGAATAATCCGAAATCAAACGACCCAAACTTGGTACTGTAATCGGTAATCCAAGACCGAAGAAAGATAAGAATGCTTCGTATGAGATAAAGCTTGGAAGCATTTGAGTCATGGTTGTTACAATAACAGATACCAATTGAGGCATGATATTTTTGGCAACAATCTTCAAGGTTGGTGTTCCCAAAGTACGTGACGCCAAGTTGTATTCCAAGTCACGATAACGCAAGATTTGCACACGGATCATGAAGGCAATTCCAATCCATGTTGTTACACTCATGGCAAAAATCAGATTCCAGAATCCAGCTCCGATTGAGTAAGTCAAGACAATGACAATCAAAAGAGAGGGGATGTTTGAGATGACGTTATAAACTTCCATCATCACACGGTCAACTGATTTTGAAATTCCCCAAATACCACCGACAAAGACACCGATAACCAAGTTAATCACTGTCGCAATAACAGATATGAGGATAGAGTTACGAGCTCCGAACCAAACACCGTCAAAGAGAGATTTACCGTTACTGTCAGTACCGAACCAATGCTCAGCATTTGGCTTGATATAACGAGCACTAAAGTCGTTTACCTTGCTGACATCATTGAAATCAAACTTAGAAAACATTGGGTAGATGAAACTCATCAAAATGATGGCTACCAAGATTCCCAACATGACTACAGTTGATTTTTTCTTCATAAATTGTCTAAACACTGAACCCCAGTATGAATAAGCTGGCGCATCAATGACTTCAGAGGCAAAATCGTCACGTTTTACGAACTGAAATTTTTCTTTATCGATTGTAGACATTATTTGCCTCCTTTCTCAGTCAATTTAATACGTGGGTCAATAATTGTCATCCAAATATCTCCCAAAAGAAGTGAGAAGATAGAAATACATGTAAAGATGAAGACAAGACCAACGACCATAGAGTTATTAGATGCTTTTACAGAGTCAATCAACATTTTACCCATACCTGGGAAGGCGAAGACTGTTTCAGTAAGGGTTGCACCACCGATAACCCCGATAACGGCACCAGGAATTCCTGAAACCAGCGGAACCATGGCATTTTTAAAGATGTGTTTGTTTGAAATTTCTTTTTCAGACAAACCTTTTGCACGAGCAAAACGAACAAAGTCTTGTGATTGCAAGTCAATCATGTAACGACGAATCCAAATCGCTGTACCAGGAGCACCCAACAAACCAAGGATAACTGCTGGTAAAACATACGAACGCCAATCACCAGCACCCAATATAGGGAATGAATCTGGCAAGCCGATTGAAGAACCAGCCAAACGGATGATATAAACCAAGGCAATGGTTGGGAGAGCCATCAAGAAGGTCAAAGCCCCTGTTGAGAAACTATCAATCCAAGTGTTCTTGAAGCGAGCCATAGCTGAACCAAGTGGCACGGCAATCGCATAAGAAATCACCAAACCAATCAATCCAACGACAGCAGAGCTGGCAATCATAGAAGGATATTGGTAGTTACTTTCAGTAGCTGTATAAGGATCATCTTTTCCGTAGTTGGCTACTTCACGAGAATCAGCCTGACTAGGTGATTTATAAGTTCTTGAGTAAATATTTACAGAAGAAGTTTTCTTACCCGTTGGGAACTGAACTTGAGAGGTTTTTGTTTGACCTTGTCCCTGAGTAATAACCTGTAATACAGGGCTATTAGCATAGGTTGGATAAGAATCACCTAAATTAATGTTCACAAAGTTTTGATGTACAAACGGGAACTGACTGTTAAAGTACAAGAGATATTTGTGTTTTGTTCCTGAACCGACCAATGACCATCCGATAGCTGGATCGTTTTCGAAACGAAGGTAACGTTTCAAGTCTGGGTTTTCAGGGTCTTGAATTTTATTTGTATGGTCAATGTCAATCAAGTTAGCATAGAATTTGAAAACACGTTCAAAAATTGGGATTTCACGAGTCGCATAGAATTGGCCACTTTCAGTAAATTCTCCCAAGGTCCAACCATGACCGATTTGTTTGATGTATTTTTCATAGATAGCCTTGTTGGTATCATTAGCTTCAACGGTTACAGAGGCGTCCATCTGGCTAGCTTTTTCTTGCAACTCTTTGGTATCGTAGTACTCGATATAACCCATACGCTCATAAACGGTATTCTCATAGTTATCACGTTTATCAGCAGTTGTCGCAATCTTGTTATAGTTGGTATCCTGTTTGAAAATCAATTTTCGAGGAACCATTGTATAGATAATCGTGTAAGTCAAGGTTGTTACTAAGAAGATAGAAACCAATGACCGCAAAACACGCATAAAAATATATTTTTTCATATCATTTCCTTTAAAAATCCCAAAAGAACCTTCTCCTCATGGAGAGAAAGTTCTATTGAAAATTATTTACTTCACATGACTTGCCAATTCTTTTTGAGCTTTCTCGTTTGACTCAGTCTTTTCTTTCAACCATTTTTCACGAGCTTTTTCATACTCTTCTTTGGTGATTGCTTTTTCACCAACTTCAGTGTACTTCAAGTATCCTGAATTTTCACCTTTAAGGCCGGCTACAGAATATGAAGAGCTAAATGGTAGAACTTTTGAAACAAATGAAACGGCTGTTTCTTTAGGAGAAGCCATTACTGGAATTGTCAAAGCATTGTCAGTCAACCAAGCTTGTGCTACTGCGTATTTTTCATAACGTTTTTGAACATCTTGGTTTTCACTGTTTGCGTCATCAAGTAATTTTCCATAGTCAACTAAACCAAGTTTGCTTACTACTGATGCATCTGTATTTTTGTCAATACCAAGATAAAGGCGAGTATTTCCTCCCTTAATGACGAACTGATCCAAGAAAGTAGAAGGATCTTGATAGTCAGGGTTCCATCCTGTCAAGGTATGGATATCCCAGTCTTGTTCTTTAGCTGTTGGAGCGCTAAATGAAATTGGTAAAGCTTCTGCTTGAGTCATTTGTTGCAAGTCTACAACAACATTATCTGAACCCAATACTTTTTCAATTGATTGTTTCAATGATTGAACACGGTTTACAACCGCTGTTGATTCTTGGATAACCAAGGCATCCAAGTGGATTGGGAATTCAACACCCTCAACTTGCAGGCTTGATTTAGCTTTAGCAAAGACTTCTTTAGCTTTTTCTTCATTGTAAAGTCCATTTTGAGAATCTGCTAGAGACACGTTTGACCAAGTAGAAGAATTTGTCTTAGCCAAGCTATCTTGTACCAATTCACCAAATGTTTTCTTACCAACTTGAAGGTTATAAGGTGCAAATGTATTACGGATGGCTACTGCAGCTCCATCAGTACCATTTGTTTGAGCTGAATAAGAATTGCGATCGACTGCAAAGTTCAAGGCTTGACGGAATTCTTTATTTAGCAATGCTTTCTGAGTAGATGTCTTTTGGGCATCACTTGTTTTGGCAGTGTGGTTATAGGTTGTACGGCCATAGTTCAAGCTGACAGTTGCAACACCCGCACCTGGTTCATTAAAGTAAATGTTATCTTTGAAGTCAGCTGCATATTTTTCATATGTAGAACTTGTAGGGAAGATACGAGCCTTGCTATATTGACCATCGGCAAAACCTTTAGCAATCACATCTTGGTCCTTACCATCCCAGAAAGTGAACTTAACGTTCTCAATTTTTACATTTTCTTTGTCCCAGTAAGCGTCATTTTTAGCCATCTCGATAGATGATTTAGGAGTTACAGATTTTAAGACAAATGGACCGTTATAAAGAATAGAGTTGGCATCAGTTGGGGCACCAAAACCTTCCCCTTTTGAAGTTAAGAATTCTTCATTAACTGGCATCAAAACACCACTAGTAGTCTTGTCATTCCAGAAAGTTTCTGGCTGGTTCAAGGTATATTCTAGTGTTTGGTCATCAAGTGCCTTTACACCAACGGTTGAAAATTCGCTTGTTTCACCCTTGATATATGCTTCTAATCCCTTAATAGAAGAGCTAACGATTGAAAGTCCTTTTGATTTTCCATCTACAGCATGTTTCAAACCAGTAACGAAGTCTTTAGCAGTTACAGGAGCGTATTCTTCTCCCTCTGCTGTCACCCATTTAGCATCCTTACGGATTTTATAGGTATAAGTCAAACCATCTTTTGAAACTGTCCATGATTCAGCGATAGAAGGAACCAGATTACCATATTTATCGTTAGCCAACAAACCATCTACGGCATTTGTTGTGATGAATGACGTTGAATCGATATTGCTAACGACATAATCCAAGGTTTCTGGATCTGTTTGATAAACATATTGGTAATCTTTTGCTAGTTTAGCATTATTTGAACTAGTGTTTGAACACGCAGCTAGAACTCCTGACGTTAATAAGGTAGCTCCCGCTACAGCAAGCACTTGACTTTTTTTCATTTATTTACTCCTCTTATAAAGTATAGGTTATCATCAATTATATCATAGATTTCAAGAAAAGTAAACGAATTTTCAGAATATTTAGGATTATTGATACAAAAAATCTGAAAAAGCTATTGACTGAAAATCATTTTCAAGGTATAATAATAAAAGTTAAGGCGGTATAGCCAAGTGGTAAGGCACGGCTCTGCAAAAGCTTGATCGTCGGTTCAAATCCGTCTACCGCCTTTCAATACCGAATTTATCGGAATTTATCAAGACAAAAAGCCCGTAAAATAGGGCTTTTTTATTTTTTTTCAGATAATTAAAGATAGATTTAAAGAACTTTTGGGGTGAGTTTGGGGCTGAGTTTTTTCAAGGACACAACTCCCTTTTGAAATCAACTGAAAAAAGCTTCGTCACGCATGGTGACAAAAGCCTCTAGTTTACTCTGTTTCTTCTTCAATTTCGACTTCTGTGATTTGGACTCTTACCTTGGTCACACGTCCATTTTTCACCTTATCATTGGTTAGGATAAGCTGTTTGTTTTGACTGATCAATTCATAGCTAAGCTTTTCAGTTGTTGGAATAGTCCCTACACCAGTCAAATAATAACCAGCGATTGTATCTACATCATCACTTTCAAGCTCAACATCGAAATAACTATTGAAGTCGTTCAAGTTCATCGTACCTTGAACAATGTAGGTATTCTCACCAATAGTATGAACGTAAACCTCAGCACGGTCAGTTTCGTCGTCAATCTCTCCGACAATCTCCTCAAGAAGATCCTCTAGTGTAACTAGACCTGCCATACCACCATACTCATCCAGAAGGATAGCCATCTGTCTTTGAGTATTTCTGAACTCTTTTAATAAATCATCTACAAAAATCGTCTCAGGTACAAAGAGTGGATCTTGCAAGATTCGCTTCCAGACGATATTGTCAAACCCACTGACAAAGGCTTCTTTAAGGAGGCTCTTGGTGTGAACCAAACCAATGACATTGTCCTTGTCTCCATCATAAACAGGAATACGAGAAAAGTTCTGTTTCAAGATACTTTGGATGATGGTTTGAGTATCATCCTGAATATCGACCATAAAGGCATCTGTTCGAGGAACCATGACTTCACGTGCCATGAGCTCGTCTAGTGAGAAAATCCCCTGCAACATTTCAATTTCGTCAGCATCTAGTGTTTCTTCACTATTAGTCAGCATATAGGCAATTTCATCACGGGTCATCTTTTCATCCGCATCATCAAATGACATAGGAGTCAAGCGACTCAATAGATTGGTAGATGCAGACAAGAGCCAAACAAAGGGACTAACTAGTTTCCCCAGCCCAATAATAACTGGCGCTGTACGAATTGCCAAAGCATCCTTTAGATTAAGAGCAATTCTCTTAGGATACAATTCCCCAAAAACGATGGAAATATAAGTCAAAAATGCTAAAGATAGAAAACTTGAAACGGCATAAGCTGTTTCGCCATTTCCAAGCCAAGATGCAATCACACGTCCTAGAGTATCAGCTAAACTCGCCCCTGATAAGATCGTAATCAGGGTAATCCCTACTTGAATAGTTGATAAAAAATGGTTAGGATTCTCTAATACCTTCAGCAGACGGATATAGCGTCTATCTCCCTCTTCTGCCTTTTGTTCAACCCGCGCACGGTTAAGAGAAACCATGGCCATTTCTGTGGCTGAGAAAAAAGCATTTAACACCGTCAAGATAAACAATAAAACAAATTGTAGCAACAAATTCTGACTACTTGGGTCTTCCATAGTTCTTCTCCTAAAATAGTATCTTATCCTTTATTATATCACAAAATATAGTCCAGTACATATTATTTTTTCTCATACTCTTCGAAAATCTCTTCAAACCACGTCAGCTTCACCTTGGTGTAGATATATGTAACTGACTTCGTCAGTTCTATCCACAACCTCAAAACAGTGTTTTGAGCTGACTTCGTCACTCTTATCTGCAACCTCAAAGCAGTGCTTTGAGCAGCCTGCGACTAGCTTCCTAGTTTGCACTTTGATTTTCATTGAGTAGCAGTGTCTATTGTATCCCTGCTTAAACTAGTAAAAAAGAACTCCTACATCCACAAGTGACATAGGAGTTTATTTTATCTTTTACTGACTAACAGTGACTTCTCCAGTTCGGTAATCCAGTTGAAGCCCCTTTTGAACATTGGGAACTAGGACATTAAATTCCAATTCTCCGTCTGAAGACTTGGCTTCAATCTGTGAAGCTGAAGGAACTAAGTCCTCGTTTGAAGCGTAGTATAGGGTTACACGGTAACGGACACGCTTGTTTTGGTCCAAAGCTTTACGCACCATGCTTTCATAGTAGTTTTGACCAGTCGAATCCTCGGCCTGTGCCTGATTTGCCCAGGCTGTCTGAACAGCAATGTTTTTAGGATTACTTGTCGAGGCATCAAAACCATCCAAGCCGCCGATTAAGGCATAGCCTAACAAGTGACCTCTATCAACCGCATGAGTATAGGAACCCTTTAGATTCTTGACCTGATGCCAGCCTGGAGGAGTCCACGAAGTCGAACCATTCCCAGTTTCTTCACGATTCTTGTACTGGCGAGTAGCCTTAGACAAGAGGGCATTAGCCACGGTTGGCACTGTTTCCTTGCCCACTGTCTTTGTTTTGTTATCAGCGTAGGGCTTACTTGAAACCTTGGCATCTAGATTTGTTTTATTACCATTGACGATAAAAGCACCTGAGCCATTCCACTCCAGACTCCCTTTTATTTGACTCTTGACTGCATCTGTTAAGACACTTTCTGCCAATTCTTGACTAGGAGCTTCAGAAGCCTGTTTTTTCTGACTAAGCTTGGTTTTGGGACTATTAGCTGTCGACTGCAGCTGCTTGATATAATAGCTTCCCGCAGATAAGAGTAATAACACTAGCAGTCCGATCAGTGTCTGTCTTGTTTTTTTGTTCATATTTCTCCTTATCTTTAGAAAAAGGCTGGTTCTCCAGCCTAATTTCCTGTAAATTTATGAATCAATTCCTGCCATTTGGCTGGAGACAAGATAGCCCATGGATCTTGACCCTTGCCCAAGATTCCATAACCTACCATTAAGCCAATACCTAGGGCTAAAGCACCTAAAAATAGTACCAAAATGACTAGAAGTAAACGCTTGATTACGTAGCTTGATTTCCTATTCATCTTCATCATTTGCCTCAATCCGCTGAATCTTAGCACCTAGCTGCGCCAACTTCTCATGGAAACGGTAGTAACCTCTATCCAAGTGAACCAATTTACCGACCACAGTTTCTCCTTGTGCTACCAAACCTGTCAAAATCAAGGCTGCACTAGCACGAAGGTCAGTAGATAGAACTTCTGCTCCCTGCAAAGGTTGTCCACCAACAATACGAGCTGTATCACGGATAATTTCAGAATGCAAGCCCATGCGACGCATTTCTTCTAGGTGTTGGAAACGATTCTCGAAAACTGTCTCCACCATGCTTGATTCGCCTTTTGCGACGGTCATCAAGGCTGTAAATTGAGCCTGCATATCTGTTGGAAATCCTGGGTGGGGCAAGGTTTTCACATGCACAGCTTTTAGCTTTTCGAGTTGAGAGCGAATTCGAATTCCTTCAGTCTCCTCTGTCACTTCCACTCCCATTTCAAGCAATTTAGCAATCAAGGGACGATTGTGCTCCCAAACAGCGTCTTTAATCAAGACATCACCACCAGTCATGGCAGCAGCCACCATAAAGGTTCCTGCTTCGATACGGTCTTGGACTACATTGTGAGTCGTACCATGAAGTTTCTCAACACCGGTAATGGTAATGGTCTCTGTACCAGCACCTTTAACCTTGGCTCCCATTTCATTTAGGAGAATAGCTAAGTCCACAATCTCAGGCTCACGCGCAGCATTTTCAATCACTGTAACTCCATCAGCTAGAGTCGCCGCCATCATCAAGTTCTGCGTCGCACCAACACTTGGGAAGTCCATATAGATATGAGCCCCGTGTAAGCGGTCAGCCTTGGCTTCGATATAACCAGCTGTCTGGCTAATCTTAGCCCCCATAGCTTCCAGACCTTTCAAATGAAGATCAATTGGGCGGCTACCAATCGTACAACCTCCCGGCATGGATACCTTGGCATGACCTA
Organism: Streptococcus mitis; assembly: GCF_047459985.1. Taxonomy (GTDB): domain Bacteria; phylum Bacillota; class Bacilli; order Lactobacillales; family Streptococcaceae; genus Streptococcus; species Streptococcus mitis_DZ. The sequence goes on from NZ_JASHHD010000005.1 coordinate 71,692, forward strand.
CACGGGCAAGAATTGGCCCCAAGACAACGATGGATGCACGCATCTTGCTAACATACTTGTAAGGGGCTTCTTCAGTGATATCGCCAGTCGCGTCCACCTCGACAAGATGGGCTTCTTCATCAAAATCCACCTTAGCATTCAAACCACGAACCACCTGATTCATGGTGAAAACATCTGACAAGATAGGAACGTTCTGCAAAACAGTTTTTCCTTCACTTGCTAGAATAGTCGCCGCCAACAATGGCAAGACTGCATTCTTTGCTCCTTCGATCGTAACACTTCCTACCAGACGATTATCGCCACCTTGAACTACAATTTTTTCCATACTTATTTCCTTTACATTTGATTTTATAATAATCCTCTAAGCGCTTCTTGCCACAACTGATACAGGCTAATAAAGAATGAACTCAAAATATAGCCCATTACAATGCTAAAAAGAGCTATCAATAAACGGACTTTTCTTGTATTCTCAGCTGTCACTTTTAAAACCTTGTCCCATCTAACAAGATCCTTTAAAAGGTAAAAACTCACATAAATAAAGAGCATGTGACTGCTTAGAGTGAATAATAATTGAACCATTTGACTATTATACCATCTTCTCTGTTTGTTCGCTAGTTTGGAAACCTCACTTAAAAATTAGGGATTGTTTTTCAAGTAATCAATTGCATCTTGTAGGGTTTTAACTGGAACTATTTTCATATCTGTCTTGATTGTTTTGGCCGCTTCTAGGGCTGTTTGGTAATTATTTTTCGCATCTGGATGCGCTTTTTGTTCTTCTTCGCTAACAGGATTATCAGGAGCAAAGAAAATAGCGGCACCTTCTCTAGCCGAAGCTACAACTTTTTTATCAATACCTCCAATGTCACCCACATTACCATCACGGTCAATAGTTCCTGTACCGGCAACAATGCGACCATTACGAAGGTCAGGGTCAGCTATTTGGGTATAGATGGCCAGACTAAACATGAGACCCGCACTTGGACCGCCGATACCAGCTGTTGAAAAACGAATAGGGACATCACTGGTCACTTCCGTACGGTCAATCAAGCCGATTCCAATTCCATTTTTGCCATTTTCCAAGGTGATAATCTTACCTTCTGCAGACTTGGTTTGCCCATCCTCTTCATAGGTGACCTTGACGGAATCCCCTAATTTTTGAGAATTGACGTAATCAATCAAGTCTTTGGAACTATCAAAGGTCTGATCATTGACTGCTGTGACCGTGTCAGAGATATTGAGAATCCCTTTAAAGGTCGAATTATCTGTCACGTTCAAAACATAAACCCCAAGGTATTTGAGTTCAATATCCTTACCAGCTGTTTTTAGCCCTTGATACTTGGCCATATTTTGCGATGTTTGCATGTAGAATTGATTGATTCGCATAAATTCAACATCGGAAGAACCACCTGTAGTCTCCTGAGCACTACGAATATCTGTAAAAGGTGTCAACCAAGCATAAATCATATGGGCTAAAGTAGCATGTTGGACACCAACCGTAACGAACTGATAGGCACCAGTTTCCTTATCTTCGGTGTCATTTACTTTAAGGACTTGGCGAATATCTTCCGAACCACCCGGAACCTCTATATAATAGGGCAAGGGCACTACAAATGCCAAGAAAGTCACAATCAAGGCCGCAATGACGTATAAGGGCCATCTAATCTTTTTTTTCATTTCTTAATTTCCTCCAAAATACTATTGGGAACATAGCAGGCAATATCCTGACCAAACTTCAAAAGTTCTCGAACACCAGATGAACTGATATAGAGATGTTCAGGTCGACTATGTAAATAAATGGTCTCTATATCAGGAGACAGCTGATGATTGTAGTAATCAAAACTGGCTTCATATTGCAAATCCGTTGCATTTCTCAAACCTCGAACTAGGAAAGTAGCCTCCAGTCTTTTTGCAACATCAACCACCAATTCATCATGAGAAGACACGACTTCAACATTTTCCAAATGTTCCAAAGCCTTTTCTAGCCCCCGTTTACGATTTTCGATAGGGAGAAATCCTTGTTTGTGGGGATTAAAAAAAATACCGACATAGAGCTTGTCAAAGAGTTTGCTAGCTCGCTCAATAATATCCAGATGCCCATTTGTCATAGGGTCAAATGAGCCTGTGAATAAGCCAATCTTATCTGACATAGACTGTCACCTTACTAATTCCATAAATCTTTTCCTTCCAGATGCCCAGACAGGCAATTTCTTCTGGAAGTTCAACGGCCTTATCCGTTTCACATACAACCATGACATCTTCAGAAAAAAGGTCTCTCTCAGCCATTTTTTCAATATCTGCTACGATTTGTTCCTTAGCATAAGGAGGGTCTAAGAAAATGAGGTCAAATTTCCCAGATACCTGCTCCAATGCCCTCTCTGCATCCATCTTGAGAAGTTGAAATTTCCCAACTTCCTTGGTCATCTGGATATTTTCAGCCACGATGGTCTGAGCCTTACGGTCTCGCTCTACCAAAACAGCGCTGGACATGCCACGCGATACTGCCTCGATAGATAAACCACCACTACCTGCATAAAGGTCCAAGACTCTCCCCTCTTCAAAGTAGGGACCAATCATGTTAAAAATGGCTCCCCTAACCTTATCCGAAGTAGGTCTTGTCGTCTTGCCCTCTAGTGTCTTGAGGAGGCGTCCCCCATAGATTCCTGATACAATTTTCATACCGTTTATTATACCAAATTATGGGCAAAAAGAGAAAGAAAACCGAACCTTGCGGTTCGATTCTCTACAAAATATTTTCGTAAGTATCGCGGACTTCTTGAGGCCAAACACTTGTTTGCACTTCTCCTATATGTTTCTTGCGAAGTAGGAACATGGCCATCCGAGATTGTCCAATTCCTCCTCCGATTGTCAATGGGAATAGGCCATTCAACAAAGCCTTGTGCCATTCCAATTCCAAGCGGTCTTCATCACCTGTAATGGCAACCTGACGGCGAAGCGTTTCTTCATCTACACGGATTCCCATAGAAGACAACTCAAAGGCTCCACCCAGAGACTCATTCCAGACAAGAATATCGCCATTTAAACCCTTGTAGCCATTTTCAGACTCGCTTGTCCAGTCATCATAGTCTGGTGCACGTCCATCGTGCGGTTTACCGTCTGACAATTCCCCACCGATACCAATCAAGAAGACAGCGCCAAATTCTTTACAGATAGCATTTTCACGCTCTTTCGGTGTCAAGTCTGGGTAGCGTTCTACCAACTCTTCTGTATGGATGAAAGTAATCTGTTTTGGCAAGATTGATTCGATATCATAGCGGGCTTCAACAGCTAGCTCAGTCAGGCGAATGGCCTTGTAAATCTTCTCAACTGTTTCTTTTAGGTAGGCAATGTTGCGTTGTCCATTTGGAATGACTTTTTCCCAATCCCATTGGTCAACATAAACAGAGTGAGTCGCATCAAGCGAATCTTCGTCTGGACGAAGGGCCTTCATGTGGACAAAAAGACCCTCACCCTCACCGAAACCAAAACGAGCCAAGGTATGACGTTTCCATTTAGCAAGTGAATGTACCACTTCATAAGTAGCATCAGGGATTTGGAGAACCTTGACCGATACGGCATTCTCCACACCTGATAAGTTGTCCTGCATACCATCGCCGACCCTACTCAAGATAGGACCTTGAACTTCTACAACTTCTAACTTGTCTTTCAAATACTGGGTAAAAGTGTTTTTGACAAAGGAAATCTCTTCTTGTTGGTGGATAAAACTTTTCTTCATAAGCTACTCCTCAAAAATTAATTAAGAGCATTATACACCTATTTCCAAGAAAAGGAAAGAGCAAATACGAAAAAATCAGTGCTCCTTCGAACACTGATGTCTTAAACCTTTTATACTCAATGAAAATCAAAGAGCAAACTAGGAAACTAGCCGCAGGTTGCTCAAAACACTGTTTTGAGGTTGCAGATAGAACTGACGAAGTCAGCTCAAAACACTGCTTTGAGGTTGTAGATAAGACTGACGAAGTCAGTTACATATACCTATGATATCTACGGCAAGGCGACGTTGACGTGGTTTGAAGAGATTTTCGAAGAGTATTAGTCATTGCGACCGAAGATACGTAGAATACTTAGGAAGAGATTGATAAAATCAAGATAGATACTGAGAGCCATTGACACAACCCAACCTGTCGCTACACGGCCTTGTGATTGTTCATAGGCAAGGCGAATTCTTTGGTTGTCCCAAGCAATCAGCCCAGAAAAGACCAAGACCATGGCTACACTGATCATATAGTCAAAGAAGCCACTAGCCAAGAAAACATTGACTATCATAGCAATAATCAAACCGATAAGAGCCGCTATCATAGCCCGACCAATCCCACTCAAGTCTTTCTTGGTGAATATTCCAACTGCCGCCATGACAAAGAAGAGAAGGGCGCTCGATACAAAGGCAGATAAAACTGTCCCTGGAGTATAGAAGGCCACCACAAAACTGAGGGTAAAGCCGTTTAAAACTGAGTAAAGTAAAAATACTGGAAGAGCCGCTGGACTATTTCTTGAAGCCATGCTACTAGCAACGAAAACCAAGGCCAACTCCGCAACAGTGGCAATGGTCAACCAGAGACGACCTTGCATCAAAAAGTAAACCAACTGTTGCTGAAATACAGTTAACATAAGACCTGATACCAAAGCGGATAGTCCGATTCCCAGACCAACAAAGGCATAGACCTTAGCGTAAAATTGATTGAGACCTGCGCGGTCGTGAATAATAGTGTGATTCATCTTTTCTCCTTTTCTATGAATGTCTTTCCTTGATTATAACAAAGAAAGTTAAAATTAGCTTAAATGGAAAATCAAAATACCAGCTGCGACTGCAACATTTAGACTCTCTGCCTGTCCCTTCATACTGATATGAACTAGTTTATCTGCACTTTCAGTCATAAGGTGACTAATTCCTTGACCTTCATTCCCCATGACTAGTACAAAATTTTCCATAGGAGGCAGTTCTCTGTAATCAACAGAATCTTTAGATAGAGTTGTTGCTAGCACAGGGATAGCTGCCTTTTTAGCTTCATCGAGAAGCACTTGGCTCGACATCCGATAAATGGGCAGATGGAAATGACTGCCCTGCATGGAACGCAAGGTCTTGAGACTGTAGATGTCTGCCGATTTATCTGAAACAATCACTCCAGTAAAACCTGCTGCATCCGCAGTCCGAATAATGGTTCCCACATTACCAGGATCTTGCACATCTTCCAAAAACAAGAACTTGCCCTGACTCAAATCAGCTTGTCCTACTTCTTCTTTTTGAACCACGGCAACAATTCCCTGTGGAGTCTGAGAATCCGCCAAATCTAGCAAAATATCCTCTGACACCCAGGTAGTTTGCGGAAAAGCAGCTAACTGATCTCGGTAATTTTCTAGGGCAAAGATTTTCTCAATCGTCACTCCAGCTTGAACAGCTTCTTCAAACAAGTGCCAGCCTTCAATCAGATAAGCAGACTTGCGATATTTTTTTTGGTGTAATTTCTTGGCATTTTTTACCACAGAATTGGCTTTTGAGGTTATAATAGTCATAGAAATATTATAACACAATCAAAGGGGTTTGGTATGCAAAAGGTTAGAATGATTGCCCAAGGTAGGGTGCAGGGAGTCGGCTTTCGTTGGGGTGTTTACAGCTTGGCGCTTGAAATTGGTGGCATCACAGGTCGGGTATGGAATAACGACGATGGTACAGTGGAAATCTTAGCCCAAGCAGACTCATCTGCTATCATGGCAAAATTTATCCAAGAAATCCGCAAAGGACCCACACCTTTTTCAAAAGTCAGCTACTTAGATGTCAAACTAAGCAATTTTCCTCCTTACCCTGACTTTAAAATCGCAAATTAGGTCTCTAGAACTATTGTATATTTTGTAAAAAAACAGTAGAATAGAAAGGTATAATTTTTAAAGAAGGAATAAAAACAGTGAAATCTATTAAACGTTTTGCACTCTCAGCTATGGGAGTGGCTATGTTGCTAGTCTTAACTGGCTGTGTCAATGTCGATAAAGCCACAGGTCAGCCAACAGGATTTATTTGGAATACGATTGGAGCTCCTATGGCTGAAGCTATCAAGTACTTCGCCAATGACAAGGGACTTGGTTTTGGGGTTGGTATCATCATCGTAACCATTATCGTGCGCTTGATTATCTTGCCACTTGGTATCTACCAATCATGGAAGGCAACGCTTCATTCTGAAAAGATGAACGCCCTCAAGCATGTTCTTGAGCCACATCAGACTCGTCTCAAAGAAGCAACTACTCAAGAAGAAAAACTCGAAGCTCAACAAGCTCTCTTTGCCGCTCAAAAAGAGCACGGCATCAGCATGTTTGGTGGTGTAGGATGTTTCCCTGTCCTCCTTCAAATGCCTTTCTTCTCTGCTATCTACTTTGCTGCCCAACATACCGAAGGTGTTGCTCAAGCAAGCTACCTAGGAATTCCTCTAGGTTCTCCAAGTATGATTTTAGTTGCCTGCGCCGGTGTTCTTTACTATCTTCAATCGCTCCTTTCACTTCACGGAGTAGAAGATGAAATGCAAAGAGAACAAATCAAGAAAATGATTTACATGAGCCCACTCATGATCGTCGTCTTCTCCCTCTTCTCACCAGCCAGTGTCACACTTTACTGGGTTGTCGGTGGTTTCATGATGATTCTCCAACAGTTTATCGTCAACTATATCGTTCGTCCAAAACTTCGCAAAAAAGTCCGTGAAGAACTAGCCAAGAATCCACCAAAAGCAAGTGCCTTCTCAACACCAAACGGACGAAAAGACGTTACCCCTGAACAACCAACTGCTATCACAAGCAAGAAAAAACACAAGAATCGCAACGCTGGAAAACAACGTTCGAGATAAAGCTACGTATTTTATCCAATAATTAAAAAACGAATGAATGATAAATAGTTTTCATCAACTAGATATCATCATTCGTTTTTATTATCTACTGTTACATCTTATACTAATCAAAAACGTTAAATAGTTTAAAAGCTCACATCTAATACTCAATGAAAATCAGAGAGCAAACTAGGAAGCTAGCCGTAGGTTGCTCAAAGCACTGCTTTGAGGTTGCAGATAGAACTGACGAAGTCAGTCACATATATAATCCAAGGCGACGCTGACGTGGTTTGAAGAGATTTTCGAAGAGTATAAAACTATTAAATCATAAATTAACAAGTAAATCACTATGATTTAATACAATTTACAGTTATTAAAACTTCTGCTCCCTCGTCTCTATTTCTAAGCTCAACTCGGCCTTTGTGTAGTTTTGCAACTCTACATACAAAACTAAGTCCAATACCATAATGTTGCTCTTTAACCGATCTAGCTTTATCCATACGATAAAAGAGCTTTCCAAAATTATTTAAAACTTCCTCTGGAAATTCAGAACCATTATTCCATATACCTATTTTTAATTCTTTCCCCTTTTGCTCTACCCTAATTTTAATTTTAGGATTCTGTTTATCTGCATACTCCAAAGCATTTGTTAAAATATTTTGTATTGCACGAATCAGAAGAGATGGATTTATATAATAGTTTTCAGTTCCTTTCACATTTTGTTCAAAAGAAAACTTCATCTGATTTTTTATCAAAAAAGAGACTTCTTTCTCTAATTCATTGATAAAATCTGAAGAGGAATACTCCGTCCAACCTGTCTCATCGTCATAATAGGTTTTAGAATAATGAATCAATTGATTGAAATAATCTAGTAACTGTTGACTAGCTCTTTCTATATCTGCTAAGCATTCTTGAGATTGGTCGTTTTCAGTTATCGCCTGCAAAAATTCCACATTCCCCCTAATAATGGTTAAGGGAGTCTTTAAATCATGAGAAGCTGCTGAAACCTGAAACATCAAATCTTCTTTCTGCTGTTTCTCATCAACTATTAATTGTCGAATTCTATCTTGCATCACAATAATCCGATTTCCTGTCTCACGAAATTCTTTAACCGTTAAACTTTCTGTACATTCCCTCTCCAACCACATACTATTTTCATAAATCAAAGTCATTTCATAACTCAGTTTTTTCAACAATTTTCCAATGTGATAACTTATTAGAACAATCAATAACACACAAATATATATCCATGATGACACATTGAAAAAAATTGATAGAAGACCACTATTTTTTAGAGGTTTCCCATCTTCATTTATTTGTATAGATACTGAAGCTAAGGGGATAAGATAGACCATTAGTAAGCCAAGACTAAACTGCCAAATAATTCTCCAACAGGTTTCTCGAATTAATTGTCTAAAACTTTTGATTCTACCCATTGATATCCTCCACCGTACAAGGTTTTAATTGGATTTAATTGATAAGGTTTCAGCTTTTGACGAATTTGATAAATATACTCTGAAACCGAACGTAAAAGAGCTTCTGAACTTTGTGGATATAGATAATTATAAATTTCCTCTACAGAGTATATTCTACTTGGGGTGCTTGCTAAAAGATTCACTATATCAAATTCCCTCCTTGTCAGGGCAATCTTATCATCGTTTACAAATAGTTCCTTACTATCCGTATATAGTATAAGCTTCCCAATCTTTATTTGATGAACATTTCCTTTAATCCGTTCTTCACGACGTAAGTGCATTTTAACACGTGCTAAAAGTTCTGGCATGCTAAAGGGCTTCATAATATAATCATCAGCTCCTGCATTGATTCCAGCTACTAAATCTTCATCCATATCCTTGGCAGTTATAAAACAGATAGGAACAGTTATCTGCTCGCGAATCATCTGACAGATTTCTAAACCACTAACAGGCATCATAATATCTAATAAAATCAAGTCAAATCCTGTGAAATCACAAAGATCAATCTCTTCTATCTTATTTCGTATGACTACTTCATATTTTTCATATTCTAGTACTTTTTTTATTAGGCGAAGAATAGCAAGATCATCATCTACCACCAAAATTTTATAAGCCATAACTCACCCTCCTGAATATATTATAGCACTAACTGAGAAAAAGACAGGATATCCCCTGTCTTTAGCGTACATTTCTTCCTATGAGTATCAGTGTAGCAAATAGAAAAACAATTAATAACCAAACTATTTGTATACCTAAGCCTTGCCACACTGGATAATAAAGAGACAATGGATAGGTATAAAAACAATTCATACTAGCTAGTAATGGCAAATTTCTAAAAAAAGAACTAAATTGTAGTAACATTTGTCCCAACCCCAATAAAAGGGATAAACTTATTCCCAAAACTAAGATAAAAGACTGGGAAATAAATACAAAAATACCACTTAAAAGAGCGAAGGTTAGAATAGAAATACAAGCTGGAAATAGAATTGTTAGAACATGTTTAATATTGCTCAAAAGATTGATATTGTAGTATCCTTGGGCGATTAGTATGCACAATGATATTACAGTGACCAATAATACAATTTCCATACATAATACAATAGCTACTTTACATATTATAAATTTCAAACGATTTGGACATGTAAGAAAACTGGTACGAAGACTAGAACCTGTAAATTCTTGTCCTATAAATAGGACCGCTAGACTAATGAAACCTGCCTGTCCTAAATAGAGACTTTGCAGTAGCTGTTCCAAAACAAACTCTAGAGTCAACTGGTCTGGCTTACTATTTAAAAAAACAACCATCGCCGGAACACACAGTAATAGAGCCCCTATAATCAACCAGTGCCAAGGATTCATAATAAACTTGAGATACTCACTTTTAAGTTGTTCTTTCAACTTATTCACCTCCTCCGATATCTGACTTAAGTAAGCGGTAAATTGCTATAGCCAAGAATGAGAAGTTCCAACAAAGTAAAAATAAAATATTTTGCAAACTATTATGTTCTAACATTTGAGGAGATGTAGCAATCAATCCTTGCCCCAATGCAACTGGAAGAAATTTTGCAACCGATATATAGTTTGCTAAGAATGTTCCTAAATTGTAGACTTGAGGAAGCAAAAATAATAGAGGAACAATGGCTGTTTTAAATGTCAAAGCCATAATATAGGCCAACAGTCCTAACAAAGTCCAAGCTATACTGGCTAAAAATATATAGAACCAAACTGTCCCATTTAGTGAAAAAAGCAATAAACCATCTTGTCCTAAAACATAATGTGTCATGTTAATCGTCAGGAATATTGATAGAAAGGAGATGAAAAAAGCAAATACAAGCCAAACTAATGTTTTTGAAACTAGGAAAGTACTTCGATTTGTAATAGAGAGGAGGCTTGTACGAATAGCAGAGCATTTATACTCCTCGGCTCCGTAAATTGAGCCTAGGATAATCATAATAAAAACACCAAATAAAGTGACATCAAAACCTAAAAATTCAATAGGAGGTATAGCTTCTGCTAATTCTGGATTTGTCTCTGGTGTAGCATGGATACCAACTGAAACAATTTGAGAAGCACCAATATTTGCTAAAAACGTTTGAAATACCAGTATCAAGAATAGTACAACATAAGTAGCTCTCTTATAAAGTAATTTCAATATTTCAGAATGAAGAGAGTAAATAAGTGCCATGTCACTTTCCTCCCTCTGTTAAACTAAAGAAGACTTCTTCTAGTGAGGAAAGATTTTTCATCACTTCTTGTAAAGTCCCTTTTATAAGAACTTTTCCTTTATTTATGATAACTACATCATCCGTTACTGCTTCCACTTCCGATAATATATGAGATGATAGCAAGACTGTCTTTCCTTCTTGAGCTTGTTTTTTTATAAACTCTCTAAACCACCGAATTCCTCTTGGATCCAAACCATTTGTCGGTTCATCCAATATCAGATACTGAGGATTCCCTAATAGAGCTGTTGCAATCCCCAAGCGTTGTCCTTCTCCTAATGATAATTTCCCAATTTTAGATTTTTTCTTATGGCTAATATCCACCATATCCAAGACTTGCTCAATTCGTTGACTAGATATCCCATTACTAGCAGCAACAATTTTCAAATGCTGATAAACAGTCCGATCATCAGGAGCACCTACACTGTCAAATGAAGCTCCTACAGTCTTTAGAGGACATTTTAATTCCTTATAAGTTTGATCTCCAATTTTGGTGAAACCAGATGTTGCTTTGTCTAATCCTAATAAAATACGTAAGGTTGAACTTTTTCCAGCTCCATTTGGACCCAGGAAAGCAGTCACTCTACCTGCTTTTGCTTCAAAAGAAATATCTTTTAAAATTTGAGTTTGACCATATGACTTACATAAATTTTTAATGGCAATACTTTGTTCCATAGATGTTCTCCTATTCTATTTAATATTTCTGAAAGTAACTATATCGTACAAATTCTTTTTCGGATTTTTTTCAGAATTTAAAGAGTAAAAAAGATTTAAAATTTTGTTTCATTTAATTATCTAGATTTGTGCAAACTTAAAAGCCCGATGTTTCCATCAGGCTTCTTTTATCCATGTACACGTTTCATATAGTCTTGATAACTTTCGGTATCCATGAGTTTTTTAGCATTCTTGACGCGTTCTGCTGTCGGAGGTTTAACTCCTTCAAGAGAATACGGAATCCCAAGTTCACGCCATTTGAACTCTCCCATGGTGTGGTAAGGCAAGATTTCAAACTTATCAACGTTTTTAAGAGTTTTTACGAACTTCCCAAGTTCAATCAAATCTTCATCGCGGTCTGTCAATCCAGGTACGAGAACGTGACGAATCCATACAGGCTTACCAATATCTGATAGATACTGAGCACAAGCTAAGATATTTTTATTGGTTTGACTGGTCACAATCTTGTGCTGTGCTTCGTTGATTTCCTTGATATCAAGGAGAACCAAGTCTGTCACAGCCATGAGCTTGTTGAATTTCTCTAGATAGCGTGGTTTGTTACGGAATGGAAGGGCACAAGTATCCAAAGTACAGTGAATCCCTTTTTCTTTTGCCTTGGTAAAGAGAGCAATCAAGAAATCAATCTGCAAAAGGGCTTCTCCTCCACTGACAGTGATTCCTCCCTTATCTCCCCAGAAACCGCGGTAGCGCAAGGCTTCTGTCAAGACATCATCTACCGTCCGTTCACGTGATTTATTGGACTCCATAGCCCAAGTATCTGGGTTATGGCAATATTGGCAACGCATCTGACAGCCCTGCAAAAAGACAATAAAGCGAATACCAGGGCCATCTACCGCCCCAAAACTTTCTGTCGAATGCACCATTCCTGTCACTTGTCCATAATCAATTGTTTCTTCAGACATATCGTTACCTTCCTTGAAAACGTTTTATAGTTTTATTATATCACGACTTGAAGGAAAAACAAGATTTTTGCCTATTTTTTAGAAAGCAATCTGTTTTTCAATTTCATTTTCAATTACTTATCAGATTCTTTTTCAAAATCAAAGCCATACAAGGTTGCAAAATAGTCCTCAGGACGCTCTGCACGGCGGATTTGACGGGCTTTGCCTTCTTCGGTATAGAGGATTTCCGCAGAACGAAGTTTGGCATTGTACTGATAGCCCATTGAAAATCCGTGGGCACCTGTATCATGAATGACCAGCAAATCACCGATTTCTGTATGAGGCAGTTCGCGATTCACTGCAAATTTATCATTATTTTCGCAGAGCGAACCAACCACATCTACCACTTCAGCTGGTCCTTCTGGATGAGTCAGATTGGTAATATGGTGGTAGGCTCCATACATAGCTGGACGCATAAGGTTGACTGCTGATGCATCCACACCCAGATAAGTACGGTAGGTTTTCTTCTTATGGGTAACTCTTGTGACTAGAGCCCCATGAGGAGCTAACATAAAGCGGCCCAATTCGGTAAAAATCTTGACCTGACCAAGACCTGCTGGCGTCAGAACCTCTTCATAAACCTTACGAACTCCCTCACCAATCAAGGCAATATCATTTGGCTCCTGCTCAGGACGATAATTGACACCAATACCGCCAGAAAGATTGATAAAGTCTAGCGAAATGCCCAACTTTTCCTTGATTTCAACAGCCAATTCAAAGAGCTGACGGGCCAATTCTGGATAATAGAGATGGGTCACAGTATTGGACGCTAGGAAGGAATGGATCCCAAATGTCTTAGCTCCTTTTTCCTTCAAAATAGCAAAGGCTTCAAAAATCTGGTCCTTGGTCATGCCAAACTTGGCTTCTCCAGGATTGTCCATAATGTCTGTCCCCAGTTCAAAAACACCGCCAGGATTATAACGACATGAGATGATTTCTGGAATACCTGCTGCACGCTCTAGATGTTCAATATCTTCAAAGGCATCCAAGTTAATGGTCGCTCCTAATTCACGCGCATAGGCATATTCCTTGTCTGGCGTGTTGTTTGAAGAGAACATGATTTCAGAACCCGGAAAATCCAGTTTATGACTCATTAAGAGCTCTACATAACTAGAGCAGTCCACACCACATCCCTCCTCTTGAAGAATTTTCAAGATGGCTGGTGTCGGAGTCGCCTTGACAGCAAAGTATTCTTTAAAGCCCTTATTCCAAGAAAAAGCTTCGTTTACTGCGCGTGCTTTCTCGCGGATTCCCTTCTCATCATAGAGGTGAAAAGGAGTCGGAAACTCCTCAACAATTTTTTCTAAGGACTCACGGTTAATAAATGGTGTTTTCATAAGCTTCCTTCTATTCTATTTGAAAAGAAAGGCTGGGACAATCGTTCCAACCTTTAGTTCTATCTCTTATTTATCTTCGTCAAAGATATTGCCAACCTCAACGTCGATGGCTTGGTTCTTGACATCAATATTAGTTACCTTCAAGAGTGACTTGTAGTCAAACTGCTTTTCACGTTCTTCTTGGGCATTGTCCGCAAAGACTGCAACACCTGCCAGTTCTGAGTCGAACTCACGCAAGAGACTAATCATCCCATTGACAGTTCCGCCACCTTTCAAGAAATCATCCACAATCAAGACACGGCTACCTGCCTTGAGACTGCGTTTTGAAAGGAACATTTTCTCGATACGGTCACCACTTGAACCTGATACATAGTTGACGCTGACAGTTGAACCTTCGGTAATTTTCAAGTCACGGCGCACAATAACAAAAGGAACATTGAGGACATTAGCAACTGCATTTGCAAGTGGAACACCCTTAGTCGCTACTGTCATAACCGCATCAATTTTTTGGTCCATAAAGCTCTTGGCAATAATACGACCAATATTTTTCAAGATGGCTGGTGTGCTAAGCAAATCAGACAGGTAGATGTAGCCACCTGGCAAGATACGGTCACTTTCTGACAACTTGGCACGCAAGTCTTCAACCATTTCCTCGGCATCATGGCTCGAAATAGAAGGTGTGAAGATGACACCTCCACCAGCACCAGTTACTGTTTGAATGTGGCCAATTTCAATTTCTTCAAAGGCGCGTTTGATAATGACGATATCTTCTGATATGGATGATTTAGCAGATTCGTACTTTTCAGCAAAAGTATTGAGACTAGTTAGTTTATAAGGATTATTAATCAAATAGTTGGAAATGACAACCATCCGATCACTTCTTCTTAATTTCATTTCTATTTCCCACTTCATTTAATTTTGATATTTTATCTATTATACCATATTCACATAAAAAAACGAACATTCTTATCCTAAAAAATGCTCGTTTTCTTAAATTATTAATCTAAATCTGGTTTATAGAAGGAACGATTGTCCATAGCGAAAATTTTATTGGTCATCTCTCCTTTATCCACCAAAGCAAGAGCTGTTGACATCATCATCATGCTTGCATCCAGATTGTCAATCATATGTATAATCTCTGCTTCCATAATGCGTGGACGGACTGGGCTTCCATACTCAAGTAAGCCGTGGTGACTGAGGATAACGTGACGAAGCAAAACGACTTCTTCCTTGGTATCATCGATGCCGAGCTCCATAACCGTCTTAGTAATTTCACTATCAATGAGAGCAATATGCCCAAGAAGATTGCCTCTGACCGTGTACTCGGTCTGGTCTGGTCCCGTCAACTCGATGACCTTAGCCAAATCATGCAGCATAATCCCTGCATAGAGCAGACTCTTATTGAGCTGAGGATAAACTTCACTAATAGCATCTGACAAGCGCACCATGGTTGCCGTATGATAGGCTAACCCCGTTTCAAAGGCATGGTGGTTAGTCTTGGCAGCTGGATAGGAGTAAAATTCCTTGTCATACTTGGTGTAGAGATTTCGGACGATCCGTTGCCAGACAGGATTTTCAATTTTGAAAATCATTTGCGACATGTAGTCACGAATTTCCTTGACATCAACTGTCGACTTGACCTTGAAATCAACTGGATCATTGGGTTCACCGGGTTGAGGCAAGCGTAGAGTAATTTGGTTGACTTGAGGGGTATTGTTATAAACTTCTCGGCGCCCTTTCATGTGGACAACCTTACCTGCGGTAAAGGCCTCAACGTTATGAGGTTGGGCATCCCAGAGCTTCCCTTCAATCTCGCCACTATCATCTTGGAAGGTAAAGGCTAGGTAGTTTTTCCCAGCTCGAGTTTGTCTCAGGTCAGCTGATTTGATTAGGTAAAATCCTTCAAACAGCTCATCTTTTTTCATGTGACTAATCTTCATATTCTTCCTCATCTTCTTGGAATTGGAGCAAATCAAGCGCAGGCTCACCTTCTGATAACTCAATGTGACGAAGCGTTCGCTCGATAGCTGTAGTACGACGGTTTAATAAATCATCAATATTGCCAGAGGCATGTTGGAGATGTTTTTGTGCCTTGACCAGAATACCTCCAAACTTGCCAAATTCTGTTTTGACACTAGCTAGGGTTTTACTGATATGGTCAGCACTCTTTTGGATATTTAGAGTTTTGAAGCCAACCGATAGAGAATTGAGTAAAGCTGATAAGGTACTTGGACCTGCAACGATAATTTGCTCCTCCCGTCTCAAATCATCAAAGAAAATCGGATTGCGAACGATTTCCGAATAGAGACCTTCTGTCGGAACAAACAAGACTCCAAAATTGGTTGTCCGAGGTGGCGCCAGGTACTTACTCTTAATATCCTTAGCAAAACGTTTGACGCTTGCTAGGAGAGACTTACGACAACGCTCGATTTCCTCCTTGTCACCTGCTTCATAGGCTTCTTCCAGACGGTAATAATCCGCCAATGGAAACTTGGAGTCAATCGGTAGATAAACATATTCCTGGTCACCTTGCCCAGGTAACTTGATGGCGTACTCGACTCGCTCACTCGAATTTTCAACCGTTGCAAATTCTCGTTCATACTGGGCAGGTGTCATGATATCTTCAATAATCTGTCCCAGTTGTAATTCACCCAGAATTCCTCGGGTCTTGGTTCCAGAAAGAACTTTATTTAGCGCACCGACATCTCGCGCAACAGTTTGCATTTCACCCAGACCTCGATTGACAGATTCCAGTTGTTTAGAAACCGTCTCGAAGGAGGCCTGCAAGCGTGTCTGCAAGGTCTTTTCTAGCTTTTCCTCGACCGTTTGGCGCATCTGTTCTAAGCGTTGCTCATTTGACTCCTGCAAAGCTTGGAGGCGTTGGTCAGTCTTATCTCTTGTTTGGAGGAGGTTCTCATTCATTTCCTGCCGAACTTGAGTTAAGCCTTGGTGCAATTCAATCCGCACCTCCTGCAAACGGTCACTGACAGCCACTTCAAGATTTTTTTGATCCAGCTGACTAGCTTGTCGAGCTTGTTCAAATCGATAATCTAGCTGGTCTGATAGGTTATCTGCCTGATCCTCCAAACTCTTGGTCAGATATTTCTCCTGCTTGTCCTGCCTTTGCCAAATAAGAAAAAGGCCAGCTAGGTTAGCTATTAATAACAGTAGTAATATAATCTCCATCCTATCTCCTGTCCTTACTATGCAACACGACTACATAGCCATCTGGGCAAGTCACCGAAACTTCCCTATCTATATATTCGTTAGAAGCGTAAACTTTCTTAAAGAAAAAATTCTCCTCAGTCAATTCGTACTTGGCTCCGATAATGGTTAACTGACTGTCCCTCACGGGCATAAAGGCAAGGTAATCGTAGTCCGAACGCGGTTCCAATCGACTGGTACCTTCCGGGCAATAGCTAATCAAGTTTTGCCCATCCTCAATCGCTATCTGTCGCATATAAGGTACCAACTTAGGATTACTCGGAAGAAAGACATTGGCCAGCATATGGTCAATGCGACCACCAAGGGCACCAAAAATGGTCACCTGAGCTTGAGGATTCTTTTCGAAAATCGTTAACAGTGCTAGTTCCAAATCGGTATCATCTTTTTCTGGCTGGGCTTGGACAAAGTGACGAGCACGCTTTTGAATCAACTGATGTTCTTCTGCAGTCACAGAATCAAAATCACCAACTGCTAGAGCAAGAGGAAGTTTTTTCTCTAGTACCCAAAGCGAGCCTCGATCCACACCGACATAGCAATCAAAATCTGCCCGATAGTGACCACGGTCTCCACCAGCAAAAACTGCAACTCTAGTCCAGTTGTTTTCGGAGAGCTTGCACTCGTTCATTGACATCTCCCTTAAAGACATAAGACCCTGCTACAAAAACTGTAGCACCAGCTTCTTTGGCTTGAGCAATCGTTTTATCATCAATCCCGCCATCCACTTCAATCTCAAAGTTCAAGCCTTTTTCCTCACGAAGGACAACTAACTCACGAATCTTATCCATGGTTTCAGGTAGGAAAGCTTGCCCACCAAAACCAGGGTTAACTGTCATGACCAAAACTTGATCAACTAGATGAAGGACATGCTTAATCGCTTCAACTGGTGTCCCAGGATTAATAACAACCGATGGTTTGACACCTAGAGAACGAATTTTTTGAAGAGCGCCATGGATATGAGGTGTTGCCTCTACGTGAATACTAATGATGTCTGCACCTGCACGCGCAAAGTCTTCTAGATGGTGTTCAGGATTAGAGACCATCAAGTGGCAATCAAAAACCATCTTGCTATGAGGGCGAAGGCTTTCGACCACACCTGCACCAAAGCTGATTTGTGGTACAAAGTGACCATCCATGATATCGATATGGGCGTATTCTGCCCCAGTTGCTTCTAGGCGTTTAATTTCACGTTCAAAGTTGGCATAATCTGCTGCCAGAATTGACGGAGCAATCTTGTATTGAGACATAGGTTTCTCCTTATTTTGGAATTTTTTTGCTGACTTTTTTATAGGTTTCTCTGCGATTTTCAATCTCGCTTAGAAATTGCAAATAGTTGTCAAAACGGAAGGTCGCAATCGCTCCCTCTTCGACTGCTGGTTTCACTGCGCAAGATGGCTCATGAGTATGAGTACACGTACGGAACTTGCAGTCTCGGCTAACAGAGGCAATTTCTGGAAAGGCCTGATTAAGATCTTCCGCCGTTGATACTTCATAATCTAGTGATGAAAATCCTGGCGTGTCTGCGATTTTCCCACCATTGAGATTGTAAAAACTAACAGCTCGAGTAGTATGGCGACCACGACCTAAACTATCAGAAATTTCTCCCGTTTCTAGATTAAGGTCAGGTGCGATTTTATTGAGAAGGGTTGACTTACCAACACCTGTCTGCCCCATAAAGACTGTCACCTTGTTTGTTAATAGTGGCAAAAGTTCCTCTTTACTGGTTACAAAGTCATAGCCAATCACACGATAGGTCTGCTCGTAAAAATCCAGTTCTCCTCGATCTGACAAGAGGTCCATTTTAGAAATATAGACGATGGGATGAATGCCCTTATGTTCTAAAAGAACCAAGAAGCGATCCAATAAATTGCTATTAAAGTCAGGCTCTTTAACTGACATAATGACAACTGCTTGGTCAATATTGACAATGGGTGGGCGAACCAGACTATTTTTTCGTTCGTGAATCTTGAGAATGTAACCTTCTGAATTTTCCTCCGCAGAAAAATCTACCCAATCCCCAACGTAGGGAGTATGGCCTTTTTTTCGGAAATTCCCACGCGCGCGTGTCTGATAAACCTTGCCCTCACTCTCTACATAGTAGAAGCCAGCCAAGGCTTTAATGATTTGTCCCTGCATCTTAGAATCCTTGCCCTTTAAGCGCATCTGCTAGACTGGCAAATTCTGCCAAGCTGAGAGCTTCACCACGTACACTTGGTGCCAGTCCAGCTTGGTCCAAAGCTTTGGTCAGTTTGTCCTTGATTTCCTCACTCTTCCCAAAGTAACCAGTCAAGTTATTCCACAAGGTCTTGCGACGATGAGTGAAACTAGCCTTGGAAACCTTAAAGAAAAAGTTCTCGTCTTCTACCGCAACCGCTGGCTCTGGACGGCGCACCATTTTCAGGATAGCTGAGTCCACATTTGGCGCTGGAACAAAGACCGTACGAGGCACGATAAAGGCAACCTTAGCTGTCATGTAATACTGAACTGCAATCGACAAACTACCATAAGCCTTGGTATTTGGTTGAGCGGAGATACGATCAGCCACTTCCTTTTGCATCATAACCACAAACTCACTAAAAGGAATGCCACTTTCAATCAAGTGCATGAGAATAGGGGTTGTGATATAGTAAGGCAAGTTGGCTACTACCTTGATTGGCAAATCAGGATTTTTGAAACGTTGAATATGCTGCACCAAATCAACCTTGAGAATATCCTCGTTAACTACGGTCACATTGTCAAAATCACGCAGGGTATCTGCTAAAATCGGTACCAAACGGTGGTCAATCTCAAAGGCCATGACTTCAGCCGCACGCTCCGCCAAAAATTCAGTCAAGGCACCAATCCCTGGCCCGATTTCAATAACATTAACCTGATCATCAATCTCAGCTGTATCGACAATCTTTTGAAGGATATTGGTATCTGTCAAAAAATTTTGTCCAAAGGACTTTTTAAAAGTAAAACCGTGACGCTCCAGCACTGCCTTGGTCACGCTATAATCTGCAATTCTCATCTATTCTCTTTTCTAATTATTAGCTAAAAATAATATATAGAAGCCACATAATCCTAGTACCAGCAAAATCCAAAATATAGCAAGAACACGATGTTTGTTCCCTTTTGAATCAGCTCCAGTCATATCAAGTGCTTTTTTATCTTCTTTGGGGTTCATTTTCTTCAATTCATCCTGATAGGCAACCGAATCTAGAATATTGTCATCTGGTAATAATTCTGAAGCATAATAATCAGGGAAACCCATAGCAAGGCCAATTAAGTTCTTATCCTTTAGAGAAAAATCCAAATCTTTTGGTTGATTTTCCTGAATAGCTCGGATATTTTTTAACAGTTTATCAGCGACTACAGACACTTGGTCCATAAAAACTACATCCAAAAGATCAAATCCAAGCACATCACCGTCTTTGACATTTGCAAGAATATAACGAACAAAGTCATCATAGAGTTGCAAGGCTTGCGCGGGGCATTCTCTTCTAAAAAAGAGCGGTTTTGAAGAGCATTCTGCTGGAATTTTGCAATAGGAAGTAAGATATCTAAATTCTGCTCTTGGTAAAACTTTTCTGCTTGCTCTTCATCTTCTTCGAGTTTTTCTGCTGTTTTCCAGAGAGAAATGGGAGTTCTTAAATCTTCTTCATTCCAAAACAATTGCCAAAAATAGGGGATCGTGTAGATGCCTGCTGTTAAGATACGAGCTTCATCTCCGTTTTTTAAGTAAATATAACTTCTATTTGCCATATCGTTTCCTTTCACAATCTTTGAAAAAGGTTAGTGGTTCAAGTAGGATGTAGATAAAACTATATAGTTTCCTAATGTAAAGAAACTCTCTAATCTTTAGCTCTGCCTTCTAGTTCCTAACTGAGCTCTTGCATTTCTTTGAAAGCTGTTAGACTAACATAAGCACCTGCTTCATAGTATTCAGTTGGGTTTATTGCATAGTCAAAGCCTTCAATCATGCCTCCTGCTTCTTCAATCATGCCATTCCACTTTTCATCAAAGACCATTCTCAGACGTTTCCAATCGGTAAAGACTGGGACGGAATTTCGTCCATCTTTTCCTTCTCTGACTGGAATGCTGAATCGAGCGTCTTCTTTCAAGACAAAGGAATTGGCTCCTTGAGTATTATCGGGGAATCCTGAAGTAGCATCTAATGGAAGCAAGAACTTGGCTTTAGGCATAGCCATAGAGAAGAACTTGTAGTAAAGCCCATAAACTAGTTCTTGCTCTTCTGTAGTCGATTGATCCATCTGCCCCATCAAGAGCATCCATCTCACTAGGTCAGGATTCATGACAGGCACTTGTATTTCTGGCAAATCAGAAAAATCTGGTTTTTGAACCAAGGCTGAGGCACTGATGCTGACTTCCTTGGAATTAAAGATTGCTCCCAGGGCACCATTTAAGTAAAAGGCTGTCCCAAGGAAATTTTCAATCCCTTTTTTATCTTCCGTATTTTCAATCAGTTTTACGACTGAATTTGGTCGACTGTCAATGGTTTCCTTGAATTGGCGATACCAAGATGGGGTCAAAAGCATGATCATAGGATCAGTACACAGATATCCTTCCTCACCTCTGTCATAAGTAGTTGAAAAGAGGTAAGGTTCACCCGTTTTTTCCGAATACACTGCATAAACAGAATCTGCTACTAACAACTTGTCTTTGACGATTTCCGCTAGACGTTCCAACTTGCGAGTGTTGGCTTGATAACTTTCTTCGCTTTCAGTCTCCTGATTTTGACGGCATTTCCATAAAAAGAGACGTAAAATCTCTACACTATCATCAAGGCTAGCTGCCAAATAGTCTTCATTGGTCAACTGACCCTCTTGGATGGCTACAAAAGCACGATACAGAGCATCTGAGTAGCTAGATAATATTTGCTCTTCATCAACACCTGAACTAAAGAGCACACTTCCCTTTTTCAATTTATCCAAAGAAGGATTCCTATCAACCACTAGATGCGCAAGAACTTCATCCGTTAGACTATCTGCATCTTTGTTTTGACTACTAAGTTTTTTAACCTCTACAGTACCAAGAGCGTCCATTCCTTGGTCAGGATTGCAAAACTGCAACTGATCCCCAACCTTGAGAGTCCCTTCTAAACTCCCAACAATCAATAATTGATTCGTTTCCTTCATAGGGAGAAAGTCTAAAACTCCCACACATGCATTGCTTTTAGACTCTTCTTCCGCTTCGGTCTTTTTCAAATAGTCAAAGATGCCCATTTTTTTCTCCTTGTTATTACTACTCCATAGTAGTTTAGGCAAGAAATAATGTTGTCAATACTCTTGACTAAGTTTTACTATCAAGTAGCCTTTTATCTCCTGTTAACCAGTATATGATTACTTCTATTGTATCATATTCCCTTGGTATTTTGGGGTGAAAATCACACTAAAAAACTATCTTCCCTCATGAAGGAAGATAGTGCTTGGCAATCTTTAAATGCTGACTTACTGATTCTCCTGAAACATACGTTCGAAAAAATCAGCTTCTTGATAACTTCGATTTTCAGGTAGGGTCAAATCTACATCCTCCTCCACATCGTCCACTGTCAGTTCAACCGTTTGAGGTAAATTTTTCAAACGATAATGCTTTTGCCTTTGCCCTTCAATGCTAGCAAAATCAAGCAAATACCCATTCACTCGGATTTGAACCAAAAGGAGATGATTGGTCATATTTTCCATGATGAGGATGTCTTCTAAACCACCTCTAACACTAGGATAGTCAAGCACCCTGCGGATACGAATTTTTTCACACATGAGCAAGATCCCTCATATCAATAATTTCATCTGCCTTGTTCCAAACCAAGGGATTATGGGTCGCAATGATGATAATGCGGTTTTCATCTTTCAAATCCACCAAGAGATTCATAACCTCCTCTGAATTTTCAGGATCAAGGGCTGCTGTTGGTTCATCTGCCAAAATTAAGGGTGGATTTTTCAAAATGGTCTTGGCAAGAGCAACTCGCTGAGCCTCTCCTCCTGATAAAGTATAAATTTTTTGTTCTAAATCCAAATACCCTAGATTAACCTTCTCTAAAGCCTCCACTTGCCTTTCCAAACGTTCTGCTTTTGAAACTTTTTGCCCAACAAAACCCAAATCTAAGTTTTCTTTGATAGATTGGTTTTCTAAGAGGCCAAAATTTTGAAAGAGATAACCCATCTGGTCTCGAAAATACTCTCGAGTAGAAATGGTTTTTAAATCTTTCCCTTGATAGAGAACTCGTCCTCCATCAATCTTTTCTAACTTTCCTAAAATATTAAGTAGGGTTGTCTTTCCGCTCCCACTCTTTCCGATTAAGGCATAAACCTTGCCCTTCTCCAGTTTAAGATTCAAACCAGAAAAAATCTCTCGGTCATTAAATTTCTTTTCCAATCCTTGAATGTCAATCATCTTATTTTCCTTTCAATACGGCCATACTGCCAGCCTCTTCTTTTTTATCCTGTCTTACTAAAATCAACAAGGCATTAAGAGCAAACAAAGCTACAACAAGAGCGCTAAGCAAGCCATCTCCCGTCAAAAGACTAGATAGGATTAGGCCAAGCAATAGAACTCCACCTTGCCCCAGTAAATACTTACCATGAAGCTCATGGATTGTCATACCAGAGAGGCGTTTAATCATGATCTCCCGTCTGAACTGCTCAAAATAGAGAAGGTTCATGGAATCAAATAACAAAATTGCCGTAGACAGAGTTAAAATTGTCCCAATAAGGAGAGAGTAGAACTCCATGCGTTTGTCATTTAGCACCTTGGCAAAAAACAGCTGGCTCTTTATCAAGTAAGAGACCTTGTGATACATACCTTGCTCTTTTAAAGCTATGATACTGTCTTGATATTGATCTAATTTCAAGGAACTGTTAGCAGTAGTTCCCCATAACATCCCTGCAACAGGACCTGTTCCAGTAGCTTGTGGCGTTAGGACTACAATAATCGGATCTTTTAGATATTGACGGGTCGTTTTGTATCCATCGTTATAGAGAAAGCGTTCCTGTCCTGTTTCTGTAAAAGCCATTGTAATCTTTGGACTATAGGCTTTCTGGCTTGCCTCCTCAAACGAGACCGATGAAAACCCTTGCAAATATGCCGCAAAGAGATTTTGATAGTAGAAAGACTGCTCTCGCAAACTCTCAGGCAAGATCAGCCCAAACTCTCCCTCAGACAGGTTTTGCATCTTGTCCATAAACTCTGAAGAAACAGTAATCTTTTCTTCTATTAGATAGCGCGGTGAGACATAGATGACATTCCCTGCAGGTGTGTAGTCATTGAGACGATTGCCATCTAGATCCACTTCTGCTCCATTTGAGAAATTGTCAACATTGCTCATAATGTAAAGAGAGTCTGTATGGGCTAATCGTTCTTCAGTAAATGTCTGCCACTCGCGATTATCCTTACGCATCCCTTCTTCATCGGCAAATGCACTAGACCATCCAAATGAGAGGCGGTAACGGTCTGAGGACTGGCTCCACTTGTCGCTAGCTCTCTCCATCTCCTGCATCTCACGGTAGTGGGGGAGGAGAGCAGTCGCACTCGATCCGACCACCAGTACGGCTAAGAGTTGCCCCACCATCATCAATGCCATCATTCGTTTGAGAGGGAGTTTCCCTTTCAATAAGTCCATCAGGCCATTTTCCTGCAAACCGAATAGATAGACGACACTTAGCAAGATGGAAATCCCTACCAAAGATAATCCATAAAGCAGAAGACCAATAATGACAAGTTGCACCATCGACATAAACAAGGCACCTTGATACCAGAGAATCCCAAAGCCCAAAAGACTGGATACCAGTACCGAGAAAATAAGCTGTCTCACATCTTCTAACACCGGTCTGAGAGCAACCCCAAACAAGCTCTCACCAGCTATTAAGCGAATCCCTGCTTGACGAAGGGACTTGATCCGATAAATCAGAGTCAAACTCATAAAGGTCAGCAGAAAAATAGCTAAACTCAGTAGCACCATAGGGGTGGCCGCCAATAGTAAGACTATCGAAAATGGATCTTCTCCATTCGAAACAAAGCCTTGATAACCAAGTTCTTTCAAGGTGGTCTGTAAGCTCACTCCATCCAAACTTCCTGACACAATCAAGTAAGAACCTAATAAATCACTCGTTTCTGCACTCTCCTTGGAGGAAATGGTCAGACCTTCTGGAAGCTCTCCCTGACCATAAGTGGCATAGGTAAAGCGTGTTTCTCCAGCTTCATTTGGCTCAACAATCCGACGGGCGATGAGACTTTTGTGCTCTACTGCCAAGTGACTCAAAGCCTCTGTCACCTCTTCGCGACTAGCTACTGGTTGATTTATTACCATTCCTGTCACATCAACAGAGGAATAGTTACCAAATAAAATCTCTTCTCGATGGTCAACGGAAGTTATCACCATATAAAGTGATACCAAGACCATTGAAATCAAAATAAAAAAACGTTTCATCATTTCCTCCTTATTTCTATGTCATCTATTATAAAACTTATATCAATAAACACCAATGACATCAATGTCCTTAAAACCTTACTATTTCGCTTTATTTCTATCTTATATCTAAAAAAACAGCTCTAAAGACGAACTTTAGAACTGTTTTGCCATATCCACAGTGACATTTTTGTCATTATTCCACTATTTTTATAAATATTTTTTTAAATCTTCTTGCCATTGTTTTTCCAACATGGTAACTAAATAAGAATTCTCTATTATATCAGCAAATATCTTTGATTTTTGATAGAACTGTTCAGCAGAGACATAATCTTTCTTTATTATCAGAGATAATTTCCACTCCAACATTAATACTATTGGTTTTTTTGAAAATCTTGTGTCTTTTCCATTATCTGATTAAGGCTAGATATATAAGTTGATAGCGAATCATAAGACGATAAATTATCCAAGCAGGCTAGACCTGAAAACAAAGTATTACTTAACGCAAAAAGATATTCTGGTGCAATTAATTCTACGTGATTTGTCAAACGAAATAAAAACGAATGAATTCTGTCAATTTCTAAATTCTGATTGTGACCTTGTTTTATTTTTGTAAGCACCGTAGCAAAATACAAATTTATAACCTCTAATTCATTTATCAAAAACAATTCCTTATCATAAATTATTTTAAAATAGTCGTCCAGCACGGTTTCCCCATATTCCGATCGTCCGCTTCGAATAACATCTATCGTTGCTCTAGTAGCATCAAACCATACTTTTTCCTCACTAGGAAGTTGCTCATAAAATAAATTCTCTATTTCTTCCAAGCATGCTTCCTTCTTATCATATTCCTCTTCTTTACCATAGATTGGTTCACGTAAAATCTGGTATTTCAGCTCCAAGTAACCAGAAGGAAGGGCTGTAAAGTCTGGCATAAGACTATAAGCCGGAACTCCTAAACGGCGAGCAATATAGTCTAACTTAGGAAGACTTGGCTGCGAAGCGCCACTTTCGATTCGGGCTAGTTGACGAACCGTCAGTTCTTGCTCATCTCCACAAAAATCTGGACGACTAATTCCTTTTTCTATCCGAGTCTCTTTTATTTTTTGACCAATTGACATTCTACACCTCCTCTTATACCTTATTCGAAAAAAACACTTTGAAACTCAGGTGATTTTATAGACTACATTCACGCCTACTCATAACTTTCCATAACTTCTTCCACTTCTGCCAAGGTAACCCCAAACAACTCTAGGCGTTTAAGGAATTGCTTTCCGTTGGAATAGCCGATACGAAGGCTTTCTCCTAGATATTCTCTGCGTTTTCGGCTATCTGATCCTGCTAGAAAACCAAGGCGAATCAAGTCGCTACGACTAATGTCAAACTGACTCTCATGTTCAAATTGTTCTGTCACCTGAGCTAGAGCCGTTTTCAGATCTTCATAGCTGGCATGCTCAATTCCCAGGGAACGTCCCTTGGTCTTGGACTTAGGAACTGCTTCATCACGTTTGAGAAAGGCGTGTTGAACTGTCGGAATGGTAGTCATAATCATCCGACGAATTCGTTCCCCATTAAAATCAGGATCAGTAAAAACAATCACCCCATAACGTTCATGTAGACGTTGAATTCGTTCAAGATCTTGTTCATTGATAGCCGATCCACGAGTCTCATAGGTCTCAACATCAAAGTAGCGTTTTAAATTAGCCGTATCATCACGCCCTTCGACTACGATGACTTGGGAAATTTTCTCTTTCATGATTTACTTTCCAATCCAAAGATTCGTTCTGCATTAGCACTTGTCACAGCTGCCAATTCTTCTGTCGTCATGCCACGCAAGTCCGCAATAAAGTCTACTACATAGCGCGTGTAAGCTGTCTTATTTTCACGCCCACGCTTGGGTACCGGGGCTAAATAAGGTGCATCCGTCTCTACCAAAATCTTATCCAAAGGTAACTCTTTAGCTGCTTCCTGAATATCTGTCGCCTTCTTGAAGGTCACCACTCCAGAAAAGGAAATAGTCATCCCAAGCTCCACAAACTTCTCAGCCCACTCTAAAGAACCTGAGAATGAATGCATGATGCCACCACGAGGACCAACTCCCTCGCTCTTGATAATCTCATAGGTATCTTCCAGCGCATCACGGGTATGGACAACAAATGGCAAATCCAAGCCCTTAGATAACTGAATCTGGCGACGGAAAACTTGCTCCTGCACTTCTTTAGGCGCTGTCATCCAGTGATAGTCCAAACCAATCTCACCCAAGGCAATAACTTTTGGATGTTTTAGTTTTTCTAGCAGGTAATTCTCAACTTCCTCTGTGTAGGTTCCTGCCTCTGTCGGATGCCAACCAATAGTCGCGTAAAGTTGGTCATACTCATCTACCAACTCCAAGGCACGCTCAATGGTCGGTTTATCAAAACCAACAATATTCATCTGTGTCACACCCATCTCAGCAGCTAAGGCAACTTCTTCTGCCTCACGACCTGCAAATTCTTCTACATTCAAGTGTGTATGTGTATCAAAAATCATCTCTTCTAACCTCGTTTTCTATCTTCTATTATACCAAAAAACTGCACTCTCTCCTCATCTGTACAAAATATTCGAAAATCCATTGTCGTCTCTTGACGCTATTTTTCCAAAGCAGTATAATAACCCTTGTTGAAATTTTCAGAAAAGGAAAGAAAATGCTTACAAAATTAAAATATACCTTTATCGGTCGTCCTCTTAAGTCCTTAACTGAAGGCGAAGGGGGATTACTGGGAAAAATGCAGGCACTAGCCATGTTGTCAAGCGACGCTCTGTCCTCCATCGCCTATGGGCCTGAGCAAGTAGTCCTCGTCTTGGCTAGTCTCTCTCCTCTAGCTATATGGTGGAGCCTTCCTATCGGCCTCTTTGTCCTCCTGCTTCTAGCTAGCCTGACCGTTTCCTACCGTCAAATCATCCATGCCTATCCTCAAGGGGGAGGGGCATATATGGTTACTCGAGAAAATCTATCTCCCGAACTTGGCTTAATAGCTGGAGGTAGTCTTCTGGTTGACTATATGTTGACCGTAGCGGTATCCGTTGCATCTGGAGCTGACGCTATCACAGCAGCTCTTCCTGCTCTTCACCCTTACAACCTCCACATCTCCATTTTTCTGGTTTGCTTGCTCATGCTCTTGAACTTACGGGGCTTAAAAGAATCTGCCAGTTCACTGATGATTCCTGTCTATCTCTTTATCATCAGCACTGTCTTTCTCTTGCTCTATGGAATCTTTCAACTAGTAACTGGTTCTCTCAGCTATCAGGCAACTTCACCTATTGGGCATGCTGTTCCGAGTCTGTCTATCGTTCTCATCCTAAGAGCTTTTACCAGCGGATCTGCCTCTCTGACAGGGGTTGAAGCTATTTCAAATGCTGTTCCCTTTTTCAAGGCTCCAAAAGAAAAGAATGCCGCTCAAACCTTGACCATTATGTCACTGATTTTAGGTTTTCTTTTTGCTGGTATCACCTTCCTAAACTACTGGATGGGGATTATGCCTCAACACGGAGAAACTATTCTTTCACAGATGGCTCAAGGCATCCTTGGCACTTCCTTCTTAGGCCACCTTGGGTATTATATCTTCCAATTCTCTACAGCCTTGATTTTGGTCGTAGCTGCAAATACTGGCTTTTCGGCCTTCCCTATGCTGGCTTACAATATGGCTAAAAACAAATACATGCCCCATCTCTTTATGGAAAAAGGAGACCGCCTAGGCTACTCCAATGGAATTTTAACTCTGGCTTTTGGGGCTATGATTCTTCTTCTCATTTTTAATGGCAATACCGAACGCTTGATTCCTCTTTATACTATCGGGGTCTTCGTTCCCTTCGCCCTATCTCAGACTGGGATGATTCGTCATTGGAAAAAGGAAAAAGGGGCCAACTTCTTAAAACCTGCTCTTGCTAATATCATTGGGGCAATCATTTGCTATGCGATTGTACTAATCCTGCTCTTTTTCCGTCTCAGTGATATCTGGCCTTTCTTCCCGATTATTCTCGTACTCACCCTACTCTTCTTGGCAATTCACAGTCACTACCAAAAAGTAGCCCAACAACTGCGACTCTATGAAGGAATCGAAAAACGTACTTACGACGGCAATCTGGTTCTGGTCCTAGTAGGAAATGTCACCCGAGTCAGCGTCGGAGCCATTAACTACGCTCAAAGTATCGGTGACGAAGTCCTAGCTATGCATATTTCTACCAAGGAGACAGCAGAAAAAGATCAAGAAATTCTCCAAGAATTTGCCGATTACTTCCCAACCATTACTCTAAAAAACATCAAGACCAGCTACCGCGACATCATCACCCCTACTGTCAAGTATGTCAAACGGATTTCCGAGGAAGCTCAGAAAAAGAACTATACAGTCACTGTCCTCGTCCCTCAGTTTATCCCTAATAAACCTTGGCAAAATATCCTACACAATCAGATGAGTCTCAAACTCAAATACGCTCTTCGTTGGCACCAAGACGTCGTTGTCGCTAGCTACTCTTATCACTTAAAAGAATAAAGAAAAGGCCCTACCAGAACCAATAATCGTCTGGTAAGGCTTTTTTCTGAATCCAGTCACTATGCTTATACTCAATGAAAATCAAAGAGCAAACTAGGAAACTAGCCGCAGGTTGCTCAAAGCACTGCTTTGAGGTTGTAGATAGAACTGACGAAGTCAGTAACCATACCTACGGCAAGGCGACGTTGACGTGGTTTGAAGAGATTTTCGAAGAGTATTAACTGAAAAGCATGACTAGGAACATTATTGAATGTGGTTAGCTAAATCTTCCTGAGCTTTTTTATTTGACTCAGCTTTTTCTTTTAGCCATTTTTCATAGAGTTCTTGGTACTGTTTAGCAGTTACTGGCTCTTTTTGCAATTCAACATATTTGTAGTTATCCGAATTACCCTTATGTCCTACAAATGAGAATGGTCCTGTAAATGGTACAGTCTTTCGGAAAATTGGGTTGGCTCCACCACTTTGAACTGGTAGGAAGAGGGCGCTATCTGTCAACCAAGCTTGGGCTTCAGCATATTTTTCATAGCGAGCTTGAGTATCTGTGATTTCCGCATCTGCCTGATCCAATAGTTTCTTATAGTCAGAAAGACCAATCTTGTCCTTAACTTCCTTATCTTTTCCTTCAGACAAGCCCATGTTTTTCAACTGAGAACCTGTCTCTGGATCAAGGATAGCTAGGTAAGTCTTAGGATCTGAATAGTCTCCACCCCATCCTGAGACGTCAATATCGTAGTCTTTTTGTTCTGCTGTATCTGCAAAGTAGGTTGCTTGGTCTTTTTCATCTGGAGAAAGTTGGATAACATCGATGACTACATTATCCTTACCAAGAGTTTCTTCCACAGTTTGTTTGAAAGAGCCAGCCTGTTGCACATCTAACTTAGCAGTCTGGTCAACTGGCATATCCAAATGAATTGGGAAGGTTACTCCCTGAGCTTGCAGACTTTCTTTGGCCTTCGCAAACTTCTCTTTGGCCTTTTCAGGATTCAAGAAAGCTTGCTTACCATCGTTTAGGTTGATATTTGCCCAATCTTTACCGTAGTTGACAATTTTCTCATTGACAATGTCACCAAAGTTCTTATCACCAACTTGAACAAAGTTACTTGGTGTAACCGTGTTACGCAAAATACGGTCTGCTCCATCTTCACCATTTGTCTGCGCTGCATAGGCATGGCGGTCAAAGGCAAAGTTGATAGCCTGACGGAAATCCTTATTTTGCATAGCTGCACGTGAATCTGTCTTTTCCTTATCAGACTGTTTCATAGTCTGCTTGTAGCTTTGACGATTAACGTTGAAAAGATAGTAGAAAGTAACTGAGTTTTGTGGTGTATAGGTAATCTTGTCCTCATTTCCCTTCTTGAGTTCAGCAAATACTGAACTTGTTGGGAAGATACGTCCGTCTGTGTAGTTGCCTTCCAAAAATCCTCTTGCAAGACTATCTTGGTCAGAACCGTCAAAGAAAGAGAGCTTCACTTTCTCGATTTTGACATTGTCCTTATCCCAATAGTTAGGGTTTTTATCAAATTCAATCAAAGATTTGGATGTGAAGGACTTAAACAAGTAAGGACCATTTGACAAGATACTTGATGGCGTCACACTTCCAAAGTCATCTCCCTTAGACTTCAAGAAGGCTTCGTTTACCGGACTAAGGATACTTGCTGTTGTTTTAGAGTTCCAATAAGTCTCTGGTTGATTGAGGGTGTATTGTAGTGTGTAATCATCCACCGCCTTAACACCAACAGTTCCAAAATCAGATGATTTCCCTTCAACATAGTCTGCTAGCCCCTTGATAGAGTCTTGTACCAAGTACAAGTTTTCAGCCTTTTTATCAGCCGCATACTTGAGACCAGTAACAAAGTCATGAGCTGTTACGTCCGCATACTCTTCTCCTTCAGAAGTGTACCATTTAGCTCCCTGACGGATCTTATAAGTGTAGGTCAAACCATCTTTTGACACTGTCCATGACTCAGCCATAGATGGGATGAGATTGCCATACTGGTCATTTTCCAACAAACCATCAATCAAGTTGGTTGTGATACTAGATGTAGAGTCTCGTGTAGAGGTAATATAATCCAAGGTATCTGGGTTATTGACAAAGATATAAGAGTAAGTCTTGTCTGCATTACTTGATTGAGATGATCCACACGCTGCTAAAGCTAGACCTGCTGTCAAAGCCATAGCTCCAAAAAGCATAACTTTTGATTTCTTCATGATTATTCTCCAATTTTACAGTATGTGAAATATTATACACTATTCAAGCAAAAACATAAAGCTTTTTGTACTTTTTTACAAAAATAAAAATCAGTAGACTCGAGTTCCTACTGATTTTTGATATGGTTTGTTTGGATTATGCAGCCAAAACTTTGCGTCCTTTACGACGACGAGCTGCCAATACGCGACGACCGTTTTTAGTTGACATACGGTTACGGAATCCGTGTTTGCGCGCACGACGAAGTTTACTTGGTTGATAAGTACGTTTCACGATGAATACCTCCTCATAGATTTTGTATTCGTTTAGCCGGCTATAATGTGATCAGTTACTAAACATACTTTACTATTCTATCTGATTCTTTCACTTTTGTCAATAGCTCTAGGCAAATGTTTCTGGCTTTTTCGAATGTGATAACTTCTCAAAGTAACTTCCACTTGTCTGACCAAAGTGGAAGTTAGTCTAAAACGGATTTTTATGGTGGAATTAAGTATGAGACGTTTGAGTTAGAAATGAGGTCTACTATGACAAAACATAAACATCTTACCCTTT